>BATO01000237.1 GCA_000474255.1 Aquipseudomonas alcaligenes MRY13-0052
GTCAGGGTTCAGAACACCATCGCCATCACGGTCGTTGTCCAGGGCGTCGGGGATGCCGTCCTTGTCCATATCCGGCGGAGTGCTGGTCTTGTCATTGGGGTCAAA
>BATO01000236.1 GCA_000474255.1 Aquipseudomonas alcaligenes MRY13-0052
CGCTGTGTTGGGCCTCGCTGCGCTCGGCGCCAACCTACGGCGCGACCCCAATCCCGCGCCGGGGCTGACCGCTGTGTAGGGTGGATGGCGCTTCATCATCCACCAGCGGAATCA
>BATO01000235.1 GCA_000474255.1 Aquipseudomonas alcaligenes MRY13-0052
CACCGGGGTGCCCAAGTGCATCGTCCACGGCGTAGGCGGCACCCTGCTGCAACACCTCAAGGAACACGCGCTGCACAGCGACCTGAAGGCCGACGACACGCTGTTCTACTTCACA
>BATO01000234.1 GCA_000474255.1 Aquipseudomonas alcaligenes MRY13-0052
CCGCGGTCGGTGAGGTGGTTGAACATGTTGCCCTCGGTGGCGATCCAGGCCATCTCGGCGCTTTCCTCGCGCAGCAGTTCGTAGTCGCTTTCCAGCGGCGCACCGTGTTGGCAGCC
>BATO01000233.1 GCA_000474255.1 Aquipseudomonas alcaligenes MRY13-0052
GACCATATGCAAAGATGAGGCATCTAATGTACCAAAACCTTCATCAATAAACAGTGATTCAATTTTCATTGAACCCGATGCCATATTGGCAATCGCTAAAGACAAGGCACACAGGGGATA
>BATO01000232.1 GCA_000474255.1 Aquipseudomonas alcaligenes MRY13-0052
CCTCAACCGAGGCCGCGCATTCTACAGCAGCCTTTCTATCTGTCAAGCTGTTTTTCGAAGAATTTTTTCTTTCTACTCAACGACTTGCGCTTTCCGTGAATCTTTCGCTTCACATCAGCGGGA
>BATO01000231.1 GCA_000474255.1 Aquipseudomonas alcaligenes MRY13-0052
TGAATCAACCTTGTTTTTTAACCAGGGCTTCGACGACATTCGACGGAGCTTCGGCGTATTTGGAGAATTCCATGGAGTAGCTCGCGCGACCCTGGGACATGGAACGTACGTCGGTCGCATAACCGAACATCTCG
>BATO01000230.1 GCA_000474255.1 Aquipseudomonas alcaligenes MRY13-0052
GGACGACTGGCCCGCCATGGCCGGTGGCATTCCCGAAGGCGTGGCCACCATCGCGCTGCCGATCCACCCCGAGGGTGACTTCAGCTACCACTGGAGCGAGCTGCAGGCGGAGTCGCCGATCCGCGACAACCCCAAGACCAGCG
>BATO01000229.1 GCA_000474255.1 Aquipseudomonas alcaligenes MRY13-0052
GCCCTGCAGCAGCGCATGGAGCACGCCATAGACCTGGCCATGGTCGAGGGTGCCGAGCATGGCACGCACATCGGCGGCGAGGACCTTGCCCTCACCGAAGGCGATGGCCTGGTCGGTGAGGCTCATAGCGTCGCGCATCGAGCCGTC
>BATO01000228.1 GCA_000474255.1 Aquipseudomonas alcaligenes MRY13-0052
GGTGTTCGGGGATGCACCGAATCGATGGGATTCGCGGAGCTCTTCCCATCCTACGATCCGCACAGGTCTCTCGCGGGTTTCCCCGCCCTACTTTGCTGCGGGGTAAGCACCGTAGGATGGCGTAGAGCGTAGCGAAACCCATGCTGTCC
>BATO01000227.1 GCA_000474255.1 Aquipseudomonas alcaligenes MRY13-0052
CCGGGCTGTTCGAGTGAGTGTGGAGGGGCGGAGCACTATCTACGTCGCAAGCTCAGGGCCTAAGGGTGGACACGACTTCCAGCCCCTCCCCCGATGATCAGTCGGGAACTATTACCCCTGAAGGGGTAGTTAGTCGAGATACAAGGGTGGG
>BATO01000226.1 GCA_000474255.1 Aquipseudomonas alcaligenes MRY13-0052
ACCTTTCTTCGTCCAGCGCATCACCACGTGGTGCGCACGGGCTTTCGTAGGATGGCGTAGAGCGAAGCGAAACCCATGCGGTGGAGGTGGCACGAACCCTTGGGCGCCCGGAAAGGGCCGTGCTTGAGCGCTTGCATTAAAACCACAACAGCTA
>BATO01000225.1 GCA_000474255.1 Aquipseudomonas alcaligenes MRY13-0052
TATCCCCTGTGTGCCTTGCGACATTATGGTATTTGAAGGTATTCCAAATGGGCCAATGGACTGTTGGCAAGATGTGAAAACACCTGTGCCTTGGGAATATGAACGCTGCGCAAATGTTGAATTAACTGATGCTGGCGGTTATTTGGCAGGGCGTTT
>BATO01000224.1 GCA_000474255.1 Aquipseudomonas alcaligenes MRY13-0052
TTTCCATGTCAGGAATTTGTCCACTTATTCCAATGATGATGAGAACTGCAGCATTGACTTAGATCGCCAGTGCTCAGTACTGGCCATCATGTAGCTTTTATCGCTTTAGCGCCTTAACTTATTTAAGTGGCGTAACTTGCATAACTTATGCATCCT
>BATO01000223.1 GCA_000474255.1 Aquipseudomonas alcaligenes MRY13-0052
GTTGGGGTCGAAGCCCAGTTGGGTTTCGTAGTCGTTGGAAATGCCGTCGCCATCGCGATCCAGGTCGGCGTTGTCGCCGATCTTGTCGCCGTCGAGGTCGCTGCTCTCGGTGGGATCGTCCGGGAAGACGATCCTGGGCGTTGGGCACGCCGTCGCCGTCG
>BATO01000222.1 GCA_000474255.1 Aquipseudomonas alcaligenes MRY13-0052
TTATCGAGGTCCGGCGGGGTGCTGTTCTTGTCGTTCGGGTCAAAGCCGAGCTGGATCTCGATGTCGTTGGCAATGCCGTCGCCATCGCGGTCGGTATCGGCGTTGTCGCCGATCTTGTCGCCGTCGAGGTCGACTGCTCTCGGTGGGATCGTCCGGGAAGGCGTC
>BATO01000221.1 GCA_000474255.1 Aquipseudomonas alcaligenes MRY13-0052
GAAGATCGCCTACGTCGGCCTGACGCCAGCGCTGGTGGGCAACTACGGGGCGGGCCCCAAGCTGAAGTACTACAAGGCCGATATCTCCCTGCAGGTGGCGGGCGCGGACGCGGCCAAGTCGGTGGAGTACCACGAGCCGCTGATCCGCAATCAGCTGGTGATGCTCTTCT
>BATO01000220.1 GCA_000474255.1 Aquipseudomonas alcaligenes MRY13-0052
CACCTTCTTCACCGCCATCTTCGAGCCCGATGCCCTCGCCGCGCTGAAGCTGACGGTGATAGCCGTGGCCATCTCGGTGCCACTGAACCTGGTGTTCGGCGTCGCCGCCGCCTGGTGCGTGAGCAAGTTCGAGTTCCGCGGCAAGAGCATCCTGGTCACCCTGATCGACCTG
>BATO01000219.1 GCA_000474255.1 Aquipseudomonas alcaligenes MRY13-0052
CAGTTGGTAGAGCACGACCTTGCCAAGGTCGGGGTCGCGAGTTCGAGTCTCGTTTCCCGCTCCAGTTTCACAAGCGATGCTTGCCAGGTTTTACCTGTCCCCTTCGTCTAGTGGCCTAGGACACCGCCCTTTCACGGCGGTAACAGGGGTTCGAGTCCCCTAGGGGACGCCAGTTTCAC
>BATO01000218.1 GCA_000474255.1 Aquipseudomonas alcaligenes MRY13-0052
TGTGCCCACCATCATCGAAATGGTCTCCCTGACCCGCTTCGACTGCATGATCGGTTCCAGCTCGCTGATGCGTCAGGCGCTGACCCAGGCCGCGCACCACTGCGCCCACCGCAAGGTCGGCGGGCGCGTGCTGGCCGACCAGCCGCTGATGCAGAACGTACTGGCCGACCTGGCCCTGGAAAGCGAAGCCGCGCTGG
>BATO01000217.1 GCA_000474255.1 Aquipseudomonas alcaligenes MRY13-0052
AGAGCAGCGACCTCGACGGCGACAAGATCGGCGACAACGCCGACCTGGATCGCGATGGCGACGGCATTTCCAACGACTACGAAACCCAGCTCGGCTTCGATCCGAACGACAAGACCAGCACGCCGCCGGACCTGGACAAGGACGGCATCCCGGATGCGCTGGACGACGACCGCGATGGCGACGGCGTGCCCAACGCCCA
>BATO01000216.1 GCA_000474255.1 Aquipseudomonas alcaligenes MRY13-0052
AAAATTCACCATCCGTGAAATTTCCTTTCGTGACAGTGAGGTCCAACATGCCGGTCGAGCGCTTCTCCCCCCGAACCACACCCCGCGTTCTTCCGGTCCAGCGCTTCCAGCCAAGCCGCATCGCTGCCGCCATCCTCGTCGGCATGGGCGTGCCTTCGGCCTGGGCCGAATCGAACAACATCGTCGCGGCGGGGGGCTCCTACCT
>BATO01000215.1 GCA_000474255.1 Aquipseudomonas alcaligenes MRY13-0052
GTCGTTGCGTTTCAGGCCGATGGCTTCCGCCGCCTTGATGAACAGCGACGACAGCGGGTTGGGATCGCGGGCGCGGTCCACCAGCAGCTCGCCCCGGGTGCCGTGGTAGGCCAGGTCCTGGCCCAGGCGGTTGCCCTCGGACTTCCTGAACAGCGGCAGCACCTCGCGCCAGCTCCAGCCGTCGCAGCCGAGTTCGGCCCAGCGGTCGTAG
>BATO01000214.1 GCA_000474255.1 Aquipseudomonas alcaligenes MRY13-0052
TTTTCAGACACGATCATCACTGCACCCGGCCCAACCTTGTGAATGCGAGCTCTGGGCTCAAGATACCGTTCGGGCTGTTCGAGTGAGTGTGGAGGGGCGGAGCACTATCTACGTCGCAGGCTCAGGGCCTAAGGGTGGACACGACTTCCAGCCCCTCCCCCGATGATCAGTCGGGAACTATTACCCCTGAAGGGGTAGTTAGTCGAGATACAAGGGTGG
>BATO01000213.1 GCA_000474255.1 Aquipseudomonas alcaligenes MRY13-0052
CCTGGTCAACCCCGAGGCTGCGCGTAACCCCTTCTACCTGACGGCTCCGGGCTGGGCGTTGCTGCCGATGGTGGCGCTGTCCACCGCCGCCACCGTGATCGCCTCCCAGGCGGTGATCTCCGGCGCCTTCTCCCTGACCCGCCAGGCCATCCAGCTCGGTTATGTGCCGCGCATGTTCATCCAGCACACCTCCAGCCACGAGCAAGGGCAGATCTACATCCCTGCGGTGAACTGGGCGCTGATGGTCGGCGTGGTGCTGCTGG
>BATO01000212.1 GCA_000474255.1 Aquipseudomonas alcaligenes MRY13-0052
ATATATTTCTGTATGCCAGCAACAGCGCTGCTTTCAAGCTTGTGCTCAGATATTGAGCAGTGCTACCTATTCGCGGTTGAAACCGCTCCCACAGGGAGACAAGCACCCGTGGGAGCGAATTTATTCGCGAAGAAATCCCCAGGCGAACGGATTCATCCCCAGTTGCCCACAATAGCTGTGGAGCCAACTGTTGGTTGTCTGTGGATAAATCGCTTGGCGCCAGTAACAGCAGTGCTTTCAGGGTTGTGCTCAGACTTTGACCAGTGCCGCCTATTCG
>BATO01000211.1 GCA_000474255.1 Aquipseudomonas alcaligenes MRY13-0052
ACGGCGCGCTTCGGCCAGCCCGAGGTGCGCCTCGGCATCATGCCCGGTGCCGGTGGCACCCAGCGGCTGGTGCGGGCGCTGGGCAAGTACCGGGCGCTGCGCCTGCTGCTGACCGGCGCCCTGGTGGGCGCCGAGGAGGCCCTGGCCATGGGCCTGGTCAGCGAGCGGGCCGACGACGACGCGCTGCCCCGCGCGCTGGCCCTGGCCGAAGAGATCGCCCGCCTGCCGGCGCTGGCCGTGGCGCAGATCAAGGCGGTGGTGCGCGACGGTGCCGACCTGCCCC
>BATO01000210.1 GCA_000474255.1 Aquipseudomonas alcaligenes MRY13-0052
TTGATGGTGAACACCTGGGTGTTGGTGCTGCCATCGGAGCTGGTGACCTTGACGGTGATGTTGTGGCTGGTAGCCGCCTCGTAGTCGAGTTTGCTGCCGTCAGCGACGGTCACGACACCGGTGGTGGCGTTGATCGCGAAGCGGCCACCGGCGTTGTCGGTCAGCTCGTACTTGGTGATGGTGGCGCCGGCGTCGCCGTCGGTGCCCAGTACGGTCAGGCCGACGGTGGAACCGTTGGCGGCGTTCTCGGCAACGGTGTTGGCGGCCGCGTTGCTGTCGGTGATGACC
>BATO01000209.1 GCA_000474255.1 Aquipseudomonas alcaligenes MRY13-0052
GCGGTTGAACAACGGCATCGTCTTCGGCAACAGCAACGAGCCGTTCAATGGTGTGCCGTTCAACGAATCCGGCGCCACCAACGTGACCGTGCACCCGGAAGGCGTCAGCAACGTGGTAACCGGCTACGACTACACCCCGCAGCGCGGCAGCAGTGGCGGTGGTTTCTCGCCGGCCTTCGGCATCCATGTCGAGTTCCTGCCCGACACCTTCGTCTACGCCTCCTACACCCAGGGCCTGCGCCTGCCGTCGCTGTTCGAAACCAGCGTTCCTCCTTTCAAAAACGGGCCGGGACATAACCCGGCGATCTGTCCGCC
>BATO01000208.1 GCA_000474255.1 Aquipseudomonas alcaligenes MRY13-0052
CCGACGACTGATCGCTACAGGGCCTTCGCCTGTCACAGGAATCGCTGCTGTGATATAGCCGTTTGCAAGGTCAGCTGCTGTCACGGTGTAGTTAGTACCGTTAACATTCACCACTGTGCCATCAACTGCATCCGGTCCTAATGCCACTTGTGCATTGAAGCTGCCATCTGTACCTAACTCGTCTGCATTCAAGATACCGTCGCCATTTAGGTCTTCAGGAATCGTGATCGCACCGATCAGGTCTGCAGGAACTGTATCAACCGTTACTGTCACGTCTGCATCTGCAACATCTACGTTACCTTGTGCATCCACTGCTTCTGCATGGA
>BATO01000207.1 GCA_000474255.1 Aquipseudomonas alcaligenes MRY13-0052
TGGTGGCCAGCACGGTGATGGTGTGGCTGGTAGCCGCCTCGTAGTCGAGCTTGCTGCCATCGGCCACGGTCACCACGCCAGTGGTGGCATTGATCGCGAAGCGGCCGCCGGCGTTGTCGGTCAGCTCGTACTTGGTGATGGTGGCGCCGGCGTCGCCGTCGGTGCCCAGTACGGTCAGGCCGACGGTGGAGCCGTTGGCGGCATTCTCGGCAACGGTGTTGGCGGCGGCGTTGCTGTCGCTGATCACCACACCGTTGTCGTTGACGTTGGTGAGGTTGATGGTGAGCACCTGGGTGTTGGTGCTGCCATCGGAGCTGGTGACCTTGA
>BATO01000206.1 GCA_000474255.1 Aquipseudomonas alcaligenes MRY13-0052
ACACTTAGTCATCATTGCTGGTCAATCGAAAGAAAATATTTCAATTTCTGAACGAGTCAAACGAGCTACAGACCTGACTACGTTGGATGCGATTGAAATTGATATTTCAGAAGCAGATGAACGTATTCAAGAACCCCTAATGGAGCTGGTTATAAAAAGAAGAAAAGAACTAGAAGTTGAAAATAACTTCTTATTGGAGTCACCACAATGATCCAAATATACAACAGCAAAACCAGAACTTTCACTGTGGTTGGTAAAAACAGAACTCATGTGTTCTCAAATGTTTCGCTTCATGAAACAGATGCCCTGCTCTACAAGGCACACAGGGGATA
>BATO01000205.1 GCA_000474255.1 Aquipseudomonas alcaligenes MRY13-0052
ACGGTGGCCGTGTTGCTATAGAGGCTGCCGTCGCTCACCTGGTACTGGAAGGTGGCATAGGGCGAGCCGTTCTCGTTGCCATCGGGCACGAACACCAGCTTGCCGGCGTTGATATCGGCGAGGGTGATCACCTGGTTCAAAGTCACGGCCACGCCGTTGAGCTTGAGCACACCGTCGGTGGCCAGCTGGGTCACCTTGATGTTGTCGAAGGCACCCGAATCGACATCACTGTCGTTGTTCGGCCCGGTGCCATCGGCGCCGAACAGCCCGTTGGCGGTGATGGTGACGGCCGTGTCCTCGTTGGTGCTGAAGCTGTCGTCGACCGCCACCGGCGCATC
>BATO01000204.1 GCA_000474255.1 Aquipseudomonas alcaligenes MRY13-0052
CGCCTCTCATAACTATGTATGATTTTAGACAAAAAATAGGTGTACTCGAGACTGAATACAAACGAATGTATGATTTTAAAAAATATGTTTTAGACATTGCATTAAAACAAGTAAATGAACATACCGATATTATTGTCAAAGTTGAACAGCATAAAACAGGTAGATCTATTACTGGTTTTTCATTTAGCTTTAAACAGAAAAATCAGCCACGCATTCAGTCGAATCTAAAAGAGATCCGAATACGTTAGACCTCTTTTCAAAAATAACAGATAAACAACGCCATCTATTCGCCAACAAGCTCTCAGAGCTTCCTGAGATGAGTAAATATTCACAAGGCACACAGGGGATA
>BATO01000203.1 GCA_000474255.1 Aquipseudomonas alcaligenes MRY13-0052
GTATAGACCGAGGACATAGCTGACAGGTGTACGGAGACATGGTTGACACTTTCCGGCGAGCTGCCTTGCCGGGGATCCATACCATGCCTTGGAACACGAGAGACGCCATGAGCTTGAAAGAGGAATTCATTGCGTTGGCCTTACAGCCTGACAGCAACAGGCGAGAACTGTGCCGACGCTTCGGTATCAGCCCGCAAACGGCTTACAAGTGGCTTAAGCGATACGAACAGAGCGGGAGAGATGGCCTGCACGAGAAATCCCGCCGGCCGCTCAATAGCCCCAAGCGGACCCCTCCCGCGCTGGAAACGGAGGTGGTTGCGTTGCGTCAGGCGCATCCTGCGTGGGGCGGACGCAAGATCAGCCATGTCCTTAACTGCGGTATTGCCCCCAGCACTGTGACTAACGTCCTGCACCGCCATCTGCTGATCCTGCCGCCT
>BATO01000202.1 GCA_000474255.1 Aquipseudomonas alcaligenes MRY13-0052
GTATAGACCGAGGACATAGCTGACAGGTGTACGGAGACATGGTTGACACTTTCCGGCGAGCTGCCTTGCCGGGGATCCATACCATGCCTTGGAATACGAGAGACGCCATGAGTTTGAAAGAGGAATTCATTGCGTTGGCCTTACAGCCTGACAGCAACAGGCGAGAACTGTGCCGACGCTTCGGTATCAGCCCGCAAACGGCTTACAAGTGGCTTAAGCGATACGAACAGAGCGGGAGAGATGGCCTGCACGAGAAATCCCGCCGGCCGCTCAATAGCCCCAAGCGGACCCCTCCCGCGCTGGAAACGGAGGTGGTTGCGTTGCGTCAGGCGCATCCTGCGTGGGGCGGACGCAAGATCAGCCATGTCCTTAACTGCGGTATTGCCCCCAGCACTGTGACTAACGTCCTGCACCGCCATCTGCTGATCCTGCCGCCC
>BATO01000201.1 GCA_000474255.1 Aquipseudomonas alcaligenes MRY13-0052
TCGTCGATGCCGTACTTGTTGCTCCAGTAGTCGTACTCGACGCCCACGTAGAGCTGCTTGGCGCCCAGGTCCAGGGCCTTGCCCAGGTCGTACTTGATCTGCGGGTTGAAGTGCAGGTTGGCGTGCAGGTCGTTCGGGCGGCTGCTGGTGGCGTCCTTGTTGTTCCAGACCCAGTCCATGAAGCCGTCGATAAGGATGTCGGAGTCGCCCACCGGCAGGGTGTACGACCACACCGGGGTGACCTGCCACTGGCCGGACGGGTTGTTGGTGATGCCGTCGGGCTTGCGGTAGTAGAAGTTCAGCTGGAAGTAGTCGAAGCCGGGGATGGCCAGGTCGAAGCCCGGGCCCACCAGGTAGTTCTGGTTGCGGTTCTCGCCGCGCTCGTAGGTGGCGGCCAGCAGCACGTCGGTCACCGGGCCGAAGGCGATCTTCTGGTCGAACAGCTTGCCGAAGGACAGGCGCGG
>BATO01000200.1 GCA_000474255.1 Aquipseudomonas alcaligenes MRY13-0052
CAGTTTCAAGTTCTTTAAGTGTTTCGTCAATCAATACGCTGCCATTTTTATGACGTACCGTGACATATTTCTGATCTGCTAAAAAAGTAATAGATATTTTCAACAGGAATTAGCTCAACCCCACGATAGGTTTTAGCAGCAATTTGATGACGTTGTGTTTTTAAATCCTGTAAAAGCTCAGGTTTAGGCAAAGCGCTGAGCTGCGCTTGCGTTAGCTGGGTTAATTGCTTAAATGTCTGCTCCAGCTCTTGAGGATCAATGGGCTTAAGAAGATAAGCTTGTGCTTGTGACTTAAATGCCTCCAATGCATGCTGATCATAAGCTGTGACAAACACTATGGCAGGTCGAGGTATTAAGTTGGCTTAATTGCTCCGCACAGACGAGACCATTCATACCCGGCATCTGGGATATCAAGTAAAATCACATCTGGGTGATGAAGCCGTGCCCTGTTCCAAGGCACACA
>BATO01000199.1 GCA_000474255.1 Aquipseudomonas alcaligenes MRY13-0052
GAAATGATTGAATTAATAAATTGTGAATATTTTTCGAACTGTTTCAGTTACATCCCAACGACCTGTCCAGCCAACAGGCAAAATTATCAAATCGCCTTCACTTACAGAAATAGCCTCACCTGTCTTGTCATCAGTTAGAGTTGCTTTACCAGATATGATGTAGCAAAACTCAGTATCCTTTCTGTCGATAACAGGCCACCCTCCTGGTTGACACTCCCAAATCCCTAAATTCCCTTGAGCATTAGGTGCAAGAGTTTGAACTCCTAACTGAGGGTTTCCACTATCAGCGCCAGCACGCAAACCTGCAGCAGGTAAATTGCCGTTTTCAATTTCATCGCGCTTAACAATAGTCATAGTTGTCATGTATTTACTCCTTTAAAATTAATGAGCGCCAGTCAATGCTTCTAGTGCAGATGCAACAGTAGAAGGACGATTAGTCATGTTTTCTTCTTTATCTGCGAACGCCGTTGCAGATAAACCAAATTAATTCCCATC
>BATO01000198.1 GCA_000474255.1 Aquipseudomonas alcaligenes MRY13-0052
GCAGGCCACGCCGAACCAGTTCATCAACTGCGCGCCGGCCTGGCTCATGCGGTTCCACGCCGCGTTGCGGGTCATCTCGTTGAAGGTGCCGGAGGCGTCGGTCACCACGAACACTTCGAAGCCTTCCTCCAGGGCGGAGAGGGCCGGGAAGGCCACGCAGACCTCGGTCACCACGCCGGCGATGATCAGCTGTTTCTTGCCGGTGGCCTTGATCGCCTTGACGAAGTCTTCGTTATCCCAGGCGTTGATCTGGCCGGGGCGGGCGATGTAGGGCGCGTCCGGGAACAGCTTTTTCAGCTCGGGGACCAGCGGGCCGTTGGGGCCGGTTTCGAAGCTGGTGGTGAGGATGGTCGGCAGCTTGAAGAACTTGGCGAGGTCAGCCAGGGCCAGGACGTTGTTCTTGAACTTGTCCGGCTCGATGTCGCGAACCAGGGAGAGCAGGCCGGCCTGGTGGTCCACCAGCAGGACGGCGGCGTTGTCTTTGTCGAGACGGTTGT
>BATO01000197.1 GCA_000474255.1 Aquipseudomonas alcaligenes MRY13-0052
TCCACCTTCACCTACGACGACCGTGGCCTGGTGAAGACCCGTACCGATAACAAGGGCAACGTCACCACCTTCGATTACAACGACCGTGGCCTCGAAGTGTCCCGCACCGAAGCCTTCGGCACGCCCCAGGCCCGTACCGTCACCACCACCTGGCACCCGACCCTGTTCCTGCCGGCCACCGTGACCGAGCCCGACCGTATCACCACCTACAGCTACGACGATCAAGGACGACCACTCAGCCAGAGCGTAAGCCAGCGCTGATTCGCACAAGGACTTGCCCATGAAACTCCTGCACCACCGCTTGAGCGTCCTCACGCTCGCCCTGGCCGGTACCCTCGCCGCCGCCAGCCTCCAGGCCGCCCCGCGCAACTGGAGCTACACCTACACCGCCAGCGGCCAGATCGAAACCGCCGATGGCCCGCGTACCGATGTCCAAGACGTCACTCACTACGCCTACGACGCCCAGGGCCACCTCATCAGCGTCACCAATGCCCTGGGCCATATCACCCAGCTGTCCAGCTTCGACAGTTTCGGCAATCCGCAAACCGTCA
>BATO01000196.1 GCA_000474255.1 Aquipseudomonas alcaligenes MRY13-0052
GGCTGCATGTCGCCGTGGACGCTGGCCTTGAGGGTGATGGTGGGCTTGCGGTCGCGGCGCCACACCAGCGGCTGCTCCAGTTCGTAGCCCACGGTGGCGAAGGCCTTGAGCGGGATGGAGGTGCCGTTGGGGGTGACGATCTGCAGGTTTTCCAGGGTTTCCGGCGAGTTGCGTTCGCCCTCGGCGGAGCGGCCCACCAGGTTGACCAGGTAGATGCTGTCGCGCACCTGGGTGATGGTGGCGCCGGTGACCACGCCGTTCATCATCTGCGCCACATCCTCGGAGGAGAGGCCCAGCTGGCGCGCCTTGTCCTGGGCGATATCGATCTTCAGCACGCGCCCGGGCTCGTTCCAGTCGTAGATCATCTCGCCGACGTTGGGGTTGGCGTCCAGCCGCGCGGCCAGCGCCATGGCGTAGTCGCGCACCTTGTCGATGTCCGGGCCGCTGACCCGGTACTGGATCGGCCGGCCCACCGGCGGGCCCATCTCCAGGGGCTGCACGTAGCCGCTGATGCCGACGAACTCGTCGCGCAGGCGCTGCTTGAGGCGGGCGGACAGGCGCTGCCGGGCGTCCATGTCCTTGGCGACTATCACCAGCTGGCCGTAGTAGGGGTTCTGCAGTTGCTGGTCGAGGGGCAGGTAGAAGCGCACCGCGCCTTCGCCGATGTAGGAGCTCCAGCGCTGGATGTCGTCATCGCCCTTGAGCTTGGCCTCGAAGCGGTCCATCACCGCGCGGGTCTCGGCGATGCTGCTGTTCTGCGGCAGGTTCAGGTCCACCAGCAGCTCGGGGCGGTCGGAGGAGGGG
>BATO01000195.1 GCA_000474255.1 Aquipseudomonas alcaligenes MRY13-0052
GAAAAGGAAGCCAAGAAGCCCTGGCAGCGCTTCGAGCACGAGGCCCCCAATGACCTCTGGCAGATGGATTTCAAGGGCTACTTTCCGACCCAGCAAGGCCAGTGTCATCCGTTGACGGTTGTGGATGACCATTCCCGCTTCAACCTGGCGATCCAGGCCTGCGCCAATGAGCGCAAGGAAACGGTTCAGGAAAAGCTGAGCGAAGTCTTCCGCCGCTATGGTTTGCCTGCCCGAATCAACACCGATAACGGCTCCCCTTGGGGCTCGCCACGTAATCCGGGTGAACTATCCGAGCTGGGTGTTTGGCTGGTCCGGCTGGGCATTCGCCTGAGCTTCAGCCGGCCTTACCATCCACAAACCAATGGCAAAAACGAGCGCTTTCATCGCGCGCTCAAAGCTGAAGTACTCAAGGGAAAGCACTTTCACGACTTGATCGAAGCCCAGGCTGCTTTCGATCAATGGAGGGAGATCTACAACCTTCAACGGCCCCACGAAGCGCTAGGCTATCAGGTTCCCATGGAGCGATACCGCACAAGCCCCTGGCCATTTCCAGAAAAACTGGAGGACTTCGAATATGCCCTGGATGACGAAGTGACAAAGGTTTATCACAGCCGATTCCGCTTTAGAAAACACTACTTCCGCATCGCCAAGGGGCTTGCTGGGCACCTGATCGCTATACGTCCCAGGCCTGAAAGCGAGGCGTTGTACGACGTGTACTTCTGCCATCAATTTCTACGAACTATCGACCTGAACAACCCTGACTACGGACCATAATGTGTCAACCATGTCCCCGCACATGTGTCCACCATGTCTCCGGTCTATACA
>BATO01000194.1 GCA_000474255.1 Aquipseudomonas alcaligenes MRY13-0052
GTTCGGCGTGTAGGTGTACTCGCCGGTGACGGTGTTGAGCAGCAGCGAGCCGTGGTCGACGCCGGCCTGGATGACGTAGGTCAGCTTGTCGCCGTCCACGTCGCTGGCGACGATCTTGCCGCTGACGCTCTGGTCTTCGTCGGTTTCCTTGGCCTGGTCAGCGGTGACCGGTGCATCGTTGACCGGAATCACGTTGATGCTGATGAGGCTGGTGGTGGTGCCGCCCTTGCCGTCGCTGATGGTGACGGTGAAGGCATCGGGCCCGTTGTAGTCCTTGTTCGGCCGGTAGCTGTAGCTGCCGTCGGAGAAGAGGGTGAGCGTGCCGTTCTGCGGGCCATTGCCGCTGGCGATGCGGTAGGTGAGGGTGTCGCCGTCGATGTCGCGGGCATCCACCTTGCCGTTGATCGGCGTGTCCTCGGCGGTGCTCAGGTTGGCCGGGTTGGCAGTCGGCGCGTCGTTGATCGGGTTGACGGTGATTTGCACCACGGCGTCGACCACGCCGCCCTTGCCGTCGTTGACGGTGACGGTGAAGGAGTCCGGACCGTTGTAGTTGGCGTTGGGCTTGTAGGTGTACTCGCCGGTGGCGGTATCCAGGACCAGCGTACCGTTGCTGGTGCCGGACTTGAGGGTGTAGGTCAGGGTGTCGCCATCGGCGTCGGTGGCGTTCAGCTGGCTGGTGAGGCTGCTGTCTTCGTCCACGTTGACGGATGCGTCGTTCATCACCGGCAGGTCGTTCACCGGGTTCACGCCCAGGGCGACCTGGCCGCTGACGGTGACGGTGCCGTCGTTGACGCTGTAGGTGAAGCTGCCAACGGCCTGGCCGGCGCT
>BATO01000193.1 GCA_000474255.1 Aquipseudomonas alcaligenes MRY13-0052
TGCCGACGGTGCCGGCAGCATCGGCTACACGCTGGAGGTGAAAGCCCAGGGAGCTGACAGCGGCTTGAAAGACACCGCCACCGGCAGCGACATCAAGCTGTACCTGGAGGGCGGCGAAGTGGTGGGCCGTGTCGGCAGCGACACCGGCGCCGTCGCCTTCAAGGTCACGGTGGATGCTTCGGGCAATGTCACCCTCGACCAGGTGCGTGCCATCGTGCACTCGCCCAATACCGGGCCGGACCAGGCCACCGGCCTGTCTGCGGCCGACCTGGTGAAACTGGTGGCGACCATCACCGACAAGGACGGTGACGCCAGCAGCGCCAGCCTCAACCTGGGCAACGCCATCAGCTTCAAGGATGACGCGCCCAGCATCCGTGCGGCCGAAATTCCGGCTGACAGCCTGCAGGTGGATGAAACCTTCCTCGGCAGCAACAGCACCACGGACTTCAGCTCCGCCTTCATCAAGAGCTACGGCGCTGATGGCGCCGGCACCACCACCTATGCCCTGGATGTGAAATCCCAGGGCGTCGACAGCGGCCTGAAGGACACCGCCACCGGCAGCGACATCAAGCTGTACCTCGAAGGCGGTGAAGTGGTGGGCCGTGTCGGCAGCGACACCGGTGCCGTCGCCTTCAAGGTCACGGTGGATGCCAGCGGCAAGGTCACCCTCGATCAGGTGCGCGCCATCGTCCATTCGCCGAACACCGGCCCCGATCAGGAAAGCAGCCTCTCCGCCGCGGACCTGGTGAAACTGGTGGCGACCATCACCGACAAGGACGGTGATGCCAACAGCGCCACCCTCAACCTCGGCAATGCCATCAGCTTCAAGGACGATGCCCCGACCATCAATGCCGGCCAGGCCCAGCTGGGCAGCCTGCAGGTGGACGAGACCAACCTGGCACTCAACGCCACCACCAACTTCAGTGGCGCCTTCACCAGCAGCTACGG
>BATO01000192.1 GCA_000474255.1 Aquipseudomonas alcaligenes MRY13-0052
GTAGATACCGTCTTGATCCCTAGTGAGCAAGGGCCAGTTTTACGTCGTACGGCTGGCCCGATTTCAAGACGCCATAAGCGATGTTCAGCAGCTTACGCATCGCTGCACAGATGATCTGCATGCCGGTCTTGCCCTTGGCTCTGAGGCGTTCTCTCATCGCTTTGATCGCCCCGTTGTGCTGCAGGGCGCAAACGGCAGGCATGTACAGCCCGGCACGCAGCCGCGATGAGCCCATCTTGGAAATGCGGGTCTGCCCCCGGTACTTACCAGACTCCTGCAAACGCGGGTTGAGCCCGGCAAAGGCGGTAATCGCGCGGCTGCTGGTGAAGCGATGAGGGTCGCCCAGCTCCGCCAGGATCAGGGCGGCTGTCTTGTCCGCGATGCCATCGATGCTGGTCAACAGATCACGTTTGCCACGCAGATCCGGGTCATTGTCGATGTGGTCGTTGATGGCTTTGAGGGTTTCCTCGATCTGTTGCTCGATGTGCCGCAACACTGAGCGGATCGACTCCTGCACGCTGGTATCGGCCACCTCCAGGCGATTGCTCTCCATCTGCTGGATTTCCTGCAGATCCGCCAGGCGCCGCATCAGTGCTTTCAGGCGCCGTATGGCGCGAGGTTCAGGCTGCCAGGGCCGTAGCTCATCTTGGTGGCGCTCGCCGTACTCGGCGATCAGCTTGGCGTCGACCTTGTCAGTTTTCACGCGCTGCAGCTGACTGCGGGCGTAGTGGGCGATCTGCGCAGGGTTGAGGACGCAGACCCGATAGTTCTGCTCCAGCAGCCATTCGGCCAGGGCTTCATGGTGGATGCCGGTGGCTTCCATCACGACCCAGGCACCCGCCTCGCTGTGCTTGTTCAGCCACTCCTGCAGCGTGCGAAAGCCCGCCTCGCTGTTGGCCAACTTGGCCTTGGTGCGGTACTTGCCGTTCGCCTGCAGGGTGGCGATATCAAACGTGTGCTTGGCAATGTCGACACCAATGACACTGGGCATGTGAGCTCCTCCTGATC
>BATO01000191.1 GCA_000474255.1 Aquipseudomonas alcaligenes MRY13-0052
TTCGATTACTCGAAGATCTTGGCAACCACGCCGGCGCCAACGGTACGGCCGCCTTCGCGAATCGCGAAACGCAGACCGTCTTCCATGGCGATCGGAGCGATCAGGGTGACAACCATCTTGATGTTGTCGCCCGGCATTACCATTTCCACGCCTTCCGGCAGCTCGCAGTTACCGGTAACGTCGGTGGTGCGGAAGTAGAACTGCGGGCGGTAGCCCTTGAAGAACGGGGTGTGACGACCACCTTCCTCTTTGGACAGTACGTACACTTCGCACTCGAACTTGGTGTGCGGCTTGATGGTGCCCGGCTTGGCCAGAACCTGACCACGCTCTACGTCGTCACGCTTGGTGCCGCGCAGCAGGATACCAACGTTCTCACCAGCACGACCTTCGTCGAGCAGCTTGCGGAACATTTCAACACCGGTGCAGATGGTTTTGGAGGTATCACGGATACCAACAATTTCCACTTCTTCCTGGACCTTGACGATGCCGCGCTCAACACGACCGGTAACCACGGTACCGCGGCCGGAGATGGAGAACACGTCTTCGATCGGCATCAGGAACGGCTGGTCGATGGCACGAACCGGCTCCGGAATGTAGGTATCCAGAGTTTCCACCAGCTTACGAACAGCGGAAACGCCGATTTCGTTGTCGTCTTTGCCTTCCAGCGCCATCAGCGCGGAACCGATAACGATCGGAGTGTCGTCGCCCGGGAAGTCGTAGGTGTTCAGCAGATCGCGAACTTCCATTTCGACCAGTTCCAGCAGCTCGGCGTCGTCAACCATGTCGGCCTTGTTCAGGAACACGACGATGTAAGGAACGCCTACCTGACGGGACAGCAGGATGTGCTCGCGGGTCTGCGGCATGGGGCCGTCAGCAGCGGAGCAAACCAGGATCGCGCCGTCCATCTGAGCAGCACCGGTGATCATGTTCTTCACATAGTCAGCGTGACCGGGGCAGTCAACGTGAGCGTAGTGACGGATCGCCGAGTCGTACTCAACGTGGGAGGTGTTGATGGTGATACCGCGAGCTTTCTCTTCCGGCGCGTTGTCGATCTGGTCGAACGCACGAGCAGAACCACCCCAGGTCTCGGAGCAGACTTTGGTCAGAGCAGCGGTCAGAGTGGTTTTGCCATGGTCAACGTGACCAATGGTGCCAACGTTGACGTGCGGTTTGTTACGTTC
>BATO01000190.1 GCA_000474255.1 Aquipseudomonas alcaligenes MRY13-0052
GCAACAACCTGCGCGGCAAGATCCTCACCGCCTTCATCTACCCGGCGGTGGTGGGGCTGGTGTCCATCGGCATCGTCGTCTTCCTCCTCGGCTTCGTCGTGCCCCAGGTGGTCAGCGCCTTCTCCCAGGCGCGCCAGGACCTGCCCGCGCTGACCCGGGTGATGCTCCAGGCCAGCGACTTCGTGCGGGCTTGGGGCGTGGTCTGCTTCGCCGGTATCGCCGGGGCCTTCTGGGGCTGGCGGATGTACCTGCGCGACGCCGCCGCGCGCCTGGCCTGGCACGCCCGGGTGTTGCGCCTGCCCCTGCTGGGGCGCTTCGTGCTGGGTGTGAACACCGCGCGTTTCGCCTCCACCCTGGCGATTCTCGGCAGCGCCGGCGTGCCGCTGTTGCGCGCCCTCGACGCCGCCCGTGAAACCCTGGCCAACGACCGCCTGGCCGCCTGCGTGGCCGACGCCACCCTCGCCGTGCGCGAGGGCATCAGCCTGGCCAGCGCGCTGAAGGCCGGCGGTGTGTTCCCGCCCATCCTCATCCACCTCATCGCCAGCGGCGAGAAGACCGGCTCCCTGCCGCCCATGCTCGACCGCGCCGCGCAGACCCTCTCCCGCGACATCGAACGCCGCGCCATGGGCATGACCGCGCTGCTGGAGCCACTGATGATCGTGGTCATGGGCGGCGTGGTGCTGACCATCGTCATGGCCGTGCTGTTGCCCATCATCGAGATCAACCAACTGGTGCAGTAGCGAGCTCTCCGTCGAATGGGCCCCCGCGTTCGCGAGGGTGACGAGGCGAGCAGGGAAGTTCCAGTGCACCGACATCCCCGCGTACGCGGGACCCACTGAACAAGGCGAGCCTCGTCCTGTACATCAGATAGTTCCCGCGCGCCGATGCCTGCTTCGGACGCTTCCCGAGCCCTTTGGGGGCTTTTCCCTATTCCCAGCCCATCGGGGTTTTCAGCCTACTGTCTTGCCCCGGATGCAGGCTCGCCATCTTGTACTCATGTGGTTGCGGACCTTGGCTGCATGCGGGGCATACCACCGCCAGCCTCACAGGCTTCTCGTACCTATGCCGTTAGGAGCGTGCCCCTTGTTCATTCTCGATCTCTATGACGCGATGAGGGATGAGTACCGTCGCTGGCGCGACGGACCTCCCGCGCCTTCCACCGTATCGGTGACCGCGGTGTCTCCCGCACCGACTCCGACGCCAGAACCGCCGCCGCCAAGCGACTTGCCGGCGGTGAAGAACTGGAGCC
>BATO01000189.1 GCA_000474255.1 Aquipseudomonas alcaligenes MRY13-0052
GGTATGACTCACCCACATAGGTGACAAATCGGTTCAACCACATGGGTAACAGTTTTTAACCTAGCGGGGTTCCCTCAGGAGGGCGCCCCATGCCTTGGCGAGAGCTGAAACCTATGGACGAAAAAGTATTGTTCATCGCTGATTACCTCAGGCAGGTGAGCAGCTTCAGTGGGCTTTGTGAGCATTTCGGCATTAGCCGCAAGACAGGCTACAAGTGGGTTGAGCGTTACAAGCAAGCCGGCATGCAAGGGCTTGCCGAGCAGAGCCGAAAGCGTCACGAGCAGGAGCGAACTCCCTATGTCATTCGCGAGTACATCCTCGACTTGCGACGGCGCTCGGAGGTTGAGCTAGGGCCCAAGAAAATCCAGGCGCTGGTTGAGCGACGTTACCCCGGCCAGAGTCCCTCCAGGACCACGATCTACACCATCCTCAAACTGGAGGGCCTTATCGCCCCCCGACGAGTTCGCCGCCGGGTACCGAGTTATCCAAAACCGCTGAAGACGACCCACGAGCCCAATGAGCTCTGGAGCGCAGATTACAAAGGCCAGTTTCTGACCCAGGACGGTAAATGGTGCTACCCCCTGACGGTTATGGATCATGCCAGCCGATACCTCCTGGCCTGCGAGGGCATGGCAGGGACACGACTGGAGGAGACCAAGGCAGCCTTTGAGCGGCTGTTTCGTTGCCATGGGCTGCCACTGCGCCTGCGGACCGACAACGGAACACCGTTTGCCAGTACGGGCAGAACTGGCCTGACCCAGCTATCGATCTGGTGGCTACGTCTGGGGATCATTCCGGAGCGCATAGCCCCGGGGCGGCCTGAGCAGAATGGGCGGCATGAGCGCATGCACCGAACCTTGAAGCGAGCAGTCACCCAGCCTGTGGCGGCGCACATGGCAGAGCAACAGCAGCGCTTCGATGAGTTCATTCAGAACTACAACCAGCAGAGACCTCATGAGGCCCTGAAGCAGCAGACACCCAGCCAGTGCTACAAGGAGTCACCACGTACTTATCCAGAACAGTTGCCGGAGCTGACGTATCCGGGCCATGTCGAAGTCTATCGGGCAGATTGCAACGGCATCCTCAATCGAAGGGGACTACGTATCTACGTAGGGCACCTGCTCAAGCACGAACAGATTGGATTGGAGCAGATTGGTGAAGAACTCTGGGCCGTGCATTTCGGCCCGGTTGTGATTGGTCGCGTAGATGAGCAAGAGCAGAAGGAGGGTTATCTATCCTTGAAAGTGTCACCCATGTGACTGAACTCTTTTGTTACCCATGTGGTTGATCCATACA
>BATO01000188.1 GCA_000474255.1 Aquipseudomonas alcaligenes MRY13-0052
CCGCCGGTGCGGCGGTCCTCCGTGACGCCGTCGCCGGCCGACTGGTAGCTCTGCTCTGGGAAGCCGCCGCTGGCGAGCGGAGTGACGGCCAGGCCGCCGAGTTTCACTTCCATCAGCTGACCCCTCTATCCCCGAACTTGCGGGCTTCGTTGCGGGCGCCAAGCCCTTCGATGGTTGGTTGATCGCCGTACAGCGTGTGGCGGGTTCCGTCGGGGAACTGGAGAATCACGGTGCCCAGGCTCCCTACCCCGCCGCCTCCACCCGCGGCCGCCGCGCTGCCAACTAGGCCCCCAGCGGCGAAGCGCGGCAGCTGCATTCCGTTCAGCGCGGACAACATCCCCACACCGTACTTCTGCACCGCGGCCGCGCGGACGACGAACTCGCCGTTGGAGAGCCACGACAAGATGCTGTCGCTGGTTCCGGTACCGGCGCCCCGGATGGGCCGCCCTGGGCGTTGGCCTGGATGGGAACCGATGTGCCGCCTGCGGTGGCTGGGGCGTTGATCTTCGGGGTGACGGTCAGGCTCTGGCCGATGCTCTCGCCCAGCTTCTTGAACTTCTCCATGATCGCGTTCACCTCCTCGTCCGGGAGGTTGATGGTCACCTTCACGTTGGTAACCTCAGCGATCTCGGCCTTCAGCTCCTTGACCGACGCCTTCGCCTCTTCGACGGACTTCTCAGCCTTGTCCAGCTTGATCTTGTCCGCCGACTCCTCGATCGCCTGGAGCTCCTTGATGATCCCGGCGAAGCCGTAGGTGTTGCCGCCTTCCTCCTGGATCTTCTGCAGCACGTCGAGCGCGGCCTGGGCCTTGGTCTTGGCGCCCTCAAGGTCGTTGGAGGACAGCGCATCGCGGGCGGCTACCTTCAGCAAGCTGGCCTGGCTGAAGCTGGCCTCGCCAGCAGGTCCGGCGTTGACCTTTGCCAGGGCGTCCTTGTAGCGCTTGGCGGTGTCGAGCTGGGCCTTCTTCGCTGCGGTCAGGTCGGCATTGGCCTTGCTCTCCAGCTTCACCTGCTCGGCCAGGTAGGCCTTGGAGTCGTTGAGCAGCTGCTTCTGAATGTCGGTCAGGTCGTCGGCGTGCTGCTGCGCCTCACCGGCGGACTCGCCCATGCCGGAGACTGCGGCGTCGAACTGGTCGGCGGCGGCTTGGGCACGATCGGCCATCGCCTGCTCGCCGTACTCGCCATTCCACAGCTTGGTCAGGTCGTCCTTGGTCTCGCCGACCCCCTCGCTGATGTCGGAGACGCCATCCTTGATGGTGTTGGCAGCGCCCTCGAAGTTGCCCTGGAGCGCCTGGACGGCGGC
>BATO01000187.1 GCA_000474255.1 Aquipseudomonas alcaligenes MRY13-0052
CGACAGCTTCCTCGGCGACGACATCCTCGGCGGCACCGACCAGAACACCGCCAGCCTTCTGGTCAAAGTGCACTTCTGATCCAGCCCCGCCCCGTCGCCGCCACGGCGGCGGGGCACCTCGCGCGTCGGGCTCGTGCCCGCGCCGGGTTCGGTGATATGTTTGCCCGGCTTCAGTCCGTGCAGCCCGAGGGATCGATGAGCAGTAACCGCAAGATCGGCATCCGCATCAAGAACACCGAGAAGATCCTCCTGGCCGCCGAAAAGGTCTTCGCCGAGCGGGGCTTCGCCGCCACCTCCATGCAAGACATCGCCCAGGAAGTCGGCCTGCCCAAGTCCAACCTGCATTACTACTTCGCGACCAAGGAAGACCTCTACCGCGCCGTGCTGCAAAGCCTGCTGGAAGAGTGGGAGCAGGACGGCACCTGCTTCGAGATGTTCGACGACCCCAGCGTCGCGCTGACCAGCTACATCCGCGCCAAGATGAACCGCTCGCGCACCCGCCCCCATGGCTCCAAGGTCTGGGCCGCCGAAGTCATCCACGGCGCCCCGCAGCTCAAGGAAGCCCTCGACGGCCCCCTCTACGACTGGGCCAAGCTCAAGGAAGAAAAGATCCGCCAGTGGGTCGAGAGCAAGCGCATCCTCCCGGTCGAACCCTCCAGCCTGCTCTACATGATCTGGGCCTCGACCCAGCACTACGCCGACTTCGACCACCAGGTGATGGTGCTCAACAATCACCAGCCGCTGAACGACCAGCAGTTCGAACGCGCCGTGCAGACCGTCACCGCCGTCATTCTCCGCGGCATCGGTCTGGCGACTTAGAAGCAGCGACAAGCTTCACGTTGCAAGCGGCAAGAAAGGGTCCTGAGTGGCTGGGAGTGGGTGCCCAGCCTATGCATGTGAGGGGCTTGGATAGCTGGAAGCCGGAAGCGTAAAGCTGGAAGAAAAGCCCAAGCGTGGCTGGGAGTGGGTGCCCCCGTAGGGTGGGCCGGGCGGCGCTCCGCTTCAGCCCACCAGCGACGTTACCGGTGGGTTGAAGGCGGAGTCGGGCAAGAGCCAGGATGGTCACGTCGTAGCGCCCAAGCACCGCATCGATAGGTTTCGCTCCCCCCAGAATGCCGCAGCAGCCACAACCCCGCGTAGGGTGTGCCGCGCGCACCGAGAACGCCCCGCGCAACCAAAATCCACAGTGAGCCACCAAGGGCTGCGCAGCGAAGAGCGGTGGGCTGAAGCCCACCCTTGTATCTCGACTAACTACCCCTTCAGGGGTAATAGTTCCCGACTGATCATCGGGGGAGGGGCTGGAAGTCGTGTCCACCCTTAGGCCCTGAGCCTGCGACGTAGATAGTGCTCCGCCCCTCCACACTCACTCGAACAGCCCGA
>BATO01000186.1 GCA_000474255.1 Aquipseudomonas alcaligenes MRY13-0052
GCGTGGCCCAGGCCAGGTCGCCATCGGACAGCCGCGGCGCGAACAGGCCGCCGCCGGTGCTGCCGGCAGCGGCCTCCTCGGTCAGCTCCAGGGGCGTCAGGCCGCGGGTGCGCAGCAGACCCATGGCGCCGCGCGGGCTGTCGGCCTCCAGGGTGCCGCTCTCGATGCGGCCGCTGGCGTCGGCGGCCTCGAAACGGTAGCGGTTCATCAGGCGTCCCTCGTGACGCGGAGGATTTCCTCGGGCGTGGTGAAGCCGCCCTGCACCCAACGCTCGCCGTCCTCGCGCATGCTGGCCATGCCGGCGGCGCGGGCGGCCTCGCGCAGGCTCTGCTCGGCCTCGCCCTGGTGGATCAGGCGGCGGATGTCGTCGTCGATCACGAAGAGTTCGTGGATGCCGGTACGGCCGCTGTAGCCGGTGTTGTTGCAGGCGGCACAGCCCACCGCGCGCCACTGCCCGGGAAAGGCCGGGTCGGGCTCGCGGCACTGGTTGCACAGGCGGCGCACCAGGCGCTGGGCGAGCACGCCGAGCATGCTGGAGGCCAGCAGGAAGGGCTCCACGCCCATGTCGGTGAGGCGGGTGACGGCCGAAACCGCGTCGTTGGTGTGCAGCGTGGCCAGCACCAGGTGCCCGGTGAGGGAGGCCTGCACGGCGATCTGCGCCGTCTCCAGGTCGCGGATCTCGCCGATCATGATGATGTCCGGGTCCTGGCGCAGGATGGCGCGCAGGGCCAGGGCGAAGCTCATGTCGATGCGCGCGTTGACCTGGATCTGGCTGATGCCGGGCAGGTCGTATTCCACCGGGTCTTCCACCGTGAGGATATTGCTGGTGGCGGCGTCCAGCCGTGCCAGGGCGGCGTAGAGGGTGGTGGTCTTGCCGCTGCCGGTGGGCCCGGTGACCAGCACAATGCCGTGGGGCTGGCGGATCAGCCGGTCGAGCTGCTCCAGCAGTGTCGGCGCCATGCCCAGGGTCTCCAGGCGCAGGCGCCCGGCCTGCTTGTCCAGCAGGCGCATCACCACCCGCTCGCCGTGGCCGGTGGGCACGGTGGAGACGCGCACGTCGATGGGCCGGCCGGCCACGCGCAGGGCGATGCGGCCGTCCTGGGGCAGGCGTTTCTCGGCGATGTCCAGCTGCGCCATGATCTTGATCCGCGACACCAGCGCCGCGTGCAGCGCCTTGCGCGGTGCGACCACGTCACGCAACGCGCCGTCCACCCGGTAGCGCACCACCGAGTGGGTCTCGAAGGGCTCGATATGGATGTCGCTGGCCTCGTCCCGTGCGGCCTGGGTCAGCAGGGCGTTGATCATGCGGATCACCGGCGCGCCGTCCTCGGTATCGAGCAGATCGGTGACCTCGGGCATGTCCTGCAGCAGGCGATCCAGGTCCACCTCGCTCT
>BATO01000185.1 GCA_000474255.1 Aquipseudomonas alcaligenes MRY13-0052
TACTGCGCCGCCGCGACGACCCCGAGGCGCCCCTGGCCCTGCTCACCGGTACGCCCCAGCGCCGCGTGCTGCAGGCGGTGAACCCCGCCGCCCGGGCCCTGGGCCTGCGCGCGGGCATGGGCCTGACCGCCGCCCACGCGCTGACCCGCGATTTCGCCCAGGCCGAGTACGACGCCGCGGAGATCGAGCACTGGCAGCGCTTTCTCGCTGCCTGGGGCTATGGCTTCAGCTCCCATGTGAGCCTGCGCTACCCCCGTGTGCTGCTGGTGGAGATCGCCTCCAGCCTCGGCCTGTTCGGCCCCTGGCCGCGTTTCGAGGCACGCCTGCGCGAAGAGCTGACGGCGCTGGGCTTCCGCCATCGCATCGTCGTGGCCCCCAACCCGGTGGCGGCGCGCATCCTGGCCAACGCCCACGACGGCCTGGCGGTGGCGGAGGGCACAGCCCTGCGTGAGGCCCTGGAGCGTCTCCCGGTGGAGCGTGCCGGCTTCGAGCCCGAGGTGGCCACGGCCCTGGGGCGCATGGGGTTGCGCCGCCTGAAACAGGTGATGGCGCTGCCGCGCGAGACCCTGGCCAAGCGCTTCCCCGCACGGGTGCTGCAGCACCTGGACGAACTGCAGGGCAGCCGTGCCGTGGTCCTGGACTGCTACCTGCCGCCAGATGAATTCAATGGCCGTATCGAGCTGAACTTCGAGGTGGAATCCAACCAGGCGCTGCTGTTCCCCCTGCGCCGCCTCACCTCGGACCTCGCCGCCTTCCTCGCCGGGCGCGACAGCGGCGTGCAGCGCTTCGTCCTGCACCTGGAACACGCCAGCCAGGCGGACAGCCAGGTGCCGGTGGGCCTGCTGGGGGCCGAGCGCGACCCGGCGATGCTCTTCGAACTGGCCCGTGGCCGCCTGGAGCAGTTGCAGGTGGTGGCGCCGGTGCGCGGCATGCGCCTGCAGGCCCGTGACCTGCCGCGCTTCGTGCCCGAGCACCGCGAGCTGTTCGACCCGCGCCCGCAGCAGAACCTGCCCTGGGAAGCCTTGCGCGAACGCCTGCGGGCGCGCCTGGGCGATGACGCCGTGCGCGGCCTGCAGGCCCATGCCGACCACCGCCCCGAGCATGCCTGGCGCCTGGGTGTGGACGGCCAGGCCGGGCCGCTGCTGCAGGGGCCGCCTCGGCCCGGCTGGCTGCTGCGCGAGGGCCAGCCGCTGCGCGAGTTCGCCCCGCGCATCCTCGCCGGGCCGGAGCGGGTGGAGTCCGGCTGGTGGGATGGCGACGACCAGCGCCGCGACTACTACCAGCTGGAGACCCGCGACGGCCGCCGCGCCGTGGGCCTGGTGCCCGGCGGGGGAGATCGGGCCCTTCACCCTGCTCGGGTGGTTCGCTATGAGCGCCGGGTACGCCGAGCTGCACTGCCCTGTCCAAACTTCAGCTTCCAGCCGCGGGGCCTCCAGCGCCGCCGAGCTGTTCGAGCGCGCCAAGCAGCAGGGCTACGCGG
>BATO01000184.1 GCA_000474255.1 Aquipseudomonas alcaligenes MRY13-0052
TTTGTCTGATGCATCGGCCAGGGGCTTCCACTGCTCCATTTCCTTGCCATCAAAGTAATCGCCCATGTTCAACAGGAAGTGGGCCAGGGCGTTCTGTGGCGGGTCGTCGTTGTAGATGACTTCATAGCCGTCCCACGACCAGGGGTTGACCCAGGGCGTTACACCGACTTCATCGCAGATCCACCCCATGGGGATGTCCTTGCCCGCTGCGTCGATCAACAGGTCATCCAGGCGATACCAGTTCCTGGCCTTGGACGTCTCAGTGGCGGGTACGGCGATCTTTCTATCTGCCGACAGGCCGTCCAGTTCGGTACGCGGGATCAGCAACTTCGCACCGCTCGCAACATGGGGATCGCCAAGGTTCGGCGGAGCCGAGTGGCTGTGGCCTGGCTGGTGGACGACGACCTTCGTGCCCTTTTCCAGCTTCAGCCAGGTTCTGGCTGTCGCGGGCATTTGGTCTGCCCATTGGCGGCTTCGAGCGAAGAAGGCCTCCACGTTTTCACAGGCGAAGACTTCCAGGTGCAATCGCTCATGAGGGGCCTCCTCATTGCTCTCCTGGTAGGGGCCGAGGTGACCGATAAGGTCGCCGGCCTTGATCGGGCGGGGCCTGTCCAGCACCACGACCTTCCCCCGTTCGGGTACGCGCTCACCCTCCAGCGAAGCGAGATGTACGTACTGGACGACGCTTTCCAGTTTGCGGAAGTCGCCTTCTCCACTGATGGTGATTTCCGTGCCGCTGGGCAATTCGAAGATCTTGTCGCGTGAGGTGTCCGGTGTGGGTCGCACCCGCAGCGCATCACGGGTCGTATTGACCTGATAGGCTCCACCGCCCAGGTCCAGCAATGCACTGAAGCCGACATAGCCTTGCAAGGTGCCGTCTGGGTTTTGCAGTTTCACCGGCCCCTTGATGCCCTCGACTTTGCGATAGGCACCTTCACCGCTGACGTTTATGGCAGTGCCTTGCGGTAGAAAGCCGATGGTCTTGCCCTGAGTCGGAGCGTGCCTGAGGTTGAGGCCTCTTTCGCCAGCACGGACAGGACTGAAGTCTGTATCCGTCTTTACCCGGTACTGGTTCGACTCCGGCCAGAACGCTGGCCGTGGTTTGTCAGGGTCCGCCAGATAGCTCGCCCAGTCCGCGAGGTGCATGTACAGGCTGTAGAAGATTAGGCTGGGGGGCGTGTCGGCGACGCCTTCGATCTTCGGGGCCTCCAGACGGTGGCGGACCAACACGAAGCCCGTGGCGAAGGGTGCCTTCATGATCACGCCTGGTGCCGGGAAGAACGTGGTCTTAGGCGTTTGCTCGGGAATGCGATAGGCGATCACCTCACCATCGGCCAGGCAACGCACGAAGCTCTGGCCTTGAGGGCCCGCCGTGCCCGCCGTGCCTGAATCGAAATGCACCCCGCCATGCCACAGGCCATTGCGCCCCAGCGGAAAGTAGCCCGACTGTGCCTTGGCCAGCGTGGCCAACTGCTGGAAGACGGACGAGGTATCGCCAAAGGGGT
>BATO01000183.1 GCA_000474255.1 Aquipseudomonas alcaligenes MRY13-0052
CGGCCATCGGTGCCGGCCTGCCGGTCGAAGAGGCCCGTGGTTCCATGGTCGTCGACATCGGCGGTGGCACCACCGAGATCGCCCTGATCTCCCTCAACGGCGTGGTCTACGCCGAATCCGTACGGGTTGGCGGCGACCGTTTCGACGAGTCCATCGTCACCTACGTGCGCCGCAACTACGGCAGCCTGATCGGTGAATCCACCGCCGAGCGCATCAAGCAGGAAATCGGCACCGCCTTCCCGGGTGGCGAAGTCCGCGAGATCGACGTCCGTGGCCGCAACCTGGCCGAAGGCGTACCGCGCAGCTTCACCCTGAACTCCAACGAGGTTCTGGAAGCGCTGCAGGAATCCCTGGCGACCATCGTCCAGGCGGTCAAGAGCGCCCTGGAACAATCCCCGCCGGAGCTGGCTTCCGACATCGCCGAGCGCGGCCTGGTGCTGACCGGTGGTGGCGCGCTGCTGCGCGATCTCGACAAGCTCCTGTCCCAGGAAACCGGCCTGCCGGTGATCGTCGCCGAGGACCCGCTGACCTGCGTGGCCCGTGGTGGTGGTCGTGCCCTGGAAATGATGGATCGTCACGCAATGGACCTGCTCTCCACCGAGTAAGGTTGGAGAGCCATTGCACCTGAGGAGCGGGTCATAAAACCGCTATTCGCCAAGGGACCTTCGCTCGGCGTGCGCCTGTTGGCGTTCGCCGTGCTTTCTGCCGCCTTGATGGTGGTCGATGCCCGCTTCGACACGTTGAAACCAGCACGCAGCCAGATGGGCCTCGTGCTGACGCCCTTCTATTGGCTGGCGGATTTGCCGGTGCGACTCTGGGATGGCGTCAGCGACCAGTTCACCAGCCGCAGCACCCTGATCGCCGAGAACGAGAAGCTCAAGGCCGAAGGCCTGCTGATGCAGCGTCGCCTGCAGAAGCTGGCGGCCCTGACCGAGCAGAACGTGCGCCTGCGCGAGCTGCTCAACTCCTCCGCCCTGGTGGACGACAAGGTTCTGGTGGGCGAGCTGATCGGCGTCGACCCGAACCCCTTCACCCACCGCATTCTGGTGGACAAGGGCGAGAAGGACGGCGTGTTCCTCGGCCAGCCGGTGCTCGACGCCCGTGGCCTGATGGGCCAGGTGGTGGAGGTGATGCCCTACACCGCCCGCGTCCTGCTGCTCACCGATACCACCCACAGCATTCCGGTTCAGGTGAACCGCAACGGCCTGCGCGCCATCGCCAGCGGCACCGGTAACCCGGAACGCCTGGAGCTGCGCCATGTGGCCGATACCGCGGACATCAAGGAAGGCGACCTGCTGGTGAGTTCCGGCCTTGGCCAGCGCTTCCCCGCCGGCTACCCGGTGGCGACGGTCAAGGAAGTCATCCACGACTCCGGCCAGCCTTTCGCCATCGTCCGTGCCGTGCCCACCGCTGCGCTGAACCGCAGCCGCTACCTGCTGCTGGTGTTCACCGATACCCGCAGCCCCGAACAACGCGCCAACGATTCGGCCGAAGCCCAGGAAGCGGCC
>BATO01000182.1 GCA_000474255.1 Aquipseudomonas alcaligenes MRY13-0052
ACCAGCGGGTCGGCGCGCTTCTGCGTGCTTTGCTCCACCCGCTGCCAACTGGGGCCGATCAGTGCCAGCAGGCCCAGGCTCCAGGCCAGGCCCAAGGCGATCCATGGCAGGCGGCTGCTGCGTTCCCGGCCACCGCCCAGCAACCAGGGCTGGAAGGCGATGGGCAGCAGTTGCTGCCAGCGACCGCTGCGGCGCTCGCGGTGCCAGAGCTGCCAGATCAGCCAGGCCAGCAGCGGCAACAGGAGCAGCCAGAAGGGGCGCAGCCAGTGGGGCCAGAGTTCGCTCATGGGCGTCTCCGCAGCCACTGCGGGCGTTGCTGCAGCGCGTGGGGCCAGAGCTCACGGCTGATCAGCAGCAGGCTCAACAGCATGGCGCCGGCCAGCGGCCAGGAATACAGCGCCAGGGCCGGGCGGGCCTGGCTGGGCAGTTGCGAAACGGGTTCGAGCTGGTCCAGGGCGTGTTCGATCTCTTCCAGCTCCTTGCTGGAGCGGGCGCGGAAATAGCGGCCGCCGGTCTGCTCGGCGATGCTGCGCAGGGTGGGTTCGTCCAGGTCCAGGCCGGGGTTGAGGCCGAACATGCCGAGCACGCCGCCCTGTTCCGGGTCGGCACCGATGCCGATGGTGTAGATCTTCACCTGCTCCTCGGCGGCGAGGCGTGCGGCGGTGAGCGGTTCGATCTCGCCACCGGTGTTGGCGCCATCGGTGACCAGTACCAGCACGCGGCTATCGGCGGGGCGCTGGCGCAGGCGCTTGACCGCCAGGCCGATGGCGTCGCCGATGGCGGTGTTCTTGCCGGCGATGCCGATCAGCGCCTCGTCGAGCCAGATGTGCACGGTCTGGCGGTCGAAGGTCAGCGGCGCCTGCAGGTAGGCCTGGCTGCCGAAGAGGATCAGGCCAATGCGGTCGCCGATGCGGCCGTCGATGAATTCGCCCATCAGGTGCTGGACCAGGGTCAGGCGGCTGACTTGCTTGCCGTCCAGCTCCATGTCCGCGTAGTCCATGGAGCCGGAGACATCCACCGCCACCAGCAGGTCGCGGCCGCTGGCCGGCAGGGGTTGCGGCTCGCCCACCCATTCCGGGCGTGCGGCGGCGCACAGCAGCAGCAGCCAGAGCAGGGCGAAGGGGGCCTGCTGGCGCCAGGCCGGCAGGTTGGCGCGGGCGCGGCGGCCGGCGAGGGCTTCCAGCTCGCCGAGGAAGCTCACCTTGAGCGCAGCCTCGCCGCTGTCGGCGGGGGGCAGCAGCACGCGCAACAGCCAGGGCAGGGGCGCGAGCAGGAAGATCCACGGCCAGGCGAGTTCAAACATGCTTGCGAATCCAGGTGTCGACCGCCTGGGTCAGGCCTTCGATGGCCTTGTCGTCGAGCTTGCACTCGGGGCGGTAGGCGCCCTCCACCAGCACCATCCAGCGGGTCAGGCCGGCGGCGGGGCAGCGGTTGTCCAGGTAGGCCAGCCAGGCGCGGCCGCTGAGGGTGAGGCTTTGGTCGTTGGGGTAGTGCAGGCGGCACAGGCGCTTGAGCAGGCCGTTGAGCTGCTGCAGCCAGAGGCCCGCAGGTACGCCGTCATAGGGCTTGCGCAGCTGCGCGAGCTCCTTGAGCGCCGCCTCGCGCATCGGCTCCAGGGGTTGTTCGGCGCGCTCGCCGCGTTGCCGGCGGGGCAGGCGGTGGCGCAGGCGCCAGAGGCCCCCAGAGCAGCAGCGGCAGCAGGGCGGCAAGCACCCACCAGCCCGGCGCGGGCGGCCACCAGGGCACGGCGTCGGGGGCGATCAGCGGCTCCAGCTGGTCGAGCGGGTTCATCGCTTGCCA
>BATO01000181.1 GCA_000474255.1 Aquipseudomonas alcaligenes MRY13-0052
GCGGGAATAGCTCAGTTGGTAGAGCACGACCTTGCCAAGGTCGGGGTCGCGAGTTCGAGTCTCGTTTCCCGCTCCAGTTAAACGAAAACGCCGCTCATTCGAGCGGCGTTTTCGTTTGTGCGTCTTTTACCTCTCAGAGCCCGGCAGCCACCTTGGCGCGGGCTTCTTCGGGCAGCCAGTTCTTCCAGGCATCGGGATGGGCGCGCAGGTAGTCGCGCGCAGCGTCGCGGGGTGGCTGGCGTTTCTCACTCATGGTTGCCAGTGCCTGGTTCAGGCCGTCGATGGGCAGGCCCACCTTGGCGAACATCTCCGCCAATTGCGGGTAGCGCTGGCGAAAGGAGGCGGAAACGCCTATGGCCAGGCGTGCGGGCAGCGAGCGGGTGCCGCGTGGCTTGGGGTGGCTGGCGTCGGCCAGGGTCTTCCAGGCGTCGGCATCGAAGGGCGGCTCTTCCAGCTTGATCAGCTTGTAGCGGCCCAGCAGGGGCGTCGGCGACCAGTAGTAGAACAGCACCGGCTGGCCGCGACGGATGGCCGAGGTGATCTCCGCGTCCAGGGCCGCTCCGGAGCCGGTGCGGAAGTTGTTGTAGCTGCCCTCGAGCCCATAGGCCTTGAGCTTCTGGCTGTTGACGCCTTCGGAGGTCCAGCCGGTCGGGCTGTTGAGGAAGCGCCCCTTGTTCGGTGACTCCGGGTCGCGGAACACCGCCTTGTAGCGCGCCAGGTCCTGCACCGAACGCAGCTCCGGCGCCACTGCCTTGATCCCGCGCTCGGCGTCGCCTTCGATCACATAGGCCGGCACCCACCAGCCTTCGTCGGCGTTCTTGACGATATCGCCGAGGGCGAACACCTTGCCTTCCTGCTCCGCCTTGATCCACACCGGGCTGCGCCCCGGCCATTCCTCGGCGATGACCTGGATGTCGTCCTGGGCCAGCGCGGCTTCCAGGCTGACGGTGCTGCCGGGCAGGGTGTCCGTCGGGTAGCCGTAGCCCTTCTCGACCACCAGCCGGAGGATCTCGGTGATCAGGCTGCCGCTTTCCCAGGTCAGGTCGCCGAAATGGATCGGCTCGCGCGGGTCCGCCGTTGCGCCCTGGCTCAACAGGGTGGCGGCGAGCAGGGCGCCGCCCAGCAGGTGCTTGATCGATCGCATGGGGTTCTCCACGGTTGCGGGTACGGGGACGAAGGTTAGACCGCCCTGAACGGGTGCGCCTGCTTGGCGCCCGTCACGCAATGGTCATGGCGCCGACATGATTCGGTAGCCATCGCGCCCTAGTCTCGGCGCTACACATCGTGCTCCTGATTCATTTGCGGCCGCCTCCGGGCGGCCTTTTCTTTGCCCGTTATCCGGCGAGCAGCGTCTGCGCCAGGCGCGCGGCAGGGGGTGTCAGGGCGTCGAAGCGCATGGCGCAGAGGTGCAGGTGGCGGGTGGCCCAGGCATCGGCCAGGGGCAGGGCGCGCAGCGCGTGACGGTCCCTGGCGCGCTGCAGCGTCGCCTCGGGCACCAGGGCAATGCCCACGCCACGGGCCACCAGGCTGCAGACCGTATCGAAATCGCTGACCCGCAGGCGCAGCTCCAGGTGGCGACCGGCGTTGAGCGCCTTGCCGGCGATGTGCTGTTGCAGCGGGTTGTCACGGCCCAGGCCGACGAAGGCGCGGCCGAGCAACTGCTCGAAGTGCAGCGGCCCGTCGCCGTCGAGGCTGCCGTCATCCAGGCGCGTCACCAGCAGCAGGCGGTCGACGCGGAAGGGGCGCGCCTCCAGGCCGGCCATGTCGGTGCTATCGGCCAGCACGCCCAGGTCCGCCTGGCCCCGGGTCAGCGCCTCGACTATGGCGTGGCTGGGCTTTTCCTCGATATCCAGGTCGATCTGCGGGTGCATCAGCAGGAAGACTTCCTGCTGATG
>BATO01000180.1 GCA_000474255.1 Aquipseudomonas alcaligenes MRY13-0052
ACGCCGAGCTGGGCGTAGAGCTCCTGCACCCGGGCGCGGATGGCGCGGGCATGGGCGGCGCGCTCGGTCTCGCTGCCCAGCAGCAGGTCGGACAGGCTGATGGCCACGAAGGCGCCGTCGATGGGGCGGCGCTTGCGCTGGTTCTTCAGCAGGTCGAGGAAGCCCAGCCAGGCGGCCTTGTCCACCTGGGCGTGGCTGTCCTGGGTGGTGTAGCGGCCGGCGGTGTCGAGCAGCACGGCTTCGTCGGTGAACCACCAATCGCAGTTACGGGTGCCGCCGACGCCACGGATGGCGCCACTGCCCATCTGCTCGGCAAGGGGGAAGTTGAGGCCGGAGTTGACCAGCGCGGTGGTCTTGCCCGAACCCGGCGGGCCGATGATCACGTACCAGGGCAGCTCGTAGAGGTTGCGCCGCTCGCTACCGCCGAGCTTGGCGCGCTTGAGCAGGACCAGGGCTTCGTCCATGCGCTGCTTTAGGGTGGCCAGCTCTTCGCTGGTGGCCACGCTGGCGGCATCCGGTGCCACGGCGACCAGGCCCTGCATCACCTTGGCGGCGTTGCGACGGGCCTGGATGATGCGCAGCACGCGCCAGCCGATCCACACCGCGAACAGCAGGCCGATGAGCACCCAGCGCACGGTGGCAGAAGCCAGGGGCTCGACGTCGCCGATGGCGATCAGCGGGCCGACGAACCAGATCACCAGGCTGAGGGCGATCAGGCCCAGCACCGGTATCACCCAGCGGGCGAGGAAACTGAAAAACGCCTTCACTCGACGCCCTCCGCAAAGACTGTGATCTCCACCCGACGGTTGCGCGAACGGCCGTCGGCGGTGTCATTGGATGCGACCGGCTCGGTGTCGCTGCGACCCTCGGCGCGGAAGCGCTCGGGTTGGCCGCTCTTGGCCGCGAGCACGTCCATCACCTGCTGGGCGCGGTCCTGGGACAGCTTCCAGTTGGACGGGTAGCGCAGCGTGGCGATGGGCCGGTTGTCGCTGTGGCCGATGACCAGCACATTGCCCTTCACCTTGCGGATCGCCTCGGCGATGCGCAGCAGCAGGGGCTGGAAGTCGTCGGCGATGGTGGCGCTGCCGGAGGCGAACAGCTGGTCGCCACGAATGGTCACCACCGAACGGTCGACGGCGTCTTCCACCGCGACCTTCTGCTGGCGGATCTCATCGGCGAGGAAGCCGGCCAGGCGCGGGCGCTCGACGATCTTCGGCTGTTGCGGCGGGCGGTCGATGGTCTGCACCGGGACGTCGCCCAGGGCATGCAGGTTCTTGAACACCGGCTCGGCTTCGGCGGCCAGCTTCAGGCGCATGCCGAACAGCAGCGCCAGGAGCAGCGCGGCGCCGATGGCCACGGCCACCCAGGGCGGCAGGAACTGGCGCAGGCGATCACGCGCCACCACCAGGCCGCGCCAGTGCGGCGACAGCTCGCGTTCGATCTCGCCGTGGGTACTGCGGATGGTGCCGGCCACGCGCTCGCGCAGGGCCTCGAGCTGGCTGCGGCCATCGTTCATCACCCGGTAGCGGCCTTCGAAACCAAGGCTGATGCACAGGTACAGGAGCTCCAGCAGGTTGAGGCGCTGGCGCGGGTTCTGCAGGCAATGGTCGAGCAGCTGGAAGACCTTCTCGCCACCCCAGGCTTCGTTGTGCAGGGTGATCAGCAGGCTCTGCTTGCTCCAGTCGCTGCCGCTGCCCCAGGGTGTGCTGAGCACGGCTTCGTCCAGCGCGGTGCAGAGCACGTAGCGGCTGAGCATGACCTCGTCCTGGGCGATGCCGGCGGCACGTGCCTTCTCTTCGAACTGGCGCAGGTAGCCCAGCAGTTGCGCGCGCAGGCTGGCGGGCATCGGGTGGGCGATGGTGTTGCGCAGGCGGGTGAGCAAGGCCAGCATCGGCCCGGCGGCGGCTTCCAGGGGGTTGAGGCCCTGGCCGCGCGCGG
>BATO01000179.1 GCA_000474255.1 Aquipseudomonas alcaligenes MRY13-0052
GGCGAAAACGGCGCCGAGCAATCCACCGACCCTCTTGAATATGCTGCCAACGACGATGGCCGCGCTGGTCAGCAGCTTCAGGCCAGTACCCAGCACGCCAGCGGACTCGGCGGCCTTCTGGCTGTCCTTGGAGAAGGTCAGCAGATATCCGGCAACGTCGTTCAAGGCAGGCAGCAGATTGACCGCCACCTGCTGGCCGGCGGCCTCGGACGAGGCGCCCAGCACGTCGAGCGTGTCGTTGAACTGGCCGGCATCGGCATAGGCTTTGTCGTCCAGCACCAGGCCTAGGTCCTTGGCCTCATCGATCAGCGCCTGGATGCCGGAGGCACCTCGGTTGAGCAGCGGCAGCAGCTTGGCGCCGGATTTGCCGAAGACGTCCATGGCCAGGGCCGACTTCTGGGCGCCGTTGGGCAGCGCGGCCAGCTTGTCGGCGACCTCGAGCAGCAGCTGGTTGGTACCCTTCAGGCTGCCGTCCTGGTTGCGTAGGCCGACGCCCAATTGATCGAAGGCGGCCGCCTGCTTCTTGGATCCGTTGGCGGCGGCCACGATGTTGGCGTTGAATTTCGATAGTGTGGCCGACAGGGCCTCGCCTTCGATTGAGGCGAACTTCGCCGCGTACTGCAGGCCAGCGAACTCACCGGCCGCCATGTTGGCGCGCTCGGCGAGTTCGCCGGTGATGTCCACGGCGTCGATGCTGCTGCGCACGTATTCGGTAACAGCAGCTGTTGCAATCGCGCCGGCCAACGCGGCGCCTGCTGCCTTGGCCAGCTTGGTGAGGTTGGTTAGCTGTGCGCTGGCTTCGTCGAACGCTTTCTTGGCGGTGTTCTTGCCCGCGATGATGAGCTGGGTAACGATTTTTCCGGCCATTACTTGAGTTCCTTGAGCACCGCCTCGAAGCCCTTGCGATCGGCCTGTGCGCCTCTGGCGACTATCAGGTCCAGGTGTGCGGCACTGCGGTCATCGGTGGCGATGGCCGTGCAGAAGACTTCGATTTGCGGGAGGGTGTAGTCCTGGATGCTGGCCCAGGGGTGGCCGGCGCTGATCAGTTGCTGGGCGACGTCTGCCCAGCCACGAACTTCTCCGCCTTCACCAGGGCCCGTCCGAAAAAACCGGCGTTGACCATGATGACGTGGATCATCAGCTCAACGGCGACGGCGGCCGGTAGCCTGGACAAGCCCCAGCGGCTGAGGGTGGTGCACTTCAGCAGGACGAGCTTCAGTCCCCCGGACTTCTTGGCGTACTTGTAGATCTCCTCGGTGGAGAACTGGCCAAGCATCACCAGCAGATCGGAGGCGGCCTGGCCAAAGTCCTCGAAGTGGCGCATGCGCACCGGCCGAATCAGAACCCGGCGGCGGCCAACTGTGACCGATACCGGCTCGGGGAAAAGGATCTGGATATCGCTCATGCGAGCTCCCATAAAAAAACCCGCCGAAGCGGGTTTTGTTGGTGATTCTGGTGGCTATTTCTGATTACAAGGGACCATAACTTCCCGCGCGCCGGCGACACCTCGTCGCTTTCCATCCTTGCCCACTTCCGTGTAGCTGTACGGGACCATTACCTTTTTCATGCACGGCTTGATGTACACCGGCACCGGCACTTCCACCGGCACCTCCTTGTAGACGATCTCCGGCTCAGGTGCTTTCGGCTTGGGCTTCGGCTTGGGTGCAACGTAGGTCTTGCTCGGGTCAGCCAGCTGCACAGCCGGGCCCTCGCCGCTCGGGCGGGCCGCTGCCTTCACTTCGACCTCGCCGCCCTTGGTGTCGCCGGGGCACACGTTCTGCGCAAAGGTCACCTTGCCGGCGGCGTCGGTGCACTTCACGACGGTAGCGGCCTGGGCCGCAGTGCTGCAGGCCAGGGCTGCAGCGAGTATCCAGAGACGCACAGGGCTTCCCTCCTTGGGTGGCAGATGGCTGGGAATGTATCCCCTGGGACGCATTCCCGCCACCGACCGCGTTAGGCCACGTCCTTGTTCTCGACTTCCCACTGCCACATAGAAGCTTCGTCAGCGTCGAAGATCGCCGGGTCGGACAGGAGGGTGATGGTCACCGGGATGGTGCCGAACTCTGCCCCCTGGTTGAGTGCAATGGCGCCGCCCAGGGCG
>BATO01000178.1 GCA_000474255.1 Aquipseudomonas alcaligenes MRY13-0052
AGCGAACACAGCGCCGAGCACTCCGCCGACCCTCTTGAAGATGCTGCCAATGACGATGGCAGCACTGGTCAGCAGCTTCAGGCCGGTACCCAGCACGCCAGCGGACTCAGCGGCCTTTTGGCTGTCCTTGGAGAAGGTCAGCAGATAGCCGGCAACGTCGTTCAAGGCAGGCAGAAGATTGACCGCCACCTGCTGGCCGGCGGCCTCGGACGAGGCGCCCAGTACGTCGAGCGTGTCGTTGAACTGGCCGGCATCGGCATAGGCTTTGTCGTCCAGCACCAGGCCCAGGTCCTTGGCCTCGTCGATCAGCGCCTGGATGCCTGCGGCACCGCGGTTGAGCAGCGGCAGCAACTTGGCGCCGGACTTGCCGAACACATCCATGGCCAGGGCCGACTTCTGGGCGCCGTTGGGCAGCGCAGCCAGCTTGTCCGCTACCTCGAGCAGCAGCTGGTTGGTGCCCTTCAGGCTGCCGTCCTGGTTGCGCAGGCCGACGCCGAGTTGGTCGAAAGCGGCTGCCTGTTTCTTGGAGCCATTCGCGGCGGCAACGATGTTCGCGTTGAACTTCGACAGCGTGGCCGACAGGGCCTCACCCTCGATGCTGGCGAACTTCGCTGCGTACTGCAGACCCGCGAACTCGCCGGCCGCCATGTTGGCGCGCTCGGCCAGCTCGCCGGTGATGTCGACGGCGTCGATGCTGCTACGCACGTACTCGGTAACAGCAGCTGTTGCAATCGCGCCGGCCAACGCGGCGCCTGCAGTCTTGGCCAGCTTGGTGAGGTTGGTGAGCTGTGCGCTGGCTTCGTCGAACGCTTTCTTGGCGGTGTTCTTGCCAGCGATGATGAGCTGGGTAACGATTTTTCCGGCCATTACCTGAGTTCCTTGAGCACCGTCTCGAAGCCCTTGCGGTCAGCCTGGGCGCCACGGGCAACGATGAGATCCAGGTGCGCGGCTTGACGGTCATCGGTGGCGATGGCCGTGCAGAAGGCGGTGATTTGCTGGAGGGTGTATTCCTGGATGCTGGCCCAGGGGTGGCCGGCGCTGATCAGTTGCTGGGCGACGTCTGCCCAGCCACGAACCTCTCCGCCTTCACCAGGGCCCGTCCGAAAAAACCGGCGTTGACCATGATGACGTGGATCATCAACTCGACGGCGACGGCGGCCGGCAGCCTGTACAAGCCCCAGCGGCTGAGGGTGGTGCACTTCAGCAGGACGAGCTTCAGCCCCCCGGAATTCTTGGCGTACTTGTAGATCTCCTCGGTGGAGAACTGGCCCAGCATCACCAGCAGATCGGAGGCGGCATGGCCAAAGTCCTCGAAGTGGCGCATGCGCACCGGGCGGATCAGCACCCGACGACGGCCAACGGTCACCGGTACCGGCTCGGGGAAAAGGATCTGGATGTCGCTCATGCGAACTCCCATAAAAAAACCCGCCGAAGCGGGTTTGGTTGGATTCTTGCTTTCTACTTGCGATCGCAGGGCACGGGTACCTTCCTGATCTCGACACCCCCTCTTGTGCTTCCATCAGCCATCTTCTGGGTAGTGCGAATCTTCTGCTCAACATACCTAACACAGGGCTTGATGTAGACCGGCACCGGCACTTCAACCGGCACCTCCTTGTAGACGATCTCCGGCTCAGGAGCCTTGGGCTTCGGCTTGGGCTTGGGCACCACGTAGGTCTTGCTCGGGTCAGCCAGTTGCACGGCCGGACCCTCGCCGCTCGGGCGGGGCGCCGTCTTGACCTCAAACTCGCCGCCCTGGGTGTCGCCGGGGCACACGTTCTGCGCGAAGGTCACCTTGCCCGCGGCATCGGTGCACTTCACGACGGTGGCGGCATGGGCCGCGGTGCTGCATACCAGGGCTGCAGCGATGATCCAAAGGCGCACAGGGCTTCCCTCCTTGGGTGGTAGATGGCTGGGAATGTATCCCCTTGAACACACTCCCGCCACCGGGCGCGTTACGCCACGTCCTTGTTCTCGACCTCCCACTGCCACATCGAAGCCTCGTCAGCGTCGAAGATGTTGGGGTCGGACAGAAGCGTGATGGTCACCGGAATGGTGCCGAACTCGGCACCTTGGTTGAGCGCAATTGCGCCGCCCAGGGCAATCTTCACGTAGAAGCACTGGATGCGGCGAAGCTCGCCGCTCGAGCCCTCGTTACGCTGGCCAGTCATGCAGCGGTAAAA
>BATO01000177.1 GCA_000474255.1 Aquipseudomonas alcaligenes MRY13-0052
TACACGCCGAACAAGGACTTCAACGGCACCGACACCTTCACCATCCGGGTCTACGATCCGAAGCTCGGCTATGCCGACTCCGTGGTGTCCATCAAGGTCAACCCGGTCAACGATGCACCGACCAGCAGCCCGTCCAGCGTCAGCACCGACGAGGACACCCCGATCGACGGCAAGGTCACCGCCCGTGACGTCGACGGCGACACCCTCACCTACAGCATCGCCAACGGCAACGGCCCGCAGCACGGCACCGTCACGCTCAACGCCGACGGCACCTACACCTACCAGCCGGCCAAGGACTTCAACGGCAGCGATGCCTTCACCGTCACCATCAGCGATGGCAACGGCGGCACCACCACCAGCGTGGTCAGCGTCACCGTCAAGCCGGTCAACGATGCCCCCGTCGCGCCCGACAGCACCGCCAGCGTGGACGAGGACGGCACCCTGACCAGCCGCATCACCGCCACCGATGCGGAAGGCGACAGCCTCACCTACACCCTGAAGACCGGCACCGCCAACGGCAGCCTGGTGCTCAACCCGAACACCGGCGAGTACACCTACAAGCCCAACGGCGACTACAACGGGCCGGACAGCTTCGTGGTCACCGTCAGCGACGGCAAGGGTGGCGTGGTCAATACCGTGGTCAACATCACCGTCAACCCGGTCAACGATGCCCCGACTGCGGCCAACGACACCGCCAGCACCCTGGAAGACTCCGCCGTCACCATCGACGTGCTGGCCAACGATCGCGACACCGACGGCGACAGCCTGACCCTGACCGGCGCCAACGCGCAGCACGGCAGCGTCAGCATCGTCGACGGCAAGCTGGTCTACACCCCCACCGGCGACTACAGCGGTGCGGACACCATCACCTACACCGTCACCGATGGTAAGGGCGGCAACAGCACCGCCACCGTCCAGGTCGGCATCCAGGCCGTGGCCGATGCCCCGAACCTCGGCGCCCAGGCCCCAAGCGGCAACCCCGCGGCCACCGGTCTGCTGCAACAGAGCTGGAACAACCTGCCCCTGGGCAGCGGCGGCAACGGTGCCAACCCGGCCACCCTGAAGAGCACCATCGACGCCGCCGGCACCCCCGCCAGCAGCGGCAACCTGGCCGATGCCCACATCGACAGCGTCAACGCCGGCGTGGCCAACAAGCTTTCCGGCCTGATCTACCTCGAAGCCGGCCAGACCTACACCTTCAGCGGCTCGGGTGACGACAGCGTGCTCGTCTCCGTGGGTGGCACCACCGTGGCCAACGCCACCTGGGGCGGCTCCACTGGCCAGTTCAGCGGCAGCTACACCGCCCAGGAGAGCGGCTACTACACCCTGGACATCTACCAGCACAACCAGAGCGGCCCGGGCACCCTGGACGTCAACGTCAAGGTCGGCAACGGCCCGGTGCAGGACCTGTCCAGCGCCAACGTGCAGCTCTACACCAAGCCCAGCGACCTGGCCGGCAACGGCCTGCACCTGTCGGAGCTGCATGGCAGCGACGGCAAGGGCTACTACCAGCTCTACAACGTCAACGAAGGTGACGAGGACAGCAGCATCCCGCTGTCGCGCCTGACCGCCTCGCTGAAGGACACCGACGGCTCGGAAAGCCTCTCCGTGGGCATCTCGCAGATCCCCGAGGGCGCCACCCTGACCGACGGTGTGAACAGCTTCACCGCCACCAGCGGCAGCACCAGCACGGACATCAGCAGCTGGAACCTGGGCAACCTGAGCATCACCCCGCCAGCCAACTACAACGGCACCTTCGACCTGAAGGTCACCGCGACCGCTACCGAAGGGGCCAACGGCGACAAGGCCAGCACCAACCTGACCCTGCCGGTGACCGTGCACGCCGTGAATGACGCGCCCACCAGCGCCGACAACACCGTCAACACCAACGAAGACACCCCGCGCAGCTTCACCAGCGGCGACTTCGCCTTCAACGATGTCGATACCGGCGATAGCCTCAAGGGCATCCGCATCAACAGCCTGCCGGCCAGCGGCAGCCTCAGCCTGGGCAACGAAGCCGTCACCGTCGGCATGATCATCACCGCGGCGCAGATCGCCTCCCTGGTCTACACCCCGGCAGCCAATGCCAACGGCAACAGCAGCTTCAGCTTCTCGGTGCAGGACCAGAGCGGCGCCTTCTCCACGCCCAACACCATGACCATCCAGGTCGCGGCGTTGGACAGTGCCCCAGGCCTGGCCAACAGCACCGTGAGCTTCGCCGAAAACATCGCCTCCGGCAGCACCATCGCCGACCTCAGCGACCGCTTCACCGGCACCGACCAGGACCGTGATGGCGAGCCGCTGTTCTACAGCATCACCGGTGGCAACGACGCTGGCCTGTTCAGCATCAACTCCAGCACCGGCGTGATCACCCTCGCCAACGGCAAGACCCTGGACTACGAGACCGCCACCCAGCACCAGCTGCAGGTCAGCGCCACCGACGGCAAGACCCCGGTCACCGCCACCGTCACCATCGACGTCACCAACGTCAACGACAACGGCGT
>BATO01000176.1 GCA_000474255.1 Aquipseudomonas alcaligenes MRY13-0052
AAACCGATTGGAAAAGGGACTCGCCCGGGTGGGCGAAACCAGAAACATCACCAGAGCTCGGCAATCAGCTGGGCTCAAATCCTCTAGCAACACTTAACGCAGACAGAGCCAATGAATTCGCCCCTACAGGGGCTGTGCCGTCGTAGGGCGGGTGCAACCCGCGGCCCCATCGCGAATGAATTCGTTCCCACGGGTGGGCACATGCCTGCGGGTCAACGCGCGGCGCTGACGCCTTCAAGGGTGGCGAAGGAGGTGTCCTTGGCGGTGAGCAGGAAGTCGCGCATGAAGGGGGCGTCGAGCATGTCCGAGCGGATGGCGGCGTGGAGCGTGGCGTAGAGGGATTTTTCGCCGAGCTTCTTGGCCGTGACGTAGCCCCGCGAGCTGTACTCGTGCAGCGCCCAGTTGGGCAGGCAGCAGACGCCGCGGCCGCTGGCCACCAGCTGCATCATCATCACCGTGAGTTCCGAGGTGCGCACCTGGGCCGGTTCGACGTCGGCGGGTTCGAGGAAGCGGGTGAAAATATCCAGGCGGTCGCGTTCCACTGGGTAGGTGATCAGGGTTTCCGTTTCCAGGTCTTCGGGGACCATGTAGGGCTTGCCCGCCAGCGGGTGCTGGTTGGCCACCGCCAGCAGCGCTTCGTAGGTGAACAGCGGCACGTAGGTGATGCCGGGCAGGTCGATGGGGTCGGCGGTCACCACCAGGTCGAGGTCGCCACGGGCCAGGGCCGGCAGCGGGGCGAAGGAGAAGCCCGAGGCCAGGTCCAGCTCCACTTCCGGCCAGGCATCGCGGAACTGGTCGATGGTCGGCATCAGCCATTGGAAGCAGCTGTGGCATTCGATGGCCATGTGCAGGCGCCCGGCGGTGCCGCCGGCCAGCCGCGCGATGTCGCGCTCGGCGTTGCGCAGTTGCGGCAGCAGCGAGTCGGCCAGTTGCAGCAGGCGCAGGCCGGCACTGGTGAAGCGCACCGGCTTGGTCTTGCGCACGAACAGCTGCATGCCGAGGCGTTCCTCCAGTTCCTTGAACTGGTGGGAGAGGGCCGATTGGGTGAGGTGCAGGCGTTCCGCCGCCTCCACCAGGCTATCGGCCTCGCGCAGGGCGTGCAGGGTCTTGAGGTGGCGGAACTCGAGCATGGCGATTCTCTATGAGCAGAATTTGTGACGAACGAGAAAATGTTGAGTTTGTCTCATGGAGGCCTGGCTGTCGACAATAGCGCCATCAACCTGAATGGAGCGTCATGCCATGGCCCTGGCCCACAGTCTTGGATTCCCCCGCATCGGTCGCGACCGCGAACTGAAGAAAGCCCTCGAAGCCTTCTGGAAAGGTGAACTCGACGAAGCCGGGCTGCGCGCTGTTGGCCGTGACCTGCGTGCCACCCATTGGCAACTGCAGAAGGACGCCGGCATCGAGCTGCTGCCGGTGGGCGACTTCGCCTGGTACGACCAGGTGCTGACCCATTCGCTGACCTTCGGCGTGGTGCCCGAGCGCTTCCGCCCCCACAGCGGCAAGCCCGGCCTGGACACCCTGTTCGCCATGGCTCGTGGCGTTTCCGGTGGTTGCTGCGGCGGCGCTCATGCCCAGGAGATGACCAAGTGGTTCGATACCAACTACCACTACCTGGTGCCGGAGTTCACCGCTGACCAGCAGTTCCAGCTGAGCTGGGAACAGCTGTTCGAGGAAGTGGACGAAGCCCATGCATTGGGCCACCCGGTGAAGCCGGTGCTGATCGGCCCGCTGACCTACCTGTGGCTGGGCAAGGCCAAGGGCGGTGACTTCGACCGCCTCGACCTGTTGGAGCGCCTGCTGCCGGTGTACGGGGAGATCTTCCAGCGCCTGGCCGCCCAGGGCGTGGAGTGGGTGCAGATCGATGAGCCGATCCTGGTGCTGGACCTGCCCCAGGAGTGGAAGAGCGCCTTCGAGCGGGCCTACAACTTGCTGCAGCGTGAGCCGCTGAAGAAACTGATCGCCACCTATTTCGGCGGCCTGGAAGACAACCTCGGCCTGGCCGCGAGCCTGCCGCTGGACGGCCTGCACATCGACCTGGTGCGCGCCCCGGAGCAGTACCCGACCATCCTCGACCGCCTGCCGGCCTACAAGGTGCTGTCCCTGGGCCTGGTCAACGGCCGCAACGTCTGGCGCTGCGACTTGGACAAGGCCCTGGATGTGCTCCGGCATGCTCATGAACGCCTGGGCGAGCGCCTGTGGGTCGCGCCGTCCTGCTCGCTGCTGCACAGCCCGGTGGACCTGGGCCGTGAGGACAAGCTCGATGGCGAACTCAAGGACTGGCTCGCCTTCGCCGTGCAGAAGTGCGCCGAGGTCGCCATCCTCGGCCGTGCCCTGAACGAGCCGGAAGCCCCCGAGGTGCTGGCCGCCCTGGCCCACAGCCGCACCGTGCAGGCCGACCGTGCGCGCTCGCCGCGCATCCACAAGCCGGCGGTGCAGGCGCGCCTGGCGGCCATCGAGCCGGCCCACAGCCAGCGCCGCTCGCCCTTCGCCGAACGCATCCGCCAGCAGCGCGCGCACCTCGATCTGCCGCTGTTCCCCACCACCACCATCGGCTCCTTCCC
>BATO01000175.1 GCA_000474255.1 Aquipseudomonas alcaligenes MRY13-0052
CTTCTGGCTCTGGGTGAACGGCTTGATCACATCCACCGTCGGGTAGCTGTAGGTGACCAGCACCGGCAGCTTCTTGTCGGAGCCAGACACTGCGGCAATGGCCGTGGCCAGGGGACCGCCCGGCAGGATGCGGATGCCGCCCGGCAGCACCGAATAATCGACGTTCCGGGTGTAAGTCGTGGAACCGTCCTCGCTGGTGACCTCGGCCACATCCAGGGTGAGGTGCTGCAGCATGATGACCCGGTCGATACGGGCGTCATGCTCCTCATCGGTCGAGGTGCCGCTGGGAACGCGCTCCATGCTGCCGTACATGGCGATAGCAGCGGCGCGCGGGCTGAAGGCCACGGCCTCGCCGTTGATGACGATGCGGCTGGTGGAGGTCACACCATCGAGATCGGGAAGGCCCAGCTTGCGCGGGTCGGGGATTGTGATTTCGGTGGTGGTCGGTTCACCGTTCACGTTCTGGAGGACGAAGACCTCCTCGAAGTCCCAAGAGGGATACGGCGCGATGAAGAACGAGCCGCGGAACAGCTGGGTGTTGAGTTGCATGTTGGTCTCCTGGCCGGCGGCCTAGTTGTAGTCTTCGACGTAGGTCACGCCGACGGTGATGAACAGGGAGCGGGTGGTGATGCCTTTGCCTGCTGGGTTCACGAAGACCATCTGGTCCTCGTCCTCGATGAGGCCCGGTACCCTGTGTTCGGCGTCGAACCGGCCGATCCCCATGGCGCGCAGCACGTCAACGCCGGCGGCGTTCAACTCGGTGCGGGGCGCGCGGTGCGAGAAGACCGCCTCGATCTGGTAGGTCCGGACCCGGGTTGCCTGGGTGATGGCGTTGCTGGTACGGCGGTCGGTGTCGACGCGGGCCACCAGGTAAGGCATGGCCTGCTTTTCGGGAATCGGCTCTTCCTCTTGGAATACCTTCCGGAACTCGGTACCGAAGCCGGTCGATGGCGAGATCCGCTCCAGGCAGGCCAGCAGCTTCTGGTCAAGCTCGCTTGCTTTGCTCATTTCGTTCCCCTGGTAGCGCGGTCAATCTCACGCCGAATGCGCCGCTCGAACTCTTGCTGCAGGAAGGCGTTAACCCAGCGGATTGAGCCGCTATCGGTGAGTTGCTTGAACCAGTAGGCGACGCTCACGGCCTGGGCGTTCTGCAGCGCACGGGCGTACTCGTAACTGGTGATCTGCGGGTTCTTGGTCTTCGGCCCGATCTTCCGGGCCTTGCTGCTGCGCGTGGACAGCGGCTGCTTGCTGCCGCTGGACGGGTTGACGAATCCGGCGGCGACCTTCTTGCCGTTCAGCCCTGCCACCCATACCCGGGCGCGGGTGGCGTCGATGGCATCGAAGCCCCACGACTTGTAGCGGATCACGTCCACGCCGGAACTGGACGGGATGATCCTGGCGTTCAGCCGGCGGCTGTTGGCCCGCTTGATGGCCAGCCGCTGTCGCACCTCGGCGTCAGCGATGAATGCCGCGATCGGCTTCAGGTAGATGTCGCGGCGGGTCCTGGTTGCGGTTGTGTTCAAGGCGCCACGGATCACCGGCTCCACCGCCTTGCCGATGGCGGCCAGCCTGGCCCGCGCCATCTCCTCGCCGACCAGGCTCACGGACAGCTTCATGACACCTTCTCCAGCCAGAGGCCGCGCACCACGCCGTCGTCGCTATCGGCGGCCAGCCACAGGACGCAGTAGCGATCGCGGCCGACGACCACAATGTCGTCCTGCTCAACGCGGCCGGCCTCGATCAAGGCCACCTCCGCGTAGATGCGTAGCACGGGACCTTGATCACTGTCAGGGCTGATGTACGGCACATCGAAGGCCAGGAACACGCGGCAGCACTTCGGCGACTGTCGTTGGCGGATCACCTGGCCAGGTGCGCCCATCAGCTCGTCGGCGGTCACGCGCAGTTCGGCGCGCGTGCCGATGGGGTCACGGACACTGGTCACATGGAACAGGCGCTGATCGTGGCGCAGGTAGCGGCCGATGATGATTGACGGGTTGTACCTGGCCCGGATGTCCACCCGGATTGGATTGCGCAGGCCGGCAGGGGCTGCAGGCGCAGCGTTCTCCTGGGTGATGATCCCCACCCACACCTTGCACAGGCAGCGTTCTTGCAGGTCGCCGTCAAGCTCAAGGAGCTCGGCGCGGTGTCGAATCTCGCCAGCTCTCATCGGAAGGATCTCCGCGGCCAGAGCAGCGCCTCGACGCCGAATGGCAGCACTGCGGCCGCGGCTCCAAGAACAGTCGCTTCCCGGTTGTTGTACCAGTGGCCCACCAGCAGCAGGATGGCCTGCTCCACGTCCTTGGTGAGCAACATCTGAGTGCTCAGGTCGATCGGCGGGGCGTCAGGATCAGTGGGCGCGGCGACTATCACGCGATCGCAATACGACTCCACGTGCGCCTTGGCCGCGTCGAGGTAGCCCTGGATCAACGCATCCTCCTCGCCGTGCTCGACCCGGAGGTGTTGCTTTACGAGCTCCAGGGCAACCATTTACTTCGACCCCTTCGGCTTCTTCTCTTCCTTGGGCTCTTCCACAACTTCGGCCAACTCCATGCCCACCAGGGCTTCGGCGATGTCGTCGCGAACACTGCGCACTTCGTCGGCATCGAGCGTGCCGAGGTGATAGTGGGAGAACTGCCTCAGCGCTTTGATTTTCGTAGCCATGCGTCAATCCGGAGCGGTTACCCGCCCCGGCCTCATTGCTGTTGGTGGTCCCGCCAATCCTTACGGGGTGGGGGTGGTGAAGGCACCGTCGATGATCGCCGCCGGG
>BATO01000174.1 GCA_000474255.1 Aquipseudomonas alcaligenes MRY13-0052
GAGCTGCTCGATGTGCGCCGAGCCATCGTGCGCAACGCCGACGGGGCACAGATCGCCAACGCGAAATGGCAGGACCCCGAACTGCTTTTTTCCTGGAAGGATCAGGTGCCACGGGATCGCCCCGTGATTCTTTACTGCGCGCATGGGCATGAAATCAGCCAAGGGTGTGCCGCTACTCTCTGGGCGATGGGACTGGATGCGCGGTATCTCGTCGACGGCTTTGCAGGGTGGCGTGAAGCCAAGCAGCCGGTGTGCGATTTGGTCTAGCCATCTGGTTCTGGCCGCCTCGCGAGAGGCGACCAGCGCTGCCTTAATCAATGGCAGTGGTACGCCCCTGTGGAGTGGTTGGTATGGCAGCCCTTCGAGTCGGTACCGCCGCTATGGGCAATGGCAGCGGCGGAGGACAGGGCAATCACGGTGGCGATCAGGGCGGCAGAAAGCTTCTTCATGTTCAAACTCCGTTTCGATTGGCTCTTATATGTGATCTAGGTCACGCTCCGGATTATGGCAAAAGGCCTGCATTGAGCAAGGGAATTTTGATCGTTCGGTCAGAGAGCCACACGAAGCAACGCCAGCACCGCTAGATGGCCGGGGTAGAAGTAGTAACCCCAGCGCCCCACTGGCCATATGTGTTGGGTGATTTTCTGCCGCAATAGCCACAGGCCAACCAGCGGAGCCGCAAAGGTCGTGGCCATGGCCCACCAGGTGCCAAAGGGACCAGCTCCGATCCAGCCGTCACGGCTATTGGCCAACACGCTGAAGACTGCAGGTATGAGCCAGGTAATCCAGGGGCGCTGCACTGCCAGCACCATGGTCGCCGGCAGCAGGACGCCAAACGCGCCGTACATCAGCCGATCATGCAGCACTATCGAAACGGTCAGCGTGAATAGCCCCAGCACCAAGCCTGTACGATCGCTGTGATGGACGCTCCAAGCAACTATGAGCCCCAACATCAGTGTCGGCATCACATTCAGCGTATTGCTCATCTCGGACAGCGCCCGATACGGCATCTCGGATATGAGGCTGAAGGCCAGAATCCAACTCAAGTAGCGAAAGTTATTTTCGCTGTACAGATCTCCTGGGTGGGAACGCGACACATTGGCGGCGATGCCAAGGCAGAACAGCGGAAAGGCGAAGCGTCCAACCACGAAAAGCCATGCTGTTGCTTCGGGCCAGAGATAGCGCAGGTGGTCTATGACCATTGTCAGCATGGCGAGCCATTTGACGAGATCCAGGCTGGTCGAGCGCATTACCCCATGATCCCGAGGGTCACCACGGTGAGCACCAGGTATCGAGCCGCCTTGGCCAGCAGCACGATCAAAAAGAAGCTCCAGAAGGGTTCGCGCATGACACCGGCAATCAGGGTCAGCGGGTCGCCAATGATCGGTACCCAGCTCAGCAGCAGTGACCAACGGCCGTAGCGGTGGTAGGCCCGCTGCGCGCGGGCCAGCTTGTCGTCACTGACCGGGAACCAGCGTCTGTGCCGATAGCGCTCAATGTAGAGACCGAGCAGCCAGTTGAGCGCGGAACCCAGAACGTTTCCTGCCGTAGCCACCACCAACAGCATGACCACCGAGTAGTTGCCACTTATCAGCAGGCCGGTGAGCACTGCCTCGGACTGTGCAGGGATCAAAGTCGCGGCACTGAAGGCCGCGAGGAGTAGGCCCAGGTAGCCTGATAGCTCCCACATTTAGGCGGTCAGACCGATCCAGCCATGAACACCGACGTAGATACCGACACCAATGATGAGCATGCTCGAGAGGTAGGGCGCGCGACGCGCGACCGCTCCCAGCCATGGCCACCGGTTGGAGGCCTGGCGAGCGCCCACCGCAGCAGCTGCACCGACGGACACCAGGGTCAACGCCAGGCCGACACTAAAGCACAGCACCAGAACAGCCCCGAGTGCGACTTCCTTCACCTGCAGGCATAGCAACAACACCGTAATCGCGGCAGGACAGGGGATCAGTCCTCCGGTCAGGCCGAACAGGATGATCTGGCCTGTAGTGACGTTGCGGTTATTGAAGCGGTTGCGGATGTCGTTGGCGTGGGCTCGCTCATGGGCATCCTGGTATCCCTCCAGCGACAGCTCCAGGCCCTGTAGATCGGAATGGTCGTGGCCGTGGTCGTGCTCATGGAAATCGAGGTCATAGTCGTGCGAATGGCCCGCGTGGCCAAGGCTCAGACGCGCGGTGAACTGATGAGGCTCTGGAATTTCCGCGACCGATTCCAGGTATTCGCCGCGATGCACAAAGCGGAACAGCTGAGCTGTCCCATCAGGACGCGTCGTCGACAGATTCACGTCTTCTGCTGGCCAAGAGTGACCAGTCAGAGTGCGCAGACGCCAGCGCGGGGGAACCCCTTCCTCGAAGATCGAGAGTTCGATTCGCCCGTGTCCGGTATCGATTCGGCGAAGCTCGTCATGGTGGTGATCATGCGCATGATCACCTTCTTCGAAACGCCACATCTGTTCGCCACGCCAGGTTCGCCACAGCATCCAGAGCGCGATGGTGATGATGATCGCGGCGGACGCGAGCTGGAAATAGGGTTCAGTCGTTTCAGCATTCAGGTTCTGGCCCAGATACATGCCGCCCATGGCCACCAGCCAGACCACCGCGGTGTGCGAAATGGTTGCCGCCAGCCCCAGCAATACCGCCTGCTTCACGGTGCCGCGGATGGCTACGATGAAGGCCGCCATCATGGTCTTCGAGTGGCCTGGCTCCAGGCCATGCAATGCCCCTAGGAGGATGGCGCTGGGGAAGTACAGCCAGGCGTGAGACGC
>BATO01000173.1 GCA_000474255.1 Aquipseudomonas alcaligenes MRY13-0052
GTCCACCACTGTGAACTCCTCGTAGCCGAGGAAGGTGAAGTGGTTGTCCAACAGCCAGTTCATGAAGACCTTGATCTCGGCCAGCTCGGCCGGCTCGACCTTGAGCTTGGCCTTGTCCAGCCAAGCCAGCAGCTCGCGGGCCTTGGTGGTCATCGGCTGGAAGTCGGCGACGGTCACCCGCACTTCGCCGAGCATGTCCTCGATGGCCTTTTCCAGTGCCTTGAGGGCGGTCGGCGCGGCGATGCGGTCGATCTCCAGGAACATCAGCGATTCCTGCTGCACATCCTTGCCCTGGGCACCCTTGGGCATCACCTCGACCAGCTCGCCCTTCTTGTTGCGGCGCACGCTGAGCACGCTGTTCTGCAGGGTGTGGATGTTGTAGCCACGGCGGTTCAGCTCCATGCGCACCGAGTCCACCAGGAAGGGGATGTCGGGGTGCAGCACTTCCACCGCGGTGTGGGTGGATTGCCAGCCGTGCTTCTCGTAATCGGGGTTGAAGGCGCGTACCTGCGGCTTGGCCGGGTCGAAGCGTTCCAGCAGGCGCCAGGACGACAGGGTGCAGCCCACCAGGTCGGAGAGCCGGCGCTGGGTGAGTTCGTCGAGGGCGATGATGCCGAAGAATTGTTCGGCGAACAGGGCTACTTGTGGCAATGCCTGCTCGCTGACGTGCTGCGCCAGGGCCGCTTGCAGTTGATGCTGGAAGTCGGCTTTGCTGGCCGCGGTGAAGAACGCCATGGTTGTGCTCCGCTTGGCTCGTATTGTTGGGGTGTAAGCGTAGAACGCTTCTCGCGCGGTGATGGGGTCACAGGTTGATTGGGCAGTGTGACCTTCGGATGACGCGCCGGGCATGGGTCGGACCGGGCGGTCACCGTTGCGCAAGAGCTTAGCGAGGGCGGTGCCACGCAGGCTTTTCGCGGCGCGACATATTCGGTCAATCTCCGTCAGCCCCTGTGCCCGCCCGCACGCCCCGTGACGAAATCCGCAGTGCGCGGGGAAGTCGCCTAGGCCGGCGCCCCCAACTGGATTAAAGTACTGCGCCACCCCGGAGGCTTTGGCTTTCCCCCGACCATTCCGAGCGAGCCCAACGATGGAACACCGCGAAGCACTGATCGCCCTGCGCCAGTACCTGTCCACCCAGATCCTCGGTCAGGAAAAGCTCATCGACCGCCTGCTCATCGCCCTGCTCGCCGACGGCCACCTGCTGGTGGAAGGCGCGCCCGGGCTGGCCAAGACCAAGGCGATCAAGGACCTGGCCGAAGGGGTCGAAGCCGAGTTCCATCGCATCCAGTTCACCCCCGACCTGTTGCCGGCGGACATCACCGGCACCGAGATCTATCGCCCGGAAACCGGCAGCTTCGTGTTCCAGCAGGGGCCGATCTTCCACAACCTGGTGCTGGCCGACGAGATCAACCGCGCACCGGCCAAGGTGCAATCGGCGCTGCTGGAAGCCATGGCCGAGCGCCAGGTGTCCATCGGCCGCTCCACCTATGAACTGCCGCCGCTGTTCCTGGTGATGGCGACGCAGAACCCCATCGAGCAGGAAGGCACCTACCCGCTGCCCGAAGCCCAGCTCGACCGCTTCCTCATGCACGTGAAGATCGGTTTCCCCGAAGCCTCGGTGGAACGCAAGATCCTCCAGCAGGCCCGTGGCGTCGCCCTCAACGGCGAGACCCGCCCCGAGCACCAGGTCAGCCAGCAGGCGATCTTCGCCGCGCGCAAGGAAATCCTCGGCCTGTACATGGCCGACGCCGTGGAGGAGTACCTGGTGCAGCTGGTGATGGCCACGCGCACCCCGGCCAAGTTCGACAGTGAGCTGGCCGAGTGGCTGGCCTATGGCTCCAGCCCGCGCGGCTCCATCGCCCTGGACCGCTGCGCCCGCGCCCACGCGTGGATGGCCGGCCGCGACTTCGTCAGCCCCGAGGACATCCAGGCGGTGCTCTTCGACGCCCTGCGCCACCGCCTGATCCTATCCTTCGAGGCGGAAGCCGCCGGCATCGACCAGGACCGCGTGATCCAGCGCATCCTCGACGTGGTCGCCGTCGCCTGACCCATGGACAGCCCAGCCGCCCAGACCGGCATCAAGGTCAGCCTCGCCGAACTGATCGACATGCGCCATCGCGTCCGCGAGGTGCAGCTGTTCTCCACGCCTTCGCGACGCAGCCCGCTGATCGGCCTGCACCACTCCAAGCTGCGCGGTCGTGGCGTCGACTTCGACCAGGTGCGGGTCTACCAGCCGGGCGATGACGTGCGCACCATCGACTGGCGCGTCACCGCACGCACCCAGGAGCCGCACACCAAGCTGTTCCACGAGGAGCGTGAGCGCCCGGTGTTAATCATGGTCGAGCAGAGCCAGCGGCTGTTCTTCGGCTCCGGGCAGATGTTCAAGTCGGTGCTCGCCGCCCACGCCGCCAGCCTCATCGGCTGGGCCGCCCTGGGCCACAACGACCGCATCGGCGGCTTGGTCTTCAGCGACAACGAGCACCACGAGATCAAGCCCCGGCGCAGCAAGCAGAGCCTGCTGCAGCTGCTCAACCGCCTGGTGCGCACCAACCAGGCCCTGGGCCCCCAGCAGACAACCACACGCGAAGGCTTCAGCCTGGCCCTGCGCCGCGCCCGCGAGGTGCTGCGCCCCGGCAGCCTGGTGGTGATCCTCTGCGACGAACGCACCCTGTCCGATACCTCGGAGCAGCAGCTCGCCCTGCTCGCCCGCCACACCGACCTGATCCTGCTGCCGCTGTCCGATCCGCTCGACCATGCCCTGCCCGCCGCCGGGCTGCTGCGCTT
>BATO01000172.1 GCA_000474255.1 Aquipseudomonas alcaligenes MRY13-0052
ATTTTCACGTAGAAGCACTGGATGCGACGAAGCTCGCCGCTCGAGCCTTCGTTGCGCTGGCCAGTCATGCAGCGGTAGAACTTCTGGCTCTGGGTGAACGGCTTGATCAAATCCACCGTCGGATAGCTGTAGGTGACCAGCACCGGCAGCTTCTTGTCGGGTCCAGACACTGCGGCAATGGCCGTAGCCAGCGGGCCACCCGGCAGGATGCGGATGCCGCCCGGCAGCACCGAATAGTCGATGTTCCGGGTGTAGGTCGTGGAACCGTCCTCGCTGGTGACCTCGTCCACATCCAGGGTGAGGTTCTTCAGCATGATCACCCGGTCGATGCGGGCGTCATGCTCCTCATCAGTCGCGGTGCCACTGGGCACGCGCTCCAGGCTGCCGTACATGGAGATCGCAGCGGCGCGCGGGCTGAAGGCCACGGCCTCGCCGCTGATGACGATTCGGCTGGTGGCGGTCACACCATCGAGATCGGGAAGGCCCAGCTTTCGCGGGTCGGGGATGGTGATCTCGGTGGTGGTCGGTTCGCCGGTCACGTTCTGGAGGATGAAGACCTCCTCGAAGTCCCAAGAGGGATACGGCGCGATGAAGAACGAGCCGCGGAACAGCTGGGTGTTGAGTTGCATGTGGGTCTCCTGGCCAGCGGCCTAGTTGTAGTCTTCGACGTAGGTCACGCCGACGGTGATAAACAGGGAGCGGGTGGTGATGCCTTTGCCGGCGGGGTTCACGAAAACCATCTGGTCCTCGTCCTCGATGAGGCCCGGCACCCTGTGTTCGGCGTCGAACCGGCCGATCCCCATGGCGCGCAGCACGTCGACGCCGGCGGCGTTCAACTCGGCCCGCGGCGTGCGGTGCGAGAAGACCGCCTCGATCTGGTAGGTCCGCACCCGGGTTGCCTGGATGAGGGCGTTACTGGTACGTCGGTCGGTGTCGACGCGGGCCACCAGGTAGGGCATGGCCTGCTTGTCAGGGATGGGATCGTCTTCTTCGAACACCTTCCGGAACTCGGTACCGAAGCCGTTCGATGGCGTGATCCGCTCAAGGCAGTCCCTCAGCTTCTGGTCCAACTCGCTGGCTTTGCTCATTTCGCTCCCCTGGTGGCGCGCTCGATTTCGCGGCGGATGCGGCGCTCGAACTCCTGCTGCAGGAACGCATTCACCCAGCGGATGGAGCCGGCGTCGGTCAGCTGCTTGAACCAGTAGGCGACGCTCACGGCCTGGGCGTTCTGCAGGGCGCGGGCGTATTGGTAGGTGGTGATCTGCGAGTTCTTGGTCTTCGGCCCGATCTTCCGGGCCTTGCTGCTGCGCGTGGACAGCGGCTGCTTGCTGCCACTGGACGGGTTGACGAAGCCGGCGGCGACCTTCTTCCCGTTCAGCCCCGCCACCCATACCCGGGCGCGGGTGGCGTCAATGGCGTCGAAGCCCCAGGACTTGTAGCGGATCACGTCCACGCCGGAGCTGGACGGGATGATTCTGGCGTTCAGCCGGCGGCTGTTGGCCCGCTTGATGGCCAGCCGCTGGCGAACCTCGGCGTCAGCGATGAAGGCGGCGATCGGCTTCAGGTAGATGTCGCGCCGGGTCCTGGTGGCAGTGGTGTTCAGGGCGCCGCGAATGATCGGTTCGACGGCCTTGCCAATGGCGGCCAGCCTGGCCCGCGCCATCTCCTCGCCGACCAGGCTGATGGACAGCTTCATGACACCTTCTCCAGCCAGAGGCCGCGGACCACGCCGTCGTCGCTATCGGCGGCCAGCCACAGCACGCAGTAGCGATCGCGGCCGACGACCAGAATGTCGTCCTGCTCAACACGGCCGGCCTCGATCAGGGCCACCTCCGCGTAGATGCGTAGCACGGGGCCTTGATCGCTGTCGGGGCTGACGTACGGCACGTCGAAGGCCAGAAAGACGCGGCAGCACTTCGGGGCCTGCCGCTGCCGGATCACCTGCCCAGGCGCGCCCATCAAATCGTCGGCGGTCACGCGCAGTTCGGCGCGGGTGCCGAGCGGGTCACGGACGCTGGTCACGTGGAAGAGCCGCTGGGCGTGGCGCAGGTAGCGGCCGATGATGATCGACGGGTTGTACCTGGCCCGGATGTCGACCCGGATCGGGTTGCGAAGCCCCGCAGGAGCAGCAGGCGCGGCGTTCTCCTGGGTGATGATCCCCACCCACACCTTGCCCAGGCAGCGCTCTTGTAGGTCGCCGTCAAGCTCAAGGAGCTCGGCGCGATGTCGAATTTCGCCGGCTCTCATCGGAAGGATCTCCGTGACCAGAGCAGCGCTTCAACGCCGAAGGGTAGCGCCGCAGTCGAGACACCCAACACAGTCGCTTCCCGGTTGTTGTACCAGTGGCCCACCAGCAGCAGGATGGCCTGCTCGACGTCCTTGGTCAGCAGCATCTGGGTGTTCAGGTCGATCGGCGGGGCGTCGGGATCGGTTGGCGCCACGACTATCACGCGATCGCAATACGACTCAACGTGCACTTTGGCCGCGTCGAGGTAGCCCTGGATCAACGCATCCTCCTCGCCGTGCTCGACCCGGAGGTGTTGCTTCACGAGCTCCAGGGCAACCATTTACTTCGACCCCTTCGACTTCTTCTCTTCCTTGGGCTCTTCCACGACCTCGGCCAGCTCCATGCCCACCAGGGCTTCGGCGATGTCGTCGCGAACACTGCACACTTCGTCAGCGTCAACCGTGCCGAGGTGATAGTGGGAGAACTGCCTCAGAGCCTTGATTTTCGTAGCCATGCGTCAATCCGGAGCGGTTGCCCGCCCCGGCCTCATTGCTGTTGGGTGGTCCCGCCATTCCTTACGGAGTGGGGGTGGTGAAGGCGCCGTCGATGATTGCGCTCGGA
>BATO01000171.1 GCA_000474255.1 Aquipseudomonas alcaligenes MRY13-0052
CTGACGAAGCCGTGCACACCTTCTTCAAGGCGGGCCCGGCCGGCATCCCGACCCAGGTCGCCTTCAGCCAGAGCACCCGTTGGGACACCCTCGACGACGACCGCGCCGAAGGCTGCATCCGCAGCGTCGAGCACGCCTACTCCCAGGAGGGCGGCCTGGCCGTGCTCTACGGCAACATCGCCCTGGACGGCTGCGTGGTGAAAACCGCCGGCGTGGACGAATCCATCCACGTGTTCGAAGGCACCGCGAAGATCTTCGAAAGCCAGGACAGCGCCGTGAAGGGCATCCTCGCCGACGAAGTGAAGGCCGGCGACATCGTCATCATTCGCTACGAAGGCCCGAAAGGCGGCCCGGGCATGCAGGAAATGCTGTACCCCACCAGCTACCTGAAGTCCAAGGGCCTGGGCAAGCAATGCGCCCTGCTCACCGACGGCCGCTTCTCCGGCGGCACCTCGGGCCTGTCCATCGGCCACGCGTCCCCGGAAGCCGCCGCCGGTGGCGCCATCGGCCTGGTGCAGGACGGCGACAAGGTGCTGATCGACATCCCCAACCGCAGCATCAACCTGCTGGTTTCCGATGAAGAACTGGCCACCCGCCGCGCCGCGCAGGACAAGAAAGGCTGGAAGCCCGCCGCCCCGCGTACCCGCAAGGTGACCACCGCCCTCAAGGCCTACGCCCTGCTCGCCACCAGCGCCGACAAGGGCGCCGTGCGCAACAAGGCGATGCTGGAAGACCTGTAAGCGCTAAGCGCGAACGAAGAAGCCCGGCCATGTGCCGGGCTTTTTATTGGGTGCTCTGTCAGCTCAGCGGCTTCACCCGCACGCACCGTAGGATGGCGTAGAGCGCAGCGAAACCCATCACCGACCACACGCAAAACACCGCAGCCGCGCCCCTACACAAACGCGTCCGAAGCAGGCACTTCGCGAGCAAAGCTCGCTCCTACCCATGCGCTCCAGCACCCACCAAACATCTGACCGGCGGCCATTCAGGTAGAATCGCCGCTTTTTTGCGGACCATCGCCATGAGTTCACTGGAAAACCCGGCCACTTCCACCTCCCGCAACGAGCTGGTCTACGGCCTCGACGACAAGCCGCGCCCGCTGGTGGCGCTGCTCGCCGCACTGCAGCACCTGCTGGCAATCATCGTGCCCATCGTCACCCCCGGCCTGCTGATCTGCCAGGCCATCGGCGTCTCGGCGCGCGACACCAACCTGATCGTCTCCATGTCACTGGTGATCTCCGGCATCGCCACCTTCGTCCAGTGCAAGCGCTTCGGCCCGTTCGGCGCCGGGCTGCTGATCGTCCAGGGCACCAGCTTCAACTTCGTCGGCCCGCTGATCGCCGGCGGCGCGCTGATGGTCAAGCAGGGCACCCCGGTGGAAGCGGTGATGGCCGCCATCTTCGGCGTGGTGATCGCCGGCTCCTTCGTGGAGATGGGTATCTCGCGCATCCTGCCCTTCGTCAAACGCCTGATCACCCCGCTGGTGACCGGCATCGTGGTGCTGATGATCGGCCTGACCCTGATCAAGGTCGGCCTGATCAGCATGGGCGGCGGCTTCGGCGCCATGGCCAACGGCACCTTCGCCAATGGCGAGAACCTGCTGCTGTCCGGCACCGTGCTGGCGATCATCGTGGTGCTCAACCGCATCCCCGTGGTGTGGATGCGCAGCTGCGCCATCGTCATCGCCCTGGCTGTGGGCTACGCCCTGGCCGGCTACCTGGGCCGCCTGGACTTCACCGGCATGCACCAGGCCGAGCTGTTCCAGGTGCCGATGCCGCTGCACTTCGGCCTGGGCTTCTCCTGGAGCCTGTTCATCCCGATGCTGGTGATCTACCTGGTCACCTCGCTGGAAGCCATCGGCGACGTCACCGCCACCAGCAAGGTCTCGCGCCAGCCGGTGGAAGGCCCGCTGTGGATGCAGCGCATCAAGGGCGGCGTGCTGGTGAACGGCGCCAACTCGCTGCTGGCCGGCGTGTTCAACACCTTCCCCAGCTCGGTGTTCGCGCAGAACAACGGCGTGATCCAGCTCACCGGCATCGCCAGCCGCCACGTCGGCCTGTGGATCGCCGTGGTGCTGGTGATCCTCGGCCTGTTCCCGGCGGTGGCCGGCGTGATCCAGGCGGTGCCCGAGCCGGTGCTCGGCGGCGCGGCCATGGTGATGTTCGGTGCGGTGGCCGCCTCGGGCATCAACATCCTCGCCGGCATCGAGCTGGACCGCCGCGCACTGCTGATCATCGCCGTGTCCCTGGCCCTGGGCCTGGGCGTGTCGCAGGTGCCGGAGTTCCTCGCGCACATGCCGGCGGCGCTGCGCAACGTGCTGGAATCCGGTGTCGCCACCGGCGGCATCTGCGCGCTGCTGCTGAACTGGTTCCTGCCGGAATCCCCGCGCCCCGCCGAGTGATGCAGAATGGGCCTCGCATTCCAACGAGGCCCCTTCCATGACCCTGCGCATCGGCCTGATCGCCGACACCCACGGCCTCCTGCGGCCCCAGGCGCTGGCCGCCCTGCAAGGCTGTGACCACATCCTCCACGCCGGCGACATCGGCAAGCCCGAGATCCTCGACGCCCTGCGCCGCCTGGCACCCTTGACCGTGGTACGCGGCAACAACGACACCGAGCACTGGGCGCAACGCATCCCTCACGACGCCACCCTGCGCTCCGGCGGCACCTGCCTCTACCTGGTCCACGACCAGGCGGATATCCCCACCGACCTCGCCACGCGCGGCATCGACGCCATCATCACCGGCCACTCCCACAAGCCGCTGATCACACGCCGCGACGGCATCCTCCACATCAACCCGGGCAGCGCCGGGCCTCGGCGCTTCAAGCTGCCGATATCGGTGGGATTCCTGCTGATCGAAAACGAGCGGGTGCGCGCGGAATTGCGCGAGCTGGAGGTTTGAGCGGGGGGCCGCCCGGAGCCCCTACCGGGTTGATCCGGGC
>BATO01000170.1 GCA_000474255.1 Aquipseudomonas alcaligenes MRY13-0052
ACGTCCTGGACGCAGTCTTAGGGCTATATCGTTTCATCTCGATCGGCTCCTTTTCTATGCAATCCCTACCTGCATGGCTATGATGCCTGCCTCATTCTGAGGCGGTGCGCGCATGCTTACCTTGTTGAAACTTCTACAGGATGGCCAGTTCCATTCCGGTGAGGCCTTGGGGCGTGTACTCGGCATAAGTCGCAGTGCTATCTGGAAACAGCTGCAGCAACTCGAACTCGATTACGACCTGCCGATTCATAAGCTCCGTGGCAAAGGGTATCGGCTTGCATCACCGCTCAGCCTTCTTGATCCTCTCAAGCTGAACGATGCTGTCCCTGGTTGGGCTAAAACCGTTGTGGAGACCATCGATTCCACGAATGCAGAAGTCATGCGACGGATTGCCGCTGAAGAAGAACCTCCCTTTGCTGTTCTGGCGGAGCATCAGAGTGGCGGTCGCGGCAGGAGAGGGCGGCAGTGGGTCAGTCCTTATGGCCAGAACCTTTACTGCAGTGTCGGGTTGCGGATCGAGGGTGGGGCGCGTCAGTTGGAGGGGCTCAGCCTTGTTGTGGGGCTTGCCGTCCTTCGAGCGCTACGTGCGAAAGGGCTTTCGGGGGTTGGGCTTAAATGGCCTAACGATATTCTGGTCGGTAATCGCAAGATCGCGGGAATACTCCTTGAACTCATAGGTGATCCTGCGGATATCTGCAGTGTCATCATCGGCATTGGCATTAACGTCAACATGCGCAGTCCTGATGTGCAGATAGATCAGCCCTGGACCTCAATGCTCCTTGAGGGAGGAGAGCTGGTCGATCGGAGCGAGCTGGCTGTGGGTGTCCTGGAGCAATTGGACCTTTGCCTGGCGCAGAGTGCCTATGGTGGATTCAAGACGCTGCGCGCTGAGTGGGAGGCTGATCATCTTTGGCAAGGGCGCAGCGCCTCTCTGGTGACGGGACAGCGTCGTATCGATGGCGTGGTGTTAGGTGTAGACGATAGCGGCGCCCTACGTATGGATGTAGAGGGTGTTGAAAGTGTCTTTAGTGGTGGAGAGCTCAGTTTGAGGCTGCGTGATGATTCTTGAGCTTGATTGCGGTAACAGCTTCATCAAATGGCGCGTGATATCTAATCCCGAGGCGCGCGTTGTGGCGGGAGGCGTAGTCGGCTCGGATGAAGAGTTGCTGCAGATGCTGTCTTCATCTCCCGGGGTGGAGCTAAGTCGTTGCCGTCTTGTAAGTGTCCGTAGTGATGAAGAGACCCGGCAATTGACGGGCAAGCTCCAGCGGGCGTTCTCCATAGACTCGGTTTGTGCGGAGTCGGCGCAGGAGATGGCGGGGGTCCGTAATGGCTATGACGAATTCCAGCGTCTCGGCCTCGATCGCTGGCTTGCGGTGCTGGGCGCCTATCACTTGTCGGGGTGTGCCTGTTTGGTGCTGGATCTCGGCACTGCGGTAACTTCTGACTTCGTTACTGCGGAAGGCAGTCATCTAGGTGGCTTCATCTGTCCTGGCATGCCGCTCATGCGCAATCAGTTGCGCACACACACTCGCCGCATCCGGTATGGCGATGATGCTGCCGAACGGGCTTTGCAGAAGATGATGCCTGGACGCTCCACGGTTGAGGCCGTTGAGCGGGGCTGCCTGCTGATGCTGCAGGGGTTCGTGCAGACGCAGGTCGAGCGGGCCGAGGAGTGGTTGGGTGGGGCTTACGAGCTGTATCTAACAGGTGGAGACGCATTTATGGTCAAGGACGCGTTTCCCCAGGCAAAAGTTCTTCCGGATTTGGTGTTTGTTGGTTTGGCGATTGCCTGCCCGCTCTCTTGAGGTTAGTCATGCGCTGGATGTTTCTACTGCTCCTGGTTCTTAACCTTTTCTACTATGTCTGGCATCAGCAGCAGGCCCCTCTTCGCGCAAAGGAGGTGGAGACACTCTCCCTCTATAAGGGCGGGCAGCAAGACATTCGCTTGTTGAGTGAGTCGAAGGATGCAAGGCCTCGGCGCGAAGAGCTTCCTGGCTCTCCTGCTTCTGCTCCGGAGACCGCATGCCTTTTCTTGGGAAGTTTCGAGCAAGAAGCTCAGGCCAAGGAGGTTGAGCAGCGGCTCATTGCGCTGGATATCCAGAGCAAGGTGCAAGAGGTCGATGCGGCGGCAGGGGTCGATTATTGGGTATATCTCGCTCCCCTTGCTTCCCGGCAGGCCTCCTTGCGCCAGCTGAAGGAGCTCCAGGCTCGGAAAATTGATAGCTATATAATCAGCCAGGGTGACCTGCAGAATGGGATTTCACTCGGGATTTTCCCGCGAATGGATTCCGCCGAGAGCGTAATGGCTCGTTTGAAGGACGCAGGGTACGAGCCTGCAATGCGCGAATTGTCACGCTCGCATCGAGATTTCTGGGTCAGAATCGCCCCGGAAAGCAGGCGCCTTGCGGATGACGCGTTGCTCGGTGAGCTGGCTCGGGACTTCGGTGGATTGCAGCATAAAATAATGCCGTGCGAAAACGTTGCATCCTCTAGATAGTTTGAATAGAATGGCGCCCGCTTCGCAGGCAGGCTGAAAAAGTGGAACTGCGAAGCTGCTGTCAGAGTTAGCTAACCTCAAGATTTAAATGAGAAAAAGCTTGACAGCAGGGTGGCAGAAGTTGAAAATGCCGCCTCCCAGATGGAGGGATTCCCGAGCGGCCAAAGGGATCAGACTGTAAATCTGACGTCATAGACTTCGAAGGTTCGAATCCTTCTCCCTCCACCAGATTCAAGCGTGAGCGACAGGCTCCGCGGGTATAGTTCAGTGGTAGAACCTCAGCCTTCCAAGCTGATGATGCGGGTTCGATTCCCGCTACCCGCTCCAAGTTTGGCGTTTGTGCAATGTGTTTGGCTCATGTAGCTCAGCTGGTAGAGCACACCCTTGGTAAGGGTGAGGTCAGCGGTTCGATTCCGCTCATGAGCTCCATCTCAACAAAGGCAGATATGTAAATATCTGCCTTTGTTTTAATGGTGGCGTGACTCGCTCAATTCTTTGATGGGAGACGTTCTCGATGGCTAAAGAAAAATTC
>BATO01000169.1 GCA_000474255.1 Aquipseudomonas alcaligenes MRY13-0052
ACCTGCACGTAGCGGTGGCTTTCGTAGGATGGCGTAGAGCGAAGCGAAACCCATGCGGTGGCGGTGGCAGAAATACTTCGGTGCCCGGAAAGCACCGTGCTTGAGCGCCTGCATTAAAACCACAACAGCTAACGCAGACAGAGCCAATGAATTCGCCCCTACAGGCGGACCGGTGTGCGTTGCCTGGGGCAACGCACCGGGCCATCAGAACGACTTGCTGACGCTCGCCACCACCGTCGCGCTGCAGGTGTCGGTGAAGCCGTAGTTGCTGGCGCACTGGCTTTCCGAGAGGTCGGTGTCGACGTAGGCGAGGCCCCAGGTGACGCCGAGGAAGTCGCGGGTCAGCTTGGCTTCCCACTCGCGGTACGACTCGCTGCCGGTGCCGCTGCGCGACCAGAACAGCGGGTCCTTGAAGTCCATGCGCCCGTAGCGCAACTCCAGGCCCACCTCCAGGGGCAGCTGGGTCTCGTAGCCGACCCAGGTGTAGAGGGTGTCCTGGTCCTCGCCGATGATGTTCGGCGCGTCGTCCGAGTAATAGGCGGCGGCCTTGAAACCGTATGCGCTGAGGATGGCGTACAGCTCGCTCTGGTTGAACTGGCTCTCCTTCGGGTAGGCGTACTTGATCACGCCCAGGTCCAGGCTCACATCGTCCGTGGCCTGCCAGTACCAGCCGGCGTAGTAGTCCACTTCCTGGCGGGTCTTGAGGCCGAAGCCGAAGTCGACGTTGGAGGTCCAGGCCCCCGCGTACAGGCCGCTGGAGTGCAGCAGCGTGGCGCCGGCCTGGGCGGCGGGGTCGCCCTGGGTCTGGGAGATGCCGCGGGTGCGGTAGTCGCTGGCCAGGTTGAGGTCGATCTGCACGGCGAAGTCGTCGGTGATCGGCAGCGCGGCCTGGCTGCACAGCGGGGCCAGCGCGAGGCCGGCGAGGAGGAGGGTGGTGGAACGCTTCATGGTGGATTCCCGATCTTGTGGTTGTTATGGGCAGATGAAGGGCAAGGCTCCGCCCGACCCCCATGCAGCGGGGGCCAGGCATCACCGGTGGTGCGGTTGTTGTTATGGGGCGGGGGCGTAGATCTCGCGGCCGCCGAAGTAGGTCTTGAGCACCTGGGTTTCGGCCAGGGCCTTGGCGTCCACCTTGAACACGTCGCGGTCGAGGACGATGAAGTCGGCCTGCTTGCCGGCGGCCAGCGAGCCGATGCTCTTCTCCTGGCCGATGGTCCGGGCGGCGTTGAGGGTGTAGGCGTAGAACATGGTCTCGCGGTCCAGGCGCTCCTCGGCGTTGAGCACGCCTTTCTCGCCTTCGCGGGTCACCGCCTGGGCCATGGCCGCCCAGGGGTTGGGCGAGGACACCGGCCAGTCGCTGGCGCCGGCGATGGTCGCGCCCTGCTTCAGCAGCGAGTGCGCCGGGTACTGGTAGCGGAAGGCGAAGGCGCTGACGTAGGGCTTGACCATATCCAGCGTGTAGTCGTCACCGGCGGCCCACAGCAGCTGCATGGAGGCGATCACGTTGAGCGGCTTGAAGCGCGCGAACTCCTTGGGGTTGACCAGTTGCAGGTGGGTGATGGAATGCACCACGCCGCTCTGCCGGTCCTTGCGTGCCTGCTCGATGCCGTTGAGTGCCTCGCGCACCGCGCGGTCGCCGATGGCGTGGATGTGCACCAGCCAGCCACGGGCGTCCGCCGCGCTCACCAGCTCGCCGAAGTGCGCCGGGGCGATCAGCAGCTCGCCCTGCTTGTGGCTGTTGCTGTAGGGGTCGATCAGCGCCGCGCTCTGCGCCGGGTACTCCAGCACGCCGTCGGCGAAGATCTTGATCCCCGGCAGGCTCAGGTTGTCGATGCCCTGGAACTGCTGGCGCACCTTCTCCAGGGTTTCCAGGTCGGCGGGGCGGCTCTTCGGGTGGGCCACCAGCAGCGCGGCGACGTGGGCGGTCAGCTCGCCTTTCTCGGCCAGCGCCTTGTACACCGGCAGCACGCCGACGGACTTCTCCGTGGGCTTCAGGGCGAACAGCGGTTCGCCGGGGGCGCCGTTGGCGGCCGGGTCCATCCAGGCGGTGATGCCCAGGCTGTTGTTGGTGCGCACGGCGTTCTCGCCGGCGCGCAGCAGCAGGGCCGGGTCGATGGGCGGCAGCACGGCGGCGACGCGGTCCCAGCCGGCGTCCACCAGGAAGCCGTTGGGCTCGCCATCCTTGCCCAGGCCGATGGTGCCGCGCTCGGCCTCTGGCAGGGCGGCGACCAGCTTGGCATCGATGCCGGCGCGCTTGCGCATGGCGGCGTTGGCCCAGGCGGTGTGGTGGTCGCTGCCGACGAAGACGATGGGCACCTCGGCCCACTCGCCCTGGTCGAAGCGCTGGCCCATGGCGTCGGCCTGGGCCCAGTAGGCGGAGGTCATGCCCGCCACGTTGAGGGTGTCGCCGTGGCGCGCCGTGCCGTCGTCGCGCCAGGCGCGCAGGCGTTTTTCCAGTTCCTCCAGGCTCACCTGCTCATCGCCCATGTTGGCGGTGGACATCTCCAGGCCGCCGAAGATGGCGTGGGAGTGGGTGTCGATCAGGCCCGGCATCAGCGCCTTGCCGGCCAGGTCGATGTGTTGGGTGGAGGCGTCCGCCAGGGCCTTGATCTCGGCATCGCTGCCCACCGCCAGCACCTTGCCGTTCTCCACGGCGATGGCCTGCACCATGGGCCGGGCCTTGTCGGCGGTGAACACCTTGCCGTTGAACAGCACCATATCGGCGCCGGCCATGGCTTCCATCGAGGAAAAAGCCACCGCAGCGGCCAGTAGTCGTGGAACGAAGTTTTTCACGGGCTCCCCCCTTTGTTTTTATCGGTCTGCCAGCGAGACTAGCGGCTCCCCTGGGCTGGCAGAACGCCGGCAGCGTGCAAAACCCTTTTGCCTGAATGGAAAAACCATGGACAAGCTCGGTGCCATCGCCATGTTCGTCGCCACCGCCGAACAGGGCAGCTTCAGCCGTGCCGCCGAGCAACTGGGCAAGACTCCCTCGGCCCTGACCAAGGCCGTCAGCCACCTGGAGGCCGAGCTGGGCGCGCGCCTGTTCGAGCGCAGCACCCGGCGCATCGTCCTCACCGAAGCGGGGCGCCTCTACCTGGACACCGCGCGCCAGCTGCTGCAGCGCCTGCACGACGTCGGCGAAGAAATCGGCCAGCTGCAGCACGGCTTGCAGGGCAGCCTGCGGATGACCGCGCCCCTGGCCTTCAGCCGCGCCTTTCTCGATGACGTCTGCGCCGGCTTCCTCGCCGCCTACCCGCAGATCAGCCTGCGGGTCGATCTGTGCGACGCCTTCGTCGA
>BATO01000168.1 GCA_000474255.1 Aquipseudomonas alcaligenes MRY13-0052
GCTGGGCGCGGGCCCAGGCGTAGGGCAGCGCACTCATGGCTGCTCGCCCGGGCGCAGCGGCACGGCGCGCATGGGCCGGGGCTGCGGGGCCGGGTCCAGCGGCATGGCCTGCTCGGCCGGCGGCAGTTGCGGCGCCTGCATGTCGGTGAGGGGCCACTTGTGCTCCGGCTGCATGGCGCCCTGGGCACGGCGGATGAAGTCGTAGCGGTTCATCGTGATGCTGCGCCCCACGCTGTCGTCGCGGATGATGTAGGGCCGCAGGAACACCATCAGGTTGGTCTTGGTCCGCGCGCGGCGGTCGCCGCGGAACAGCGCGCCGATGCCGGGCAGGCTGCCGAGCCCAGGCACCGCCTCGCTGCTCTGGATGAAGCTGTCCTGCAGCAGGCCGCCGAGCACCATGATCTGCCCGTCGTCAAGGAGGATGCTGGTGTCGATGGCGCGCTTGTTGGTCACGGTGCCGGCGTCGTTGTCGGCGCGCTCGTCGACGCTGCTGACCTCCTGGTAGATGTCCAGCTTCACCGTGCCGCCTTCGGAGATCTGCGGGCGCACGTTGAGGCGCAGGCCCACCTCCTCGCGCTCGATGGTCTGGAAGGGGTTGTTGCTGGTACCGCCGCCGTTGGTGACGTAGTTGCCACTGACGAAGGGAATGGTCTGGCCGACGAAGATGCTCGCCGCCTCGTTGTCCAGAGTCAGCAGGTTGGGCGTGGACAGCACGTTGGTGCCGCCCTTGCTCTTCAGCGCGCGGGCCAGGACCTTGAGGTCGAGCACGCGGCCGATGCCGGGGATGTCCACACCGCCGGAGACCTTGCCGATGCTCAGGCCGCCCGGCAGTGCGTCGATGCTGTTCTTGGCGCCGGTGTTGATGCCCGCGCCGCCGAGGTTGGCGCCGCCGATCCAGCCGTTGCCGGCCAGGTTGCCGGCCTGCCACTGGATGCCGAACTCACTGGTGTCGTCTTCGCTGACTTCGACGATCAGGCTCTCGATCACCACCTGGGCGCGGCGCTGGTCGAGCAGGTCGATGACCTCGCGCAGGTTGCGGTACAGCGGGTCGGGCGCGGAGATCAGCAGGGTGTTGGTGGTGGTGTCGGCCTGCACGGTGACGCCGTTGGCGGAGAAGGCCACCGCGCCCTCCTGGCCGCCCTGCCCCTTGGCCGCCGACAGCAGGCCGCCGCCCGACTGCCCGTAGCCGCCGGAGCTGCCGCTCTGCCCGTTGCTGCTGGTGGCGGTGCCGGAGCTGGAACCGCTGCTGCCGGTGCCACTCTGCGTGCTGCCCCCCAGGTTGCCGCCGTTGAGCTGGGCACGGCTGCCGTCGCCCTGCCCGGCGCTCTCGCCCTCACCGGTGAGCAGGCCGCGCAGGGCCTGGGCCAGCTTGTTGGCCTGGGCGTTGCGCAGGTAGACCACATGCAGGTTGCTGGGGTTGCCCTGGGCGCTGTCGAGCTTGGCGATCAATTGCCGGGCCAGTTCGCTGCGCTCCGGGCTGCCGGTGCGCAGGATGATGCTGTTGGAGCGCGGGTCGCCGATCACCGCGACCTTCTGCGCAACGTCGTTGCCCGGGCTCTCCATCAGCTCGGAGACCATGGCGGCGATGTCGGTGGCGATGCCGTTCTGCACCGGCACCACATCGGTGTCGATGGAGCCGGGCACATCGATGTTGGCGATGATCGCGGCGACCCGTTCGAGGTTCTCCGCGTAATCGGTGACCACCACCGTGTTGTTGCCCGGGTAGGCGTTGATCGGGTTGTTCGGCGAGACGATGGGGCGCAGCACCGGGATCAGGTTCACCGCGTTCTCGTACTGCAGGCGGTAGGTGCGGGTGACCATGCCGTTGCCGCCGGGGCGGTCGGCGTCGCTCACCGGGCCGCCGAGCAGCTTGGCGTCCGCCTCGGGCACCACCTGGCTGACGCCGCCCACTTCCACCACCGAGAAGCCCTGCATGCGCAGTGCCGCCAGGAGCATGTCGTAGGCGGTATGGGCTGGCACCTCGCCCTCGGACACCAGGGTCAGCTGACCCTTGACCCGGGGATCGGCGAGGAACTGCCGGCCGGTGGCGCGGGACAGTGCCCGCAGCACGGCGGGGATGTCCGCCTCGACGAAATTCAGCTGCACCGGCTGGTCGCCCAGCCCGGCGCTGCGGGCCTGGCGCGGCGGCGTGCCCGTGCGATGGGCGGCCTGTTGCGCACGCTGGGCCTGGGCCGCCCGTTGCTGGCGCTCCGCCTGGGCCTGGATGCGCTCGCGCTCCGCCAGTGTATCGCCCTGCCCCACCTGGGCCATGGGCCGGCCCAGTTCGCTTTCGGCGGGGATCACCGGCGGCGGCGTGCCACCGGACTGGCTGCAGGCGGCGAGCACCGCCGCGAGGGAAATCGCCACCCCATGCCGCAGCGGTCGCCGCAGCCCTTGTCCATCGAACCGCTTCATGAGGATTCCTTAGCGCCTGGCGCCTGTTCCATGCCGACGACGCCGGAAAGCCGCGCGTCCGTCTGTTCGCTCTGTGTCCCGCCGTCGCGCCGCAGCTGCACCTGGCGCAGCTCCAGCGGCAGGCCCGGGGTCACGCCCAGCAGCCAATCCATCACCCCTTGCGCCGGTGCGTCTTGCAGTTCCAGCCGCCAGTGCGGGCCTTCCGCGCGCAACTGGTAGTGCCCGGCCAGGCCGTTGTCATCCAGCCCCTGGCGCAGCAGCGCTTCCAGGGATGCGCCGGGCGCCAGGGCGGCGGGCCCCTGCACCTCGGCCAGCACCGCTTCGAGGGTTTGCGCCTGGGAACGCAGGCGCGGCAGCTCGGCCTGCCAATGCTCGATGCGCGCCAGGGAGGGTTCGATCAGGGCGAACCACAGCAGCATCGGCGGCAGCACCAGGGCAGCCAGGCGCAGGATGCGCCGGTCACGCGGGCCCAGCCGCTGCCAGCGCTGGCGGGCCTGGGCCGTCTGCTCACGCCAGGTGCCCCGCAGTTTCAGCAGGCGTTCATTCATCACGGCCGGCCTCGCTTTTCAGCGCATCCGCCGGCAGGCGTTTCAGGCTCCAGCCATCGGCGCCGATGCCAGCTTGCAGCCCGGCCTGGGCCAGGGCCGCCTGCCAGGCGGGGTCCGCCGGGGGCTTGCGCGCGCCGGCGCGGGGCGTCAGGCGCAGGGTCTCGCCGTCGTAATCGATGGACTCGATGGCGCCCAGGGCGAAGGGCATGGCGCCAACGGCCTGCTGCACCATGGCGGCGAAGCGCCCGGGGCCGTCCTGGGTGCCACCGGCCAGGCGCGCGTCGCGCTGCTGGCGGGCTTGCTGCAAGGGGTTGAGCACCACCGGCAACTGCGGGAAGACCTGCTTCACCCGCTGCGACATCTGTTGCTTGAGCGCCAGGCCCTGGC
>BATO01000167.1 GCA_000474255.1 Aquipseudomonas alcaligenes MRY13-0052
TGTGCCGCGCCGACACGCACCTGGCCATCCTCACCGAGGTGCGCCGCCTGCACGGCGAGCCGGCGCGCTGCCGGGTGCTCGGCCAGGACGCCTTCGCCGAACGCCTGGCCCTGCACTATCGGGACGGCCAGGGCGACGCCCAGCAGGTGGCCGCCGGCCTGGGCGAGCAGATGGCCGGCGACGACGACCTCGCCAGCCTGGCCGAGCACCTGCCGCAGACCACCGACCTGATGGACCAGGAAGACGACGCGCCGATCATCCGCCTGATCAACGCCATCCTCGGCGAGGCGGTGAAGGCCCATGCCTCGGACATCCACCTGGAGACCTTCGAGCAGCACCTTTCGGTGCGCATGCGCGTGGACGGCCTGCTGCGCGAGATCCTCCGGCCGCGTCGCGAACTGGCGGGCCTGCTGGTGTCGCGGATCAAGGTCATGGCGCGCCTGGACATCGCCGAGAAGCGCATCCCCCAGGACGGCCGCATCGCCCTGCGCATCGCCGGCCACGAGGTCGACGTGCGCGTCTCCACCCTGCCCTCGGCCCATGGCGAGCGGGTGGTGATGCGCCTGCTGGACAAACAGGCCGGGCGCCTCGACCTCGCCCGCCTGGGCATGGACGCCGCCACCCGCACGCGCCTCGAAGGCGCCCTGGCGCGGCCCCACGGCATCCTCCTGGTCACCGGCCCCACCGGCTCGGGCAAGACCACCACGCTGTACGCCGGGCTCTCCAGCCTCAACAGCGAGTCGCGCAACATCCTCACCATCGAAGACCCGGTGGAATACCACCTGCCCGGCATCGGCCAGACCCAGGTCAACACCAAGGTCGACATGACCTTCGCCCGGGGCCTGCGCGCCATCCTGCGCCAGGACCCGGACGTGGTGATGGTGGGCGAGATCCGCGACCGCGAAACCGCCGAGATCGCCGTGCAGGCTTCCCTCACCGGGCACCTGGTGATCTCCACCCTGCACACCAACAGCGCCGTGGGTGCGGTCACCCGCCTGGTGGACATGGGCGTCGAACCCTTCCTGCTCTGCACCTCGCTGCTCGGCGTGCTGGCCCAGCGCCTGGTGCGCGTGCTCTGCCCCCATTGCAAGGTCGAAACCCGCGCCGACGCCGCTGCCTGCGCCCAGCTGGGCCTGGCCCCGGACGCCGCGCCCCGGCTGTGGCAGCCGAGCGGTTGCCCGGCCTGCCAGCACAGCGGCTACCGGGGCCGCCAGGGCCTCTACGAACTGGTGCTGCTGGACGAAACCTTGCGCCAGCTGATCCACCAGGGCAGCGGCGAGGCCGACCTGGCACGCCATGCCCGCCAGCACGGGCCGAGCCTGTTCGCCGACGGCCGGGACAAGGTCCTGGCCGGCGTCACCAGCCTCGAAGAGCTGCTGCGCGTGACTCGGGAGGATTGAGATGGCGGCCTACGAATACCTCGCCATGGATGCAGGCGGCGGCAAGCAGCGCGGCGTGCAGGAAGCCGACAGCGAACGCCAGGCCCGCCAGCTGCTGCGTGAACGCCAACTGGTGCCGCTGCGCCTGCGCCTGGCCAAGGGCAGCCGCAGCGCCGGTGGCAAGCCGTCCGGGCGTGGCCTGGGCGCCGCCGAACTGGCCCTGCTGACCCGCCAGCTGGCCACCCTGGTGCAGGCCGCCCTGCCCCTGGAGGAAGTGCTCGCCGCCGTCGCCGCGCAGTCGGAAAAGCGCAGCCAGCAGGCCATGGTGCTGGCCATCCGCGCACGGGTGCTGGAAGGCCACGGCCTGGCCCAGGCGATGGCCGGCTTCCCCCGCGCCTTCCCGCCGCTGTACCGCGCCACCGTGGCAGCCGGCGAGCGCGCCGGGCACCTCGGCCAGGTGCTGCTGCAACTGGCCGACTACACCGAATCGCGCCAGGCTGCGCGCCAGCAGGTGCAACTGGCCCTGCTCTACCCGAGCATCCTGCTGCTGGCCGCCTTCGGCATCGTCGGCTTCCTGCTGGGGTTCGTGGTGCCGGACGTGGTCAAGGTGTTCATCGACAGCGGCCAGGAGCTGCCCGCGCTGACCCGCGGCCTGATCGCCGCCAGCGAACTGTTGCAACACCACGGCCTGGCCTTGCTGCTGGCCAGCGCCGGGGGCATCTGCGCCTTGCGCCTGGCCCTGCGCAGGCCCGCCACGCGGCTCGCCTGGCACCGTTTGCTGCTGCGCCTGCCGCTGCTCGGGCGCCTGGTGCGGGCCAGCGACTGCACGCGCTTCACCAGCACCCTGGCGATTCTCGGGCGCAGCGGCGTGCCCCTGGTGGATGCCCTGGAGATCGCCGCCGAAGTGGTGGCCAACGGGCAGATTCGGACCGGTCTGAAAGACGTCGCCCGCGCCGTGCGCGAAGGTGGCCCGCTGACACGGGCCCTGGAACGCAGCGGCCACTTCCCGCCGATGATGCTTTACATGATCGCCAGCGGTGAACGCTCCGGCGAACTGGACGCCATGCTCGACCGCGCCGCGCGCCAGCAGGAAGCGCAACTGGCCACCCGCATCGCCATGCTGGTGGGCCTGTTCGAGCCGGCGATGCTCGTGTTCATGGGCGCCAGCGTGCTGGTGATCGTGCTGGCGATCCTCATGCCCATCCTCAGCCTCAACCAACTCATCACCTGAACGGCAGGACTCCCCATGCACAGCAAACGCAGCCAAGCAGGCTTCACCCTTATCGAGATCATGGTCGTGGTGGTCATCCTCGGCGTGCTCGCCGCCCTGGTGGTGCCGCAGATCATGAGCCGCCCCGACCAGGCCAAGGTCACCGCCGCGCGCGCCGACATCAACGCCATCGCCATGGCCCTGGACATCTACAAGCTCGACAACCACGGCTACCCCGGCACCCAGCAAGGCCTCGACGCACTGGTGAGCAAGCCCAGTGGCAGCCCGCCGGCGCGCAACTGGAACCCCGACGGCTACCTCAAGCGCCTGCCCGTGGACCCCTGGGGCAACCCCTACCAGTTCATCACCCCCGGCAGCCAGGGCAACGCCTACGACCTGTTCTCCTTCGGCGCCGACGGCCGCGCCGGCGGCGATGGCCTCAACGCCGACATCGGCAACTGGGATCGCTGAAATGCCGCAGCATGTGAAAACGCTTCCCGTAGGATGGGTAGAGCCCCGCGAAACCCATCACCTCGGCAGCATGGGTTTCGCTCCGCTCTACCCATCCTACGAAGCGGGCTGCCGCACCGAGGGAGCCAAGGCAACGCCATCGCCAGCACATCGCACCGGGCATTCGCCGCTTCGTATGGGGCCGGGAAACCCATCACCTCGGCCGCATGGGTTTCGCTCCGCTCTACCCATCCTACGAAGAGAGGTGACTCCCTCGCGGTCCTGTGGGAGCGAATTCATTCGCGATGCCGCCCACACCGGAGCCCACCCATGAACCGCGCGCGGGGCTTCACCCTGCTGGAG
>BATO01000166.1 GCA_000474255.1 Aquipseudomonas alcaligenes MRY13-0052
TGGGTCCAACGCTATGCCCAGCGCCTCGGCGAGCTGTGCCTGAAGGCGCCCGAGCAATGGTTCAACTTCTACCCGTTCTGGAACGAACATGACGACACATCAGCCTGAACCCGTGGTCTTCGGCGAGCTGCCGCTGACCATCGAGCAGGTCGTGGCCCTGTCCCAGCGCCGCGCCCCCTCCCTGTTGCAGGGCGACGCCGCCTGGCGCGAGCGTATCGCCAAGGGCGCGCGCTTCCTCGACACCCTGCTGGACAAGGAAGGCGTGATCTACGGCGTCACCACCGGCTATGGCGATTCCTGCGTGGTAGCCGTGCCGCTGGAGCAGGTCGAAGCCCTGCCGCGCCACCTGTTCACCTTCCACGGCTGCGGCCTGGGCAAGGTGCTGGACGAGGCCGCTACCCGCGCGGTGCTGGCGGCGCGCCTGCAGTCGCTGTGCCATGGCGTTTCCGGCGTGCGCGTCGAACTGCTGGAGCGCCTCCAGGCCTTCATCGACCAGGACGTGCTGCCGGTGATCCCGGAAGAGGGTTCGGTGGGTGCCAGTGGCGACCTCACCCCTCTGTCCTATGTCGCCGCGACCCTCTCCGGCCAGCGCGACGTGTTCTACAAGGGCCAGCGCCGCAGCGCCGCCGAGGTGCACGCCGAACTGGGCTGGCAGCCGCTGGTGCTGCGCCCCAAGGAAGCCCTGGCGCTGATGAACGGCACCGCCGTGATGACCGCCCTGGCCTGCCTGGCCTACGCCCGCGCCGACTACCTGCTGCAACTGGCCACGCGCATCACCGCGCTCAACGTAGTGGCACTGGAAGGCAACCCGGAGCACTTCGACGAGCGCCTGTTCGCCGCCAAGCCGCACCCGGGGCAGATGCAGGTGGCTGCCTGGCTGCGCCAGGACCTGGCCATCGACGCGCCGACGCCGCCGCTGCACCGCCTGCAGGACCGCTACTCGCTGCGCTGCGCGCCCCATGTGCTGGGCGTGCTGGCCGACAGCCTGGGCCTACTGCGGCAGTTCATCGAGACCGAGCTGAACAGCGCCAACGACAACCCGCTGATCGATGCCGAGGCCGAGCGCGTGCTCCACGGCGGCCACTTCTACGGCGGCCACATCGCCTTCGCCATGGACAGCCTGAAGAACCTGGTGGGCAACGTCGCCGACCTGCTCGACCGCCAGCTCGCCCTGCTGGTGGACGTGCGCTACAACCACGGCCTGCCGAGCAACCTTTCCGGCGCGCCCCAGGCCACGGCCATGATCAACCACGGCTTCAAGGCGGTGCAGATCGGCGCCAGCGCCTGGACCGCCGAGGCGCTGAAGAACACGATGCCGGCCAGCGTCTTCTCGCGCTCCACCGAATGCCACAACCAGGACAAGGTCAGCATGGGCACCATCGCCGCCCGCGATGCCCTGCGCAGCCTGGAGCTCACCGAACAGGTGGCCGCCGCCACCCTGCTGGCCGCCAACCAGGGCGTCTGGCTGCGCCAGCGCGAGAACCCGCGCGCGCTGCCCGAACCGCTGACCGCCATGCACCAGCAACTGGCCGGGGACTTCCCGCCGGTGATCGAGGACCGCGCCCTGGAAGGCGAGCTGCGCCTGTGCCTGGAGCGCATCCGCGCCCGCCACTGGAGGCTCTATGCGTAGCGCCGGAGTGATCCAGGCCGAGGTGGAAGTCCTCGTGCCCTTCTTCGACGTCGACATGATGGAAGTGGTCTGGCACGGCCACTACGTCAAGTACCTCGAAGTCGCCCGCTGCGCCCTGCTCGACAAGCTCGGCCACAACTACTCGCAGATGCGTGACGCCGGCTATGCCTGGCCGATCATCGACCTGCAGCTGCGCTACATCCGTGGCGCCCGCTTCGGCCAGACCATCGTCGTGCGCGCCGATCTGGTGGAGTGGGAGAACCGCCTGAAGATCAACTACCTGATCACCGACGCCTCCACCGGCGAACGCCTGACCCGGGGCAGCAGCGTGCAGGTGGCGGTGGAAATCGCCACCCGCGAGATGCTGCTGGCCTCGCCCAAGGTGTTCGTCGATGCCGTGGAGCGGGCACTGCCATGACCGCCCGCCTGCTGCGCGCCTTGCTGCTGGTGCCGGCCCTGCTGGCGGGCTCGCTCGCCCAGGCCTTCGACCTCGACCAGCTCGCCGCGCAACTGGGCAAGCCCGCCGTGGTGCGCGGCCCCTTCGTGCAGGAAAAACACCTGCGCGCCCTGCCCAGACCGCTGACCAGCGAAGGGCATTTCGTGCTCTCCCGCGAGCAGGGGCTGCTCTGGCTGCTGGAGAAGCCGCTGCAGCAGGACTACCGCATCGGCGCCGCCGGCATCGCCCGCCGCGTCGACGGCCACTGGCAGGCGCAGCCCGGCCAGGACGTCGCCGCCCAGCAGAGCCGCCTGTTCCTCGCCGTGCTCAAGGGCGACCACCAGGGCCTGGCCCGCGACTTCCAGCTGCAGCTCAGCGGCGACGCCGACCACTGGCAGCTGCAACTGACCCCGAATTCGCTGCTGCTCAAGCAGATCTTCAGCGCCATCCAGATCCAGGGCGGCGCCCTGGTGGAACGCATCGAGCTGCGGGAGACCCAAGGCGACAGCACCGTGCTGCGCCTGCCGGCAAGCCAGCCAGGCGACGCCCTCGATGCCGCGGAGGCACGTGACCTTGCGCCCTGAACGCCTGTTGCCGCGCCTGTTCCTGCTGGGCCTGGTGGCCCTGCTGGCGCTGGCCGCCTGGCAATGGCGCAACGGCCCGCCGGTGGCCGCCGACATGCTCGCCCTGCTGCCCCAGGGCGCCGGTGACGCCTGGGTGCAGCGCGCCGAGCAGCGCATGCAGGAACCGCTGAACCGCGAGGTATTGCTGCTGGTGGGCCACACCGACGCCGGGCGCGCCCAGGCCCTAGCCCGGCAGATTGCCGAACGCTGGCAAGGCGAACCGCGCTTCGAGCGCGTGCAATGGAGCCTGCAGGCCGACCTGCCCGCCCTGCGCCAGCAACTGCAGGACAGCCGCCTGGCGCTGCTGCCCCGTGCCGACCGCCGGCTGCTGGAGCAGGCGCCCGGACGCTTCATCGCCCAGCGCGCCGAACGCCTCTTCGACCCCTTCTCCGCCGTCGCCCTGGTGCCTGCCGAGGACGACTGGCTGGGCATCGCCGGCCTCGCGCAGAAGGCCCTGGTGCCCGCCAGCCGTGTGCAGACGGACCTGGCCAGCGGCGCCCTGCAGGTGCAGGACGGCGACACCACCTGGGTGCTGCTGCGTGCCCGCACCCAGAACGGCGCCTTCGATATGCAGGCGCCGCCCTGGCTCGCGGGCGAAGTGGCCGGCGCCCGCCAGCAGATCGAAGCCGCAGGCGGCCACCTGCTGGCGGCCAGCGGCCTGCTCCACGCCGCCGCCGGCCAGGCCAAGGCGGCCCGTGAAATCAGCCTGATCGGCGGGGGCGCCAGCCTCGGCACCCTGCTGCTGATGCTGGTGGTATTCCGCCGCCCGCGCACCCTGCTCAGCCTGCTGCCGGTGGGCCTGGCCCTGGGCGCGGGCTGCACCGCCTGCGTGCTGGTGTTCGGCGAGATCAACGCGCTGACCCTGGTGCTCGGCGCCAGCCTCACCGGCGTCGCCGCCGACTACCCGCTGCACTACCTCAGCAAGAGCTGGACCGGCCAGCCCTGGCGCGCCTGGCAGGCGGTACGCGACACCCTGCCGGGGCTCAGCCTGAGCCTGGGCACCAACCTGATCGGCTACCTGGCCCTGGCCTTCACCCCCTTCCCGGCGCTGACCAGATTGCGGTGTTCTCCGCCGCCGGCCTGGTCACCGCCTACCTCTGCTCGGTGTGCCTGCTGCCGGCGCTGCTGGGCAACCTGCGCCTGGCGCCGCCGACC
>BATO01000165.1 GCA_000474255.1 Aquipseudomonas alcaligenes MRY13-0052
AGCCCGGGGGAGTGGTCTACAACGCCACCAAGGGCGCTTGCCAGATGTTCGCCCGGGCCATCGCCGTCGAGTTCCGCGACCGCGGCATCCGCTGCAACGCGGTGGCGCCCGGCTTCATCCGCACCGCCCACGGCATGCGCGAGCTGCATGACCTGCAAGCCATGGGCGTCAACGCCAGCGAGGCCGACATCGCCGCCCAGCAGGGTCGCCTGTGCGAGCCGGAGGAGGTGGCGCGGGCCGCGCTGTTCCTCGCCTCCGACGATGCCTCCTTCGTCAGCGGTGCCCATCTGTTCGTCGATAACGGCTTTTCGTCCGTGTAGCAGGGAACGCAGCCGGACGAGCCCGATGCAGGTGACTGCCTCGGGCTTTTTCATTGGGGGGCGCAAGCGGTGGGGGTTATCAGGTGGTGAGGCTTTTGGGGTTGGGTTGTGGGAGCGGCTTCAGCCGCGAAAAGCATCGCGAATGAATTCGCTCCTACAGGACTGCACTGTGTAGGTTGGGCTGAGGGACGAAGCCCAACGTGGCGGGGCCTGACCTTGCATCGTTGGGCCGCGCTGCGCTTGGCACCAACCTACGGCGGTGCTGCGCACCGCTGGGCGAATGAATTCGCCCCTACGGTCGCGCTGAAAAGCGCTGGCGTGGAGGGCGTTGTGGCAAGCAAAATGCTTTCTTGAAAACACCCCTGAAACGCGCGCCCCAAGGCCCATTTCTGCACCTGGGCGGGGCGGCCGGACAACAAGAAGGTGAAGCATGGCGCACGCAGCAGGACTCTCCCATTCCCAGGGCTGGCAGGTGCTGGAAGCCTGGCACGCACACAGCCCCGAGCTGATCGCCAGCGTGGAGACGACGGCCTTCGCCGAGCGCCTGGACGAGGCGTTGCAGGCCCTGGCGCCCTTCGATCAGAGCTGCATCTTCGTCTACCCCGCCGGCGGCAGCCCCGCGCTGCTGCACGACAACCTGCACGGCATCCCCGAGCCCGGCGCGATGCAGCGCTACGTCAACGGCACCTACCTGCTGGACCCGGTCTACACCGCCTGCGCCCATGGTCGGCCCGCCGGCCTCTACCGCATGGCGGAGCTGGCGCCGGATGCCTTCTTCGAGGGCGAGTATTTCAATTCGCCGGACGTGCACCCGTGCATTTCCCTGGCGTCGGGCAGCCTGGCGGAGGAGATCGTGTTTCTTTCGCCCTTGCTCGGCGGCACCTACGCGGCCTATTCGTTGATGCGCTGCAACGGCTCGCCGGTGTTCTCGGATCAGGACGTGGCCGCGCTGCGGCTCTGCCAGCCGGCGCTGGAGGCCTTTCTCCAGCGCCATTACGCCAAGGTCGCCGCCCAGTCGCTGGGGGCACGGCCCGAGCGCAGCATCGCCGAGCACCTGGCGGCGGCTTTCTCCGGCTTCGCCACCGACCGCCTGACCGCGCGCGAGCAGGCCATAGTCGGGCTGATCCTGCGGGGGCATTCCAGCCTGTCGATCTCCCTGCACCTGGAGATTGCCGAGGGCACGGTGAAGAACCACCGCAAGCACCTCTACAGCAAGCTGGGCATCTCCAGCCAATCGGAGCTGTTCCACCTCTTCGTCAATCACCTGCTGGGCACCGAGCTGGGCGAGCCCCCGGCGGGTGTCGTGCCCGCCACCCTGGTGCAGCAGTCGGGGCGCTGAGGGGCGCCGTCAGAGGAACAGCATCGCCACCAGTTCGGTGCGGCTGCTGGCACCGACCTTGCGGAACAGGTTGAGCAGGTGGGTCTTCACCGTCGGCAGGCCGACGCCCAGGTGGCGGGCGAGCTGCTTGTTGCCGATGCCTTCGCGCAGCAGCAGGGCGATCTCCCGTTCACGCGGGGTGAGGCCTTGCAGCTTCGGCTCGGCGGCGGGCACCAGGGCCTGCACACCGGCTTCCATCATCCCCTGCAGGGCCGCCAGGCTGGCCAGTTCCTTTCCCGAGAACGCCGGCATGCCGCTGCAACGCAGCAGGGACAGCCCAGCCACGGGGCGCTCGCCGGCCTGGGCGATGACTTCAACGACGTCTATCACCTCATGGGCGCGCAGGAACCCCTGGTACTCGCGGTTCTGCGCCTCGTCCTGGCGTGCCTGGCCGGCTTGCAGGGGCACCACCGGCAGGCCGGTGGCCAGGCAGGCGCCGGGTTGCAGCGGGTCGAGGTGGCGGTAATGGCGCAGGTAGGCGTCGTGCATCTGTGGGTGCATGCCCAGCAGCTGGAAGTCGCGGGCCTGCAACTGATCGTCGATCAGGTAGAAGGCACCGAGGGAGGCGGGGACGAAGTGGGTGAAGGTGCTCAGGCAGTGCCTGGCGAATTCGACGGGGGATGGCGTCATGGAGGAACCCTCGTGTGGGCGGTGAGGGCAGTGCAGACCATCGCCGCAGAGGTTGCCAGTGGCGCGAACCTGCCCCGGGGGGCAGGTACTTGGAGAGGTCAGGCCACCGCGTAGTAGTGCTTGACGAAGCTCTCGCCGGGGACTTCCCAGAGCACCGGGGTGCCCTTGGCGACGTACCAGCTGTCACCGGCCTTGAAGCGGGTGGTCTGGCCGGTGGATTCGTCGGTGAGGATCACCTCGCCGGTGACCACGGTGGCTTGCTCGTTGAACGGGTAGACCATGCGGAATTTGCCGGCGGTGGTGCCGAAATAGGCCGCGCTGACCGGGTCGGTGGGGGCGCCGGCGGTCATCTTGCCGAAGGCCTTGACCTCGCCTTCGAGGATTTCCGAACCCAGGTCGGCGACGGTGCCCCAGGCATCCAGTTCAGCGAGGGTGATACCGGTCTTGATGGGGGTGAGGGACATGGCAGTTCTCCTGCGAGTGATGAAAAAGTGGGGTTGCGTTGTCTTGAGTCTTCCCTGAGCCGCTTCCGGCGCGAGCGAGCTGGAGCGGTACAAGGCGGGAGCGGAGTTCACATCTGTGAATGAGCATTCCAAGGCCGATCCCAACGCCGTACCGCCGACGCGCAGCCGCGCCGATCAGATTCAACGGCGGCCGTTCCAGTAGCCGGACACCTGATGCCAGCTCTTGCCGGCGGTCAGCAGCAGCGGGCGGATATGGTCCTTGCCGACCACCTTGATGCGCCGCACCGAGCTGATCAGGTCGTAGCGCGACGAGCCTTCGCTCATGCCTTCGGCCAGCACCTTGCAGATGATGTGGCTGGGGGTGACGCCGAAGCCGGAGTAGCCCTGCACGAAGTAGGCGTTGGGGCGGCCGGGCAGGGTGCCGATCTGCGGGAACAGGTTGGGGCTGCAGGCCATGGGGCCGCCCCAGGCGAGGTCGATCTTCACGTCCTTGAGGTAGGGGAAGATCTTCAGCATCAGGTTGCGGTTCCAGGCCTTGAGATCGCCGGGAATGTGCTCGACGAAGGGCGTCGCCGCACCGAACAGCAGGCGGTTCTCGTTGGTCACGCGGTAGTAGTCGATGACCGGGCGGATGTCGCTGTAGGCCCCGCGAATGGGGCTGATGCGCTGGATCAGCTCGTCCGGGAGCGGCTCGGTCATCATCTGGAAGGCGTAGGTGTTGATGGTGGTCTTGTGCAGTTCCGGCTCCAGCTTGTTGAGGAAGCTGTCGCAGGCCCAGAGCAGCTTGCCGGCGCGTACCGAGCCCTTGCCGGTGCGCACGGTGATGCGCTCGCCGTAGGTCACTTCCAGCGCCGGGCTGTATTCGAAGATCTTCACCCCGTGGCTGGCCAGGGCCTTGGCCTCGCCTAGCAGCAGGTTGAGGGAGTGCACGTGGCCGCCGCCCATGTGCAGCAGGGCGCTGCTGTAGGCGTCGGAGCCGATGATCTGCTTCACCTCGGAGCCGCCGAGGAAGCGGATCTCGTGGGGCGAGCCGAGGGATTTGAACTCCTTCTCCCAGGCGCGCAGGGTCTTCTCCTGGCGGCCGTTGAAGCCCATGTAGCCGTAGCCGTGGCAGAAGT
>BATO01000164.1 GCA_000474255.1 Aquipseudomonas alcaligenes MRY13-0052
TACCTCAAGCTCTCCGCCCATGGCACCGCGACTGTCGCGGCTGATCGTCAGCGGCTTCGGCCACACCCGCCGCCTGCTCCAGCACCTGCAGCCGGACCAGGACTGGCAAGGCTGCGGCGTCCTGCAACTGGCCTTCGAAGCCAAGGAAGCCGAGCGCCAGCTGCGCCTCGCCGAAGCCTTCCCCGCCAGCCTGCTGCGCCACCTCGACCGCGAGCAGGCCGAAGCCATCGCCGGCATTCCCCTGCCCGCCGGCGGGCTGTTCTACCCCGAGGCCGGCTGGGTGCACCCACCGGCCCTGTGCCGCTGGCTGGCCGCCCGCCCCGGCATCCGCCTGCGGCCCCACAGCGAGGCCCTGCAATTGCGTCGCGAGAACGGCCGATGGCAGGCCCTGGATGGCGAGCGGGTGATCGCCGAGGCGCCGGTCGCGGTGCTCGCCGGCGCCGCCGAGATCCTGCGCTTTCCCCAGGCCACCGGGATGCAGCTCAAGCGCATCCGTGGGCAGATCACCCGCCTGCCGGCGACCGAGGGCAGCCGCGCCCTGGCGACCGTGGTCTGCGCCGAAGGCTACGTGGCGCCGGTGCGCAACGACGAGCACACCCTGGGCGCCAGCTTCGACTTCCACAGCCAGGACCTGGCCCCCACCACCGCCGAACACGCCGGCAACCTCGACCTGCTGCGGGAGATTTCCCCCGACCTGGCCGAGCGCCTGCAGGCCGACCGGCTCGACCCCGCCGTGCTCGAAGGCCGCGCCGCCTTCCGCTGCACCACACCCGACTACCTGCCGCTGGTGGGCCCGCTGTGCGATGCCGATGCCTTCGCCGAGGCCTATGCGGTGCTCGGCCGCGACGCACGCAAGGTGCCCGACGTACCCGCGCCCTGGCTCGATGGCCTCTACGTCAACAGCGGCCATGGCTCGCGCGGGCTGATCACCGCGCCGCTGGCCGGCGAGCTGCTGGCCGCCTGGCTGGACGACGAACCCCTGCCCGTGCCCCGCGATGTCGCCGAGGCCTGCCACCCGAACCGTTTCCCGCTGCGCCAGCTGATTCGCGGCAAGAACGCCAGCCGTACCTGACAGGTACGGCAGGGCTTCGCCGCCTCGGCCAGCGGAAAGCACCAGCACGGGTGAGCGCCGCCTCCCTTAATTCCTATAACCTTATATAAATCATGTAGTTATAGAGCATATCCACACCGCATCGCGCGCCCCGTCCTGCTGCGATTCGCCGTGGACCGCCGCACAATCCGCCGGCTGGAGCCTGTGCTCCCGCCGCCCCGCCCGGGGCGACCGCCCCCGAGGATGCGAGGAACCGCGGATGCCCCTCTCCCAGAACCAGGAACCGATACGGCTGCCACTCGACCCCAGCCCCAGCCTCTATAACGACGACCTCGCCCCCAACAGCCCTGAAGCACGGCATTGGGGCAGCTACAGCCTGTTCGCGCTGTGGACCAACGACGTGCACAACGTCGCCAACTACAGCTTCGCCATCGGCCTCTTCGCACTCGGCATGAGTGGCGGCCAGATCGTCGCCGCCATGGGCCTCGGCGCGCTGCTGATCTACGGGTTGATGAACCTTTCCGGCTATATCGGCCAACGCACCGGCCTGCCCTTCCCGGTGATCTGCCGGATCGCCTTCGGCATCCGTGGCGCGCAGTTTCCGGCGTTGATCCGCGCGGTGATCGCCGTCGCCTGGTTCGGCATCCAGACCTACCTCGCCTCCCTGGTGCTCGGCGTCCTGCTGCTGACCCTGGCACCGGGGCTGGCCGCCTGGAGCGGCGGCGATGTGCTCGGCCTGTCGCCCTTCGGCTGGGCCTGCTTCATCGGGGTGTGGCTGCTGCAACTGGCGATCATGGCCTACGGCATGGAAATGATCCGCCGCTACGAAGCCTTCGCCGGCCCGGTGATCCTGCTCACCCTCGCGGTACTCGCCGCTTGGATGTACTGGAAGGCCGGCCTGCGCATCGCCTGGGCCAGCAGCGAACCCGCCAGCGACGCCGCCGGCTGGTTCCGCGTGTGCTCCGGCGCGGCCCTGTGGATCAGCCTCTACGGCACCATGCTGCTGAACTTCAGCGACTTCTCGCGCCACTGCCCCGATGCGCGCACCATCCGCCGTGGCAACTTCTGGGGGTTGCCGGTGAACATGCTGCTGTTCGGCTGCATCGCCGCGGTGCTCGCCGGCAGCCAGTTCGCCATCGACGGCCAGGTCATCACCAGCCCCACCGACATAGTCGCCGCCATTCCCTCCAAGCCCTTCCTGGTGCTCGGCTGCCTGGCGCTGCTGATCGTCACCGTGGCGGTGAACATCATGGCCAACTTCGTCGCCCCGGCCCTGGTGCTCTGCAACCTGGCGCCACGGCAGCTGAACTTCCACCGCGCCGGGTTGCTGGCCGCCGCCCTCGGCGCGCTCATCCTGCCGTGGCACCTGTACAACAGCCCGGAGGTGATCCTGTACTTCCTCGGTGCCCTGGGGGCACTGCTGGGGCCGCTGTACGGGGTGATCATGGTCGACTACTGGCTGGTGCGCCGGGGCCGGCTGGATATCCCCGCGCTCTACAGCGCCGCGCCCGACGCCGCCTACCACTACCGCCACGGCGTCAACCCGCGCGCCCTGGCCGCCCTGCTGCCGGCCGCCATCATCGCCATCGCGCTGGTGCTGCTGCCCAGCCTGGAGGCCCTCTCCAGCTTCAGCTGGTTCATCGGTGCCGGCCTGGCGGCGGTGTTCTACCTGCTGGTGGGCAACCGTCGCTACCGCTTCGATGTCTGGAAGGAAGCCTTCAAGCGCCACTGACGACGCCAGCCGGGCACTCATCCGCCCGGCGGCAACGCGTCGCAGCTGACAGCCCTACAAGGCGAATCTATACTCCCCCCGGTATAAACCCCAGGGAGTATTCGCCATGCCCTTCAGCCTTTCTCCAAGCCCCCGCGCCCGTGGCCAGGCCGCCAGCGGAGCGCGCGAGCCTTTCCCCTTCGCGCGTCCGGCCGTGGCGCCGGTGACGCCATGAGCGGCCCCACGCCGGAGCGCCAGGACGCCATGCTCAAGCGCCTGGCCCGGGTCGAGGGGCAGGTGCGCGGCATCCAGGCGATGATCCGCCGCGGCGAGTCTTGCGAGGCCATCGCCCAGCAGTTCTCCGCCGCCCGCAAGGCGCTCGACAAGGCCTACCAGGAGATGCTCGCCTGCCTGGTCGAGGAAACCGTTCTCGACCCGGATCGCGACGATGCCGAGACCCTGGCGCGGGTGCGCGCGATCTTCACCAAGTACACCTGACCCATACTCCATGGGAGTACCCGACATGAACGACACCATCCGCCTGATCGACGCACCGCGCTTCGCCGAACTGCACCAGCGGGGAGCGGCCCGCTTCCTCGTCGACGTGCGCAGCCCGGCGGAATACCGCGCCGGGCACATCGCCGGCGCCCACAACGAACCGCTGGGCAACCTGGACCCCGTGCGCCTGGCCGAGCGCCTGCGCGGTGAGGGCCTGAACAGCGGCGACGAGCTTTACCTGATCTGCCAGAAGGGCCAGCGCGCGCGCCAGGCGGCCGAGCGCTTGAGCGCCCTGCTGCCGGGCGTGCAGGTGATCGAGGGCGGCACCGACGCCTGCCTGGCCTGCGGCATGCCCCGCGAAGGCAGCGGCGGCGGCCTGGAGCTGCAGCGCCAGGTGCAGATCAGCGCCGGCAGCCTGGTGCTGCTGGGCGTGGTCCTAGGCACCTGGGTGCACCCCGGCTGGTACCTGCTGAGCGGCTTCGTCGGCGCCGGCCTGACCTTCGCCGGGCTGAGCGGCACCTGTGGCCTGGCCCTGGTGCTCGCCCGCATGCCCTGGAACCGCTGATGCTTCTCGAAGCCCTCGCCATCGGCACCCTGCTCGGCCTGCTGCTCGGGCTGACCGGCGCAGGCGGCTCGCTGGTGGCCCTGCCCTTGCTGCTCAGCCTGCACCTGCCCCTGCGCGACGCGGTGGGCGTGAGCCTCGGCGCGGTGGCCCTCACCGCCCTGGTCGGCACCCTGCT
>BATO01000163.1 GCA_000474255.1 Aquipseudomonas alcaligenes MRY13-0052
CGGCCGCACGCTTCGTCGACGGCCTGCGTCGCGAAGGTCTGCTGGCGGCCACGGAAACCCTGAAGGTGGAGCTCTACGGCTCCCTCGGCGCCACCGGCAAGGGCCACGGCAGCGACAAGGCCGTGCTGCTCGGCCTGGAAGGCGAGCAACCCGACACCGTGGACACCAGCGGCATCGATGAACGCCTGGCGCACATGCGCAAGAACGGCGAACTGCGCCTGGGTGGCGAAAAGACCATCCGCTTCGTCGAGAAGGATCACCTGGCGATGATTCGCAAACCCTTGCCCTTCCACCCCAACGGCATGATCTTCCGCGCCTTCGACGCCGCCGGGCTGCAACTGCGCTCCCGCGAGTACTACTCGGTGGGTGGCGGCTTCGTGGTGGATGAGGAAGCGGCCGGGCACGACCGCATCGTCGAAGACCAGACCCCGCTCGCCCACCCCTTCAAGACCGGCAAGGAACTGCTCGCCCACTGCGCCACCAGCGGCCTCTCCATCAGCGCGCTGATGCGCGAGAACGAAAAGGCCTGGCGCAGCCCCGAGGAAACCAGCGCCGGGCTGCAGCGCATCTGGCAGGTGATGCAGGACTGCGTGAAAGCCGGCTGCCGCAAGGAAGGCATCATGCCCGGCGGGCTCAAGGTCAAGCGCCGCGCCGCCGCGCTGTTCCGCCAGCTCAGCGAGCGCCCGGAAGCCGCCCTGCGCGACAGCCTGACGGTGCTCGACTGGGTCAACCTCTACGCCCTGGCGGTGAACGAGGAAAACGCCACCGGCGGCCGCGTGGTCACCGCGCCCACCAACGGCGCGGCAGGCATCGTCCCGGCGGTGCTGCACTACTACGCGCGCTTCGTGCCCGGCGCCAATGACGAAGGCGTGGAGCGCTTCCTGCTCACCGCCGCCGCCATCGGCATCCTCTACAAGGAAAACGCCTCCATCTCCGGCGCCGAAGTGGGCTGCCAGGGCGAAGTCGGCGTGGCCTGCTCCATGGCCGCCGGCGCGCTCTGCGAAGTCATGGGCGGCACCGTGCAGCAGGTGGAAAACGCCGCCGAAATCGGCATGGAACACAACCTGGGGCTGACCTGCGACCCGGTCGGCGGCCTGGTGCAGGTGCCCTGCATCGAGCGCAACGCCATGGGCTCGGTAAAAGCCATCAACGCCGCCCGCATGGCCCTGCGCGGCGACGGCCAGCACTTCATCTCCCTGGACAAGGTCATCCGCACCATGCGCCAGACCGGTGCCGACATGAAGAGCAAATACAAGGAAACCGCTCGCGGCGGTCTTGCCGTGAACATCATTGAATGTTGATCGACAGCAGCTTGAAGCTGAAAGCCGGAAGCCTGAAGAGCACAGCGGTTCCTGCTTCCAGCTTCTGGCTTCAAGCTTCCAGCTAACAGAAGGAATTTCCATGACCCTCGCAAAGACCCCCCTGCACGCCCTGCACCTCGAACTGGGCGCCAAGATGGTTCCCTTCGCCGGCTACGACATGCCGGTGCAGTACCCGCTCGGCGTGATGAAGGAGCACCTGCACACCCGTGAGCAGGCCGGGCTGTTCGATGTGTCCCACATGGGCCAGATCCGCCTGCGCGGCAGCGACGCCGCCAAGGCCCTGGAGAGCCTGGTGCCGGTGGACATCATCGACCTGCCGGTGGGCCTGCAGCGCTACGCCGTGTTCACCGACGCCAACGGCGGCATCCTCGATGACCTGATGGTGGCGCGCCTCGGTGCGGACGAGCTGTTCCTGGTGGTCAACGCCGCCTGCAAGGACCAGGACCTGGCCCACCTGCGCGCCAAGATCGGCGACCGCTGCGAGATCGAGCCGCTGTTCGAGGAACGCGCCCTGCTCGCCCTGCAAGGCCCGGCGGCGGTCACCGTGCTGGCACGCCTGGCGCCCGAGGTGGCGAAGATGACCTTCATGCAGTTCGGCAGCGCCCGCCTGCTGGGCGTCGAGTGCTACGTCAGCCGCTCCGGCTACACCGGTGAAGACGGCTACGAAATCTCCGTGCCCGCCGACAAGGCCGAGGCCCTGGCCCGCGCCCTGCTGGCCGAACCGGAAGTCCAGGCCATCGGCCTTGGCGCCCGCGACTCGCTGCGCCTGGAAGCCGGCCTGTGCCTCTACGGCCACGACATGGACACCGCCACCACCCCCATCGACGCCAGCCTGTCATGGGCCATCTCCAAGGTACGTCGCGCCGATGGCGAGCGTGCCGGCGGCTTCCCTGGCGCCGAGCGCATCTTTGCCCAGCAGCGCGAAGGCGTCGCCGCCAAGCGCGTCGGCCTGCTGCCCCAGGAGCGCGTACCGGTGCGTGAAGGCGCCGAGATCGTCGACGCCGACGGTACCGTCATCGGCCGCGTCAGCAGCGGCGGCTTCGGCCCCACCCTGGGCGCCCCGGTGGCCATGGGCTACGTCAACGCCGCCCATGCCGTCCTCGACAGCGAGATCTGGGCCGTAGTGCGCGGCAAGCGCGTGGCGATGAAGGTCGCCAAGACCCCCTTCGTGCCGCAGCGCTACTACCGCGGCTAACGCTTCACCCTCGATGCCCCGCAGGCTCCCCCAGCCGAAGCAGGGCCCTCAAGGCGGCGGTGCAAACCGCCGCCTTTTCTTTTTCCGACACTCCGACCCAAGGCAGGGCCTATCCCGGAATGTAGGGTGGAGGTCGCTCTTTACCTCCACCGGCGATGCCCGGTGTCACAACGCAATCCCGAACCGTGCCACACCGCCGTAGGTTGGCGCCGAGCGCAGCGAGGCCCAACGGTGGTCAATGGGAAGGTGCCAAGGTTGTTCGCGAGCAGAGCTCGCTCCTACGGGCCTCGCTCCGAAGGACGATTCTTGGCACGAATCCGCGCCGCCTGGGTGCTTCTTCGCGAATGAATTCGCTCCCACAAAAGCGGGTACAGGCGGGCCTCCGCGGGCCGCTCAGCTCATCACATACAAGATTACAAATCCCTCGTAACTCATTGATTAATATGAAATTGAAAAACCTAGAATTTACTTTAACTTCTGCCGTCATCCACTTGAAAACAGGCGATTCAGGCGCCGAAACCTCGCCGTAATACTTCTGGCATATCACCGTCATCTCGCCGTCACACGACTCGGGCAGATTCGCCTCTCACCAATCCTGGGGAGGACCATGAAATGCCCTGCAAGAAAAACCTGATCCAATCGCTGACCCTGGCCGCTCTGGCCGTCGCCATCTCCGCCTGCAGCACCCCGCCGACCGCTCCGGCCAAGGTCGAGGCGCTGAACAACGAAGACTGGTACCAGGTCCGTACCGAGAAGGAACTGTTCGTCTTCGACGACTACGCCACCTACCGCGGCTATATCGAGAACGGCACTGCCCCGCTGAAGAAGGCAACCGGCAAGAAAGACGGCTTCGACCGCGACATCACCCTGATCCTCAAAGCCGAAGACCAGGGCAAGGAAGCCAAGACCAGTGCCCAGCGCTTCCTCGACGTGAGCTTGCCGCCGGCCCTGCCGTTCTACGGCGAGCTGCGTGACGAAGACGGCATCATTTACGTATTCAGCCGCTACGGCGACATGATCGACATGTACAAGATCGGCGAACCCACCTTCAGCTACGTCGACATCGGCGGCGGCCCGCAAGGCCAACGCGTGGTCTACGTCCTGACCAAGGAAGAGCCCAAGCCCGAGAAGCAGATCGCCCTGTTCCACAGCAAATACAACATGTGATCCGCTAAGCACGGTCACCCAACGGCAGCGCCTTGGCGCTGCCGTTTTCATTTGTGCGGAAAATGCCGGCTTTTTGTAGGGGCGAATTCATTGGCTCTGTCTGCGTTAAGTGTTGCTAGAGGATTTGAGCCCAGCTGATTGCTGAGCTCTGGTGATGTTTCTGGTTTCGCCCCCCGGGCGAGTCCCTTTTAACAATCGTCGGAATGCCGAACCACTTAAAAGGAACCAAAAGGGCTTGCCCCATCATCCGGCCCCGGCTTCGCCGGGGTTCCCTCACTCCATCGCCGTTACTCGCTACGCTCGCCCTTCGGGCCGCACTGAAGTGCGTTCGCCGCAAGCGTCGTCTGGGGGCCGGCGCGATGGGCCATCCATGGCCTGGCGCGCCTCTCGCGGCATCCATGCCGCTCGTCCCCCC
>BATO01000162.1 GCA_000474255.1 Aquipseudomonas alcaligenes MRY13-0052
GTCCAACGGCGGCTGGCGGCCACGGCCTCGCCCGGCAGGCCTTCGGGCACTTCGCCGGGCCAGTCCGGCGCCACGCCGCTCTCCAGCAAGCGCGGCAGGCAATCTTCAGGCAGGGGATGCACCCAGCCGCCCTGTGCACCGTCGCGCACCAACAATTGGCCGTCGCGCAGCTGCGCACAGGCCGTGCCCTTGTCCGCCGCCAGGAAGAACGGTGCGCCATAGAGGCCACGGGGCTCCAGCGCGCATTGCCGCAGGCCGTGCAACAGGCGTTGCAGGCGCTCGCGTTCCAGCCAGACGAGCTGCACCCGGCCATCGGCCTGACGCGGGCCGTGCACCAGTTGCAGCCCCTCGCAACCGCCGAGCACCAGGCCATCTGCTGCGCAACGCACGGCATCGCCCAGGCGCGCAGCGGGCAACGGCGGCAGTTCGAGGCTGGCCAGCAGGCTGTCGTCGGGGTGCAGCACCAGTTCCACGGCCTTGCCCCGGGCCTGGCGACCCAGCTCGGCGAGGCTGGCAATGCCTTGGTTATCCAGGTTGCCCTGGCGGTCCAGCCAGGCGTACTCCACCTCGGCCTCGGGGCGCAGCCCGTCCAGGGCTGGCAGGGCGATCCGCAGCAGCAGCGCGCTCATGCGCCCACCCGCGACCAGACGATGCGCGGCTGGCTTTCCTCGGCACGGAACAACAGCGCCTCCACCGGGCTGCGACGCTCACCAGCACAGGCCAGGCCGCGCACCAGGAACCACTCGCTGGTGATGCCGATGCGCACCAGTTCGGTGGTCATGTCCGGCATGCGTAGGCGGTTGAGCACGTCGCCACTGTTGATGAACCACTGGCCGCGGTCGCGCTCGGCGATCAGCGCACGGGCGCGCTCCAGGCCAAGGCCGGGTACTCGCGCGGCGATCACCTCGGCGCTGGCGGTGTTGCCGTTGACCCAGGTGGGCATGGGCAGCAGCGTGACGAAGGGCGCCAGGCGTTGCAGGGCATCGGCTGGCACGCCAGGCAGGTCGGCCAGGTCTTCGAGGCGACGCAGCATGGGGCGCTTGGCTTCGAAGGCGCGATTCTGCGCTTCCGGTGAGGTCAGCCGGCCGCTGTCGAAGCCGCTGTTGTTGGCCGGTTCGCTGCGGGGCGGGTAGAGGCGGTAGGCATAGGCGTCGATCACCCGGCGGGCGATGCGTGCGGCGGCCTCCTGGGGCACCCCCAGCAGCGCGCAGAGTCGCTCGAAGGTGGCCATCTCCAGGGGGTCGAGCTGCTCGTCACGCACCAGGTTGCGCAGGTTGAAGCGGCCCTGCTCGTCGAGAATCGCGCCCTCGAAGGCAGTCCCCTCACCCAGGCTGAGGTTGCGCAAGGGCTGCGCCCAGGCCTGGTCGAGCCGGGTGGCGGGTTCGCGCAGGCGCTCCTCCCACAGCCGCTGGCGGCTCCACTCCAGGGCGCCGCGCGCGGCCCAGGCGCCCTGCAGGCGCTGGTTCTCGCTTTCCACCGCGCGGGTGATGCGCGTCTGACGGGCGATCATGCCGGCGGCGATCACCGCCACTACGGCAGCGATCAGCAAGGCGCTGATCACCGCCATGCCGCGTTGGCTGGCCAGGGGATGCATGGCGCGGCCTACAACTGCCAGGAGCCGATATCGGCATTCACGCCCTCGCCCTCGGGCTGGCCGTCGGCGCCCAGGGAGAAGATGTCCACCTCGCCGTTGGCGCCGGGGTTGAGGTAGTTGTACGGGCGGCCCCAGGGGTCGTTGGGCAGGCGTTCGAGGTAGGAGCGCCAGTTGCTCGAGGTGGCATTCGCCGGGCGTTCCACCAGCACCTTCAGGCCTTCGTTCTGGCTGGGGTAGCGGCCCTGGTCGAGGCGGTAGAGCTTGAGCGCCTGCATCAGCCCGCCGATGTCCTGGCGCGCGGCGGTGGCGCGGGCCTGGTCGGGGCGGTCGAGCACCTTGGGCACCACCATGGCAGCGAGGATGCCGAGGATGACCACCACCACCATGATCTCGATAAGGGTGAAGCCTTGCTGGCCATTCCGGCCGCGAACCGGGGAGCTGAACCGCGCGATATCCATCTCGACACTCCTTGGGTTTGCATCGGGCCACGTCTTCGGGAGCCGGGCCTGTCCTTTCGCCCCGGATTGTTCCAAGCGCATATGTCACTGGTATTGAAAATCCTCGGGAGGATTTCCCCGGCACCGCGCCACGATGCCCACGCCATGAGGCCTGCGACGCAGTGCCACGGAGAACGGCGGCCGAGTTCTCCGGTGTTTCCGTCAGCGTTTCGTCAGACGCGGCCGCTAGGCTGGAGCCTTCTTCCCTGCCCTGTGACCCCCGCCATGCGCAAGGCCCACGCGATGCACCGACAAGCGTCCGGTTTCACCCTGATCGAAGTGCTGGTGGCGCTGGCCATCGTCGCCGTGGCCATGTCGGCGGCGGTGCGTGCCGCTGGGCAGATGACCCAGGCCGATGGCCTGCTGCGCGACCGCTCCATCGCCCTGCTGGCGGCCCAGGGGCGTATGGCGGAGCTGCGTCTGGAGGGGCTGCCGGGCAACGGCCGCAAGGTGCTGGAGTGTGATCAGGGGCGCTTGCGCTTGAGCTGCGAGCAACGCGTCACCCCCGTGGGCGACCTGCTGCAACTGAGCATCCGCGTGCATGACCGCGAACGCGGCGGCCCGCCCCTGGCGCGCCTGGAAACCCTGGTAGCGCGTGACCGCCTGCAGGTGACGCCGTGAACTCAGCGCAGGGATGGCAGCGGCGGCGCCTCGGGCAGGCGGGCAATGGACAGGCGCTGGGTTTCACCGCCCCGGGCGATGATCACCGCGTCGCCTTCGATGGCGTCCAGGCGCACGCCTTCGCCCAGGCTTTCGCCGGTGAGGAAGGCGCGCGGCGGTGCATCGTCGATGGCGAGGATGGCCACGGCGCCGCGCTCCCCGGCGAACAGCCCGGTGAGGCGCACGTCCAGCTGGCTGGCACGGCTGGCGAACCACTGCGCCGCATCGTGGGCAGCGGCCGGCACCGGCTGCGGGGCTTCGCTGCGCGCCTGGGCCTGCTGCGGCGTGGGGTCCCCCAGCAACAGCCTCCAGGTGACCAGGCCCGCCAGGGTGGCCGCCAGCGCGGCGCCCTGGACCCATGCGGCGGGGTTGAAGCGGCTGATAAGGCGCATCCAGCGGTCCTCCAAAAATTCCTGGCCCCGACGCTAGCAGCCGATCTTCACGGTTTTATTTCACCTCCTCCCGAGGTTGCCGGGCGGACGCAACGGGGCTTCACCCTGATCGAGCTGATGGTGGTGCTGGTGATAGTCGGCATCGCCACGGCGGCGGTGAGCCTGAGCATCCGCCCCGACCCGGCGCGCCTGCTGCGGGAAGATGCCAAGCGCCTGGCCCTGCTGCTGCAGACCGCCCAGGACGAGGCCCGCGCCGACGGCCGCGCCATCGCCTGGCAGGCGGACGCGCGCGGCTACCGCTTCCTGCGCCTGGGCGACGGCGGTGCCGATGAGCGGGCGTTCGCCGGCGACCCGCAACTGCGCCCGCGTACCTGGCAGGTGCACCCGCTGGATGTGCGATTGAGCAGCGGCCGCTGGCTGCTGATCGACGCCGAGTGGATAGGCGAGCCGGCGCGCATCGAGCTGTCCGATGGGCGCAACAGCGTCAGGGTCGTGCGTGAGCCGTCCGGCCGTATCGAGGTGCAGTGATGACGGAGCAACGGGGCTTCACCCTGATCGAGGTGATGGTGGCGATCCTGCTGATGGCGCTGGTGTCCCTGGTGGCCTGGCGCGGGCTGGACAGCGTGAGCCGCAGCGACGCCCACCTGCAGGCGGCGGCCGAACGCAACGACGAGCTTCTGCGCGCCCTCAACCAGTTGCAGCGCGACCTGGCCCAGCGCGCCACCACCGAACTGCTGGAACCCCTGCGCCCGGACGCCGACGCGGATGCAAAACCGATCCGCTCCGGGCCGCCGGCCCTGGTATTGCGCGGCGGAGGCAATGGCCCGCCGCGCCTGGAACTGGTGCGCGTCGCCCCGTCCCGCCCCGGCCGCCTGCTGCGGGTGCGCTGGTGGGTGGAAGGCGACACCCTCTACCGCGCCGCCTCCACCCCCGGCACCCGCTACCCGCTGCCGGCCCCCGGCAAGGGCGTGGCGGTGATGAGCGGTGTGAGCGAATTCGACCTGCGCACCTGGCGCCCCGGCAAGGGCTGGGCCGCCCTCACCGGCACCCCGGTGGAAAACCCCAGGGGCCTGGAACTCACCCTCACCCGCCAGACACCCCTGGGCACCGAGCATTACCGCCAGGTGATGGGGCCGTTCGAGTGATACCCCGAGGCACACCCCATGGGAGCGAGCTCTGCTCGCGAAGCTCTTGCCGGGGTCTGTGGGAGCGAATTCATTCGCGATGGACTGTCCAGCCGCTCGCAGCGTTGTGCCGGCGGCGGATCTTTCGCGGCTGAAGCCGCTCCCACAACGTGGAGCCGTCCTGGCACGGATGTAGGTTGGGTTGAGGTACGAAGCCCAACGCAGCAGAGCCGAACCCCGCTCCGTTGGGCCTCGCTACGCTCGGCACCAACCTACGGCGCAG
>BATO01000161.1 GCA_000474255.1 Aquipseudomonas alcaligenes MRY13-0052
TGGAGAGCGCGCTGCTGCTGGAGCGCCAGGCCTTCCAACTGCTGTTCGACAGCCAGGACCAGAAGGAGGGCATGCGCGCCTTCCTCGCCAAGCGCGAGCCGGAGTACCAGGGCCGATGAACGGGAACGAGATCACCCACCTCGGCGTGGTCGGCTGTGGCGCCATGGGCCAGGGCATCGCCCAGCTGGCGGCCTGCGCCGGCCTGCAGGTACGGCTGCATGACATGCGGCCCGACGCTGCCGCGCAGGCCCGCGAACGCATCCTTGCCGAGCTGGAGAAGCAGCGGGACAAGGGCCGGGTCAGCGACGCCCAACTGGAACAGGCCCGCCTCGGCCTGCTGCCGGTGGAAGGGGTGCAGGGCCTGGCCGGCTGCCAGCTGGTGGTGGAGGCGATAGTCGAGGAGCTGCCCGCCAAGCAGGCGTTGTTCCGCCAGTTGGAGGCGCTGTTGGGGAGCGAGGCGATTCTCGCCAGCAACACCTCGTCGCTGTCGATCACCGCCATCGCGGCGGCCTGCGAGGCGCCGGGGCGAGTAGCCGGGCTGCACTTCTTCAACCCGGTGCCGCGCATGCGCCTGGTGGAGGTGATCCCGGGGCTCGCCACCGGCGAGCACGTGGTCGAGCGCCTGCTGGCGCTGGTGCGGCGGCTGGGGCACCAGCCGGTGCGGGCGCAGGACTCGCCGGGCTTCCTGGTCAACCATGCCGGGCGCGCCTATGGCACCGAGGCGCTGCGCATCCTCGCCGAGGGCGTGGCTGCACCGGCCGAGGTGGATGCCTTGTTGCGCGATGGCGCGGGCTTCCCCATGGGCCCCTTCGAGCTGATGGACCTGGTGGGCCTGGATGTCAGCGTGCCGGTCATGGAGTCCATCTACCGGCAGTACTACGAGGAGCCGCGCTACCGCCCGCACCCCATGCTGCGCCAGCGCCTGGCCGCCGGCCACTTGGGGCGCAAGAGCGGGCGTGGCTTCCATCGCTATCCACCGCCCGACGCTGTGGAGCAACCACCGATCGTGGCTTTGGATGGGCCACGGATGCCGGTGTGGCTGGGCCTGGACGAAGGCTTCGACGCTGCGCTTCTGCGCCCCTGGCTGGAAGGCCTGGGCGCGGTATTGGAGGAGGGCGAGCGGCCTTCCGCTGGGGCGCTCTGCCTGCTGGCGCCCCTGGGCCTGGATGCCACCGAGGCGGCGTTGCACCTCGAACTCGACCCCACCCGGGTGGTGGCTTTCGATGCCCTGGCCGAGCGGGCCTCGCACCGTTGCCTGATGTCCACGCCCGTCACTCGGCCGGACTGCCTGGAGGCCGCGCGAGCCCTGTTCGCGGCCGATGGCGGCAAGGTCACGGTGATCCGCGACAGCGCTGGCTTCGTGGTCCAGCGCACCCTGGCCGGCATCGTCAACCTGGCCTGCGACATCGCCCAGCAGGGCATCGCCACGCCGGCCGATATCGACCTGGCCCTGCACCTGGGCCTGGGTTACCCACTGGGCCCGCTGGCCTGGGGTGACCACCTGGGCGCCGCGCGGGTGCTGTCGATCCTCCAGCGCCTGCACGCCCTCAGCGGTGACCCGCGCTACCGCCCCAGTCCCTGGCTGCGCCGCCGCGCGCGGCTGGGCCTGTCCCTGCTGCATGTCGATGCCCCCTTCCAAGGAGAACGCTGATGCTCGATGCCTATATCTATGGCGGCCTGCGCACGCCCTTCGGCCGTCACGGCGGCGCCCTGGCACCGGTGCGCCCGGACGATCTCGCCGCTGGCCTGCTGATGCCGGTGCTGACAGCCGTCGGGTTGCCGCTGGAGGCGCTGGATGAGGTGATCCTCGGCTGCACCAACCAGGCCGGGGAAGACAGCCGCAACCTGGCGCGCAACGCCCTGCTGGCGGCCGGGCTTCCCGTGCGCGTGGCCGGCCAGACGGTCAACCGCCTGTGCGCCAGCGGCCTGTCGGCGGTGGTCGACGCGGCGCGGGCGATCACTTGCGGCGAAGGCCGGCTGGTCCTGGCCGGCGGCGCCGAGAGCATGTCGCGAGCGCCCTTCGTCATGGCCAAGGCGCAGCGTGCCTTCAGCCGTGACCTGGAGGTGGCCGACAGCACCATCGGCGCGCGTTTCGCCAACCCGCGCCTGGTGGCGCGGCACGGCGCCCATTCGATGCCGGAGACGGGGGACGAGATCGCCCGCGAGTTCGGTATTTCTCGCGAGGCCGCGGACCGCTTCGCCCTGGCGTCGCAGCTGCGTTACCAGGCGGCGCTGGAGGCGGGCTTCTTCGCGGGCGAAATCCTGCCGGTGGAGATTCCCGGGCGCCGCGCGGGCGAGGTCACGCGGGTGGAGCGGGACGAGCATCCCCGCGCCGACATCGACCTGGCCAGGCTGGCCGGGTTGCCGGCGCTGTTCCCGGGGGGCGTGGTCACCGCCGGCAACGCCTCGGGCATCAACGATGGTGCCGCCGTTTTGCTGCTGGGCGACCGCGCCATCGGCGAGCGCCACGGCGTGCGGCCGCTGGCGCGGGTGCTGGCCAGCGCCAGCGTCGGTGTCGAGCCGCGGATCATGGGCATCGGCCCGCAGCCGGCGATCCAGCTGGCGCTGCAACGCGCCGGCCTGACGCTGGGCGAGGTCGACCTGATCGAAATCAACGAGGCCTTCGCCCCGCAGGTGCTGGCCTGTCTCAAGGGGCTGGGCCTGGAGGCGGACGACCCCCGGGTCAACCCCCACGGCGGCGCCATCGCCATCGGCCATCCACTGGGCGCCTCCGGTGCGCGCCTGGCGCTGACCGCCTGCCGCACCCTGCAACGCAAGAACCTGCGCTACGCCGTGGTCAGCCTCTGTGTGGGGTTGGGCCAGGGCGTGGCCGTGGTCCTGGAGCGCACCTGAGCGCTCCCTGACGAAGGGGCGCCACCCGGCGCCCCGAGCCTTGGAGAGCACCATGCATAACAACAAGAAACACCCCCCTGTCTTCATTGCCCTGCTGCTGGGCGGCGCGGCCCCCTGGGCCCTGGCCGCCGAGGGATTCATCGAGGGTTCCAGCGCCACCCTGCAGATGCGCAACTTCTACATGAACCGCGAGTTCCGTAACGACACCGGCGATTCGCTGCACGAGGAGTGGGCCCAGGGCTTCCTCCTCGACTACCGCTCCGGCTACACGCCGGGCACCGTTGGCTTCGGCGTGGACGCCATGGGCCGCCTGGGCCTGAAGCTGGATTCCGGCAAGGGCCGCGCCGGCACCGGGCTGTTGGCGGTGCAGGACGATGGCCGCGCCGCCGATGACTACGGCCGTCTCGACGGCACCTTCAAGGCGCGGGTGTCGCGCAGCGAACTCAAGCTCGGCGCGCTGGTGCCGAAGCTGCCCACCCTGCAGCCGAACAACGGCCGCCTGTTCCCGCAGACCTTCCATGGCGGCCTGGTGGAATCCCGCGAGTGGGAGGGCCTGGGCTTCACCCTGGCGCGCCTGGACGAGGTGAGCCAGCGCAACGAGGGCGGGCGCAGCGACCTGGCGCTGTACAACCGCAACAAGCGCTTCACCGCCGGGCCGCGCGCCGGGCACCTGGACCTCGCCGGCGTCGATTGGGAGGCGCGCCCCGGCTGGGTGCTGAGCTATCACCATGCCGAACTGGAGGACCTCTACCGCCAGGACTTCTTCGGCCTCAAGGGCCGCCTGCCCCTGGGCGAGGACCGCCTGGAGCTGGACCTGCGCCTGTTCGACAGCCGCGATGCCGGCACCGGCTGGAGCCGCGAGATCGACAACCGCTCGGTCGGTGGCCTGTTCACCTACCGCCGCCACGACGGCCATGCCCTGGGCCTGGGGTTGCAGCGCATGAGTGGTCGCACCGCCTTCCCCTACGTGCAGGGGGCCGATGCCTACCTGGTGAACTTCGGCCAGTACTACGACTTCGTCGAGCGCGGCGAGCGCTCCTGGCAGTTGCGCTATGACTACGACTTCGCCGCCCTCGGGGTGCCGGGGCTGTCGCTGATGACCCGCTACTTCAAGGCCCGGGACGGCGAGCTGGGCGATGGCCGCTCGGTGGAGGGCTGGGAGCGCGACACGGACATCAAGTACGCGGTGCAGAGCGGCCCGCTCAAGGACCTGGGGCTGATCTGGCGCAACGCCGTCTACCGCACCAGCGTGGGCCGGGGCGTGGATGAGAACCGGGTGATCCTGAGCTATAGCCTGGCGCTGTTCTGAGCGGGGCCCGGGCTTTGGCGTTCGGGGGCGTATGGCCCCCGGGCTGAAGCCCGGGCTACAGGGCTGGCGATGCTGCGCATCGCTTGGCGAATGAATTGGCTCTGTCTGCGTTAGCTGTTGTGGTTTTAAAGCAAACCCTCAAGCACGGCCCTTTCCGGGCGCCCAAGGGTTCGTGCCACCGCCACCGCATGGGTTTCGCTTCGCTCTACACCATCCTACGAAAGCCCGTGCGCACCACATGGCGATGCGCTGGACGAAGAAAGTTGGAGCAGCCGCCAACGCCCCTCCAGGAGGCCGAACGCAGTCGTTGCGCCGGGGGACGAGCGGCATGGATGCCGCGAGAGGCGCGCCAGGCCATGGATGGCCCATCGCGCCGGCCCCCAGAGCGGCGATGGAGTGAGGGAACCCGACGCAGTCGGGCCGGATGAT
>BATO01000160.1 GCA_000474255.1 Aquipseudomonas alcaligenes MRY13-0052
GACTCGCTGAGCAAGGAAGACCGCGCCCAGGTCTGGGGCATGACCTTCGCCCTCGACGACGGCAAGAGCGCCGAGGGCCCGCTGTCGGTGTTCGGCAACGAGTTCGCCCTGCTCGAACAGCGCCTCAACGAGCGCCTGGTGGAACGCCTGCAGCAGGAACGCGACCCCGCGCGGCGCGACCTGATCTACGGCTTCCCGCAGCAGTTCGCGGCGCTGCGCGATGCGCTGTCGAGCTTCCTCGACGGCGTGTTCAAGCCCAACCCCTATGAAGAGCGCGCGCTGCTGCGTGGCGTCTACTTCACCAGCGGCACCCAGGAAGGCAGCCCCATCGACCGCCTGATCGGCGCCATGGCGCAGAGCATGAACCTGGACCGCCAGCACCTGGCCCGCCAGACCGGCACCGGGCGCAGCTACTTCATCGAGCGCCTGTTCCGCGAAGTGGCCTTCGGCGAGCGCGGCCTGGTGGGCGCCAACCCCAAGGTCGAGCGCCAGCGCAAATGGATGGCCCGTGGCGTGCTCGCCGCGACGGCGATCCTGGTCCTGGGCATCGCCGCCATCTGGTTCGCCAGCTTCAGTGCCAACCGCAGCTACATCGCCGCCGTCGACGGCCGGGTCAAACCGCTGCACGGTGAACTCCAGGGCCTCAGCCCGGCACAACGCGACGTGCTCGCGGTGCTGCCGCTGCTCAATGCCATCCGCAACGTGTCGGGCGATGCGCCGAGCTGGGCGGAAGGCTACGGCCTCTACCAGGGCGACATGCTCGGTGCCGAAGGCGCCAGCGTGTACCGCAAGCTGCTGATCGCGGTGATGGCGCCGCGGGTCATGGCCCGCATCGAGGAACAGCTGCGCAGCGGCGGCTCCTCGGACTTCCTCTACGAGGGCCTGAAGGCCTACCTGATGCTCGCCGACCCGGAACACTACGACGGCGACTTCATCAAGGCCTGGGTGGCGCTGGACTGGGACCGCAGCCTGCCGCGCGACCTGGTGCCCGAACAGCGCCAGGCGCTCAACGAGCACCTGGCCGCGCTCTACGACCGTGCGCCGCCGGCCGTGCGCCTGGACGACAACCTGGTGCAGGACACCCGTCGCCAGCTGCAGCAGCTGTCCATCGCCCAGCGCGTGTACGACCGCGTCAAGCGCCAGAAGCTGCCCCAGGGCCTGCCGGACTTCCGCATCAGCGAAGCCGCCGGCCGTGACGCCGCCCTGGTGTTCTCGCGCAAGAGCGGCAAGCCGCTCAACGATCCGCTGTCGGGCTTCTTCACCCAGCGTGGCTACCGCGAAGTGTTCATGGTCTCCAGCCTGAGCCAGTCCGGCACCCTGGCCGAGGAGCAGTGGGTACTCGGCCGCACCATGGACGACACCCAGGACGCCGCCAGCCTGGCCCTGGAAGTGCGCCAGCTGTACTTCCAGGACTACCTGCGCCAATGGGATGCGCTGCTGGCCGATATCGACTTCGTTGCCATCACCAGCACCGCCCAGGCCGCCGACGTGCTGCGCGTGCTCTCCGGCCCGCAGTCGCCGCTGAAGAAGCTGCTCGAAGCGGTGGCCAAGGAAACCGACCTGCAGAAGGAAGAACGCCTGGCCGCCGAGAAGCTCAAGGGCACCAGCGACACCGTCGGCAAGCTCAAGGATCGCCTCGGCTCCCTGGTGGGGCAGGGCGACGACGCCCCGCAACAGCAGCAGGCGCCGAGCGAGGACCCGATCACCGCGCACTTCGCCGAGCTCAACAGCCTGGTGGCCAAGAACGACAACGAACCGGCGGCCATCGACGGCCTGCTGGCGGACATGAACGCCCTCTATGTGCAGATCAGCGCCATGAGCGGTGCCAGCGGCGACGCCCTGCTGGGTGAAGCGAAGAACCAGGCCCAGGCCGCCGCCCAACGCGTCAGCCTCGGTGCCGAGCGCCAGCCGCCGCTGGTCCAGGGGCTGGTCAAGTCCGTGGTCAGCGCCACCACCAGCACCATGATGGGCGGCATCCGCAACCAGCTGAACGCCGCCTGGACGGCCGAAGTGGTCAACGTCTACCGCCAGTCCCTGGCCGGCCGCTACCCGCTGGACCGCAACAGCACCCGCGACGCCACCCTGGACGACTTCGGCGCCTTCTTCGGCGTCGGCGGGGTGATGGACAGCTACTTCCGCAAGTACTTGCAGCCCTACGTCGACACCTCCGCCACCACCTGGCGCTGGCAGCCGGGCGCGGCGGAGAAGCTCGGCATCGGTTCCGGCGTGCTGGGCACCTTCCAGCGTGCCGCGCAGATCCGCGACGCCTTCTTCCGCTCCGGCAACACCACGCCCATGGTGCGCTTCGAGCTGAAGGCAGTGGCCATGGATGCCGCCATCGACCAGTTCCAGCTCGACCTGGACGGCCAGCAGTTCAGCTATGACCACGGCCCCAGCCGGCCGGTGGCCATGCAGTGGCCGAGCCCCAACAGCCTGGGCGTGGTGCGCCTGACCATCTCGCCGCCGTCCTCCAGCGGCCGTTCGGCCATCACCATGGAAGGCCCCTGGGCCTGGTTCCGCCTGCTCGACCAGTCGGACCTGACCCAGGGCAACGCGCCGGACCGCTTCACCCTGCGCATGCGCGTGGACAACGCCAGCATCTCCAGCGAGCTGCGCGCCAGCAGTGCCTTCAACCCGTTCCGCAGCCGTGTGGTCAGCGGCTTCGGCCTACCGGAGCGCCTATGACGACGGCGGGCTTCTACGGCAAGCTCGCCGGCCGCGGCGATTTCATCCATCGCGGCCTGCCACCGGCCTTCATCGAGGCCTGGGACCAATGGCTGGCCGCCGGCATGGCGCAGAGCCAGGCCGAGCTGGGCGCTGCCTGGCTCGACGCCTACCTGGTCAGCCCGCTGTGGCGGTTCGCGATCGCGCCCAACCTGCTGGGCGGGGACGCCGTGGTCGGCGTGGTGATGCCCAGCATCGACCGGGTCGGCCGCTACTTCCCGCTGGCCATCGCCGTGCTGCTGGACGAGCGCACCAACCTCGGTGCCATCGTCGGTGGCGCCGATGACTGGTTCGACCGCGCCGAAGCCTTGCTGCTGTCCACCCTGGAGCCGGAGGCGGATTTCGACGCCTTCGAAGCCGGGGTGCAGGGGCTCGGCTCGCCACTGGTGACCACGCGCCATGACGCGCGGCTCAGCGAGGTGGGGGCGTTGCGTTACGCGGTGCAGGGCGGCGAGTCGCGACAGGCGGTACTGGCGCAGATCGCCAGCGACGGCTGCAGTTTCTGGTGGGGGCATGGTTCAGAGCGTGTCGCGGCCGAGCTGGTGAGATTCCAGGGCTTGCCGCCGACGCGGTATTTCAGCCGCTTCCTGGTGGGCGAGGGCGCCGTAGAGCAGCCCGCCGGCATCGGGCAGATCGATTTCGGGAGCCTGTGATGCCACTGCCTCCGGTTGCGCAATACCGCTCGGCCAGCCACAGCCACGTCGGCATGGTCCGCCAGGTCAATGAAGACGCCTGCCTGGATGCCGGCGACAACGGCCTCTGGGTGGTCGCCGACGGCATGGGCGGCCACGCCGCCGGTGACTACGTCAGCAACCTGATCGTCGATACCCTTCGCGGCGTGCAATACGGCGACGGGCTCGATGCCTATGTCGACGCCTTGCGCGCGGCGCTGATACACGTCAACACCCTGGTCCGTGCGGAGACCCAGCATCGCGGGGTGAGCACCATGGGCAGCACGGTGGTGCTGCTGGCCGCGCGGGGCAGCGAGGGCACCTGCCTGTGGGCCGGTGACAGCCGCCTTTATCGCCTGCGCGAGGGCAAGCTGGAACCCATCAGCCGCGACCACAGCTACGTGCAGGAACTGGTGGACAGCCACCTGCTCAGCGAGGCCGAGGCGAAGGTGCATCCCATGGCCAACATCGTCACCCGTGCGGTGGGGGTCCAGGATGACCTGGACGTGGAAGAAACGAGGTTCGTGGTGCTGCCCGGCGACAGCTTCCTGCTGTGCAGCGACGGTCTGAACAAGACCGCCGAAGACCACGAACTGTGTGAAGTGCTGGGCCACGAGGACCCCTATCAGGTGGTCCGCAGCCTGGTGCATCTGGGCTTGACCCGGGGCGCGCCGGACAACATCACGGCGGTAGTCGTCAAAGCATCCTGAAAAAGAAAAAAAGACCAGCATGGACATAGAAATTCCGGGGTATGAAATCGAGCGCGAGCTGGGCGACGGCGCGATGGCCGTGGTCTACCTGGCCACCCAGCGTTCGCTGGAGCGCAAGGTCGCGCTGAAGGTGATGGCCGCGGCGCTCGCCGCCGACGCCAGCTTCTGCGAACGCTTCCTGCGCGAGGGCAAGACCCTGGCGCGGCTGTCGCATCCGCACACCGTCACCATCCACGACATCGGCAACGTCGGCAGCCTGTACTACATGGCCATGGAGTACCTGCCCAACGGCACGCTGAAGGAGCGCATCAACGCCGGCCTCAGCCCCGAGCAGGGCCTGGTGTGGCTGCGTCAGATCGCCTCCGCGCTGGGCTACGCCCACGCCCAGGGCCTGGTGCACCGTGACGTCAAGCCGGCCAACATCCTGTTCCGCGCCGACGGCGGCGCGGTGCTCTCGGACTTCGGCATCGCCAAGGCGCTGGACGACCGCACCCAGTTCACCCAGGCCGGCTTCGCCGTCGGCACCCCCAGCTACATGAGCCCCGAGCAGGCGCGCGGCCTGGAAATCGACGGCCGCGCCGACCTCTACGCCCTGGGCGTGGTGCTCTATGAAATCCTCA
>BATO01000159.1 GCA_000474255.1 Aquipseudomonas alcaligenes MRY13-0052
TGCTGGGCTTCGAATCCTCCGCCGCCCTGGCCTCGGCCTACGGCGTGGCGGTGACCGGCACTATGTTGATGACCACCCTGCTGATGGGCGTGGTGATCTGGTTACTGTGGAAATGGCCGCTGTGGCTGGCCATCCCCTTCTTCCTGCTGATGCTGCTGGTGGACATCCTGTTCTTCGCCGCCAACCTGCCCAAGGTCATCCAGGGCGGTGCCTTCCCGGTGATCGCCGGTATCGCCCTGTTCATCCTCATGACCACCTGGAAGCGTGGCCGCCAGTTGCTGGTGGATCGCCTCGATGAAGGCTCGCTACCGCTGCCGTTGTTCATCGCCAGCATCCGCTCGCAGCCGCCGCACCGCGTGCAGGGGACTGCTGTGTTCCTCACCGCGCGTTCCGACGCCGTGCCCCACGCGTTGTTGCACAACCTGCTGCACAACCAGGTGCTGCATGAGCAGGTGGTGTTGCTCACCGTGGTCAACGAAGACAGCCCGCGGGTATCGCCGGAGCGGCGCTTCGAGGTGGACGCCTATGGCGAGGGCTTCTTCCGCGTGGTGCTGCACTTCGGCTTCATCGAAGACCCGGACATCCCCCAGGCGCTGAAGCTGTGCCACCTCAACGAGCTGGACTTCAGCCCGATGCGCACCACCTACTTCCTCAGCCGCGAGACGGTGATCCCCTCCAAGCTGATCGGCATGGCGATCTGGCGCGAGGCGTTGTTCGCCTTCCTGCTGAAGAACGCCAACGGCAACCTGCGCTACTTCAACCTGCCGCTCAACCGCGTGATCGAACTCGGTACGCAGGTGGAGATCTAGTCGGCGACGGGGTTCGCCATAACGAAAAAGCCCGGGCATGGCCCGGGCTTTTTCATGGGGTGTCGATCAGTCGCGGCCGGGCAGCATGCGCCGCACGGTGTCGTCCTTGCTGATGAAGTGGTGGAACAGCGCGGCCACCGCGTGCAGGCCGATCAGCCAGTAACCGAGGACGGCCACGGTCTCGTGCACTTCCTTGATCTGGCCGGCGAGGTCGGGGTTCTTGTCGATCAGCGGCGGCAGCTCCAGGCCGAAGAAGGGGATCGGCTTGCCGGCGGCGCTGAGGATCAGCCAGCCAGCGAACGGCAGGCCCAGCATCAGGCCGTACAGCGCCAGGTGCGCCAGCTTCGCCAGGGCGTTCTGCCAGGCCGGCGGGTTCGGGGTGATCGGCGGAGTGGGGGAGAGAAAGCGTGCGGCGATGCGCACGAACACCAGTGCAAATACCGAAAGGCCCAGCATGAAGTGCCATTGCTTGAGCAGTTCGCGGGTCTCGCTGCCTTTGGGAAAGTTGCCCTTCAGCTCGATGGTGGCGTAGACGGCGGCAATCAGCAGCAGCATCAGCCAGTGCAACGCGATTGAGAGTGTCCCGTAGCGGGACGTTTGGGTGGTCATCACGGCTCCTTGTTGTCCCGCATCGTGGTGGCGGGCTTGTCCCCAGTTTAGCGGCCGTGGCTTAAGTGAAAATGAAGCAGATCAAAAGTCGCGCCGCACGCCACCTGGCGGGTGGCGTGCAGGCGGCGTCATGGGGCGGGCTGGCGCTTGGCGATGGCGGCGACCAGGCGTTCCGCCAGCGCCGGGTAGTTCTCGTCGTAGTGGTGGCCGCCGGGCAGCGCCAGCACTTCACCTGGGGCGCCGGGCTGGGTACAGCCGCTCTCGCTGGCCTCTTCCTGGCCATAGATGCAAAGCACCTTCTCGGCCGGCAGCTTGATCAGTTCCGGGCTGGTGGGCGCTTCCTGGCCTGCCTTGCCGAGCCAGCCCTGCACCTCGATCTCGAAGCTGCCGCTGCGCGCCAGGGCCAGCAGGAGGATGGCGTCCACCTGCTGCTGGTCCGCCTTGGGCAGGCGGTTGTAGAAGGCCGGCAATACATCGGCGCCGAAGGAGTAGCCGGCCAGTACGAAGCGCTGGGCGCCCCATTTCTCGCGGTACTGCTTCATCAGCCGGCTGAGGTCGGCGGCGCCCTGTTCGGGGCTTTTGTGCTGCCAGAAGTAGCGCAGCGCATCGATGCCGACCACCGAGTGGTCGCGCTTGGCCATTTCCTCGGCCACGGCGCGGTCCAGGTCACGCCAGCCGCCGTCGCCCGAATAGAACAGGGTGACGGTGGAGGAGGGCTTGGCGGCGGGCACCTCGACCACCGGCATCGGTGTGCCTTCGCCTTGAAGCAGGGCGCGCAACTGCTCGTTGAGCAGCTGGGGCAGGGTGGTGTCGTAGTCGCTGATGCTGGTGTCGGCGTTGGCCTGGTCCCGGGCGAAGGCGGCACTGGGATCGTCCGGGTTGTCGTTCCAGGCGATGCTCCAGTGACCGTGGGGGGCGGTCTTGGGCAGCGGGGTCGGGCAGTCGGCGTGTTCCAGGCTGAAGTCGATGGACAGGGCGCGTGCCTCGTCCTTGTCCTGGCCGGCCAGCCAACGCCAGGCGAAGGCGGCTCCCGGGCCTATGCCCGCCACCAGGGTAGGTTCGCCCTGGAGCAGCTCCTGCGCGTTCTGGAGCAGGTGCTGCTGGGCGTCGCAATCATTGGCCGGCAGGGCCAGTTGCACGATGCGGGCGGCGCTGTCGTGAGCCAGGGCCAAGAGCTCGGCTTCCTTCAGTTGCTGCTCGGCATCCACCAGCACCAGCACCCGCGCCTTGGCATCCGCTGGCGGGGTCGCCAGGGTGGCGGGGCTGCCGTCCGCCAGCTGCTTCTGTTCGACCCGTGCCTGGGGCGCGGGGCGGCTCCAGAGCGCCAGGCCGACGCCGATGGCGAGAAGGATGACGACCAGCAGGAGGCGCTGCCATTTATGTTTGAGCATGGTTCCCTCAGCGTTTGACCAGTCCGGTGAAGCCGCCGGCGATGAGCGCGGCGGTATCGGCCAGCGCCACTAGCGGGTCGAGGCCGGCGGGCACGGCCATGTAGCGCGGCTCCCACTCGGGCTGGAACTTGTCCTTGAAGCGGCGCAGGCCCTGGAAGTTGTAGAACTGCTCGCCACGGCGGAACACCAGGGCGCCCAGGCGCTGGGTCAGCGGTGCGCCACGGCGCGGCTGCAGGCCGGCCAGGGGCACCATGCCCAGACTGAAGCGTTCATGCCCGCGCTCCTTGAAGTGCAGCAGCAGGTTGAGCATGAGGAATTCCATGGTCAGCTTGGGCGCTTCGGGGTGCACGCGCATCAGGTCCAGGCTGGCCAGGTCGCTGCTGCTGGTCTCCAGCAGGTTGGCGAAGGCCATGGCCTTGCCTTCGAAGGAAACCACCGCAATGCGGAAGTGCTTGAGGTACTCCGGGTCGAAGCGGCCCAGGGAGAAGCCCTTCTCGCGCACCTGCTTGCCCTGCATCCAGGCTTCGGAGATGGCTTGCAGCGTCTCCAGGGGCGCCAGCCCGGCGTCGAATATCTCCATCGACAGGCCGTCACGCTGGCCCCGGCTGAGGGTGTAGCGCAGATCCTTCATGGCCTTGTTCTTGGCTTCTAGGTCGAAGCGGCGCAGGTCGACCCGCGCCTCTTCGCCGAGCTTCAGGGCGCTGAGGCCGATATCCATGTAGTAGGGCAGGTTCTCCGCACGCACCTGGTAGAACACCGGGCGCGCGTGGTACACGTCGCAGAGGTCGCGGAACTGCCAGATCAGCTCGGCGCGGTGGTTGGCCTTGCCGATGGGGTCGAACAGCGCCACCAGGCTGCGGCCGCGACGGGCGAACATCAGGAAAGCGTCTTCCTCGGGGTGGAACAGCAGCGCCTTGTCGCCGGTCAGCACCAGGCCGCCGTCGGGCTGGCCGGATGCCTTGACGATCTCGCTGGCCTTGAGCAGTTCTTCCTCGGTGGGCTCGTGGATCACCAGGGGGATCGGTCGCAGCAGCCAGATAAGTGCCAGGCCGGCCAGCAACAGGCCGCTGCCCAGGGTCGCGCGCAGGGTGCGCGGGGCGTCGGCGTCCACGGCGAACTGCCAGAACAACTCATGGCTGTAGGGCACGTCCTGGTAGGCGAAGAACATCAGCCACAGAGACGCCGCCAGCACGCAGGCGCTGGCGCCCAGGTTGACCGGCGAGAAGGGCATCTCCAGCAGGCGGCTGGGGCGGTAGAAGGCGCTGCGGAACATCGCCAGGAGGATGGCGGTGAGCACCAGCAGGCTGGCCTCTTCCCAATCGAAGCCCTTGAGCATCGACAGGCCGGCACCGGCCAGCAGCAGGATCACCGTCAGCGCCCAGGCTGCCGACAGGCGCCGACGCAGGCCGTGGGCCAGGAGCAGGCAAAGCACGCCCACCAGGCTGGCGGCCAGGTGCGAGGCGTCGATCAGGCGATGGGGGATCAGGAAGCTCAGGTGCTCCAGGCGGGTGTCGATGGCCGGGGTGGCGCCGGAGAACAGCAGCACCACGCCGGAGAGAAACACCATCAGCGACAGCACCGGCGCAGCCAGGCCGGAGGCGGCGCGTACCGCCTGGCGCCCGGCGGGCAGGAAGCGCTGTGCCTCGTTGGCCAGCAGCAGCAGGCAGGCGAGGATCAGCGGCAGGCCCACATAGATGAGGCGGTAGAGCAGCAGCGCGGCGGCCAGGGGCGCGGCACCGAGCTGGCCGGCAAAGGCCGCCAGCAAGACGGCCTCGAACACACCGACGCCGCCCGGTACGTGGCTGAGCACGCCGGCAGCCAGGGCCAGCAGGTAGACCAGCAGGAAGGCACCCAGGGGCGGCGCTTCCGGCAGCAGCACATAAAGCACGGCGGCGGCAGCGCAGACATCGACCAGGGTGATCAGCAGTTGCAGCGCGGACAGTTGCAGGCCCGGTA
>BATO01000158.1 GCA_000474255.1 Aquipseudomonas alcaligenes MRY13-0052
AGCTTCCAGCTTCCAGCTTCCAGCTTCCAGCTTCCAGCTTCCAGCTTCCAGCTTCCAGCTTCCAGCTTCCAGCTTCCAGCTTCCAGCTTCCAGCTTCCAGCTTCCAGCTTCCAGCTTCCAGCTTCCAGCTTCCAGCTTCCAGCTTCCAGCTTCCAGCTTCCAGCTTCCAGCTTCCAGCTTCCAGCTTCCAGCTTCCAGCTACGGCTTGCGCGCCACCATCACCGCTCGGGCCGGGGCGGGGAGGCCTTCGATGGTGCGGCTGTGGTCGGCCGGGTCGAGGAATTCGGGCAGGGACTGGTAGCGCATCCACTCGGTACTGCGCTGTTCCTCGATGCTGGTGACGCTGACGTCCACACAGCGCACGTCGACGAAACCGGCGCGGCGCAGCCACAGTTCCAGCGCTGGCACCGACGGCAGGAACCACACGTTGCGCATCTGCGCGTAGCGGTCTTCGGGCACCAGCACCTGCTGGGCGTCGCCTTCCACTACCAGGGTTTCCAGCACCAGCTCACCGCCGCGCAGCAGGCAGTCCTTGAGGTCGAACAGGTGGTCGATGGGCGAGCGGCGGTGGTAGAGCACGCCCATGGAAAACACCGTGTCGAAGCCTTCCAGCTTCGCCGGCAGCTCTTCCAGGGCCAGGGGCAGGTGCCAGGCGGGGAGCTCTGGCAGGTAGCGCTTCATGGCCAGGAATTGGCAGAAGAACAGCCAGTTCGGGTCGATGCCCACCACGCTGCCGGCACCGGCGCCGAGCATGCGCCACTGGTAGTAGCCGTTGCCGCAGCCGACATCCAGCACGCGCTTGCCGCGCAGGTCGAGGTGCGGCGAGACCCGGGACCATTTCCAATCGGAGCGCCACTCGGTGTCGACATGCACGCCGAACAGCTCGAAGGGCCCCTTGCGCCAGGGGATCAGCCCCATCAGCGCATCCTTGAGCAGGGCGCGGGTGGCTTCGTCGCAATCGCCGTCGAGGGCGAAGCGTTGTGCCAGTTCCACGCGGGTTGGCGTGATCGGCGGCAGGGCGTCCACCGCCGCGCCCCAGCGCAGAAGGTCGCCGTGACCGATGGCCAGCTTGGCGTCGAGTTGGCCGGGCAGGTCGGCGGCCCAATCCTGCAGCGGGGTGCCCATGAGCGTTTGCTGCAGGGCGTCGAGATCGAGGGTACGGATCATGGCAGGGCGATCAGCGAGGCGAAGTTGAGGCACTGGAACCAGGGCACCACGCGGGAGAAGCCGGCCGCCAGCAGGCGCTCGCGGTGTTCCTCCAGGCTGTCGGGGCGCATCACGTTCTCCAGGGCGCTGCGTTTCTGGGCAATCTCCAGCTCGCTGTAGCCGTTGGCGCGCTTGAAGTCGATGTGCAGGTCGGTGAGCAGCTCATGCTCCGCGGCATCGGTGAAGCGCAGCTTCTCCGAAAGAATCAATGCACCACCCGGCAGCAACGCCTGGTGGATGCGCGCCAGCAGGGGCTGGCGTTCTTCGCGGGTGACGAACTGCAGGGTGAAGTTCATCGCCACCAGCGAGGTCGGCTGGAATTCCAGGGCGAGGATATCCGCCTCCAGCACCTCCACCGGCAGCAGTTCCTGGTACATGGAATCCTGGGCGTGCAGGTACTCGCGGCAGCGTTCCACCATGGCGGCGGAGTTATCCACAGCCAGCACCCGGCAGCCATCGGTGCGCACATGGCGGCGCAGGGCCTGGGTCACCGCGCCGAGGGAGGCACCCAGGTCATACAGGCGGGTATTGGGCTGGGCGAAGCGAGCGGCCAGTACGCCGATGTTCTCGACGATGGTCGGGTAGCCCGGCACCGAGCGCTTGATCATGTCCGGGAACACCTTGACCACGTCCTCGTTGAACGCGAAGTCGGAGACTTGAGCCTGGGGCGTGGCATAGATGCGGTCGGGGTTGTGCTTCACGGGCCGGTACCAGCTGTTGGAAAGGCCGGCATTCTAGCCAAGACCGCGCCCGGCCAGAATCCCGGCGTGCCGATCGGTCGAAAATCAGCGTCGCCCGTGCAGCACCGCCGAGGCGACTATGCCCAGCTGTCCGAGCCAATAGGTGAGCATGATGGCCAGCCCCGCCATCTCGAAGGGCGCGACGAAGCGGTTGACTCCCAGCAGGCTGTCGGACACCACGAAGCACAGCGCTCCGGCGGCCGCGACCTGCACCGAGCGCCGGCCCGGTTCGCTTGCACCGAGGCGGGCGAGGGCGCGCCAGAGCATGGTGCTGATGGTCAGCGCATAGAGCGCCACCGGCACCAGCAGGCCACCGAGGCCGCCGCTGGCCAGCACCGCGAACATGCCGATGCCGAACAGCGCCGCCGCCAGCAGAGCCAGGGGCGCCAGACGCCGGGTATCCGCCAGGTAGGCGCCGATATAGGCCAGGTGGCCAAGGAGGAAGGCGCCCAGGCCGAAGACGAAGAAGTCCGGCGACCATTGCAGCAGCACATCGCCGGCCAGGCACAGCAGCAGCCCCAGCGCCACCCAGCGTCGATAGCGGCCGGGCGGGGCGCTTTGCAGTAACCAGGCGAGCAGGGCGAGGATGGGCACCGGCTTGGTCCAGAAACACAGCGTATCCAGGTCGGCGGCGTCGCCGTACAGGTAGGCGACAGCACCGATCAGCCCGATCAACAGCCACTGCATGCAAGGTTCTCCATCGTTGTCCATCCGGGCCGCGCGGCGGCCTGCCAGCGGGCCTCCCGGCCCTGGGCTACTCTGCGCATCGTCGCGATCGGGTTCCAGGCGCAAAACGCCAGGTGCAGTCGCCGATTGCGCCGCTAGACTGAAAACGCACCCCGCCACGAGGACAACGATGTGATGAAGACGGCGACTCGTCTGCAGGCCGGATTCCTGCTGGCGATCGGCATGCTGGTACTCAATATCGTGCTGCCCCTGGCCACCACCCGCTGGGTCGGCAACGCCGAGCGTCAGCTGGAGCTGCACGAGCACACCGGGCGCGAGCTGAGCGACCTCCTATCCTCCCTCAAGGATGGCGAAACCGGCCAGCGAGGATTCGCCTTGACCGGCCGCGACGACTACCTGACCCCGCTCTACCAGGGCTATGGCGATGTCGACAAGGACATGGCGCGCTTCAAGGTGACGCTGGCGAACGATGAGCTGTTCGATGACCTGCAACGGCTGGTCGGGCTGCTCGCCGAGCAGCGCGCCTTCTTTGGCCGGGTCATCGAGCTGCGCCGCAGCGAAGGTCTGGCCGCCGCCGGCGACCTGGTCAGCACCGGCAAGGGCAAGCAACTCATGGACGCCATCCGCCTGCGCCTCGGCGAGATGCAGGGCGTGGTCGAGCAGCGCGTGCTGCTGGCCAAGCAGGAGATCGAGTGGCGCGGCTGGGTCGGGATGGCGATGCTGGGGCTGGTCACCCTGCTGGACCTGCTGGTGATCGCGCTGCTCTTCCACTTCACCTTCCGCATGCTGCGCGCGGGCCGCGAAGCCCGTCTCGCCCAGGACCTGCTCAGCGAGCAACTGAGCCTGGGCATGCAGCGCGTGGAACTGCGCAACCACCAGATCTCACTGTTGAGCCGCATGGCGGGTGCCCTGCACTCGGTGAACGAGTTCGACGAGTGCTTCGGCATCATCACCCGCTTCGCTGCTCAGTTGTTCCCCCAGAGCGATGGCTGCCTCTCTCTCTATCACCCCTCGCGGGACGTGCTCGAGGAGGCCGGGCACTGGGGTGGCTGGCAGGTGGGCAGCGTCGAGTTGTTCGAGCCCGACGACTGCTGGGCGATCCGCCGTGGCCAGAGCCATCTGGTGCTGGACGTGAACAAGGACCTGGTCTGCCCGCACCTGCACGAAAGCCCGTTGGCAGCCAATGGCTCGCTTTGCGTGCCGCTCATGGCCCAGGGGGAGCCGCTGGGGGTGATGACCCTGTGCGGCGGCAGTGCCGACCTGGAGTTGGCGGAAGCCTTCGCCGAGCAGGTATCCCTGGGGGTGGCCAACCTCAGCCTGCGCGAGAGCCTGCGCCAGCAATCGGTGGTGGACGCCCTGACCGGCCTGCACAACCGTCGCTTCCTCGACGAAACCCTGCGCCGCGAACTGCTGCGCGCCAGCCGCAAGCAGTCACCGGTGATCGTCGTGCTACTGGATGTTGACCACTTCAAACGCTTCAACGACACCTTCGGCCACGAGGCGGGGGACCTGGTGCTGCGTCACCTGGCCCTGGAAATGAAGCGGCATGTGCGCTCCAGCGACCTGGCCTGCCGCTACGGGGGCGAAGAGTTCGCCCTGGTGATGCCGGAAATCAGCCTGGAGGATGCCATGGAGCGTTGCGAGGCCCTGCGCCTCGGGGTCACCCGGCTGCAGATCCGCTACGGCGGCCAGCCCCTGGGGCCCATCGCCATTTCTCTGGGCATGGCCTGTTTTCCCGCCGATGGCGAGAGCGCCGATGTGCTGCTGCATGCCGCTGACAGCGCGCTGTACCAGGCCAAGCGCGCCGGCCGCAACCAGCTGTGCCTGTACCAGGGCATACGCGGCCAGCACAGCATCGCCGCCGAGTCCCAGGCCCCGTAGGTTGGCGCCGAGCGTAGCGAGGCCCAACGATGCGCCTCATGAGGGAGGTAAAGCGTTTGGCTCTGTGTGCGTTAGCTGTTGTGGTTTTAATGCAAGCGCTCAAGCTCGGTCCTTTCCGGGCGCCCAAGGGTTCGTGCCGCCTCCACCGCATGGGTTTCGCTTCGCTCGCGGAACGCCGCCCGACCCATCCTACGAAAGCCCGTGCGCACCACGTGGCGATGCGCTGGACGAAGAAAGTTGGAGCAGCCGCCAACGCCCCTCCAGTAGGCCGAGCGCAGTCGTTGCGCCGGGGG
>BATO01000157.1 GCA_000474255.1 Aquipseudomonas alcaligenes MRY13-0052
GCCGCTCGGTGCTTCCGGTGAGGCCCAGGTGCGCGCAGCACACCCTACGGCGAAACGCCGGATGGCTGCATGGCTTTCGCTCCCTTGAGAGGGCAGAAGCAACACGCACGACTCAGCCCTCGAGAAAACGCTGCGCCAGGTCCAGCTGCGAGTTGGCCAGCTGGTGCAGCTCCTGGCCGATCTGGCTGTTGCGCTGGGCCTGGCCGGCGCTGCATTCGGCCAGCTCGGCGATCTGCGCGATCTGCCGGTTCACTTCCTCGGCCACCAGCCCCTGCTGTTCGATGGCCGAAGCCATCTGCAGGCTCATGCCACTGATCTGCCCGACCGCGCCGCAGATGCGTTGCAGGGCCTGGCGCACCTGCTCGACGTCCTGCCCCGACTGCTGCACCGCCAGCTCGCCCCGGCGGGCGGCGGCCAGGGCCTCGGCGCTGCCGTCGCGCAGGCGCTGGATGGATTGCTGGATCTGCCCGGTGGAGTCCCGGGTGCGTGAGGCGAGGGTGCGTACTTCGTCGGCGACCACGGCGAAGCCGCGCCCGGATTCACCCGCTCGCGCCGCTTCGATGGCGGCGTTGAGGGCCAGCAGGTTGGTCTGCTCGGCGATGCTCTGGATCACCGTGGCGATGCCGCTGATGGACTCGATGGATTCCGCCAGGCGGCCCACCGCCGCATCGATACCGGCCACGGTGTCGCGCATGCCGTGCATCGAACCCTGGCTCTGTTCGGCCAGGCGCTCGCCGTCGCGGGCCAGCTGGTCGACTTCCTGGGTGGCCTCGGCCGCTTCCTGCAGGTTGCGCGAGAGTTCCTGGATGGTGGCGCTCATCTGGTGGATGGCCGCTGCCGATTGCTCGGCTTCCTGCAGCTGGCGTTCGAGCTGCTCGGCGCCGCTGGCCACCAGTTGCGCCGATTCCTCGCTGCGGCTGCGAAGGATCTCGCCGTTGATGCTGATCCGCGCCATCACCGTGCGCATGCGCAGCTTCTGGCTGTTCAGCGCCATCTCGAACAGGCCGCTGGCGCCACTGCCGTTGCCGTAGATCGGCGCCAGCAGCGCATCGCTGTAGACCTGGGCATGGCCGCCCAGGGCGCGGTGCAGCTCACGGCGCCGGCCCGCCCATTGCTGCAGGCCGGCACCGAGCAGCAGGGCGAGCAGCACCAGGCCAAGCAGCGGGGCGACCAGGCCACCCAGGGTGGCGCCGATCAGGGTGGCACCGAGCAGACCGAGAAGGCCCTGCTCGGCCAGGGCCCGGCCCAGGCGCTGCGGCAGGCTCCTGGGGCCGCGCCCCTGGCGCAGGCGGCCGTAGAGGCGGGCGGCGCGACGGCTCTGGGCGGCGTCGATGGGGTGGTAGACGGTACCCAGGGCCACCAGCTTTCCGGCGTCGAACAACGGCACCACGTAGAGGTGGCTCCAGAAGCTGCCGCCGTCCTTGCTGCGCCCCATCAGCGGGCCGCTCCAGGGGGTGCCGGCATGCAGCGTCTGCCACATGCGGGCGATGACCTGGGCGGGCATCTGCGCATGGTTGATCAGCTCGAAGCTCTGGTTCAGCAGCTCTTCGCGCGGGTAACCGCAGAGCGCCAGGTAGGCGTCGTTGCAGGCCAGCAGGCGGCCTTGCGGGTCGAGGCGCGAAATGGGCGGCTCGACGAAGGCGGGCAGGGTGGCGATCGAGGTGCCCATGCTTACCAGCCCGCGCCGCGTTCGGCCTGCATCTTGCGCACCATGGCGTCGAAGAACTTCACCGCGAAGCCGCTCTCGCGGATCAGCATGGCGGTGAGGTCGGCGCACTTCTGGCTGACGGCTTCCGGCAGCGGGTTGTCCTCGCCGCCGAGGGCGCCGGCGGCGCACTGGATCTCCGCCGCGCGCTGCACCGTCCAGAGCAGGAAGAAGGCCTTGGCGATGCTGCTTTCACCCACTGCGATGCCGTGGTTGCGCAGCACCAGGATGTGCTTGTCGCCGAGGCTCTCGATCATCCGCGCCTTCTCGTCATCGAACAGGGTGATGCCCTCGAAGGTGTGGTAGCCGATGCGCCCGTACAGCTGCGCGCCGTAGAAGTCGTGGTGGCCGAAGCCGGCCTTCTTCTGCACCACGGCGGAGATGGGTGTGGTGTGGGTGTGGATCAGGCAGTGGATGTCGTCGCGGGCCCCGTGCACGGCGCTGTGCAGGGCGAAGCCGGCGGGGTTGGCGTCGTAGGGCGAGTCCTCCAGCTTGTGGCCGTCGAGGTCGACCTTGAGCAGGTTGGCCGGGGTCACCTCGCGGTAGTTGAGGCCGAAGGGGTTGACCAGGTAGTGGTGCGCCGGCCCCGGCAGGCGTGCGGAGATGTGGTTGAAGATGGTCTCGGTCCAGCCGAAGAAATCCACCAGGTGGTAGCAGTGGGCGAGCTGCACGCGCAGGGCCCATTCCTCGTCGCTGCAATGCTGGGGCTGGGTGATGGCGATGGCGTTCATGGAAGGCTCCTTGTTCAGTGGCTGGCGCTGCGGAAGCGCGCCAGGGCGATGAGGTGGCGGGTGATGGGCATGGGCAGGTCGAGCAGCTCGGCTAGTTCCAGCACGGCGTCGCCGATGGCGGCCAGCTCCAGGGGCTGGCCCTTGTCGTGGTCCTGCAGCATCGAGGTGCGCACGGCGCCCATGCCGGCGCCGAGTTCGAGGAAGGTTTGCGGGTCGATGTCCACCCGCGCGCCATGGCCGGCGGCCACCAGCAGCGCCTCGTGCAGGGTGGCGCGGGCCAGCTCGCGCAGGCCGGGCTGGCCGTAGAGCTGTTCCAGGGTGGCGCCGCTGACCACCGACAGGGGGTTGGAGGTGAGGTTGGCGATGACCTTGGTCCACAGCGGGTCGCGGATGCGCTCGCTGGCGCGGGCCTCGATGCCGGCGTCGGCGATCATCGCGCGCAGGCGTTCCAGGCGCGGGGTCAGGCTGTTGTCCGGCTCGCCGACGATCATCAGGTGCGGGTTGCTCGACTCGGCCACCCCCGGCGCCGGGCACTGCGCGGTGATGAACACCACGCAGCCGATCACCCGGGCCAGGTCGAGGGCGTCGCTGAGCGCGCCGTCCGGGTCCACCGCCTCCACGCGGCGCCCAGCGAAGCGCCCCGGCAGGCCGTGGAAGTACCACCAGGGCACGCCATTGACCACCGGTACCACCATCGTCTCGTCGCCCAGCAGGGGCTGGATCTGCGGCAGCAGCGCGGCCAGGGCCGGGGCCTTGGTGCAGAGGAAGACCAGGTCCTGCTGCCCCAGTTCGGCGGCGTTGTCGCTGGCGTCGACCCGCACCTGGTGCAAGCCGTCGAGGTCGTGCAGGCGGATGCCATCGCGGCGGATGGCTGCCAGGGTCTTGCCCCGGGCCAGCACCTTGACCACCTGGTCGCTGGCGGCGAAACGGGCGGCCAGGGTGCAGCCGATGGCGCCGGCACCGGCGATGCAGATACGCAGGGGAGGTTGCTTCATGGTTCGCTCCATCGAGTGGCCCGCCCGGGATCGCCGGGCGGGCTCGGGTCAACCGGCAAGCATGTCCTGATGCTTGCTGGCGAGGCCCAGGTAGGCCTCGATCACGCGGGGGTCGTCGGCCAGCTGGGCGGCGGGGCCCTGCATGGCGATCTGCCCGGTTTCCAGCACGTAGGCATAGTCGGCCACGCGCAAGGCTGCACGGGCGTTCTGCTCCACCAGGAGGATGGACACCCCCTGCTGGCGCAGTGCGGTGATGATGCGGAAGATCTCGCGGGTGATCAGCGGCGCCAGGCCCAGGCTGGGTTCGTCGAGCATCAGCAGCTTGGGCTTGGCCATCAGCGCGCGGCCCACGGCGAGCATCTGCCGCTCGCCGCCGGAGAGGGTGGCGGCCAGCTGGTCGCGGCGTTCCCACAGCCGTGGGAACAGCTCATAGACCTCGGCCAGGGTGGCGGCATGGCTGCGGTCGCCCCGGCGGTGACGCTGGAAGGCGCCGAGCAGGAGGTTGTCGGCCACGCTCATGCTGGTGAACAGCTCGCGCTTCTCCGGCACCAGGCCGAGGCCACGGGAGACCAGCACTTCCACCTCCGGCACCGCTTCCAGGCTGCCGTCGAACTCGACCCGGCCACGGGAGCCGAGCACGCCCATGATGGCCGAGAGCAGGGTGGTCTTGCCGGCGCCGTTGGGGCCGATGACGGTGACGATCTGTCCCTGGCCAACCCGCAGGCTGGCGTTGGACAGGGCCTCCACCTTGCCGTAGGCGACGCACAGGTCGCTGACCTCCAGCACGGCGTCGGCCACCTGGTTTTCCATGGGCTTGAGGGGTTCGATCTGCATGTTCATCACTCTGCGCCTCCGAGATAGGCTTCCAGCACGGCCGGGTTCTTCTGCACCTCTTCCGGCAGGCCCTGGGCGATGCGCTGGCCGAATTCCATCACCACCACGCGGTCCACCAGGCCCATGACGAAGTCCATGTCGTGCTCCACCAGGAGGATGGCCATGCCTTCGCTGCGCAGGCGGCTGAGCAGCAGGCCGAGGGCCTCCTTCTCCTTGTGGCGCAGGCCGGCGGCGGGCTCGTCGAGCAGCAGCAGGCAAGGGTCGGCGCACAGCGCGCGGGCGATCTCGAGGATGCGCTGCTGGCCGAGGGCGAGGCTGCCGGCCTCTTCATGCAGGTAGTCGCCGAGGCCGACGCGTTCCAGCTGGCGGCGCGCTTCGGCGAGCAGGTCGGCCTCCTCGGCGCGATCCAGGCGCAGGGCCGAGGCCAGCACGCCCTTGCCGCCGCGCAGGTGGGCGCCGATGGCGACGTTCTCCAGCACGCTCATGCCTGGCAGCAGTTTCACGTGCTGGAAGGTGCGGCTCATGCCCATGCCGGCCACGCGGCGCGAAGCCAGGCCGTTGATGCGCTTGCCCATGAACAGCACGTCGCCGCTGCTGGGGGTGTCGACGCCGGAGAGCTGGTTGAACAGGGTGCTCTTGCCGGCGCCGTTAGGGCCGATCAGGGCGAGGATCTCCCCAGCGCGGACGTCCAGGCTCATGTCGTTGTTGGCCACCAGGCCGCCGAAGCGACGGGTGACATGGCGC
>BATO01000156.1 GCA_000474255.1 Aquipseudomonas alcaligenes MRY13-0052
CCGAAGGCCGAACGACGGGGGGAGCCTTTTTTCCATTTCCACAAAATTCGGATTCCCAGAAATGGCCAGGCCACGCAAGCCGACGAACGTGCTTGAGCTGACCGGTGCGTTCAAGAAAAACCCAGACCGCGCCCGCGAGGACGCGCAGACCGTCGGTGCACTTTCAGCACCGCCGCCTCACCTGAACGGGGGCGCCCTTCACGCATGGAATGAGATTGCGGGGTGCGCCCCGCTCGATGTGCTGACCGACTCCGACCGCCTTGCGCTGGAGATCGCTGCCCAGCTGCTCAACCAGTTCCGCACCGACCCGGTTGAGTTCCCGGCGACCAAGCTGGTCCGCCTGGAAGCACTGCTCGGGAAATTCGGCATGACCCCGGCCGACCGCGCCAAGGTGGCAGGCGGCAGCAAGAAGCCCAAGGGCAACGAGTTCGAAGAATTCTGATGACGACCAAGAAGACCTATCCGTTCGTGCGCGCGGCGGAGAAGTACGCGCGCGACGTGGTGGAGGGGAAGATCGTCGCCTGCAGGAATGTGAGGCTGGCCTGCCAGAGGCACCTCGACGACCGGAAGCGGAAATCCTCTCCGTCGTTCCCCTACCTCTTCGACCCGGCCAAGGCTGAGCGCGTGGCCCGCTTCCTCCAGAAGCTGCCGCACACGAAGGGCAAGTGGGCTGGCCGAAAGATGAAGGTCAAGCTGGAGCCCTGGCAGCTGTTCTCGGTGTGCATCCCCTTCGGGTGGGTGCACAGGAAGACCAAGTTCCGGCGCTTCCGCGTCATCGTCATCTTCGTCCCGCGCAAGAACGGCAAGAGCATCATCGCCGGCGGCCTGGGCCTGTACATGTTCTGCGCCGACGACGAATTCGGCGCCGAGGTTTACTCGGGCGCTACCACGGAGAAGCAAGCCTGGGAGGTCTTCCGGCCCGCCAAGCTGATGGTTGAGCGTACGCACCCGCTGCGTGAGCACTTCGACATCGACGTTAACGCCTCGAACATGGTCCGCCTCGAGGACGGTTCCCGCTTCGAGCCGGTGATTGGCAAGCCTGGCGACGGTGCCAGCCCGTCCTGCGCCCTGATCGACGAGTACCACGAGCACCACGACAGCTCGCTCTTCGACACCATGGAGACCGGCATGGGCGCCCGCGATCAGCCGGTGCTGCTGGTCATCACTACGGCCGGCTCCAACATCGGCGGCCCGTGCCATGAGCTGGTGCGCGACGCCGAGAAGATGCTGGAAAAGGTCCCCGGCGCCGACCAGCCCGATCTGTGGGCGATGCTCTATTCGATAGACAAGGGCGACGACTGGACCGACCCGGCCAACATGATCAAGGCGAACCCGAACTACGGGGTTTCCGTTGGAGCCGACTACCTGCAGGCCCGCCTGCGCGCCGCCATGCAGTCGCCCCGGAAGCAATCAGTGTTCCGCACCAAGCACCTGAACGAGTGGGTCGGGGCTAAGTCGGCCTGGCTCAACATGCTGCGCTGGGGCGAGGCCAAGCCGCGCAAGTCGCTTGCGGAGCTGGAGAACAGGCCCTGCTTCATCGGACTCGACCTGGCGTCGAAGATCGACGTGGTGGCCGCGGTGCTCCTGTTCCCGCCCGTGGCCGATGACCCCGTTTGGCACGTGCATGGTCGCTACTACCTGCCGGAAGCGCGCGTCATCGAAGCCGATGATGTCAACGCCCAGCGCTACGACGAATGGGACAAGCTGGGCTTGCTGACCCTGACCGACGGTGAGGTCATCGACTTCGAAGTCATCAAGGACGACCTCCGCGAGTTCCAAGGGCGCTTCGACGTACAGCAGATCGGCTACGACCCCTGGCAGGCCACGCAGCTCGCCCAGGAGATGGAGCGCGAGAGCATGACCATGGTCGAGGTCGGTGCCACGGTCCGCAACTTCAGCGAGCCGATGAAGGAGCTGGAGAAGCTGGTGACTCAGCGCCTCATGGCCCACGGCGGCTGTCCGGTGCTGTCCTGGATGGCTTCCAACGTTGTCGCGCAGATCGACGCCAAGGAGAACATCTACCCCCGCAAGGAGCGACCAGAGAACAAGATCGACGGCATCGTCGCCTTGATCATGGCGCTTGGCCGGGCCCTGAGCACGATGGACGAAACGCCCATCGATGACTTCCTCAACCGACCGATGAGCATGTGATGGCCGATACCGACTACAGCATTGACCTGCGCACCCGCAGCCCCATCTGGGCGCGGATGGCGGCCTTCTTCACGGGCGGCCGCCTGGTGACGCCGGAGAAGGGATCGCAGACCGGCCCCATCTCCGCGAGCGGCGCCGTTGGCGAGTCCATGGTCACCGACGAGCGGATCATGCAGATCTCGACGGTGTGGGCCTGCGTGCGGCTGATCAGCACTGTCACTGCCAGCCTGCCGCTTGATGTCTACGAAACCGTGGGTGGCGACAGGAGGAAGGTCGGCTTGGATAACCCGCTCGCGCGCCTTCTGCAGTACTCGCCGAACATCTACATGACGGCCCTCGAGTTCCGCGAGGCCATGACCATGCAGCTCACGCTTTATGGCAACGCCTATGCATTGATCGAGCGCAACAGCGTCGGCGACGTCGTATCGCTGATACCTATGCTGTCCGCGAACATGGACGTCCGGCTGGAGAACAAGCGGGTCGTCTACAAGTACCGGCGCGACACCGAGTACGCCGAGTTCAGCCAGCGCGAGATCCTGCACCTCAAGGGGTTCGGCTTCAACGGGCTGGTGGGGCTGTCGCCGATCGCTTTCGGCGCCAAGACATCGGGCGTCGCGATCGCGATGGAGGATCAGCAGCGCGACTTCTACGCCAACGGCGCCAAGTCTCCACAGATCCTCATGACCAATGGCACCACGCTGGGGCGTGAGCAGCGCGAACAGCTGGACGAGAACTTCAAGGAGATCGCCGGAGGCCCGGTGCGAAAGCGCCTGTGGGTGCTTGAGGCCGGCTTCACGACCCAGGCAATCGGCGTCAGCCCGCAGGACGCAGAGACCATGGCGGCGCGGAAGTTTCAGGTCAGCGAGTTGGCGCGCTTCTACGGCGTGCCGCCGCATCTGGTCGGCGATGTGGATAAGTCCACCAGCTGGGGTAGCGGCCTGGAGCAACAGAACATCGGCTTCCTGCAGTACACCCTAGCGCCCTACACGGGGCGCTGGGAGGCATCCATCTGGCGCTGGCTGGTGCCGACGAAGGACGTCGGCCGCTTCCACGCTGAACACAACCTGGACGGCCTGCTTCGTGGCGACTCTGCCGCCCGCGCTGCCTACATGGGGGTGATGGTGGACAAAGGCCTGCGGACCATCAACGAACTACGCCGCTTGGACAACCTGCCACCGCTACCTGGTGGCGATGTCGCGACGCGGCAGTCGCAGAACGTACCGATCACACAACTCGGCAACCCAAGCCCCGCACCCAGCGGGGCTTAGTTTTTCTGGAGGCTGTAATGCCCAACATCCACAAGACGCTGGCCTTCGAGCGCGCCGAGTTGAAGTTCGTCGGCGCGTCCACCGAGGGCGTGTTCGAGGGTTACGCCTCGGTCTTCGGCGTGACCGATTCCGACGGCGACATCATCCTGCCCGGGGCCTTCAAGAACGCCCTGGCCAGCCAGACTCGAAAGGTCTCGATGTTTTTCAACCATCGCTCCTGGGAAATCCCGGTGGGCAAGTGGGACAGCATCGAGGAGGACGACAAGGGATTGTTCGTGCGTGGCTCGCTCACCCCTGGCCACTCCACGGCGGCGGACATCAAGGCGGCTATGGCGCACGGCACTGTCGACGGCATGTCCGTCGGCTTCGCTGCCGGCCGTGACGACTTCGAGCTGATCAGCACCGGGCGCGCGTTCAAGAACGTGCAGCGCCTGAGCGAGATCAGCATCTGCACCCAGCCCGCCAACGAGGCAGCGACCGTCGCGTCGCTCAAGAGTCTCGGCGGCCAAATCACCATCCGCGACGTGGAGCACTGGCTGAGGGACTCGGCTGGCTTCTCCAAGTCCGAGGCGCAGGCGTTGATTGCCTGCATCAAGTCCGCAGTTCGGAGCGATTCCGAAGGCGGCGACGACATCGCCGCGCTCGTCGCGCGCATCCAAAACTTTGAATTGAGGACTTGACCATGAGCGAACTTGCTCAAATCCAGAAGGCCATCGAAGAATCCCAGATCCGAATCCAGGGCCTGTTCGATGCGCAGAAGAAAGAGATCGAATCCAATGGCGCGGTCAGCAAGCAGCTGCAGGACGACCTGACCAAGGTCAGCGATGAGCTGAAAACCGCTGGTACCCGCCTGTTCGACCTGGAGCAGAAGCTGACCAAGGGTGCCGACGATCCGGCCGTCACCAAGTCGTTCGCCGAACGCACCGCTGAAGACCTGATGAAGGGCTGGGACGGCAAGTCCAGCAAGGTCGACGTCAAGACCTTCCAGAAGGCTATCGGCAGCGGCAGCACTTCTGCTGGCGCCCTGGTGCAGCCGATGGCCATCCCCGGCATCCTGATGCCCGGCCTGCGCCGCCTGACCATCCGCGACCTGCTCGCCCAGGGTCGAATCTCCAGCAACTCGCTGGAGTACGTGCGCGAGAACGTGTTCACCAACAGCGCGGCGCCGGTGGCTGAGGGCGCTCTGAAGCCCGAGTCGAACCTGACCTTCACCAAGGAAACCGCGAACGTGAAGACGATCGCGCACTGGGTGCAGGCCAGCCGCCAGATCATGGACGACGCCCCGGCGCTGGAGTCCTACCTCAACAACCGCCTGCTGTACGGCCTGGCCCTGGCCGAGGAAGCCCAGCTGCTCACCGGCAACGGCACCGGTGACAACCTGCTGGGCCTGAAGCCGGTGGCGGCTGACTACGACACCGCCCTGAACGCCACTGGTGACACCAAGGCTGACCAGATCGCCCACGCGATCTTCCAGGTGTCCGAGTCCGAGTTCGAGGCCAGCGGCATCATCCTCAACCCCCGTGACTGGCACGCCATCGCGCTGCTCAAGGACGACCAGGGCCGCTACATCTTCGGCGGCCCGGCTGCCTTCGCGGCCCGCGTCATGTGGGGCCTGCCGGTCGTGGCCACCAAGGCGCAGCCGCAGGGCCAGTTCACCGTCGGCGCCTTCGATCTGGCTTCCCAGATCTGGGACCGCATGGACGCCACCATCGAGATCAGCCGCGAGGACCGCGACAACTTCGTGAAGAACATGCTGACCGTTCTCTGCGAGGAGCGCCTGGCGCTGGCTCACTACCG
>BATO01000155.1 GCA_000474255.1 Aquipseudomonas alcaligenes MRY13-0052
CGAAAGACTTAATCGAAATTGCTCTTTAACAACTTGAATCAAGCAATTCGTGTGGGTGCTTGTGATGTAAGACTGGTAGTCGACTGATTATCAGCAACACAAGTAACACTCGTGAATTCGAGAGTTTATTTGCGATTGCTGAGCCAAGTTTAGGGTTTTCTCAAAACCCAAGCAGTATTGAACTGAAGAGTTTGATCATGGCTCAGATTGAACGCTGGCGGCAGGCCTAACACATGCAAGTCGAGCGGATGAGTGGAGCTTGCTCCATGATTCAGCGGCGGACGGGTGAGTAATGCCTAGGAATCTGCCTGGTAGTGGGGGACAACGTTTCGAAAGGAACGCTAATACCGCATACGTCCTACGGGAGAAAGCAGGGGACCTTCGGGCCTTGCGCTATCAGATGAGCCTAGGTCGGATTAGCTAGTTGGTGAGGTAAAGGCTCACCAAGGCGACGATCCGTAACTGGTCTGAGAGGATGATCAGTCACACTGGAACTGAGACACGGTCCAGACTCCTACGGGAGGCAGCAGTGGGGAATATTGGACAATGGGCGAAAGCCTGATCCAGCCATGCCGCGTGTGTGAAGAAGGTCTTCGGATTGTAAAGCACTTTAAGTTGGGAGGAAGGGCAGTAAGTTAATACCTTGCTGTTTTGACGTTACCGACAGAATAAGCACCGGCTAACTTCGTGCCAGCAGCCGCGGTAATACGAAGGGTGCAAGCGTTAATCGGAATTACTGGGCGTAAAGCGCGCGTAGGTGGTTCAGCAAGTTGGATGTGAAAGCCCCGGGCTCAACCTGGGAACTGCATCCAAAACTACTGAGCTAGAGTACGGTAGAGGGTGGTGGAATTTCCTGTGTAGCGGTGAAATGCGTAGATATAGGAAGGAACACCAGTGGCGAAGGCGACCACCTGGACTGATACTGACACTGAGGTGCGAAAGCGTGGGGAGCAAACAGGATTAGATACCCTGGTAGTCCACGCCGTAAACGATGTCGACTAGCCGTTGGGATCCTTGAGATCTTAGTGGCGAAGCTAACGCGATAAGTCGACCGCCTGGGGAGTACGGCCGCAAGGTTAAAACTCAAATGAATTGACGGGGGCCCGCACAAGCGGTGGAGCATGTGGTTTAATTCGAAGCAACGCGAAGAACCTTACCTGGCCTTGACATGCTGAGAACTTTCCAGAGATGGATTGGTGCCTTCGGGAACTCAGACACAGGTGCTGCATGGCTGTCGTCAGCTCGTGTCGTGAGATGTTGGGTTAAGTCCCGTAACGAGCGCAACCCTTGTCCTTAGTTACCAGCACGTTATGGTGGGCACTCTAAGGAGACTGCCGGTGACAAACCGGAGGAAGGTGGGGATGACGTCAAGTCATCATGGCCCTTACGGCCAGGGCTACACACGTGCTACAATGGTCGGTACAAAGGGTTGCCAAACCGCGAGGTGGAGCTAATCCCATAAAACCGATCGTAGTCCGGATCGCAGTCTGCAACTCGACTGCGTGAAGTCGGAATCGCTAGTAATCGTGAATCAGAATGTCACGGTGAATACGTTCCCGGGCCTTGTACACACCGCCCGTCACACCATGGGAGTGGGTTGCTCCAGAAGTAGCTAGTCTAACCGCAAGGGGGACGGTTACCACGGAGTGATTCATGACTGGGGTGAAGTCGTAACAAGGTAGCCGTAGGGGAACCTGCGGCTGGATCACCTCCTTAATCGAAGACATCAGCTTCTTCATAAGCTCCCACACGAATTGCTTGATTCACTTGCGAAAAGCGATTGGGTTGTTAGACCCGAGAGTAAGACGATTGGGTCTGTAGCTCAGTTGGTTAGAGCGCACCCCTGATAAGGGTGAGGTCGGCAGTTCGAATCTGCCCAGACCCACCAATTGTCATGGGCGTGGCAGGTCTTCGAGGGGCCATAGCTCAGCTGGGAGAGCGCCTGCTTTGCACGCAGGAGGTCAGGAGTTCGATCCTCCTTGGCTCCACCATCCACTCTAATAATCGCTGAAAGCTCAGAAATGAGTGCCTTGAGAATGGCATTGATTTCTGGTCTTTGCGCCAGAACTGTTCTTTAAAAATTTGGGTATGTGATAGAAGTAGACTGAATAATCTCTTTCACTGGTGATTATTCAAGTCAAGGTAAAATTTGCGAGTTCAAGCGCGAATTTTCGGCGAATGTCGTCTTCACGTTAGAGACAATAACCAGATTGCTTGGGGTTATATGGTCAAGTGAAGAAGCGCATACGGTGGATGCCTTGGCAGTCAGAGGCGATGAAAGACGTGGTAGCCTGCGATAAGCTTCGGGGAGTCGGCAAACAGACTTTGATCCGGAGATCTCTGAATGGGGGAACCCAGCCATCATAAGATGGTTATCTTGTACTGAATACATAGGTGCAAGAGGCGAACCAGGGGAACTGAAACATCTAAGTACCCTGAGGAAAAGAAATCAACCGAGATTCCCTTAGTAGTGGCGAGCGAACGGGGACTAGCCCTTAAGTGGCTTTGAGATTAGCGGAACGCTCTGGAAAGTGCGGCCATAGTGGGTGATAGCCCTGTACGCGAAAATCTCTTAGTCATGAAATCGAGTAGGACGGGGCACGAGAAACCTTGTCTGAATATGGGGGGACCATCCTCCAAGGCTAAATACTACTGACTGACCGATAGTGAACCAGTACCGTGAGGGAAAGGCGAAAAGAACCCCGGAGAGGGGAGTGAAATAGAACCTGAAACCGTATGCGTACAAGCAGTGGGAGCCCACTTTGTTGGGTGACTGCGTACCTTTTGTATAATGGGTCAGCGACTTATTTTCAGTGGCGAGCTTAACCGAATAGGGGAGGCGTAGCGAAAGCGAGTCTTAATAGGGCGTCTAGTCGCTGGGAATAGACCCGAAACCGGGCGATCTATCCATGGGCAGGTTGAAGGTTAGGTAACACTGACTGGAGGACCGAACCGACTACCGTTGAAAAGTTAGCGGATGACCTGTGGATCGGAGTGAAAGGCTAATCAAGCTCGGAGATAGCTGGTTCTCCTCGAAAGCTATTTAGGTAGCGCCTCATGTATCACTGTAGGGGGTAGAGCACTGTTTCGGCTAGGGGGTCATCCCGACTTACCAAACCGATGCAAACTCCGAATACCTACAAGTGCCGAGCATGGGAGACACACGGCGGGTGCTAACGTCCGTCGTGAAAAGGGAAACAACCCAGACCGTCAGCTAAGGTCCCAAAGTTATGGTTAAGTGGGAAACGATGTGGGAAGGCTTAGACAGCTAGGAGGTTGGCTTAGAAGCAGCCACCCTTTAAAGAAAGCGTAATAGCTCACTAGTCGAGTCGGCCTGCGCGGAAGATGTAACGGGGCTCAAACCATACACCGAAGCTACGGGTATCACGTAAGTGATGCGGTAGAGGAGCGTTCTGTAAGCCTGTGAAGGTGAGTTGAGAAGCTTGCTGGAGGTATCAGAAGTGCGAATGCTGACATGAGTAACGACAATGCGAGTGAAAAACTCGCACGCCGAAAGACCAAGGGTTCCTGCGCAACGTTAATCGACGCAGGGTTAGTCGGTCCCTAAGGCGAGGCTGAAGAGCGTAGTCGATGGGAAACAGGTTAATATTCCTGTACTTCTAGTTACTGCGATGGAGGGACGGAGAAGGCTAGGCCAGCTTGGCGTTGGTTGTCCAAGTTTAAGGTGGTAGGCAGAGTGCTTAGGTAAATCCGGGCGCTTAATGCCGAGAACTGATGACGAGTCGTCTTTTAGACGATGAAGTGGTTGATGCCATGCTTCCAGGAAAAGCTTCTAAGCTTCAGGTAACTAGGAACCGTACCCCAAACCGACACAGGTGGTTGGGTAGAGAATACCAAGGCGCTTGAGAGAACTCGGGTGAAGGAACTAGGCAAAATGGCACCGTAACTTCGGGAGAAGGTGCGCCGGTGAGGGTGAAGGACTTGCTCCGTAAGCCCATGCCGGTCGAAGATACCAGGCCGCTGCGACTGTTTATTAAAAACACAGCACTCTGCAAACACGAAAGTGGACGTATAGGGTGTGACGCCTGCCCGGTGCCGGAAGGTTAATTGATGGGGTTAGCGCAAGCGAAGCTCTTGATCGAAGCCCCGGTAAACGGCGGCCGTAACTATAACGGTCCTAAGGTAGCGAAATTCCTTGTCGGGTAAGTTCCGACCTGCACGAATGGCGTAACGATGGCGGCGCTGTCTCCACCCGAGACTCAGTGAAATTGAAATCGCTGTGAAGATGCAGTGTATCCGCGGCTAGACGGAAAGACCCCGTGAACCTTTACTGTAGCTTTGCACTGGACTTTGAGCCTGCTTGTGTAGGATAGGTGGGAGGCTTTGAAGCGTGGACGCCAGTCTGCGTGGAGCCATCCTTGAAATACCACCCTGGCATGCTTGAGGTTCTAACTCTGGTCCGTTATCCGGATCGAGGACAGTGTATGGTGGGCAGTTTGACTGGGGCGGTCTCCTCCTAAAGAGTAACGGAGGAGTACGAAGGTGCGCTCAGACCGGTCGGAAATCGGTCGTAGAGTATAAAGGCAAAAGCGCGCTTGACTGCGAGACAGACACGTCGAGCAGGTACGAAAGTAGGTCTTAGTGATCCGGTGGTTCTGTATGGAAGGGCCATCGCTCAACGGATAAAAGGTACTCCGGGGATAACAGGCTGATACCGCCCAAGAGTTCATATCGACGGCGGTGTTTGGCACCTCGATGTCGGCTCATCACATCCTGGGGCTGAAGCCGGTCCCAAGGGTATGGCTGTTCGCCATTTAAAGTGGTACGCGAGCTGGGTTTAGAACGTCGTGAGACAGTTCGGTCCCTATCTGCCGTGGACGTTTGAGATTTGAGAGGGGCTGCTCCTAGTACGAGAGGACCGGAGTGGACGAACCTCTGGTGTTCCGGTTGTCACGCCAGTGGCATTGCCGGGTAGCTACGTTCGGAAGAGATAACCGCTGAAAGCATCTAAGCGGGAAACTCGCCTCAAGATGAGATCTCACTGGAGCCTTGAGCTCCCTGAAGGGCCGTCGAAGACTACGACGTTGATAGGTTGGGTGTGTAAGCGCTGTGAGGCGTTGAGCTAACCAATACTAATTGCCCGTGAGGCTTGACCATATAACACCCAAACAATCTGACGATTGTTGTTATAAGGTGAAGTCGACTTAGCCGAAAATTGGCCAGAACTTGCAAAGCCTTATCACATACCCATTCGGGGTCGCGTCCTGGACGATACCCCAACCGAATTGCTTGACGACCATAGAGCGTTGGAACCACCTGATCCCATCCCGAACTCAGTAGTGAAACGATGCATCGCCGATGGTAGTGTGGAGTTTCTCCATGTGAGAGTAGGTCATCGTCAAGCACCTATACCAAACCCCCGATCTTCGCAAGAAGGTCGGGGGTTTGACTTTG
>BATO01000154.1 GCA_000474255.1 Aquipseudomonas alcaligenes MRY13-0052
ACGCCGACAGAGCCTTTTCTTTCAGGGCGAATGGGCGTGCCACAGGGCAGTGCGCATCGCGGATGAGTCCGCTCCCACCTGGCGTCAGCCTGCACATGGTGCCGGCCCGGGCGCTGTTGCGGTGGGCCGGTACAAGCTCCACCGCAACGATTGCCTGGCGTTATTGCGAGATGAGGATGGAGAACTTCTTGTGGTGGGTGCTGCCGTTGACGTCACGCACCTGGGCCACGAACCAGTGGGCGGTGGTGGAGGCGGTGCCGGCTTCCGGGGTGCCGCTGACCAGGCCGTCGGAAGCCAGGGTCAGCCCGGCCGGCGGGTGGCCGCTGACCAATTTCCAGGTGGCGCCGCCGAGGCCGCCGGTGCTGTAGAGCTGGGTCTGGTAGGCCTGGCCGACGCGGGCGCTGGGCAGGGCGGCGGGGCTGTTGACGAAGAGGCCGTCGTTGGGGTGGCTGGCGGCCAGGCGGTAGAACTTCACCCGCGCGCCTTCGGTGGCGCTGTCACCGTGCATGTGCAGGTAGGCACCGGCCTTGAAGTAGAAGGTCTCGCTGTTCCACGCCGGGTCCATCGCCATGGTCGCCACGGCCCCGCCGTTGGCCGAGGCCATGGCGACGTTGTTGCTGACCTTCATCTGGTAGCTGAAGGTTTCGCCCAGGGCGATGTCGCTGGCCAGCACGTGGTTGGTATAGGGCAGGCCCTGCTCCGGCAGGCCCTGCAGCTTGGCGATGACGCGACCGGTCTTCTTGGCGAAGTCGTAGCGGTAGTAGAGGAGGATCAGCGGCGCGCTGCCGTAGCCGTGCACCTGGCCGACGATGACCAGGCCGTCGCTGGGCACCTGCATGACCTTGAGCAGGGCGTCCTGCACCGATTCACCGGCGCCGCTCCAGGTCAGCCCGAGGTTGCTCGGGTCGAGCATCTCGCGCAGTTCCGAGCGCGGGCTGCTGGAGCCCCCGGCGGTGGCGCCGTTGACCGGCGTCCAGAAGCTCAGGGAGCCGTCGCCCGGGTCGGTGCGGAACCAGCGCGACTGGTAGCCGTCGGGCCCGCTGAGCTGGTCGGGGCGCACGGTGACGGCCTTGCCCACGGTGCCGCCTTCGGCGTCCTGGGGCACGGTGATGTTCCAGTTCTCCAGGGCGAAGTTGCCGCCCGGGGCGACGCCCTTGTAGAGCTCGGCCTGGGCCTCGCCGAGCAGCAGGCAGCCGAACAGGCCGAGCCAATAGGCACCGCGATGGCGGTGGGATGTGGAGTGGAGCGATTGGAACCTGTGCATGCCTTGCATCCTCGTTGTCGGGCCGCACTCCGCTCGAGACCGCTTTCCTTCGACGCGTACGTGCCTTCCCTGCGCTTGTATAGGGCCTGCCGCGTGGCAGGCCTTTCACAGACTCGTCGCTTTCAAGGAAGGTTCTGCCGCTGCGTTGCGGCGGCGACCGGTGGCGTACTGGCACCGGGGCATTGCACAGGGCTCAAGGGCGGGTTTCGGCCTTGAGGTGGATCAGCAGATCGGCGAGGCGTTCGATATCGGCATCCGTGGTGCGCCACGAGGAAACACTGAGGCGGAAGGCCGGGCGCCCCTGCCACAGGGTAGGGCCGAACCAGACATCGCCCGAGGCCTGGGCGGCGAGGCGGATGGCCAGGGTCTGCTCGTCGTTGTCGGCGCGCACCAGCACCTGGTTGAGCACCACGCGGTTGAGCACCTGGTAGCCGGCGCCGCGCAGGCGTTCGGCGAGGTGGCCGGCCTGGCGCAGGTGACGGTCGATCAGCTCGCGCAGGCCGTCGCGGCCGAGGCTGGCCAGGGCCGCCCAGATGGGCACGCCCCGGGCGCGGCGGGAGAACTCCAGGTTGAGGTTCTTCTGCGCATCGCGGGAGGCGCTGGCGTAGGCGGCGTCGCTGTTCATCGCCGTGGCCAGGGCCTCGACGTCGCGGCAGATGGCCATGGCGCCGTCGTAGGGGGTGTTCAGCCACTTGTGGCCATCGGTGGTCCAGCTGTCGGCCCGCTCGACCCCCTCGGTGAGCGCGGCGGCGGAGCTGGCGCGGGCCCAGAGGCCGAAGGCTCCGTCCACATGCACCCAGGCGCCGGCGGCGTGGGCACGGGGGATGAGTTCGGCGAAGGGGTCGAACTCGCCACCGTTGACCTCGCCGGCCTGCAGGCAGAGCACGGTCATGTCGTCCAGCGGCGGCAGCTGCGCCGGGTCGATGCGGCCCAATTCGTCGACGGGGGCCACCAGCAGGCGGTTGATGCCGAAGCCGAGGATGCGCAGGGCCTTCTTCACCGTGATGTGCACGCTGGCGGAGACCACCACGCGCACCTCGGGCGCACCCATCAGGCCGTCGCCGTCGAAGTCCCAGCCCTTGCGTGCGAGCAGGGCACGGCGCGCAGCGCTGAGGCAGGCGAGGGTGCAGGCGGTGGCACTGGTGCCGAAGCCGACGGCGCTTTCGGCGGGCAGGAGGAGGCTTTCCAGCACCCAGCGCGCGGCGGCCTTTTCGATGCGGTCGGCGGCGGGGGAGTTGTCGAAGGATGAGGCGCACTGGTCCCAGGCCAGCACCAGACGCTCGGCCGCGGCGGCGGCGGGCAGGGTGGCGCCGATGACGAAGCCGAAGTAGCGCCCACCGTTGGAGGCGGTGGTGGCGGGGGAGCCCAGCTCGTCCAGCAATTGCAGGGCCTGCTGGGCGGGCAGGCCCTGGGTGGGCAGGGGGCCGTCGAAGCCGGCCAGGGCGGCGATGGCCTCGGCATCGGGAAATACGCGGCGCCCGGGGATGCCGTCGAAGTAGGCGAGGGCGCGGCGGTCGGCGTCTTCGAGGAGCTGGCGTTCGGTGTCCATGGGCGTGTCCGGGCGGTGGCTGCGATGGGCTTACCTTAGCCGTCGCCACGGCGTGCCAGCAGATACACGCCACGCCGGCGATGGCCGTACAGTCGCGGTCGGCGGGCCCCGTACAGCAGAACAGTTACAACTCCCACCCGTACAGTTGCCCCTCAGTGCCCCAACATGTCGTGCATGGCGATGATCTGCTCGGCGACCTGGATGAGCTTCTGCTGGCGGCTCATGGCCTGGCGGCGCATCAGCGTATAGGCGTCTTCCTCGTTGCAGTTCTTCATCTTCATCAGCAGCCCCTTGGCCAGTTCCACGCGCTTGCGTTCGGCCAGTTGCTGCTCGCGGGCGTTGAGCTGCGCGCGCAGGGCCTGGTCGCTTTCGAAGCGGGCCATGGCGACGTCGAGGATGGGTTGCAGGCGCTGGGCGTGGATGCCCTCGACTATGTAGGCGCTGACGCCGGCCTGGATGGCCTGGCGCATCACGCCCGGGTCGTGCTCGTCGGTGAACATGACGATGGGGCGGGGCTGGTCGCGGCTGACCAGCACCACCTGCTCCATGACGTCACGGCCGGGGGATTCGGTGTCGATGAGCACCACGTCGGGGCGCACGGCTTCGACCCGTGCGGGCAGGTCGATGGTCAGCCCGGATTCATCGATGACCTCGAAGCCGGCCTCGACCAGGGCGGCGCGCAGGCGGCCGACTTTCTTTGCGGTGTCGTTGATCAGAAGAATACGCAGCATAGGGTGGCCGTCCGGTTACAGGGCGAGGGCGGAAGACGTGCCGGCGAGGGCGTGCAGGCGGAAGCTGCGTGCATAGCCGGCCGGGTCGCTGCCATCCCAGGTGATGCCGTCCATCAGCGTGGCGCTGCGCATCTCGGCGGGCGCTTCGATACCAAGGGCTGCGGCGGCCTGGCGGTAGAGGTCGAGGCGCTGCACCTGGCGGGCGACGCCGAGGTAGTCCGGGTCATCGCGCAGCAGGCCCCAGCGGCGGAATTGGGTCATGAACCAGATGCCGTCGGAGAGGTAGGGCAGGTTGACCCGGCCGCCGTCGAAGAAGCGCAGCGGGTGGGCGTCTTCCCAGGTGTTGCCGAGACCGTCGCGGTAGTGGCCGAGGAAGCGTGGCTCGATGGCCGAGAGCGGGGCGTCGATGTACTCGGCGCCGCTGATCAACTGGGCGGTGCTGCGGCGGTTTTCCAGGCTCTGCTCGATGAAGCGGCTGGCTTCGAGCACCGCCATGGTCAGCGCGCGGGCGGTGTTCGGGTAGGCGTCGGCGAAGGCGGCAGTGACGCCGAGGACCTTCTCCGGGTGGTCGGGCCAGATCATCTGGCTGGTGGCGAGGGTGAAGCCCTGGCCCTGGTCCACCGCCAGGGCGCCCCAGGGGCCGCCGGCGCAGAAGCCGTCGATACGTGCGGCCTGCAGGTGGGCGACCATCTGCGAAGGCGGCACCACAACGCTGCTGACGTCGTGCAGCGGATGGATGCCCTGGGCGGCCAGCCAATAGGCCAGCCACATGGCGTGGGTGCCGGTGGGGAAGGTCTGGGCGAAGGTCAGCCTTGCACCACCTTGGCGCACATGGGCGGCCAGTGCCTCGGCAGTGGTCACGCCGGCGCGCCGTAACGGTTCGGAGAGGTTGATGGCCTGGCCGTTCTGGCACAGGCCCATGAGGATGGCCATGTCGGTGGCCGTGCCGCCGATGCCCAGGTGGATGCCGTAGACCTGGCCGTAGAGCGCCTGGGCGGCGTCCAGCTCGCCGGACAGCAGCTTGTCGCGCAGGGTGGCCCAGGAAGCCTGGCGCTTAAGGTTGAGGGTGAGCCCATAGGGCTGGGCGAAGCCCTGGGTGGCGGCGACGATCAGCGAGGCGGAGTCGGTGAGGGCCATGAAGCCGAGGTCCAGCGTGCTCTTTTCAGGTGCGTCGCTGCCGGCGACCCAGGCCAGGTTGTCGGTGCGTGTGTGCAGTCGGTTGTCGCTCATGCTGTCGCCTTCCCATCAACAAAAAGGCGTCGCCACGGCGGATCGCGGGCTGCGATGGCCGATGACGACGCCATTGTCCGGTGGCCCGCTCCGCCGTTGGAGCGGGCCTGATGCCTTGGGCAAAGCAAGCGATGTGCCAGGGGCGGAAAGCAAAGCCCCCGCCGGAGCGGGGGCCGGGTGGAGCGGGGCGGATCAGCGTTCGATGATCTGTTTCACCTGGGTCTGCGGGATCTGCTGCTTGCGGCCTTCGCTGTCTTCGAACTCGAGCATGCCGGTGTCTTCATCCAGGTGCGGCTTGCCATCGCTGGTGAGCATCTGGCCGTCGGTGGTGTTGATCAGGTATTCGCTGGAGCAGCCGGCCAGGCCGATCAGGCAGAGGGCGATGAGAATCCAGTGCTTCTTCATGGTGGTACTCCTTGGAATGAGCGGTTGGGCGCTTCTCCTTGGAACATAGCCGCTGGCGGTGGGCTGGCAAGGCGGGAGAGGGTGAATTCGTGGTGTGCGGCACGGTTCGGCGAGATGGCGTTTCTTCGGTTCGGTTCTCGGTTCGACGGACCTGGGGCAGCGAAGCGTTTCGCGAATGAATTGGCTATGTCTGCGTTAAGTGTTGCTAGAAGAGTTGAGCCCAGCTGATTGCCGAGTTTTGTTGATGCTCTT
>BATO01000153.1 GCA_000474255.1 Aquipseudomonas alcaligenes MRY13-0052
GGGCGCGAGGCCCCCGCCGGTTCACGTGCGGGTGATGGTCACGCCGCCTTCCACGAACAGGGTCGTGCCGGTGACGAAGCTGGAGGCATCGGACGCCAGGTACAGCGCCGACTGGGCGATCTCCTCCGGGCGCGCCATGCGCTTGAGCGCGTGGATGCTCTCGACGAAGGCCTTCTGCTCCGGGGTGGAGGCGGCGGCGCGGCCCATCTCGGTGTCGGTGCCACCGGGCAGCAGCACGTTGACGCGCAGGCCCTGGCCGCCGTACTCAGCCGCCAGGGTGCGGGTCAGGCCCACCAGCCCGGCCTTGCTCGCCGCGTAGGCGGCCATGCCCGGGAAGCCGACGCTGTGGCCGACGAAGGAGGAGGTGAAGATCAGCGAGGCGCCGGGGCGCTTGAGCAGCTCGGGGATCTGGTGGCGCGCGCAGAGGAAGGCGCTGGTCAGGTTGGTGTCGATCGTGTCGTGCCAGCCTTCGAGGGAGATATCGGTCACCGCGCCCAGGGCGCCCATGGAGCCGGCGTTGTTGAAGGCGATGTCGAGGCCGCCGAAACGGCTCACCGCCAGGGCCACCGACTCACGCACACACTGCTCATCCTTGATGTCACCGGCCAGGGCGACGGCCACGCCGCCAGCAGCGGTGATCTCGTCCACCAGCCGCTCCAGGGCCTCGCCCCGACGAGCCACGGCCACCACCTTGGCGCCCTCTTTCGCGAAGAGCTTCGCGGCCTCGAAGCCGATGCCGGAGCTGGCCCCGGTCACGATCGCGGTCTTGTTCGCCAGAATACTCATGTGTCACCTCGTTCCTTGTTGGGTTGTCCCGTGTTTCACGCCTGCTTGGCGGATTCGAACAGCCTGATCAGGCCGTCCAGGTTCTTGCCGAAGGGCGCCTCGCCCTCCTCCACCTTCTCGGCGTACTGCCAGAAGTCGGTGCTGAACATCATTCCGTAGTCGCGCGCCTCGCTGACCGCCTTGAGCTGCACGATGGGGTTGTTGCGTGCGCCACGGACGCCCGGGAGGATCGGCCGGGCGATGGATTCGAAGTAATCCTTGAGGGTCACTTCGGGTGTATCCGGGGTCCACACCAGCCACATCATCACGGTCTTGTCGGAGATGTTGAGGAAGCCATGGATGTGGTTGCGCCGGCCGAAGACCATGGCGCCCTTCTTCATGGGGATCATGCGGATGGTGTCGCGCCCGGAGACGTCCGGCGGGTTGTCCATGTCGGTGTAGGTGCGGGTGCCCATGAGCATCACCACGCCGCCGTCAGGGGCGTAGAACCACTCGTCCGTGCGGGTGTGCACGTGCAGCGGCGGGCCCGAGCCCGGGGGGATTTCCACCTTGGCCATCAGGTAGCGGCCACGGGTGGTCTCGCCGGTCTTCACGAAGCGGATCGAGGCGCCTTCCGGCTCGCCGTTGACCACTTGCGGGTTGGGGTCGTCCTCGATCAGGGCGAAGGCCGCCGCGTTCTCCTCGGCATCCTCGGCGTAGTCCGACTGCAGGTCCTGTTCCAGCATCTCGCCGGTGTCGAAGCCGGCTTCCAGTGAGCTCATACATCCTCCTTGCGGGTCAGTGACCCGGTCGTTGATCTAGCCAACCGCACCCAGGACGCTACCCAGCGCCTGGCCATCCTTCGGGCTCACGACACAACCGTGGCCCACGAGTTTTTCCAGTACCGCGCCGGCGTCTTCCGGCACCGCATCGCCGCGCCAGCCGATGTGCTGGTCGGGGCGCACCAGCAGCAATCCGCAGCGGTAGCAGTCACGGGCGCTGGCCGGCAGTTCCACCACCGTCAGCGGAATGCCACGGGCGGCGGCGGCATCGCGCAGGCGCTCCACCGACGGCGCATCAGGGCCGTTGCGCAGCAGGGTGAAGCCGCTGCCGAGCAGGTCGAATACCGAGCGTCGCGAGCCCTCACCCGCCGGCAGCCACAGGTGCGGCAAGCGCCCGCCGGGCACGGTGCTGGGTCGGTAGTGCAGGGGGTCGTCCTCGGGCGGCTGGCCTTGCTGCCAGACGATGGGCGAGCCGTCGTAGCGCGCGCCCAGCTCCACACCGATGGAAGTGAACTGGCCACGGAAACCACGCAACGAAACACCGAGTCGGGCACGGGCGCGCTCGCCCTCGGTGCCCCGCGCCTCGACGGCGGCGGGCACTTCCACCTTGCCCACCCGTTGGGTGAGCTGGCGCGCGGCCTCGGTGTTGCGCAGGGTGACCGGGCGCCGCTCCGCCTCGTAGGAAGCCAGCAACCCTTCACCGGCCCAGCCCTGCACCGCGGCGGCCAGCTTCCAGGCGAGGTTGGCGGCGCCGTCGATGCCGGTGTTCATGCCGAAGCCGCCGGTGGGCGAGAACAGGTGGGTGGCATCGCCGGCGAGGAACACCCGGCGATCGGAGAAGCGCTCGGCCACCAGAGCCAGGCCGCCGTGCCAGACGGCGTGGGCCAGCACCTCGACGCCGACCTCGGCGCCGATGCCCTGGCGGATGGCGGCGATGACCCGGTCGTCCTGGGGCATCTCGTCATGGGAGCGCGCCTGGGTCATGAGCAGGAACTCGTCCTCGCCGTCCAGGCTGATCAGCAGCATGCGCGCATCGGGCGCCACCACGTTGTACATCCAGGCCTTGCGCCCGGCGAGGATGTCGCGGTGCAGCGCGGGGATGCGCACGTGGCTGGAGAACATGCGCCCGCTGAGGAAGCCGCCACTGGAGCCGTCTGGCCCCAGGTAGCCGATGCCGAGGGTGCGGCGGACGAAGCTCTGGCCACCGTCGCAGCCCACCAGGTAGTCGGCGGTCCAGTGCTCGATGGCTTCGCCGCTGGCGCTTTCCACGGCGATCAGGCGCACGCCGTCGGCGTCCTGTTCGAAGCCGCTGACCCTCCAGCCGAAGCGCAGCTGGATGTTGGGCCGGGTGCGGATGTGTTCGAGCAGGAAGCGCTCGACGTACATCTGGTTGGCCCGCAGCAGCGGCTCGGGCACCTGGTCGGTGTCCTCGGCGCTGCGTGCGGCCGCCATGCGCTCGCGCTCGGACGGCATGTCCAGCCGCGCCAGTTCCCAGGCGTTGAGGCGAGTGAAGTAGGCGACGTCGCGCGGGTGGTCCAGGGGCAGGCCGAGGCGGCGGATGGCCTCCGCCAGGCCCAGGCGCCGGTAGTGCTCCATGGTGCGCGAGTTGTGGGTATTGCCCTTGGGGTGCCAGCGGGTGTTGCGCTCGCTGTTGAACAGCACCACGGGCACGCCATGGTGGTCCAGGAACAGCGCGAGCATCATGCCCACGGGGCCACCGCCGACGATGGCCACGGCGGCGTGCTGGGTCTTCTGGCCTGTGCTCACGATGAGCCTCCGTCGCTGCCGGTCAGGCGCCTGCGGATGCGTGCGCACCCGGCAGGAGCTGGAGGATGTCGTAGCGTGGCGCGCCTGTGCCCTGGCCGGTCACCGAGGACAGCAGCCGCGCGCCGTAACCGTGCTCGGCGAGCATCGCCTCCAGCGCGCTGCCGTCGCCCTGGCTGCTGAAGCCCATCAGCAGCAGGCCGCCTTCGGCGAGGTAGTCCGGCGCCTCGTCGAGGAAGCGCTTGTGGGCGGCGTAACCCGGGTCGCAGAAGGCCAGCATGATGGCCTTGTCGAACACGTGTTCCGCCTCGACGAAGACGAAGTTGGAATTCCAGAAGATGACGTCGAAACGCTCGCCCGCCTCCAGCACCTTGAACAGGTCGCCCTGGCGGACCGACATCACCCCGGTGACGCCATGCCGCGCCGCATTGGCGCGGGTGTTGCACACGGCAGCCTCGCTGATGTCGCTGGCCACCACCTCGCGGCAGCCCTCGAGGGCGGCGGTGACGGCGGTAACGCCGGCGCCGCAGCCGATCTCGAGGAAGCGCCCGCCCCGTGGGTAGGGCAGGTGGCGGGTGAAGATGCCGGTGGACTGGAAGTGGGTCGGCGGGAACACCCCCTCATGCACCACGAAATCGCGGCCCATGCATTCGTATTCGGTCTGCCCATCGGCCTCGGCAGCCGCGAGGCGCTGGCGGACCGACGCCAGTGCGCCGGCCTCCTGGATTGCTTGAGTCATGCTGAGATTCCTTCTGTGGATAACCGGCGCGGGGCTCAGAGCCCGTGCCCGGCAGCGGCGAGTTGGCGATCGGCGAGGGCCGGGCGCAGCAGGTGCAGCACCTGGTGCCCGCCCTCCCCGGCCAGCAGCGCCTGGGCCACGCCACGCAGGTGACGCTTGAGCACCTTGCCGGTGGCGCCGACCGGCAGGAACGCCAGGTCACTGACCACGGCGACGGCGATGAAGCCCTCGGCGACGATCACGCCGCGCTGGGCGCAGGCCTCGTGCAGGGTGCGCAGCACACGGGAGGCGATGGTGGCCGGGTCGCCCGCATAGCGGTCGGGCAGCACCAGGGCGACCAGGCCGACACCGCCGCTGCGGGCCGGGTCGACGCCGACCACGGTGACGTCGCAGACGCTTTCCACCTGCTGCGCCGCTTCCTCCAGCTGGAGGGTGTGCAGGGCGCCGGCGGGCGACTCGATGACGTCCACCGCGCGGTCGATCTGGAAGAACTCGCCGTCCTTGCAGAAGGCGATGTCACCGGTGAGGAAGTAGCCGCCGCGCCAGGCGTCGACGGTCTTCTGCGGCTGCTTCCAGTAGCCGGAGGTGACGGTGGGCGAGCGCACGGCGAGCAGGCCGACTTCGCCGGGCTTCACTTCGTCGCCGCTGTGCGGGTCGAGCACCTTGGCCACGGCGATGTCCACCGGGCGGCCGATGCAGCGCTGGGCGGCGACGGCATCGAGGGTCGATTCGCTGCGGAACAGCGCCATGCCCAGTTCGGAGCTGCCGAAGGCGTCGATGAAGCGCGATTGCGGCGCGCCTTCGAGTACCTGGCGGATATGGCTCTGGTGCGAGGCATCGCCCATGGCGAACCAGCGGCGCACGGTGGGGAACTCGTCATGGCCGATGCCGCCTTCGACCAGCAGCACGTAGCTGCGCGGGAAGGCCGCCACCGTGGTCGGCGCAAAGCGCTGGATGGCTTCGCGCAGCGCCTCGCCCTGCTGGGTACCGAGGACGAAGGTGGGAATGCCGTGGAGGATGGCGGTTTCCAGGTGGCTGATGGCCGCCGAGTGGGACTGCGGCAGGGCGCTGAGGAAGCGCTCGTCCGGACCTTCGGCGAAGCGCCCGATGCGGGCCCGCTTGCCCATGAAGAACTGCCGGTGCTCGAAGCGCACCGCCTTGGGCAGGCCGGTGGTACCGGAGGTGTGGCTGAGCATCACCAGGGTGGAGTCCTGCGGCTCCAGCGGCCACCAGGCGGGCATGCGCGGCGCCGGGTCGAGGGCGGCGCGGGTGACATCGAGTACCGGGCGGCCGGCATCGCGCCACTGCCGGGCGAAGTCGCTGGTGATCAGGGTGACGGCGTCGGTCACCAGGCGCTCGAAGCCGTTCTCGTCCATGTAGGCAATGCCGAACTCGGCCGGCATGGCCGGGTTCATCAGCGAGATGGCCGCACCCAGGCTGGTCAGCGCCAGGTAGTGCAGCAGCGG
>BATO01000152.1 GCA_000474255.1 Aquipseudomonas alcaligenes MRY13-0052
CCAGGCGCTGCACCAGCGGGGCTGCGACACCGAGGTCGCCTTCGATGGCGCAGGTGTCCACGGTGGCGGTGCTGGCGAGCGTCGCCGCCTGTGGGCGCTCGGCGCCTTCGGCGTAGTCGTAGAAGCCCCGGCCGCTCTTGCGCCCGAGACGGCCGGCCTCCACCAGCTCCTTCTGGATCAGCGAGGGCTGGAAGCGGAAGTCGCCGTAGTAGGCGTCGAACACCAAGCAGGTGACGGCGTAGTTGACGTCATGGCCGATCAGGTCGGTGAGCTCGAAGGCGCCCATGCGGAAGCCGCCGGCCTCGCGCAGCAAGGCGTCCAGGGTGGCGCAGTCGGCGGCGCCTTCCTGCAGCAGGCGCAGGCTTTCGGCATAGAAGGGGCGCGCCACGCGGTTGACGATGAAGCCGGGGGTGGAGCGCGCGTGCACCGGTTGCTTGCCCCAGGCGCGGGCGGTTGCGAACAGGCGGGCGGCCAGGGTCGGGTCGCTGGCGAGGCCGGAAACGACTTCCACCAGCGCCATCAGCGGCGCGGGGTTGAAGAAGTGCATGCCGAGCACGCGGCCCGGGTGCTGCAGGCCGGCGGCGAGGCTGGTGATGGACAGCGAGGAGGTGTTGCTGGCGAGGATGCAGTCGGGGGCGCACAGGGCTTCCAGGCGCTGCAGCAGCTCGCGCTTGATCTCCAGCTTCTCGACGATCGCCTCGATCACCAGGCCGGCGTCGGCCAGTTCTTCCAGCGCATCGGCCGGGTGCAGGCGGGCGAGGGTGGCGGCCTGGGCGTCGGCCTCCAGCTTGCCTTTCTCCACCAGGCGGGCGAGCTGCCGGTCGATACCGGCGATGGCCTGGGCCGCAGCACCGGGGCGGGTGTCGTACAGGCGCACCGGGTGCCCGGCCTGGGCGGCGACCTGGGCGATGCCGGCGCCCATGGCGCCCGCGCCGATCACGGCCACCGGGGTTTCTCTGTTCAGGGCGTGCATGGGCTCAGCGTCCTTTGAAGCTCGGGGTGCGTTTCTCCATGAAGGCGCCAACGCCTTCGCGGTAGTCCTCGCTGCGGCCGGCGAGGCGCTGCAGGTCGCGCTCCAGCTCCAGCTGCTGGTCGAAGCCGTTGTCCAGGCTGGCGTTGAGGGCGCGCTTGATCAGGGCCAGGCCGTAGGTGGGCTGGGTGGCCAGGTGGCGCGCCAGCTTCAGGGCCTCGTCGCGCAGCTCGGCGTCGTCCACCACGCGGTGGATCAGCCCCCATTGCTCGGCCTGTTCGGCGCTCAGCCGCTCGCCCAGCAGGGCCAGGGCCTTGGCGCGGGCCATGCCGACCAGGCGCGGCAGGCTCCAGGTGCCGCCGGAGTCGGGCACCAGGCCGATCTTGCAGAAGGCCTGGATGAAGCTCGCGGAGCGCGCCGCCAGCACCAGGTCGCAGGCCAGCGGGATGTTGGCGCCGGCACCGGCGGCCACGCCGTTGACCGCGCAGATCACCGGCAGCGGCAGGTCGCGCAGGGCGCGGATCAGCGGGTTGTAGAAGCGCTCGATGGACAGCCCCAGGTCGGGCATTTCGGCGCCCGGCGCGACGTTGCGGTCGGCCAGGTCCTGCCCGGCGCAGAAGCCGCGGCCCTCGCCGGTGAGCAGCAGTACGCGCACCTCCGGGTCCTGGCGCACGCGCTTGAGGGCCTCGCGGACCTCGCCGTGCATGGCGGCGTTGAAGCTGTTGAGCTGTTCAGGGCGGTTGAGGCTGAGGGTGGCGACCCCGGCCTCGATGGAAAACAGGATGTGCTCGAAATTCATGGCGTGCGCTCTATGGAGTCGAGTTGTGGGCGGCCGGGTCAGCGGCCGGTGAATTCGGGGGTGCGTTTCTCGCGGAAGGCGGCGAGGCCCTCTTCGCGGTCACGGGTGCCGGCCAGCAGGGTGAAGGCGTGGCGCTCGAAGCGCAGGCCGCTGGCGAGGTCGGTGTCCTGCGCCTTGAGCAGCGCCTCCTTGGCCAAGCGCAGCGCCAGGGGCGCCTTGCCGGCGATGACGCGGGCGATGGCCAGGGCGCGCTCGACGGTGAATTCCGGCTGGGTCACTTCGCTGAGCAGGCCGGCGCGCAGGGCGTGGCGGGCGTCGATGGCCTCGCCGCTGAGCACCATCTGCATGGCCAGGGACTTACCCACGGCGCGCAGCAGGCGCTGGGTGCCACCGGCGCCGGGCATGATGCCGAGGTTGATTTCCGGTTGGCCGAAGCGGGCGTCCTCGCCGGCGATGAGGATGTCGGCGTGCATGGCCAGTTCGCAGCCGCCGCCGAGGGCGAAGCCGTTGACCGCGGCGATCAGGGGTTTGGGGAAACGGGTGATGCGCTGCCAGTGGGCCTGGCGCGGGTCGTCGAGGATGCCTACCAGGTCGCGCTCGGCCATCTCGTTGAGGTCGGCGCCGGCGGCGAAGGCCTTGCGGCTGCCGGTGATCACCACCACGCGGGTCTGCGGGTCGCGTTCCGCATCGTCCAGTTCCTGGGCCAGTTCGCCCAGCAGCCGGGTGTTCAGGGCGTTGAGCGCCTCCGGGCGCTGCAGGGTGATCAGGCGCACGCCTTGGTCGGGGGGCAGGGCGGCAAGAGTCTCGGGCATGGAACGGGCCCTCAGGGTGCACGCACGGCATCTGGGCCGGGCTTTGTTGTTGGATTGCCAGGCGTTCGTCCGTTGGGCGGGCTGGCGTTTTTCCGGAGTATACGCATGAAGCGATACAAAACAATAAGTATTGAATCGTATTTATGTGTCTCTAATGGGGTGGCTTTCCATGCTTCGATGGGTATCCGGGTGCTGGCCTGCTGCCCTTCCCGGGAGGTTTATCCAGTATTCATGCGGGTTTCGCGAGGCGGGCGTGGGCCTCGCACCAACCGATACGCGATTACCTGCTTTGTCCGATAAAAATGATGTGATACAAGTTGCGTCATCCGTCGCATCGCTTTCCGTTGCGGCATCGCCCTGCGAGGACCGACCATGAGCCGCCTTTTCCCTCTACAGCCCGTCGCGCGGGGTGTCGCGCCATGACCTGCTACAGCCTCGACGGCCTGGTTCCGGTGGTGGACCCGAGCGCCTACGTGCACCCTTCGGCGGTTTTGATCGGCGACGTGATCATCGGCCCCAACTGCTATGTGGGCCCACTGGCCAGCCTGCGTGGCGACTTCGGGCGAATCGTCCTGGAGGAGGGCGCCAACATCCAGGACACCTGCGTGATGCACGGCTTCCCGGAAAGCGACACGGTGGTGGAGCGCAACGGCCATATCGGCCATGGCGCGGTGCTGCACGGTTGCCGCATCGGCGAGGACGCCCTGGTGGGAATGAATGCCGTGGTGATGGATGGCGCGCAGATCGGCGCCCGTTCGTTCGTTTCCGCCGCCGCCTTCGTCAAGGCGCGCTTCGAGTGCCCGGAGCAGTCCCTGGTCATGGGCGCGCCGGCGCAGGTGAAGCGCCGCCTCAGCGACGAGGAGGTGGCCTGGAAACAGCGCGGCACCCAGGAGTACCAGGCGCTGGCGCGGCGCTGCATGGCGAGCATGGTGGCCTGCGAGCCGCTGGCGGCGGTGGAGGCTGATCGCCCACGCAACCGCGTCGACGGCCTGCGTCCCAAAGGGGAATCGGCATGAGTGCGACTGTGGTCAGCGCGCCGATGCGGCGGGTATATTCGGCAACTTTCCAGCGCCCGGTTCGCCCATGACGTCCCTCGCTCCCCTGCAGCACCTCATCACCCGCTTCCAGGAGCAGACGCCGCTGCGCGCCAGCTCGCTGATCATCACCCTCTATGGCGATGCCATCGAGCCCCATGGCGGCACCGTGTGGCTGGGCAGCCTGATCCAGCTGCTGGAACCCATTGGCGTCAACGAGCGGCTGATCCGCACTTCGATCTTTCGCCTGACCAAGGAAGGCTGGCTCACCGCCGAGAAGGTCGGCCGACGCAGCTACTACAGCCTCACCGGCACCGGGCGGCGGCGTTTCGAGAAGGCCTTCAAGCGCGTGTACAGCTCCAGCCTGCCGGCCTGGGACGGCTCCTGGTGCCTGGTGATGCTCTCGCAGCTGCCCCAGGAAAAGCGCAAACAGGTGCGCGAGGAGCTGGAGTGGCAAGGTTTTGGTGCGATTTCCCCCATCGTGCTGGCCTGCCCGCGCTGTGACCGCATGGACGTGAACGCCACCCTGCAGGACCTCGACGCCCTGGAGGAAACCATCGTCTTCGAGACCACCGCCCAGGATGTGCTCGCCTCCAGGGCTCTGCGCATGCAGGTTCGCGAGAGCTGGAACATCGACGAGCTGGCGGCGCACTACAGCGAATTCATCCAGCTGTTCCGCCCGCTCTGGCAGGCGCTGCGGGAACAGGAGGCGCTGCAGCCGCAGGACTGCTTCCTGGCACGAACCCTGCTCATACACGAGTACCGCAAATTGCTGCTGCGCGACCCGCAGCTGCCCGACGAGCTGTTGCCGGGCGACTGGGAGGGCCGCGCGGCGCGCCAGCTGTGCCGTAACATCTATCGCCTGGTGCAAGCCAAGGCCGAGGAATGGCTCAATGGCGCCCTGGAAACCGCCGACGGCCCGCTGCCGGATGTCGGCGAAAGTTTCTATCGGCGGTTCGGCGGGCTTAAATAGGGCTCCTGTCTCGAAATGCCCTGGAGGGCGAAGTGCTTGGCGTGATCCGCCGGGCCGCACCGCAGGTTGCGGGATGGCACGGAGGAAGAATGAACGAAGGTCGCCTTGATGCGGCCTTGAATAACAATAAGAAAGCTAGCCAGAGGCTCCATGGCCATGACTGCACGTGCACTGAGAACCGACCGCTTCGACGAATGGTTGCAGCGGATCAACCAGGTTTGCGGGCGCTTCTGCGCCAAGACCCTCGGGGAGGAATTCTCCGGGGCGGTCCGCGAATACAAATCCGGCGCGATCAAGCTCAGCTTCGTCGACGTCGCCCAGGCCCGGCTCTACCGTACCGAGCATGAGGTGGCGCAGAGCGACAGCCGACACTTCTTCGCCGCCTTCCAGCTGCAGGGCGAGTCGAACATGGAGCAGGGCGGCAACCGCGTGCGCCTGGCCCCTGGCGACATCACCCTGATCGACTCCTCGCTGCCCAGCGACTTCACCTACGGCGCCAACTCCCGGCAGCTGTCGCTGATCCTGCCGCGCCACCTGGTGGAACAGAACCTGCGCTACGGCAGCGTGCGCTGCGCGCAGAAGATCGCCGCCACCTCGCCCATCGCGCTGCTCACCCATCGCCTGATCCTCGAGGCCAGCCAGCACGAGTGCCTCAGCCAGCACGAGAGCGAGGCGACCCTGGAGGCGGTGGTCAGCCTGCTGCGCCCGGCCATCAGTGCCGCCGAAGGGGATGCCGATCCCCATGAGCGGGCGTTCCGCAAGACCCTGGACTTCATCGATGCGCACATCCGCTCCGAGGAGCTCTGCCCCGAGCTGCTGGCTCGCGAGGTGGGGGTTTCGGTGCGCGGCCTGTACCGCATGTTCTCGCGCAAGGGGCTGGTGGTGGCGCAGTACATCAAGAACCGCCGGCTGGATTTCTGCGCCGAATCCCTGCGCCTGGGCGCCGCCGAGCACAAGCTCTCGGCCCTCGGCTACTCCTGGGGGTTCTCGGATTCCAGCTACTTCTCCACGGCCTTCAAGGCGCGCTTCGGCGTTTCCCCCGGCGAATACCGCAAGCGCTACCAGCACTGATTGGCCTGTAGGCGCGACGCTGTAGGGGCGAATTCATTCGCCCAGGCAGCGCGCAGCGCTGCCACATGGCCCCAATCCGCTCCGTGTCGCCTGTCGGGATCGCGATTGCGCGCGTTGGGGCGTGGGTGCGACGGGTATGGGTGGATGCGGGTGCGGCCAGGATGGTAGGTGTAGGTGGGGGCACGGCGGGCAACTGCGTTGCCCTTGGGCGAATGAATTGGCTCTGTCTGCGTTAGCTGTTGTGGTTTTAAAGCAAGCGCTCAAGCACGGTCCTTTCCGGGCGTCCAAGAGTTCGTACCACCTCCACCGCATGGGTTTCGCTTCGCTCTACACCATCCTACGAAAGCCGCCGCTACGTGCACGTTGGGTTGGTGCGTACATCAATGTGTGGATTTGAGCGAAGAAAGTTGGAGCAGCCGCCAACGCCCCTCCAGGAGGCCGAACGCAGTCGTTGCGCGGGGGG
>BATO01000151.1 GCA_000474255.1 Aquipseudomonas alcaligenes MRY13-0052
GGCAGTCACCGGCTCCAGGCCGTATTGGTCGTGGAAGTAGCCGGGCAGGGTGCTGGCCAGGCCGAGGAAGCCGCCGAAGGTGACGCTGTAGAAGAACATGAACCACCAGCTGTCGCGGTCACCCAGGGCCTTCATGTAGTCGGCGAGGGATTTCGGCGCCGGGCGGTTGGGGGCATTACGCGCGGCCAGGGCGAAGATCGCCAGGGTCAGCACCAGCGGGATCAGCGCCAGGCCGAACACGTTGTTCCAGCCGAACAGCGCGGCCAGCCCTGGGGCGAACAGCGCCGCCAGCACGGTGCCGGAGTTACCGGCCCCGGCGATGCCCAGCGCCTTGCCCTGGTGCTGCGGCGGGTACCACTGCGAGGCCAGCGGCAGGGCCACGGCGAAGGAGGCCCCGGCGAAGCCGAGGAACAGGCCCAGCAGCAGCGCCTGCTCGTAGTTGTGGATGCCCAGTTGCCAGGCGGTGAACAGCGCGGCGATCACCACCACCTGGCCGAACAGCCCGGCGGATTTCGGTGACGTGCGGTCGGCCAGCAGGCCCAGCAGGAAGCGCAGCACGGCACCGGCGAGGATGGGCGTGGCGACCATCATGGCGCGTTGCTGGGTGGTCAGCTGCAGGTCAGCGGCGATCTGCACGCCCAGCGGGCCGAGCACGTACCAGACCATGAAGCTCAGGTCGAAATAGAGAAATGCGGCGAACAGGGTGGGGGCGTGGCCGGCCTTCCAGAAACTCGTAGTCATCGAACACCTCATCTGCGTCAGGGGGCCGGGAGGGCGCGCCGCGGGACAGCCCCGGCGGTCGCACCCTCCCGGAACACGTCGCGCTCGTGGCGCTGCGTGCCACGGCCTTGGCCGTGGCTGGGTAGGGTGGGTCGCATGCGGGCGCCCGGATCACGGCACGCCAGCCGCCCCATCGCTGGGGCCGGAACGAAAAAAGCGCCGCGCACTGGCTGCATTTCTGCGCAGTGACGCGACGCCTTTGTCGTTCAGTCGGGCAACCGCCGTTGGCTACCTGTGGAGGGGGTGGAGCAAGAGACGGGCCAAGGAGCGAGACCGATGCCGCCGGACGGGGCAAGTGCCTGATTTGCCTGGCTTCGGCCGGTGCGAGAGAGGCGTTTGGCAGTGGGCCGGCCGGCGTGGCCGGGGGCTGGCGCCGGTGCAAAAGGGGGCGCGCTGTCGCGCCCGTGCACCGGGGCGGAGCTGCGGGGGCGGGTTCAGTCCAGCCAGTTGACCTTGGGGAAGGTGCTGCGGAACTTCTCCGGCATCTCCACCACCTTCGACGCGTGGTAGTCGAAGAACACGAAGCCGGACTTGGCCATGGCCACCAGCTTGCCGTCGGCCGGGCGGGTGATGCGGAAGGTGATGTCGCCGCCGTAGCGGTTGAAGTCCATCACGCCCACCTCGAACAGCAGCTGGTCGCGGGCATGGGCCTCGGCGCGGTAGGTGGTGGCCAGGTCGGTGACGATGATGCCGGTGCCGTCGCCCTCGGTCTCGGTGATGCCGAAGTCGAAGAGGAAGCGCGCGCGGGCCTCGGAGATCATCGAGATCATCGAGTCGTTGCCCAGGTGGTTGGCGCCATTGATGTCGGTGACCCGCACGGTCAGGTGGGTGGAGTAGCAGAACTGGTCTTCGGGGAAGTTCAGGGTCAGGCGGGCCATCGGGGTGCAAACCTCGTACGTCGGTAGGGAAGGGGCCGTGGCAACGGCGGGCGGATTCTACCCGCGCCGCCGCCGCTATGTGGCCATTCGCCGACTGAATGAGGCTTAGCGGTGCAGGCCGTTGAGCCAGTAGAAGGTCACCCGGCCGCCTTCGTTGCTCGGCCCGCGGTTGTCCTGGATATAGGCCCCGGCCTTGAAGTAGAGCTGCTGGTTGCCCCAGTAGCCGCTCAGTTGGCGGAACAGGCCACCGTCGTCGCCCTTGCTGGTGACGGTGATGCCCAGGCGCCCGCTGGGGGTGAGGCGCAGGTCGTAGCCGAAGCGCTCGCCCAGGTCGACATTCTCGGCCAGCAGGATGTTCTCCACCTCCTTGTCGCCGGGGCGCTTGCGCAGCAGGGCCTCGAGGCGGCCGGTGCCGTCCTTGTAGTGGTACTGCAGCTTCAGCAGCGGGTCGTTCTCGCTGCCGGCTTCGTCCTTGCTGTGGATCTGCCCGATGATGATCTTGTTCTTGCTTGGCACCTGCTGCACCGAAAGCACCGCGCTCAGGTAATTGTCGGCGCTCTGGTAGTTCCAGTAGCTCAGGGTGCCGTCGGCCTGGGTCTCGCGCAGCTCGCTGCGGGGGTAGCGGGCGTCTTCGCTGGTGCTGCCGGTGACGGGCACCCAGAAGGTCACGCTGCCGTCGTTGTTGTGGCGGAAGTACTGGCTTTCATAGCCGTTGTTGAGGCGCTGGGTGGTGATGAGCGTGGCGGATTGGTGGGCGGGGATGTCGAGTTTCCAGGTGCTGAGATCGATCACGGGCTGTCCTTGAGGCCGGGGGAATAAGCCCCTGTTGGGACCGGCACGATCCCGGAAGTTCAGCGAGGTTCCAGTTAGGCGACGAACTGCATCGTCGCGGGCCAGTGAGGCAGCACGGTGCCAGCAGCCGGGCGGTGTGCGGCCGCCCGGCCACAGGCAGGCGGCCGGTAACCCTTTACAGCGTCAGGTGGTAGACCCGCAGGCGGTGGCCGTCGGGGTCGATGCCGCTGAAGGTGTAGCCGAAGTCCATGGCCTCCGGCGCCTGGACGATCTCCACGCCCTGTTCCTGCCAGAGCTGATGCAGGCGGTGCACGTCGTCGTCACTGTCGACCTGGATGCACAGCTCGCTGCCACCGCCCGGCACAGGGGTGGCAGGCTTCACGCCGTCGCGGGCCCAGAGGCCAAGCTTGAAGCCGTTGTCGAAGACGAACAGGGCGAAGCCCGGGCTGTGCTCGACGGTCTCGCGCGCCAGCAGGCGCCGATAGAAAGCGGCACTGCGCACGGGGTCGTCGACATACAGGTTGAGCAGGTTGGGGGCGATCATTGGATGGGGCTCCGATGCGGAGCGACGGGCGTCGTCACTCGATGCGCGCAGGCTAGGCCCCACCTCTGTCAGTTTCTGGCAGCAGCCTCACTGCTCGGCGATGCCGTGCAGTTGGCGCCATTCGCGCAGCAGCACCTGGCGTCGGCGCGGGTAGCGCTGGCCCAGGTCTAGCAGGTCGTCCACCCGGTCGAGGCGGAAGTGGCGCATGGCCTGGCGCAGCTCGCACCAGGCGGCCAGCACCCGGGTCTGCTCGAAGTAGCCCAGGGCGAACGGCCAGACCACCCGCTGCGACGCCTGGCCCTCCACATCGCGGTAGCCGAGCTGCACGCGGTGTTCCCGGCGGATGACCTCGCGCACCTGCTCCAGCAGCGCATCGGGGACTTCGCTGGCCGGTGCCGGGCCGATCAGCAGGGTGCTGGTCTCCAGCTCCTCGCGCAGGGCCGGCGGCAGCACCGCGCCGACCTTGGCCAGCACGTCACGCGCGGCCGCCATCAGTTGGCGGTCGCCCCGGCGGCTGACCCAGCGCATCCCGAGCACCAGGGCTTCGATCTCGCCCAGGGAAAACATCAGCGGCGGCAGTTCGAAGCCGGGCCGCAGCACATAGCCCAGCCCGGCGCCCCCTTCGATGTTGGCGCCCTGTTGCTGCAGGGTGGCGATGTCGCGGTAAAGGGTGCGCAGGCTGATGCCCAGCTCACTGGCCAGGGCGTGCCCGGCGACGGGGTAGCGGTGGCGGCGGAGGATCTGCAGCAGGTCGAGCAGGCGCTGGCTTCGGGACATGGCGTTACCCGGCTCAGAGACGCAGCAGGCCGACGCTGCGCAGGAAGCGCTCGACGTCGGCGGTGTAGCCGTTGTCCTGGCCGAGCTCTTGGTTGATCTGCCGGTGCGACATGTCCACGCCCATCACCTCCACGCGCTTGCCCAGGTCGCGGCCCTTGGCGGCGAAGCCACGGGCTTGCGGGCAGGCGTCGTCGCGACGGGTGGAGCACACCGCCAGCAGCGGCGCGCCGGTCTGCTCCAGGCGCAGGGTGGGGGAGGCGGCGCGCCAGGTGGCGGGGTCGTCGCCGAAGGCGCGGTCATAGAGCTTCAGGTGCGGGCCGCGCATCACCGTCTCGACGTTGAAGGCGGCGCTGTCCAGCGCCACGGTGCCGATCCACGGGCGCGCGCCCTGCTGGGCGGCGATCTCCGGCGCGGCGTCGATCAGCGCCACCAAGTGGGCGCCGGCGGAGTGACCCATCAGCACGAAGCGCGCCGGGTCGGCCTGCCAGCCGCTGGCCAGTTGCTGGGCCTGGGCCAGGGCGCGGGCCACGTCGTCGGCCTGGGCCAGCGGCGGGGTGTCGGGGAGCATGCGGTAGTTGGCGGAGACCAGCACCACGCCCTGGGGCACCCAGCGCAGGGCCTTGTTCAGGGCGACGCTGCCGTTGTCCTTGTCGCCGTTGGCCCAGCCACCGCCGTGGACCATGAAGATCACCGGGGCGGGCACGCGCGGCGCGACCTTGGGCTGGTAGACGTCGAAGCGCTGGCGCTCATCGTTGCCGTAGGCGACATCCCGTTGCACGCGGATGCCGGCGTCGTCGAGCTGGCGGGCTTCGCGGCGCTCCTGGAGCAGGCCGGCGCTGGCGGTCTGCAGCGTCAGGGCACCGAGCAGGGCGGCGCAGAGGAACAGCAGGCGGCTGGGCTTCATCGTTGGGTCCTTCGCTGATGGGCCGGGACGGCGCCCGGTACAGCCTTGATACGCCACCGGGGCACGAACCCCTGCGCGGGAAATGAAAACGGCGCCCCTGGGGCGCCGTTGCCTGTGTCACTCGGCCTTGCGGGCCTTGCCTGGCTGGATCAGCCCGTCGGCGCGGAACATCGCCTTGATGCCACGGATGGCCTGGCGGATGCGGTCCTGGTTCTCGATCAGGGCGAAGCGCACATGGTCGTCGCCGTACTCGCCGAAGCCGATGCCCGGGGAGACGCAGACCTTGGCCTCGGCCAGCAGCTTCTTGGCGAACTCCAGGGAGCCGAGGTGGGCATAGGGCTCGGGGATCTTCGCCCAGATGTACATCGAGGCCTTGGGGTTCTCGACCATCCAGCCCGCCTCGTGCAGGCCCTTGACCAGCATGTTGCGGCGCTGGCGGTACTGCTCGGCGATGTCGCGCACGCACTGCTGGTCACCTTCCAGCGCGGCGATCGCGGCCACCTGCAGCGGGGTGAAGGTGCCGTAGTCGTGGTAGCTCTTGATCCGCGCCAGGGCGCTGACCAGCTCGGGGTTGCCGACCATGAAGCCGATGCGCCAGCCGGCCATGTTGTAGCTCTTGGACAGGGTGAAGAACTCCACCGCGATGTCCTTGGCGCCGGGCACCTGCATGATCGACGGGGCCTTCCAGCCGTCGTAGACGATGTCGGCATAGGCCAGGTCGTGGATCACCAGCACGTCGTACTGCTTTGCCAGGGCCACCACGCGTTCGAAGAAGTCCAGCTCCACGCACTGTGCGGTGGGGTTGGAGGGGAAGCCGATGATCATCATCTTCGGCTTGGGGATGGATTCGCGGATGGCGCGCTCCATCTCGGCGAAGAAGTCGACGCCGGGCACCAGCGGCACCGAGCGGACCTGGGCGCCGGCGATCACCGCGCCGTAGATGTGGATCGGGTAGCTGGGGTTGGGCACCAGCACCGTGTCGCCGTGGTCCAGGGTGGCCAGCATCAGGTGCGCGAGGCCTTCCTTGGAGCCGATGGTGACGATGGCTTCGCTTTCCGGATCGATCTCCACGTCATAGCGGTCTTTGTACCAGCGCGAGATGGCGCGGCGCAGGCGGGGAATACCGCGGGAGGTGGAGTATCCGTGCGTGTCTTCGCGCTGGGCGACCTGCACCAGCTTCTCGACGATGTGCGGCGGGGTGGCCCCATCGGGGTTGCCCATGGACAGGTCGATGATGTCCTCGCCACGACGGCGCGCGGCCATCTTGAGTTCGGCGGTGATGTTGAAGACGTAGGGGGGGAGACGATCGATGCGCGCGAAACGGCGCGGAGAACGCGTGTCAGCCATGCTTTCCTCGGATACGTAAGCGCCCGGAACCGTCCGAGCGACGTTGGCCACATGGGTGGCCTGGCGGCGAAGATAAGCGCAGCGGTGGGGCGTTGTCGAGAAAAATCCGAGGCGTTTCGGGGCGTTTTCTTTGGCTCTGTCTGCGTTAAGTGTTGCTAGAGGATTTGAGCCCAGCTGATTGCTGAGCTCTGGTGATGTTTCT
>BATO01000150.1 GCA_000474255.1 Aquipseudomonas alcaligenes MRY13-0052
ACGGGCGGCACGCCGGTATCCTCGGTGCGCCCCATCGATGGGTTTCGCTCCGCTCTACCCATCCTACGAGCTGCGGCCGACGCCTTGAGGCGTCCAGCCCGCAACGGGACATGACCGCTGCGTAGGGTGGAGGTCGCTTTTCACCTCCACCAGGCGGAGTCGGGAGCGGCACGCCGGCATCCCTGGTACGCCCCATCGATGGGTTTCGCTCCGCTCTACCCATCCTACGAGGGCGACGCGCGCGCGCCGGCCTCGAAAAAAACCGCCCCCGGTCTACCGGCGTACATCCGGTAACAGCCGCAGCGCGCAGCGCAGCGGCGACAGGCATAAGCTGTCGCCCATTTCACGTTCAGGAGTTTTCCCATGCGCCGCGTTCTTCTCGCCTCCCTGTTCTTCGCCCCGCTGTTCGCCCAGGCGGCGGAAACCGTCTCCATGGACGTCTACCGCGACCCCAACTGCGGCTGCTGCAAGGCCTGGATCAGCCACCTGCGTGACAACGGCATCCAGGTCAACGACCACGTCGAGAACGACATGGCCTCGGTCAAGGCCCGCCTCGGCGTGCCCCACCGCCTGGGCTCGTGCCACACCGGCGTGATCGACGGCAAGTTCGTCGAGGGCCACGTGCCGGCCAAGGACGTGCTGGCACTGCGCGCGCGCCAGGACCTGGTCGGCGCCGCCGTGCCCGGCATGCCCATGGGCTCGCCGGGCATGGAGATGGACGGCATGCAGGACGCCTACCAGGTGATCGGCGTCTCGGCCCAGGGCGGCGAGAGCGTGCTGGCCGAATATCCGGCACACTGAGCGCCCCTTTCCCAGCGCGGCCGCCCCAGGGCGGCCGCGTGCATTTCACGGAGCCGAAAATGGATTACTGGCAGGTCGATGTATTCGCCGAACGCGTACTGGCAGGCAATGGCCTGGCGGTCTTCCCCGACGCCCGCGGCCTTTCGGGCGCGGCCATGCAGGGCCTGACCCGCGAGCTGCGCCAGTTCGAGTCGATCTTCCTGGAGCCGGGCACCCGGCCCGGCGAATTCGCCGCTCGGGTGTTCACCGTGGAAGAGGAGTTGCCCTTCGCCGGCCACCCCATCCTCGGAGCGGCCGCCCTGCTGCACCACCTGCACGCCCCCGGCGAGCACGCCGAATGGGCGCTGCAGCTGCCCGAGAAGCGCGTGACCCTGGCCACCCGCCGCCAGGGCGAGGGCTTCTACGCCGAGATGAACCAGGGCGTCGCCCAGTTCGGTGCCGAGCTCGACGCGAAGGCCGCCGAGGCCTTCGCCGCCGCCTTCTCCAGCGAGTGGGACCGACGCCATGCGCCCCGGGTCGTCAGTACCGGGCTGCCCTACCTGCTGCTGCCGGTGACCGCCTCCGGCCTGGCCGGCGCGCGCCAACAGCGCGGCCTGGACGAGGAGCTCGCAGCCATCGGCGCCGCCTTCGTCTTCCTCCTCGACGTCGACGCCCGCGAAGGCCGCACCTGGGACCCCCTCGGCGTGGTCGAGGACATCGCCACCGGCAGCGCCGCCGGGCCGGTCGCCGCCTGGCTGGTGGACAAGGGCCTGGAGCCGCGCGGCCCGGGCTTCGCCCTCAACCAGGGCCGCTTCCTCGACCGCCCCAGCCGGCTCGACGTGCGCGTGGACGAAAGCGGCCAGGTGCATGTCGGCGGGGCCGTGCAGCTGCTGGCCCAGGCCCGCCTGCTGGTGGCCCCCGACCGGCTCGCCTGACGACCGGGCTGGCGCCTCCCGCCGTCAGCTACGACACTCAAGGCCTCGACGAAGACAAGGATCGGCAGATGCGCTGGCAACGGGCGAGACGCAGCGACAACGTGGTGGATGCGCGCGGCAGCGGCGGCATGCGCCTGGGCGGTGGCAAGAGCATCGGGCTCGGCGGCATCGCCCTGGTCGTGGTGATCGGCATGCTGATGGGCGAGGACCCGCTGACCATCCTCGGCCAGATCGTCGGCCAGGGCGGGCTGTCCACCGCACCCCCGCACAGCGGTGCACAGCCGGGCGACGACCAGGAAGCGGAGTTCGTCCGCGCCGTGCTCGGCGACACCGAGGACACCTGGCAGGCGATCTTCCAGCAGGGCGGCCGCCAGTATCAGGACCCGAAGCTGGTGCTGTTCAACGGTGGCGTGCAGTCGGCCTGCGGCTTCGCCTCCTCGGCGGTCGGCCCCTTCTACTGCCCCGGCGACCGCCAGGTGTACCTGGACCTCGACTTCTTCCGCGAGATGTCCCAGCGCTTCTCCGCCGCCGGCGACTTCGCCCAGGCCTACGTGATCGCCCACGAGGTCGGCCACCACGTGCAGACCCTGCTCGGTGTCTCGGCCAAGGTGAACGCCGCGCGCCAGCGCGGCCAGAAGATGGAAGGCGCCGGCGGCCTGCTGGTGCGCCAGGAGCTCCAGGCCGACTGCCTGGCCGGCGTCTGGGCCTTCCACGCGCAGAAACGCCTGGACTGGCTGGAGCCCGGCGACCTGGAAGAAGCCCTCAACGCCGCCAATGCCATCGGCGACGACCGCCTGCAGAAGCAGGCACGCGGCCAGGTGGTGCCCGACTCCTTCACCCACGGCACCTCGGCGCAGCGGATGCGCTGGTTCAAGACCGGCTTCGAGCGCGGCGACATCAACCGCTGCGACACCTTCACCGCACGGGACCTGTAGAACCGTGCAGGGCCCTTGATGGGTTTCGCACGGCTCTACCCATCCTACGAAGCACTCCCCCGTAGGATGGGTAGAGCCGTGCGAAACCCATGCGGTTGCGGTCTTGGCACGCACCCGATTACCGCGCCAACAGCAGCAGCTGCGCGCAATCCTCGGCGTACCAGTCGGTGAGCTCCGGCCAGGGGTTCTCCGGCAGGTTGACCAGCACCGTGGCGGTCCCGGCGGCGCGGCCGCAATCGAGGTCGAAGCGGTAGTCGCCCACCATCACCATCTCGCTCGCCGCCACGCGCCAGCGCGTGGCCAGGTGCTGCAGCCCGCCCGGGTGAGGCTTGGGTGGCGCCTCGTCGCGGCCGAGGATGTCGGCGGCGGCGAAGCAGTCGTCCAGGCCGATGGCGGCCAGCGTCAGCAGCGCCAGCTCGCGGGCGTTGCGGGTGAGGATGCCGAGGCGCACACCGCGCTCGTGCAGCGTGCGCACCAGCTCGACGGCGCCGGCCGCCGGACGGGCGTTCACCGCCAGTTCGCGCTCGTGCTCCAGCAGCCAGGCGTGCTTGGCGCGTGCCTCCTCGGCGGGCAGCGCAGCGAGGTGATGGAGGATGTCGTCCTCCGGGGGGATCGCCAGCTCGCGGCGGATCGCGGCGAAATCGTGGACGGCGACGGTGAGGGTGCCGTCCATGTCGAACACCCAGTGGCGGAACTGCGCCAGGCCCATGTCTCTACTCCGTCGGGTTCGGGAACAGCGCGCAAGGTTACACCGTCCCCGCCCGTCAGTAGTTGATGATCAGGGTCACGTTGTCGATGTAGGTGCCCACCGGCACGTTGGCCTGCGTGGGGTCGACGGTCACCTGGAAGTTCACCGTCTGCTGCAGCCCCGTGCCCTTCTGCGACAGGTTCTGCGTGGTGTTCCACACGGTCGTGGTGTTGGGGAAGTAGATGTTGTAGCCCAGGCGGTTGGCTCCGCTGGCCATGCGTCGCCAGGGCGCCTGGTAGTTCTGGCCGTTGTCGAAGCTGACCAGATAGCCCTCGTCGCTGGTGCAGGTCAGGGTGATGGCCCGGGTCACCGAGGTGAACTGGCTGACCAGCGCCTGGCTGCCAAGGTCGACGTTCTGGTAGCTGTTCAGGGCGCAGGCCTTGGTGACCACGATGGTCACGGTGCTGGTGGCGGTCACCCCCGTGCCCCAGTTGGTCGGCGCACCGCACAGGCCCGCCGGGCAGTTCTGGGTGACGCCCGGGCTGCGTTGCCAGTTGCACAGGCTGAGCACGCCGGACTCGCAGATCGCATAGCGCCAGGTGAACACCACCGAGGCGCTGTAGGTGCCGGCGGGCACGTTGGCGGCCTGGGCCTGGAAGTACAGGTTGATGCCGGTGGTGGCGTTGGTCAGCAGCGCCAGCACCGCCAGGCTGCTCAGCTGCACCGTCGAGCCCGGGGTGATCTCGGCGCCGCCGTTGCTGACGAACACCTTCAGCGGAATGCTGTTGCCATTGCCGTCGCTGAGCACCGGCGCGGCGGACTGCAGGGTGACCTGCACGTAGTTGGCCGCCAGCAGGGCGAGGAACGATGCGCAGGTCAGCCCCGCACCGCCCAGGTTGCCCTGCGCGGAAGCGTTCAGGGTGAAGGAGCTCACGCTGCCCAGGCTCACCGCCGGGTTGACCGTGGTGCACACCGCCCAGGCGCGGCCCGCCCCCAGCCAGAGCGCCAGCAGCAACAGCAGGGGGACGATCGTGCGCTTCGCATCCATGGTTCGGTCCTCGTTCGGACGGATCAGCGGCAGGTCAGCGGGCCGACCTGCGACAGCTCCTCGTCCAGCGTCTTCAGTTCCACCGTCACCGCGCAGTGGCTGCCATCGGGCAGCGCCACGCGCAGCGCGTTGCGTTGTTCCAGCCCCTCGAAATACACCAGCCCGTCCCAGCCCACGTAGGCCTCCAGGCCTCGCCCCTCGACCCGCGCCAGGCTGCCGCGCGGCAGCACCTGGCCGCGCACGTCGATGAGCAGGATGCTGGCCGCCACGACGCGCTCCATGGGGAACTCCAGCAGCGCGCCGCTGCCCTGGTGCACGGCGATCTCCTGGGAAACCTCGGCGATGCGCACGTTGCCCGGCAGCCCCAGCGGGTCGATCTCGTAGTTGGCGCGGTAATAGGACGGCACCCAGGGCACCAGCAGGTGGCCACGGCTGTCGGTGCGGCCCAGCAACTGGTGCTCGAAGTTCACCGGCACGTCGGCGTAGCCCGAGGTGCTGACCAGGACGAAGGCGTCGTTGATGCGGTTGCTGGGGAACACCCCGCCGTCCATCCACACCAGCGAGCCGCTGACATCGCCCCACTGGGTGCGCTCGCCGTCGTTGTCGTACAGGCCCACCTGCAGCTGGGTGTAGGGCGTGCGCCAGGTCAGGTCGGCCTGCTTGTAGCGGCCACCGCCGGCGGCGTAGCTGAGGTTGTAGCCGACGCCCCCCTGGCTGGGCGCGGTGCGCCCGTAGCGGACGCGCTCGCGGTACTGGCCGCCGGTGTCGCGCTCCACGCTGGCGCTGAAGGTGGAGAGCATGTCGAACGGCATGATCAGCTGCACCAGGGCCGAGTAGCCCGAGGTGCCCAGCTCGCGGTTCATCGACACGTACAGGCTGCTGTTGGCCCACAGGCTGCGCGACCAGGACAGGTTGACCACGCGGGTGCGCTCGCCGCTGCGGGCCTCGCTGGCGAAGTAGCCGATGCCCAGGCTGCCGACCGGCTCCGGGCTCACCGAGAAGGTCACCTGGTCGGTACGCCGCGCCAGGCCCAGCTCCTCGCGCCCCAGCTCCAGGGCGCTGACCTGGCTGACGTCGACGAAGCCCGAGCTGCGCTGCACGCGCTGGAAGGCGAAGCCGAACCACGGCGAGTAGTAGCTGTAGCCGAGGCTGGCCTGGCGGCCGCGCAGGCCGTCGTAGGCGCTCTCGGAAACCGAGGTGCCGAGGGTGCCCCAGTTGCCCAGCCCGAAGGTGCCGCCGAGCCCGCCCAGGCGCAGCGCCTCGCCCAGCTCGGCGTGGGTCTCCAGGGTGAAGGCATCGCTGATGCCGTAGCGGAAGGTGCCGGTGCCCACGCTGCTGCCGTAGGAGAAGCTCTCCAGCCCGTAGTCCTCGCGCAGCTTGCCCGCCCCCAGGGAATAGTCGTAGAGGCCCTTCTGCAGCAGCGTGTTGGTCACGTAGAAGGGCACGTCGGTGGAGACCTGCCGGCCGAGGGCATCGGTGGTGACCACCGTGGCGGTGCCCGCACCGCTGATGTACGGCACGTTGCTGACGGTGAAGGGCCCGGGCTGCAGGTCGTCGCTGCTGACCCGCGCATTGTTGATGAACAGGTCCACCGTGCTCGGCACCGCGGCGTCGCCGCTGAAGCGTGGCAGCGGGTAGGTGACCAGGTCCGGACGCAGGGCGAAGTTGCGCGAGACCTGCACGCCACCGACCCGCACCGCGCTGTTCCAGGTCAGCGCGCCGGTGACCAGGTCGCCCACCTGCACGCTGCGCAGGCTGTCCTGGTCGTTGAAGGTCCACAGCGTGTCGTAGCGCACGTAGCCGTCGCCCTCGCCTTCGCTGTCACCGAAGCTCTTGCGGTACACACCGGTGTTGCCCAGGGTGCCGAAGCCGCCGAACAGGCGCTGCTCCAGCCAGGTACTGGCGTAGCGCTGCCCGTCATCGCTGTCGGTGTAGTAGAGGTCGTAGTTGAACAGCGCCCCGAAGTCGGCACGGGCCGGCGTGCGCGCATACACGCTGGTGTCGCCCACCTCCTGGCGCGGCAGCCACTCGCTGGGCAGCGTCAGCTTCAGGCGTTGCAGCTCCTGGTCGTACTCGCTGCCCAGGCCCTCGATGGCATCCAGGGCCTGCGGCCCGCTGGCGCCCTCGGGCAGCCGCACGCCGACGCC
>BATO01000149.1 GCA_000474255.1 Aquipseudomonas alcaligenes MRY13-0052
GAGGCCCGGCGGCCACCTGGTCTATGACGAGAAGGTCCCTTCTCGGTGTCTCGCGCCTGCGCCGCATCGGCCTCAGCGCCGCCGACCTGCACATCGAGAAGGACGCCGTCGACTACCTGCGCGGCCCGGTGCTGCTGTCCTTCGCCAAGGCCGCCGAGCCGAGCCGCGTGCACCGCCCGGCCTACCCGGACTTCGTCTCCATCCGCGAGCTGGACGCCAAGGGCCGCGTGGTCAAGGAATGCCGCTTCATGGGCCTGTACACCTCCGCGGTGTATGCCGAGAGCGTGACCGAGATCCCCTTCATCCGTGGCAAGGTCGCCGAGATCCAGCGCCGCTCCGGCTTCGATCCGCGCGCCCACCTGGGCAAGGAGCTGGGCCAGGTGCTGGAGGTGCTGCCCCGCGACGACCTGTTCCAGACCCCGGTGGATGACCTGTTCTCCACCGCCATGGCCATCGTGCAGATGCAGGAGCGCAACAAGATCCGCCTGTTCCTGCGCCGTGATCCCTATGGCCGCTTCGCCTACGCGCTGGCCTATGTGCCGCGCGATGTCTACTCCACCGAGACGCGCCTGAAGATTCAGCAGATCCTCATGGACCGCCTGCAGGCCAGCGACTGCGAGTTCTGGACCTTCTTCTCCGAATCCGTGCTGGCGCGCGTGCAGTTCATCCTGCGCCTGGACCCGAAGAACAAGGCCGTAGTCGATCCGGTGCGCCTGGAGAAGGAAGTGATCCAGGCCTGCCGTTCCTGGAAGGACGACTACGCCAGCCTGGTCAACGAAAGCTTCGGCGAGGCCCAGGGCACCCGCGTGCTGGCCGACTTCCCGAAAGGCTTCCCCGCCGGCTACCGCGAGCGCTTCGCCCCGCACTCGGCCGTGGTCGACATGCAGCACCTGAACAGCCTCTCCGACGAGCGCCAACTGGTGATGAGCTTCTACCAGCCGCTGACCCAGGGTGAGCAGCTGCTGCATTGCAAGCTGTACCACGCCGACACGCCGCTGCCGCTGTCCGACGTGCTGCCGATCCTGGAGAACCTGGGCCTGCGCGTGCTCGGCGAGTTCCCCTACCGCCTGCACCGCCAGGATGGCCGCGAGTTCTGGATCCACGACTTCGCCTTCACCAGCGCCTCGGGCCAGGAAGTCGACATCCAGCAGCTCAACGACACCCTGCAGGACGCCTTCATCCACATCGTCAACGGCGACGCCGAGAACGACGCCTTCAACCGCCTGGTACTGACCGCCTCCATGCCCTGGCGCGACGTGGCGCTGCTGCGTGCCTATGCGCGCTACCTGAAGCAGATTCGCCTGGGCTTCGACCTGTCCTACATCGCCAGCACCCTGCTCAACCATGTGGACATCGCCAAGGAACTGGTGCGCCTGTTCAAGACCCGCTTCTACCTGGCCCGCAAGCTCACCGCCGAGGACCTGGAAGACAAGCAGCAGAAGCTCGAGCAGGCCATCCTCGGCGAGCTGGACAACGTCGCCGTACTCAACGAGGACCGCATCCTGCGGCGCTACCTCGACCTGATCAAGGCGACCCTGCGCACCAACTTCTACCAGCCCGATGCCAACGGCCAGAACAAGGGCTACTTCAGCTTCAAGCTCAGCCCGCGGCTGATCCCCGACATCCCGCGTCCGGTGCCCAAATTCGAGATCTTCGTCTACTGCCCGCGCGTGGAAGGCGTGCACCTGCGCTTCGGCGACGTGGCCCGGGGCGGCCTGCGCTGGTCCGACCGCGAGGAAGACTTCCGTACCGAAGTGCTGGGCCTGGTCAAGGCGCAGCAGGTGAAGAACGCGGTGATCGTGCCCATGGGCGCCAAGGGTGGCTTCATCCCCCGTCGCCTGCCCGTTGGCGGCAGCCGTGACGACATCCAGGCCGAGGCCATCGCCTGCTACCGCATCTTCATCAGCGGCCTGCTGGACATCACCGACAACCTCAAGGAAGGCCAGGTGGTGCCGCCGGCCAACGTGGTGCGCCACGACGCCGACGACCCCTACCTGGTGGTGGCGGCCGACAAGGGCACCGCGACCTTCTCCGACATCGCCAACGGCATCGCCCTGGAGTACGGCTTCTGGCTGGGCGACGCCTTCGCTTCCGGCGGCTCCGCCGGCTACGACCACAAGGGCATGGGCATCACCGCCAAGGGCGGCTGGGTCTCGGTGCAGCGTCACTTCCGCGAACGCGGCATCGACGTGCAGAAGGACAATGTCACCGTGATCGGCATCGGCGACATGGCCGGCGACGTGTTCGGCAACGGCCTGCTGTTGTCGGACACGCTGCAACTGGTGGCCGCGTTCAACCACATGCACATCTTCATCGATCCGAACCCGGATGCGGCCAGCAGCTTCGTCGAGCGCAAGCGCCTGTTCGACCTGCCGCGCTCGTCCTGGGCCGACTACGACGCCAAGCTGATTTCCGCCGGCGGCGGCATCTTCCTGCGGGCGGCGAAGAGCATCGCCATCAGCCCGGAGATGAAGGAGCGTTTCGACATCCGCGCCGACAAGCTGACCCCCACCGAGCTGCTCAACGCGCTGCTCAAGGCGCCGGTTGATCTGCTGTGGAACGGCGGCATCGGCACCTATGTGAAATCCAGCAAGGAGTCCCACGCCGATGTCGGCGACAAGGCCAACGACGCGCTGCGCGTCGACGGCCGCGAACTGCGCGCCAAGGTGGTGGGCGAGGGCGGCAACCTGGGCATGACCCAGCTCGGCCGCGTCGAGTACGGCCTCAACGGCGGCGCCAGCAATACCGACTTCATCGACAACGCCGGTGGCGTGGACTGCTCCGACCACGAGGTGAACATCAAGATCCTCCTAGGCGAAATCGTCGCGGCCGGCGACATGACCGGCAAGCAGCGCAACAAGCTGCTGGCCGAGATGACCGACGCGGTGGGCAGCCTGGTGCTGGGCAACAACTACAAGCAGACCCAGGCGCTGTCCCTGGCGCAACGCCGTGCCCGTGAGCGCATCGGCGAGTACAAGCGCCTGATCGCCGCCCTGGAGGCCGCCGGCAAGCTCGACCGCGCGCTGGAATTCCTGCCCAGCGACGAGGAACTCAACGAGCGCACCGCCAACGGCCAGGGCCTGACCCGCCCGGAGCTGTCGGTGCTGATCTCCTACAGCAAGATCGACCTCAAGGAATCGCTGCTCAAATCCCTGGTGCCGGACGACGACTACCTGGCTCGCGAGATGGAAACCGCCTTCCCGCCGCTGCTGGCGAAGAAGTTCGGCGACTCCATGGGCCGCCATCGCCTGAAGCGCGAAATCATCAGCACCCAGATCGCCAACGACCTGGTCAACCACATGGGCATCACCTTCGTGCAGCGCCTGAAGGAGTCCACCGGCATGAGCGCGGCCAACGTCGCCGGTGCCTACGTGGTGGTGCGCGATGTGTTCCGCCTGGCCCACTGGTGGAAGCAGATCGAAGCGCTGGACTACAAGGTCCCCGCCGAGCTGCAACTGACCCTGATGGACGAGCTGATGCGCCTCGGCCGCCGTGCTACGCGCTGGTTCCTGCGCAGCCGTCGCGAAGACCAGAACGCCGCCCGTGACGTCGGCCACTTCGGCCCGCGCGTGGCCGAGCTGGCCGGTCGCCTGGACGAGCTGCTGGAAGGCCCGGCCCGCGAGCAGTGGCTGGCCCGCTACCAGGCCTATGTCGAAGCCGGCGCACCGGAAGAGCTGGCCCGTGTGGTCGCTGGCACCAGCCACCTGTACACGCTGCTGCCGATCATCGAAGCCTCGGACGTCACCGGCAAGGACACCGCCGAAGTGGCGGCCGCCTACTTCGCCGTTGGTGGCGCGCTGGACCTGTCCTGGTACCTGCAGCAGATCACCAGTCTGCCGGTGGAGAACAACTGGCAGGCCCTGGCCCGCGAAGCCTTCCGCGACGACCTCGACGGCCAGCAGCGGGCGATCACCGTCTCGGTGCTGCAGATGAACGACGCCCCGACGGACATGGACGAACGCGTGGCCCTGTGGCTGGAACAGCACCGCCCGCTGGTGGAACGCTGGAAGGTGATGCTCACCGAGCTGCGCGCCGCCACCGGCACCGACTACGCCATGTACGCCGTGGCCAACCGCGAGCTGATGGACCTGGCCCAGAGCGGCCAGCATGGGGTCAAGACCTCCTGAGCCATCGTTCGCTGAAAGGTTGAATGTGCTCTAGCCCCGCTTCGGCGGGGCTTTTTTTGCCTGGTGCTTCCGTGGTCGGACCGGATGACGCTGGCGTCCCCTCAGGACTCCGGGCATTGAAGTGATTGGGTTCCTACAGCAGCTCCCCTCATTTCTTCGGACGCTTCCCGAGCCCTTTGGGGGCTTTTCCCTATTCCCAGCCCATCGGGGTTTTCAGCCTACTGTCTCGCCCCGGATGCAGGGCTTGGCGGTCTCATCGAGATACGTCACGAAGCGGCGATGCATACGGGCCATCCCATCGATGAGGCCTCGACATGCTTGCCGAACTCCGCCATTTCTTCGATCACAGCCGTCACCGCCTGCAGGTGGGCGAACTCGACGTCGGGCTCGACGTCCTCGCCTTCGTCGGGGACGAGACGCTCAGCCAGCCCTTCAGCTACCAGGTCGAGTTCACTTCGTCCCAGCGCGACCTCCCCTCCAGGCGCATCGTCGGGCAGCCCGCCAGCTTCAGCCTCTTCGCGCCTCCCAAACCGGTGCCCTTCGTCGGTCTGGGCATCCCGCCGGCCCAGCCGCTGCGCACCCTGCACGGCGTGGTCACGGGCTTCCGGCGGATCTCCGGCTCCAACGACGAGGCCCGCTACGAAATCACCCTGCAGCCGCGCCTGACCCTGCTCGGGCGGGGCCGGCAGTACCGCATCTACCAGCACCTCTCGGTGCCCGAGATCGTCGAGCAGATCCTGCGCAGCGACCGCCACCGCTGGGCCGGGCAGGACTTCTTCTTCGACCTCAGGCGCGACTACCCCAAGCGCGAGCAGGTCATGCAATACGACGAGAGCGACCTGGCCTTCATCCAGCGCCTGCTGGCCGAGGTGGGCATCTGGTACCGCTTCACCGCCGACGAGCGCCTGGGCATCGATGTCGTCGAGTTCCACGATGACCAGCGCAACTACCGGTTCGGCGTCCAGCTGCCCTACCGCCCGCCGTCCGGCACCGTCAGCAGCGGCCAGGACGCCGTCTGGGACCTGCAGACGAGCCACGGCGTGGTGGAAAGGAACCTGCGCATCCGCGCCTACACCCCGCGTGACGCGACGGCCTACCTCGACGGCGACCTCGACCAGACCCGTGGCGACCCGACCACCTACGGCGAGGCCTATCACTACGGCGAGCCCTACATCGAGCTGGACGACCCCGGCTCCCGCGACGAAGACCTGAAAAGCGAAAGCGGCTATTTCTATGCCCGCCTCGCCCACGAGCGCTACCTCAACGACCAGACCCGCCTCGACGGCCGCACCAGCAGCGCCACCCTGGCACCTGGGCAGGTGCTGAAGATCGAGGGCGGCGCGCCCGAGGCCTTCACCCCTGGCGCCGTCATCACCCGCCTGGTCACCGTCGCCGCCCGCGATCGCAGCTTCGAAGCCCGCTTCGAGGCCATCCCCTACAGCGAAAGCGTGTGCTTTCGCCCGCCGCTGCTGCCGCGCCCCGTGATCGCCGGCACCATCCCGGCCCGCGTCACCAGCGCGCAGGCCGACGACCTCTACAGCCACATCGATCTGGAGGGCCGCTACAAGGTCAACTTCCTCTTCGACCAGGACACCTGGCCCGCCGGCCAGGAAAGCATGTGGCTGCGCCTGGCGCGCGCCTATGCCGGGGATACCCACGGCCTGCACCTGCCGCTGATCCAGGGCACCGAGGTCGGCATCGCCTTCGAGCGCGGCGACCCGGACCGGGGCTTCATCGCCTTCGCCCTGCACGACAGCCGGCACCCCGACCTCGTCACCCTGAAGAACTACAAGCGCAACGTCCTGCGCACCCCGTCCAACAACAAGCTGCGCCTGGACGACACCCGCGGCCAGGAACATATCAAGCTCAGCACCGAGCACAGCGGCAAGAGCCAGCTCAACCTCGGCCACCTGGTGGATGGGCAGCGGCAGAAACGCGGCGAAGGCTTCGAGCTGCGCACCGACGGCCGGGGCGCGCTGCGTTCCGGCCAGGGCATGTTCATCAGTGCCGATGAGCAGCCGCGCGCCCAGGGGCAGGTGCTGGCCATGCAGGACACGCTCGCCCGCCTGCAACGCGCCGCTGAGGAGATGCAGACGCTCTCCGAGGATGCCCAGGTCGCCAACGCCGAGCCGGCCGATGTGCAGGCGCAGCTCGACCTGCTCCGGCAGGACCTGGAGCAGATCAAGTCCGCCGTCCTGCTGCTCAGTGCGCCCAGGGGCATCGCGCTCAGCAGTGGCCACCACCTGCAACTGGCCGCAGAACGGAACCTCATCGCCAACGCGGGCAAGGACGCCGCCTTGAGCGTGGTGCGGCGGCTGTTCATCGGTGTGGGGGAGGGCGTCAGCCTGTTCGTGCGCAAGCTCGGCCTGAAGCTCATCGCCAACCAGGGCGCGGTGCAGATCCAGGCGCAGAACGACCGCCTGGAACTGCTGGCCCGCCAGGGGCTGGAGATCACCAGCACCGAGGATGAAATCCACATCACCGCCAAGAAGAGGATCGTCCTCAACGCTGGCGGCAGCTACATCAGCGTCGATGCCTGTTCCATCGAATCGGGCACCCAGGGGGACCACCTGATCAAGGCAGCGCATTTCGATTACCAGGGGGCGGCCAGCAACTCTCCACCGTTACCGGAACTGCCCCAACTCACCGAGTACCAGCGTCGCCATCAGCGCCTAACAGGCTTTTCGGGCTAGTGCTTCCCTAGAACACGCACAGGAGCGTGCCCCATGCTTATCGACCTCTTTTACGCAATGAAGGATGAGTACCGTCTTTGGCGGGAGGGACCTCCCGCGCCGCCGGTGCAACGCCCCAGCCCGTCGCCGCCAGCTCCGCCGCTGGAGTCGCCACCTCTCAACGACCTGCCGGCAGTGAAGAACTGGAGTC
>BATO01000148.1 GCA_000474255.1 Aquipseudomonas alcaligenes MRY13-0052
CTACAACCACCAGGCCCAGGACCGGGCACGCTTCGGGCGCACGGTGGAAGGCGCCTTCGACACCGCGCGCAAGCGCATCACCCAGCGAGCCTGGCTGATCACCGTGGTCATCGTGCTGGTGCTCGGCGCGGTGGGGGTGATGCTCTGGGTCGGCGGCATGGATGTGATAGCCGGGCGCATTTCCGGCGGTGACCTGGCCGCCTTCGTCTTCTACAGCCTGATCGTCGGTTCCGCCTTCGGTGCCATCAGCGAGGTGATCGGCGAGCTGCAAAGCGCCGCCGGTGCCGCCGAGCGCATCGCCGAGCTGCTGCAGACCCGCAGCACCATCAAGGCCCCGGAGAGCGACCTGCTGCGCCTGCCCGAGCGGGTCGAAGGCGAGCTGGAGCTGCGCGGCCTGCGCTTCGCCTACCCGACCCGGCCGCAGAGCCTGGCCCTCGATGGCATCGACCTGCACGTGCGTCCCGGTGAAACCCTGGCCCTGGTCGGCCCTTCCGGTGCGGGCAAGTCGACGCTCTTCGACCTGCTGCTGCGCTTCTTCGACCCCACCGAGGGTGAGGTGCGGGTGGATGGCCTGCCCATCCAGCGCCTGGACCCGGCCGACCTGCGCCGTTGCTTCGCCCTGGTATCGCAGAGCCCCGCGCTGTTCTTCGGCAGCGTCGAGGACAACATCCGCTACGGTCGCCCCGACGCCAGCCAGGCCGAGGTGGAGGCTGCGGCGCGGGCCGCCCATGCCCACGAATTCATCCAGCGCATGCCCGAGGGCTACCAGACGCACCTGGGCGACGGCGGCATCGGCCTTTCCGGCGGGCAGCGCCAGCGCCTGGCCATCGCCCGGGCCTTGCTCACCGATGCACCCATCCTGCTGCTGGACGAAGCCACCAGCGCTCTGGATGCCGAAAGCGAACACCTGATCCAGCAGGCCCTGCCCGAGGTCATGAGCGGGCGCACCACCCTGGTGATCGCCCACCGCCTGGCCACGGTGAAGAGCGCGGACCGCATCGCCGTCATCGACAAGGGCAAGCTGGTCGCCATCGGCAGCCACCAGGAGCTGGTGCTCAGCAGCCCGCTCTATGCGCGCCTGGCGGAACTGCAATTTTCCACATCGAACGAGCCGGCCTGAACGGCCTTACAGGGAGTCAGGGGTGACACAGGGATTGAAGGTTCTGGTGCTGGGCGGCTACGGCAATTTCGGCCGGCTGATCGTGCGGCGCCTGCGCAGCATCGAGGGCATCGAGGTGATCGCCGCGGGGCGTGACCTGGCCAAGGCCCAGGCCCTGGCGGCGGAAACCGGTTGCCAGGCGGCGCGCCTGGATATCGACCAGCCGGAGTTGGCCCTGGCCTTCAGCAAGCTGGGTGCCCAGGTGGTGATTTCCACGGTCGGGCCCTTCCAGGGGCAGGACTACCGGGTCGCCGAGGCGGCACTGGACGCCGGCTGCCATTATATCGACCTGGCCGATGCGCGCGCCTTCGTCTGCGGCATCGGCCGGCTGGATGACCGGGCCCGCGAGCGCGGCCTGCTGATTTGTGCCGGCGCCAGTTCGGTGCCCGGCCTCAGCGCCGCCGTGGTGGACGAACAACTGCCGCGCTTCAGCCGTCTGGACAGCATCGAGCACGGCATCAGCTCCTCGGAGAAGACGCCGGGCCTGTCGACCCTGGAGGCGGTGCTCGGCTACTGCGGCCGGCCCGTGCGGCTCTGGCGCGATGGTGCCTGGGGCTCGATCCATGGCTGGCAGGGCCTGCGCCGCCACGCCTTCCGTGCCCCGATGGGCGCGCGCTGGGTGGGTATCTGCGACATTCCCGACCTGGAACTCTTCCCCGCGCGCTACCCGGGCGTGCGCGATGTCAGCTTCCGCGCTGGCGTCGGCCTGCGCCTCACCCAGTTCGGCACCTGGGCGCTGTCCTGGCTGGTGCGCGGCGGGCTGGTGCGCAACGCCGTCGGCCTGGCGTCGCTGTTGCGCAAGGGCGCGGTGCTGGTGGAGCCCCTGGGCGATGGCCTCAGCGGCATGTTCGTGACATTGCGTGGGCTGGACCACCAGGGCCGGCCACTGGTGCTCACCTGGGAACTGGTCGCCCACGACAACGACGGCCCCAACATCCCCTGCATGGCCGCCGTGGCCCTGGTGCGCAAGCTCGCCGCCGGCACCCTGGCCGAGCGCGGTGCCATGCCCTGCATCGGCCTGTTCAGCAGCGCCGAATACCTGGCGGAGCTGGAGGGGATGCGCATCGAGGTAGAGATCAGGGAAGGCGAATAGCCTCCCGTAGGATGGTGTAGAGCGCAGCGAAACCCATCATCGCGGAGCTTTCAGGGCTCCCAGCATCCAGGCAATAAAAAACCGGCCACTCGGGCCGGTTCTTCAACGCGTTGCGACTCAGCGGTACTCGCAGAGGTAGGCGGTGTCCTGGGCGACTTTCAGCTGGAACTTGCTGTTCGCCGGTACGGTGAACTTGCTGCCGGCTTCGAAGGTTTCCCAGCTGTCGCTGCCCGGCAGCTTGACGGTCAGGGCGCCGGCGACGACGTGCATCACTTCCAGCTGGCTGGTGCCGAATTCGTATTCGCCCGGGGCCATCACGCCGATGGTGGCGGGGCCTTCGCTCATGCCGAAGGCGATGGATTTGACGGTGCCGTCGAAGTACTCGTTGACCTTGAACATGGCGGGATCCTTGAAAAGGGTTGGAAAAAGGGCCCGCCAGTATGCCCAAGCCGCTTTGCAGCGTCACTAGGCAATGCGGCGGGGCGTTTCAGGAACTGGCAGGCAGCACCAGCGGCAGCAGGCGGGCGGTGTTGCGGGCATCTTCCAGGGCCCGATGCTGCTGGCCCTGGAAGCTGAGCCCGGCCAGTTGCAGCGCGGTGTGCAGGCCCACGGGCTGCTTGAGCTGGCGGACGCGGGCGAAATGCTGCTTTAGGTTGACGTGGGGAATGGTGGCGAGGCGGCTGACCAGTTGCTGCTGGCGCCATTCCTGCTCCAGCTGGCGGCGGTCGTACTCGCCCCAACTGACCCAGCTCACCAGGCGCGGCTGGTAGTTCTGCAGCCAGCGTTCGAACGCCGGCCAGACCTGCGCGAGGGGCGCGGCGCTGTCGACATTGGCCTGGCTGATGTGGGTCAGCTGGCGGCAGAAGGTGGTCAGGCAGGGGCGACGCAACGGGCGTACGAAACGCTGGAAATGGTCCACTTCGCGGCCGTCGGCAGCCACGATCGATGCGCCGATCTCGATGATCTCCATATCTTCCAGGGGCCAACCGCCTTCCTCGGTCGTGGCCTCCAGGTCTATCACCAGCCAGTGCGGCATGGGGCTCTCCTTGGCGCTTGTGGGGTGTCCCGGCAACTTCCGGGCGAGTATGGAGGGCCTTTCGCGGCTCGGCAAACCGCGTGTTAGGCTTCCTGGGACATGCACATGTGGAGGGTTTGAGATGGCGAAGGTGACCTTTATCGGGCTCGGCGTAATGGGCTTTCACATGGCCGGCCACCTCGCATGCGAGGGGCACGAGGTGCGCGTCTACAACCGCTCGCCGGAGAAGGCCTCGCTCTGGTGCGACGAGTTCGGCGGCGACAGCTTCGCTACGCCACGGGAAGCGGCGCAGGGTTCCGACCTGGTGATGACCTGCGTCGGCAACGACGACGACCTGCGCGCCGTGGTACTGGGCGAGGAGGGCGCCTTCGCCGGCATGCAGCCCGGCAGCGTGCTGGTGGACCACACCACCGCCTCCGCCGAGGTGGCCCGCGAACTGGCGGCGCTGGCTGCCGAGCGCGGGCTGGGCTTTCTCGATGCGCCGGTCTCCGGCGGACAGGCCGGGGCCGAGAGCGGCATGTTGACGGTGATGATCGGCGGCGAGCGCGAACTCTACGAGCGGGCGGCACCGGTGATCGACAGCTACGCGCGGATGACCCGGCTGATGGGCCCGGTGGGTAGCGGCCAGTTGACCAAGATGGTCAACCAGATCTGCGTCGGCGGGCTGCTCCAGGGGCTTTCCGAGGCACTGCATTTCGCCCGGCGCTCCGGGCTCGACGCCACGGCGGCCATGGAGGTGATCGGCAAGGGGGCGGCGCAGTCCTGGCAACTGGAGCACCGTCACCAGAGCATGCTCGACGGCAAGTTCGACTTCGGCTTCGCCGTGGACCTGATGCGCAAGGACTTCGCCATCGTCTTCGCCGAGGCCCAGCGCAACGGCGCGCAATTGCCGGTCACTGAGCTGGTGGATCGCTTCTACGGCGAGATCCAGGCCGAAGGCGGTGGCCGCTGGGACACCTCCAGCCTGATCACCCGCCTCGAACCCCCGAAATGAACCCTGGCGCGATCGGTCGCCATGACCGGCGCGCCACGCATCCCCGGCCTCAGGCGCGGAAGATAAAGTACACCGCGCCGAGCAGGCACAGACCGGCCCAGAGATAATCGAGCTTCAGCGGTTGCTGCATGAAGTAGACGCTGAAGGGCACGAACACCGCGAGGGTGATCACCTCCTGCATGATCTTCAGTTGGCCCACCGACAGTGCCGTGTAGCCGATGCGGTTGGCCGGCACCTGCAGTAGGTACTCGAACAGCGCGATCCCCCAGCTGATCAGGGCGGCGATGATCCACGGCTTGGTGTTCAGGGTCTTGAGGTGGCCGTACCAGGCGAACGTCATGAAGACGTTGGACAGCGTGAGCAGCAGGGCGGTCTGTAGCCAAACCGGCATGACGGTGACTCCGCGATGTATGGATGCGCGCCAGCCTAAAGGGCGGTGCAGAACAAGAAAAGGGGCGAGCGATGCGCAGGTGGGTAAAAGGGGCGGCAGCCGTGTTGCTGGTAACGGCGGCAGGCGTGGCGGGATGGCAGGGGCTGCAGGTGTGGAAACAGCGCGCCGTGCTGGCCGAACTGGTGGTGCCACCGGCCTTCGCGGTACCCCGTGATTTCGATTTCGGCGACTACCGCCTGGCCTGGAACGGCCATGGCCTGGCGCTGAGCCCCAAGGGCAACCCCACCAAGCGACTGTGGGCCACCGAGGGTGGCTTCCTCGCCGCCGGTATCGGCACTGCCGAGGTCGAAGAGCACCGGGGCGCGCTGTTCGTCGACGAGCACCGCGAGCTGCTGTGCCGCGAGCAAAGCCTGGACAGCTTCCAGGGCACCGGCCCGCGCCTGGTGCTGCGTGGCCACCTGCGTTGCGCCGATGGCTCCGTCAGTGGCTACGCGCTGGTGCTGGAGGCTGATGGCGGGCGCGGTGTGCGCCTGGCCGTGGCGCTGGATGACCCGCGCCTCAACCGCCTCTATCTCAACTGGCAACGGGACGCCGACGAGCGCTTCTTCGGCTTCGGTGAGCAGTTCAGCGCTTTCGACCTGGCCGGGCGCCGCGTGCCCATCCTGGTGCAGGAACAGGGCGTCGGTCGTGGCCTGCAGCCCATCACCCTGGCGGCGGACCTCAGTGCCCGTGCGGGCGGCGACTGGTGGACCAGCTACGCGCCGGTGCCCTATTACCTGACGTCGAAGCTGCGTGCCTTCTTCAGCGAATCCAGCGCCTATCAGGTGTTCGACCTGCGTGATCCGGCGCGGGTGGGCCTGGAGGTGCACCAGGGCAGCCTCACCGCGCGTCTCTACAACGGCGACAGCCCCGCCGCGTTGCTGCAGGCGCACACCTCGGTGGTGGGGCGCATGGCGCCGCTGCCGGACTGGACCCAGCACGGCGCCATCCTCGGCCTGCAGGGCGGTACCGAGCGGGTGCGCGAGCTGCTGGGGCGCATTGATGCCGCCGGGGTGCCCGTCGCCGGGCTCTGGCTGCAGGACTGGGTGGGCCAGCGCAGCACCAGTTTCGGCAAGCAGCTGTGGTGGAACTGGACCCTCGATCCGCGCCACTACCCGCAATGGCAGGCCCTGAGCGCCGAGCTCAAGGCGCGCGGCATCCGCACCCTGGCCTATGCCAACCCCTTCCTGGCGGACATCACCGAGAAGGACGGGGAGCAGCGCAATCTGTTCCGTGAGGCCCGCGAACGTGGCTTCCTCATGCGGGGCGCCGACGGCAAGCCGCTGGACCTGCTCAACACCAGTTTCAGCGCTGGTTTGGTGGACCTGAGCAACCCCGAGGCGCGCCGCTGGCTGAAGACCGTGTTGCGCGAAGAGATGCTCGGCCAGGGCTTCTCCGGCTGGATGGCCGATTTCGGCGAGGCGCTGCCCTTCGAGGCGCACCCGGCCTCGGGTGAAGACGCGGCGCTGCTGCACAACCGCTTCCCCGAAGAATGGGCGCGGCTCAACCGCGAGCTGCTGGAGGAGGCAGGCGGGGAAGGGGAGCTGCTGTTCTTCACCCGCTCCGGCTACAGCCGCAGCCCGGGGCTGACCACCAGTATGTGGCTGGGCGACCAGCTAGTGACCTGGGATGCCCAGGACGGCCTGCACAGCGCATTGCTGGGGCTGCTCTCCGGTGGGCTCTCGGGCTTCACCCTCAATCACGCCGACACCGGCGGCTACACCACCATCAGCAACCCGCTGAAGGACTACCACCGCAGCGAGGAGCTGTTGCAGCGCTGGGCGGAGTTTTCTGCCTTCACCAGCCTGCTGCGCACCCACGAGGGCAATCGTCCGGCGGACAACCACCAGGTCTACGATTCGCCGGCCAGCCTGGCGCACTTCGCCCGTTGCGCCCAACTGTTCGCCGCGCTGGCACCTTATCGCCGCACGCTGATGGACGAGGCGGCGCGTACCGGGCTGCCACTGGTGCGCCCGCTCTGGCTGCAATACCCCGATGACCCCGCGAGCCTGGAGGCCGTGCCGCGCAGCTTCCTGCTGGGTGACCAACTGCTGGTGGCACCGGTGCTGGAGCCGGGTGTCGACAGCCTGGAGGTGGCGCTGCCGGCGGGGGAGTGGGTGCACCTCTGGTCGCAGGCGCACTACCAGGCAGCCCCCGGCACCCGCGTGCGCGTGGCGGCGCCCATCGGCCAGCCGGCGGTGTTCTACCCGCAGGGCTCGGCGGCGGGCGAGGCCCTGCACAAGGCGCTGGCGCAGCGAGGCATCATCGGCTCCTGAAGGCCAAAGGGGGGCGGTGACCTGGGGTGCATGGCGCGGCTGATCGGCTGACTGGGGGATATCCCATTTCCCCGGGGCCGCGAGTAGAATCCGCGCCCTACGTCGGCCACAGCGTTGCAGAGGGG
>BATO01000147.1 GCA_000474255.1 Aquipseudomonas alcaligenes MRY13-0052
CCGCCCCTGGCAGCGGGCTGCTGCGTGGAGCCCGGCGTGGCGCTCGCGGCCAGCGGCCGCAGCGAAGCCCCCTCGAGCCTGCGCCTGGTCAGCATCGCCGGCGAGCCGCGCTACCTGCTCGGCTACCGCGACGCCAACCTGGCGGTGGACGCCCGCGACGGCGTCCTGCTGGGCGCCCAAGGGCCGCTGCAGGCCCTGGCCAGCGCGCGCAGCTTCAGCGGCGCCGAAGCCCATTACCTGGAAGGGGTGGACGAAGACCTGTGGAGCCACAGCCGCGCCCTGGATGCCGACCGCCCCCTGCACAAGGTGCGGGTGGACGACGCCGCCGGTAGCCTGCTCTACCTGTCCTCGCGCACCGGCGAGGTGGTGCGCGACGCCGGGCGCATGGAGCGCGGCTGGAACTACCTGGGCGCCTGGCTGCACTGGCTCTACCCGCTGCGCGGCGGTGTGCTGGAGGGCCTCTGGGCCAACATCGTCATCTACCTGTCCCTGGCGGCCACGGCGATGGCCGTGCTGGGTGCGGTGGTCGGCCTGCTGCGCTGGCGTTTCTCCAGGCCCTACCGCAGCGGTTCGCGCTCGCCCTACCCGGCCGGCTTCGCCCGCTGGCACCACCTCACCGGCCTGGGCTTCGGCCTGCTGCTGATCGCCTGGATCTTCAGCGGGCTGATGTCCATGCGCCCCTGGCACCTCACCGAAGGGCGCTCGCCCCTCACCGCGCGGGATTTCCAGGGCGGCGAGCTGCGAGGCGGCGCCTTCCATGTGGGGGTGAACGAGGCCCTGCAACGCTTCCGCGAAACCGGCCTGGAGCCGGTGGAACTGCAATGGCGGATGCTCGGCGGCGCGGCCTACCTCGGCGCCCTGGATGCCCGGGGCGACAGCCGCGTACTGCCTCTGAACGGCGCAGGCCCGGCCCTGGCGCTGCTGCCACGCAGCATCCTGGAAGCCGCCGCACCGGAGCCCGTGGCGCAAGCCGACTGGCTGGAGGCCTACGACGCCTACTACTACCCCCGGGGCGAAGCCAGCATGTACGGCGGCCAGCCGAAGCGCCTGCCGCTGCTGCGCCTGGCCTTCGACGACCCCGGCCACAGCTGGGTGCAGATCGACCCCTACAGCGGCGCCGTGCTGGATGTGCTGGACGACAACCGTCGGGTCGGGCGCTGGCTGTTCAACCTGCTGCACAGCTGGGATTGGCAGCCGCTGCTGGAACGGCCGTTGTTGCGGGAGGTGCTGATCATCGCCTTCAGCCTCGGTGGCCTGGCCATCAGCGTCAGTGGCGTGGTGATCGGTTGGCGCCGGTTGCGCCCCAGGCGCAGGCCGGTGCGTTCCCGCGTGCCTGCGAGGGCGACTGCGCGCCAACCGTGACGCGCAGGCCGCTCATCCCTGACGAGCGGTCATAAATCCACCACCCCGGTGCAGCGCCCGGAATCCGGGGCCTGCACCCATCCGCACCCAGGTTATCCACAGAATAATCCACGGTTTCTGTGGGTAGCACCGGGTTGCACCGCGTTCCTGGGCGGGGCCGTAGCCTGGGCTTCAGCCCAGGGAAACAAACCGGCTCAAGCGCTCAACCGCCCCCGCAGCCGCCCAAGCATCCCCAGCAGGCTGCCGACCTTCTCCCGCTCGCGCTCCTCGCGGGGCGCTTCGGCCTTGCGGGCCAGGGGCTGCTGCGGTTGCGCATGCCAGGCCTGGGCCTGTTCGGCGGCGGCCTTGAGGCCCTTCTCGAACAACCCACGGCGGATCGGCTTGGGCAGGTAACGGAAGATCTGCGCCTCGTTGATCAGCTTGAGCAGCGCCTGGGTATCGCGGAAGGGCGTCACCACCAGGCTCAGCAGGCGCGGGTGGGCCTGGGCCAGGGATTTGAGCAGGGGCGCGGTGTCTTCCCCGGCAAACGTCAGGTCGCCCACCAGCAGGTCCACCGGCTCGTCGTTGAGCAGGCCCACCGCCTCGGCCAGGTTGCGCGGGCGCAGCAGGCGATGGCCGCCGCCCATGCAGAAGTCGGCGACGCTGGCCAGGGTTTCCGGGTCGTCGTCCAGCAGCAGAACGCTCAATGCAACGGTCTTCGTGGCAGCCGGCAAGGGTGCGGCCGGGGCGGCAACCTGGCGCCCGGCGATCTCCGCCGCCTGGCGCAGGGTGAAGGCCATTTCCTGCGGGTCCCAGGGCTTGGTCAGGTAGCGGAAGATGCCGCCGCTGTTCAGCGCTTCCACCGCCGCATCCAGGTCGGAGTAGCCGGTGAGCAGGATGCGCAGGCAGTCCGGCGCCATCTCGCGCACCTGGGTCAGCAGCTCGGCGCCGCTCATCTGCGGCATGCGCTGGTCGCTGACGACGATATGCACCGGCTCCTTGGCCAGGCGCTCCAGGGCGCGCAACGGGTCGCTCTCGGTGAGCACTTCGTAGTCACGGCGGAACTGCATGGCGAGGCTGCGCAGGATGCGTTCCTCGTCATCGATGAACAACACGCGGATGGGCGAAGTCATGGGGTCAGGCGCTCCGTTTCATTTCACGGGCCTGCACGCGCGGCAGGCGGATGAGGAAGCGCGTGCCGCGCCCCACTTCAGAGGCCACGCGAATGCTGCCGCCGTGGTCCTGGATGATCTTGTAGCTGATGGACAGGCCCAGCCCCGTGCCCTCGCCCACCGGTTTGGTGGTGAAGAAGGGATCGAAGATGCGCCGCACCACGTCCGGTGCCATGCCGCAGCCGCTGTCCTGCACCGAGATGCACACCCAGTCCGCCTCGGCCCAGCTCTTGATCTGGATGCGGCCGAAGCCGACCGTGGCCTGGGCGGCGTTGGTCAGCAGGTTGAGCAGCACCTGGTTGATCTGCGACGGCGCGCAGGCCACGCGGGGCAGTTCGCCCAGCTGCTGCTGCACCTCGGCCTTGTCCTTGATGTGGTTGCGGGCGATCAGCAACGCGCTGCGGATGCAGTCGTTGAGGTCCACTTCCTCGCTCATGGCGCGGTCCAGGCGGGCGAAGTCCTTGAGCCCGGCCACCAGCTCGCCGATCTGCTCCAGGCCATAGAGGGTGTCGCCATAGAGCTGGCGCAGGTCTTCTGCCAGCAGCTCCGGCGCCACCTGCTCGCGCATCGCCGCGGCGGCATCCAGGGCATCGCCCAGGCGCTGCTCGTCGCAGTCCGGATCACGCAGGCAATCGGCCAGGGCCGCCTGGCTGCGGGCCAGCTCGGTGAGCGGCGCGGTGAGCTGGTCGAGCAACTGCACGTTGTTCTTCACGTAGCCCAGCGGGGTGTTCAGCTCATGGGCGACGCCGGCGACCATCTGGCCCAGGGAGGCCATCTTCTCCGACTGCACCAGCTGGGCCTGGGATTCCTTGAGGTCCACCAGCGCCTTGCGCAGCACCTGGTTGCGCTGGGCGATGCGCAGCTCCATGGCCTTGAGCAGGTCGAGCACGGTGCCCAGGCCCTGGTAGCGGCCCTCGCCGTCCACCAGGATGAAATCCTCGGTGATGGGGTATTGCAGCTCGGCGGTGATCTGCTTGGCGGCCTGCTCCAGGCTCATCTCCAGGCTCAGCACCAGGGGCGTGGCGTTCATCACCTCGCTCACCGGGCGGCGGCCCCAGAGGTCGCGACCGAAGCGCTGCATGAAGATGTCCTGCAGCGTGTAGCGGCTCACCAGGCCCAGCGGCCGGGCCTCGGCGTCCACCACCGGCAGGGAGAGAAAGGTCTTGTGTTCCGGGGTCAGCAGCCGGTCGGCCACATCGCTGATGCTCATCGCCGGTTCCAGCCCCGCAACGGGTTTGAGCAGGCGCGCCAGACTGCTTTCGGCTGCCATGATCCAAGGCTCCTTCCACTGAGAATGGGCGCCATTCAAGCAGTGCCAGGTTGCCATCATGTGACAGCTGTCTCATTTCCCTTACACCCGGCTTCGCAGGCCAGTCGCCGGGTTGGGCGTAGGGTGGACGACGCCCCACCCGTCCACCATCCGGGCTCGCCGGAAACACCGCTGGTGGAGGTAAAAAGCGACCTCCACCCTACACAGCGGTCAAGCCCCCTCGGGCTGGCGGCTTTGTGCATGGGCGACCTTCATCCGGCTCACCGTTGGGCTCGGCACCAACCTCGGACAAGGGTGGAGGTCGCTTTATCGGTCCACCACTCGAGGTCATGCCGAACACCGCTGGTGGATGAAAAAAGCGCCATCCACCCTACACCCCCCCTCATGCTCCAGCGGGGCTGGCGGCTTTCACGATGCCTACGATCAATGGAAATCCCGGCTGCGCACATCCAGCCCCGCCAGCAAGGGCGTTAGGTCGTGCAGGCGGCGGGCGATGAGGTGGCGCACGCCGTCCTTGCTCTCCAGGCGGCCATCCACCTGGAGCATCTGCGAGCCCACCAGCACGCGGCGCTGGCGTACGGCGATGTCGTTCCAGACCACCACGTTGACCATGCCGAACTCGTCTTCCAGGGTGACGAAGATCACCCCGCTGGCGGTCTGCGGGCGCTGGCGGCCCTTGACCAGGCCGGCGACGCTCACCCCCTGGCCGTGCTCGGTGGCGGCCAGGTCCCGCGAGCTGCGGCAGCGCCGCTTGGCCAGGGCACCGCGCAGCAGGGCCAGGGGATGGGGACCGAGGGTGGTGCCCAGGGTGTCGTAGTCGGCGTACAGGTCCTCGCCACGGCTGGGCAGCGGCAGGTCCACGGGCAGTTCCGCCTGCTGCGGCAGACCGGCGAACAGCGGCAGCTCCTCCTCCACCGCCGCCACCGCCCAGCGCGCCCGATGGCGATGGCCGGCCAGGCCACGCAGGGTGCCGGCATCGGCCAGGCATTCACGGGCGCGGGCATCCAGGCGAGCGCGGTGGCAAAGGTCGGCCACGTCGTCGAAGGCGCGCAGGGCACGTGCAGCGGAGATACGCATAGCCGCCTCCTCGTTGAAGCCCTTGACCATGCGCAGCCCCAGGCGGATGGCCAGGCGCCCGCGCGCATCGGGCTCCAGGTCGCAATCCCAATCGCTGTGGCGCACATCCACCGGGCGCACCTCGATGCCATGGCGGCGGGCGTCCTGCAGCACCTGGTCGGGGGTGTAGAAGCCCATGGGCCAGCTGTTCACCAGGGCACAGGCGAAGATCGCCGGCTCGTGGCACTTGAGCCAGCTGCTGGCATAGGCCAGCAGGGCGAAGCTGGCGGCGTGGGACTCGGGGAAGCCGTAGCTGCCGAAGCCCTTGATCTGTTCGAAGATGCGCGCGATGAACTCGGGCTTGTAACCCTTCTCCAGCATGCGCTCGGTCAGGCGGATGCGATGGGGCTCCAGGCCGCCATGGCGCTTCCAGGCGGCCATGGAACGGCGCAGCCCATCGGCCTCCTCCGCTGTGTACTTGGCCGCCACCATGGCGATCTGCATCACCTGTTCCTGGAACAGCGGAACACCCAGGGTGCGTTGGAGCACCGTCTGCAACTCCTCGGAGGGGTAATCCTCCGGCTCCTCCTTGTTCCGCCGCCGCAAATAGGGATGAACCATATCCCCCTGGATCGGCCCCGGCCGCACGATGGCCACCTGTATCACCAAGTCGTAGAACTCTTTGGGCCGCAGGCGCGGCAGCATGGCCATCTGCGCGCGGGATTCGATCTGGAACACGCCAATGGTGTCGGCGCGGCTGATCATTTCGTAGGTGGCGGCGTCTTTCTCAGGCAGTCCCGCCAAGGTCAATTTCCTGCCCCGATGCCGCTCGATCAGCCCGAAGCAACGGCGCAGGGTGGTGAGCATGCCCAGGGCCAGCACATCCACTTTCAGCAGGCCCAGGGCGTCGAGGTCGTCCTTGTCCCACTGCACCACGGTGCGCTCGGCCATGCTGGCGTTCTCCACCGGCACCAGGGTGTCCAGCGGCGCTTCGGAGATGACGAAGCCGCCCGGGTGCTGCGACAGATGCCGGGGAAAACCGATCAGTTCATGGGTCAGCGCCAGGACGCGGCGCATCACCGGGCTTTCGGGATCGAAGCCGGCCTCCAGCAGACGATCCACGGGCGGTGCGTGGTCGCTCCAGCTGCCGCAGCAATCGGCCAGGGCGTTGACCTGGTCCGACGGCAGGCCCAGCACCTTGGCGATATCCCGCACCGCCCCGGTGCCGTGGTAGGTGCTGGCCACGGCGGTGAGTGCAGCGCGGCCGCGGCCGTAACGGCGGAACACGTACTGCATCACCTCTTCGCGGCGCTCGTGCTCGAAGTCGACGTCGATATCCGGCGGCTCCTTGCGCTCCTTGGACAGGAAGCGCTCGAACAGCAGGTTGAAGCGGCTCGGGTCCAGCTCGGTGATGCCGAGCACGAAGCACACCACCGAGTTGGCTGCCGAGCCGCGCCCCTGGCAGAGGATGTCTTTCGAACGGGCGAAGCGGACGATGTCGTGCACCGTGAGGAAGTAGCTCTCATAACCCAGCTCCTCGATCAGCGACAGCTCGTGCGCCACCGTCTTCAGCACCTTCGGGCTGGCGCCCTTGGGCCAACGCTTGGGGATGCCCTCGGCCACCAGATGGCGCAACCAGCTCACCGGCGTGTGCCCTTCCGCCACCAGCTCGCGAGGGTACTGGTAGTTGATCTCGCCGAGGTCGAAGCGGCAGCGCGCGGCGATCACCCGGGTCTCGGCCAGCAGCGCCGGCGGGTAGAAACGCTCCAGTACCGCCCGCGAACGCAAGTGCCGCTCGCCATTGGGAAACAGCCGCTGCCCGGCCTCGGCCAGGGTGCAGTGGTGGCGGATGGCGGTCATGCAGTCCTGCAGGGCGCGGCGGCCCCGGGCATGCATGTGCACATCGCCGGCCGCCACGGCGGGAATGCCCAGCTCCGCCGCCAGGGCCTGCAAGCGGGCCAGGCGGCTGGCGTCATCAGCGCCGCGGTGCAGTTCCACCGCCAGCCACAGGCGGCCGGGGAAGCGCTCGCGCAGCCAGCGGCCTTCCTCTGCGTCCGCTGCCTCGCCGGGCAGCCAGAGGGCCAGCAGGCCATCGAGGGCGTCGTCGAAATCCTCCGCCAGCAGGCGGTATTCGCCCTTGGCGGCGCGGCGCCGGGCCCGGGTGATGATCCGGCACAGGTGCTGGTAGCCGGCCAGGTTCTCCACCAGCAGCACCAGGCGCGGGCCGTGCTCGATGGCCATCTCGCTGCCGACGATCAGCGGCAGCTCGCTGGCCTTGGCGGCCTGCCAGGCCCGCACGATGCCGGCCAGGGTGCATTCGTC
>BATO01000146.1 GCA_000474255.1 Aquipseudomonas alcaligenes MRY13-0052
AGAGATTTCACCGTAGTAGGTGTTGTTGCCCGCGTTGGCGTCGGCCTTGCCGTTGTAGTTGATCTGGTCGGCGAAGATGAACAGGTCGCCCCAGGTCCAGCCACTGGCGTGCTCGAAGGTGAAGGTCTGCTGGATTTCCGGGTTGACCTTGAAATCCTTGCCATAGAGGTAGGTGACGCTGTTGTTCTGCCACAGCAGGGGGCCGTCGGCCAGGGCTTGGCCGCAGGCCAGCAGGCCACCGGCGAGCGCGAGAGCGGAGAGGGTACGGTTCATTCGGGTTGGGCTCCTGGTGCTTGGTTATCTTTCTATCTGCGTAGAAGTTGTCTGATTGGTCAGGCTTGGCTGCCAGAGCAAGAAAGGAGCCAGTTTTCTCCGACACCTTCCCCGGGCGCGGGATTATCTGGATAAACCCCGATGTTTCAAGCGGTTGTTTCGTGACCAACGGGTTTTTCCGACTTGCGGGAGGCTTGCCCGTGCACGGTTATGGGCGCGCATACCTGACCGATCGAACAGTCCTGCATCAACTTGGGGCGGCTGCGGGCGACGGGGGACGGAGCGTTCGGCGCCTGCTGCGGTTTTTCCCCGGCCCATAAAAAAGCCCCCATCAAGCTTGATGGGGGCCTCGCGCAGCAAGGGTGGCCCAATCCATGGGCCTGGACACGCGAATCAGGATTGCGGGTTGGCCGGTGCCGTCTGGGCGGTGCCGGTGCGCTCGTTCCAGCCACCGCCGAGGGCCTTGTACAGGTTGACCTCGCTGGTGAGCTGGTTGAGACGGTCACTGATCAGTTGCTGGCGCGCGCTGAACAGCTGGCGCTGGGCGTCGAGCAGGGTCAGGTAGCTGTCCACGCCGGTGCGGTAGCGGCGCTCGGCCAGGCGATAGTAATCCTCGGAGGTGCGCACCAGGTTGCGCTGGGCAGTGAGCTGCTCCTCGAAGGTGGTACGGGCGGCGAGGCCGTCGGCGACTTCCTGGAAGGCGGTCTGGATGGCTTTCTCGTACTGCGCCACCTGGATGTCCTTCTGCACCTCGGCGTAGTCGAGGTTCGCCTTGAGGCGGCCGGCGGTGAAGATCGGCAGGTTGATCTGCGGCTGGAACAGCCAGCTGCCGGAGCCACCGTCGAACAGGCCGGAGAGCTCGGCGCTCTTGGTCCCGGCATTGGCGGTGAGGCTGATGCTGGGGAAGAACGCAGCGCGCGCGGCACCGATGCTGGCGTTGGCGGCCTTGAGCTGGTGCTCGGCCTGGAGCACGTCCGGGCGGCGTTGCAGCAGCTCGGAGGGCAGGCCGGCGGGCACTTCGGCCAGTTGGTCGTCGCCCAGCACCTCGCCTTGCGGGAGGTCACCGGGTACGCCCCCGCCCAGCAGCAGCGCCAGGGCGTTGCGGTCCTGAGCCACCAGGCGGCTGTACTGCGCCAGGGTGACCTGGGCGCTTTCCACGGCGGTGCGCGCCTGGCTCAGGGCCAGGGCATCGGCGACGCCGACGTCGAAGCTGCGCTGGGTGAGGGCGAAGCTTTCCTGGTAGGTCTTCAGGGTATCGCGGGTCAGCTTGAGCAGCGCCTGGTCGGCCTGCAGGGTCAGGTAGGCGTTGGCGACGTTGGCCACCAGGCTGATCTGCGTGCTGCGACGGGCTTCCTCGCTGGCGAAGTACTGCTCCAGGGTCTGCTCGTTGAGGCTGCGTAGGCGGCCGAAGAAGTCGATCTCCCAGGCGCTGACGCCCACCGTGGCCGAGTACTGGCCGCTGGTGGTGGCGCGGCCGCTGCTGGACAGGTCCGCCGGCAGGCGCTGGCGGGTGCCGCTGCCGTCGGCCGAGATGCTGGGGAACAGCTCGGAGCGCTGGATACGGTACTGCGCGCGGTAGGCGTCGATGTTCAACGCGGCGACGCGCAGGTCGCGGTTGTTGGCCAGGGCGGTTTCCACCAGGCGTTGCAGCGCCTGGTCCTTGAAGAACTCGCGCCAGCCCAGGTCCACCGCAGCGGTGGTGGTCTGCGCGCCGCTGGCGTTGGCGGTGTAGGCCTCGCCCAGGGGCCAGGCGCCGTCCACCGGCGCCTCGGGGCGCTGGTAGTCGGGGATCAGCGAGCAGCCGCCGAGCAGGACGCTGGCGACCGCGAGGGACAGCAGGGACTGCCTCATTCGGCGGCCTCCTTGGTCAGTTCGTCTTTGCTGCGCTTGTCCTTGAACAGCGAGCAGACCAGTACGTAGAACAGCGGGACCCAGAAGATCGCCAGCACCGTTGCCGTAAGCATGCCGCCGATCACGCCGGTACCGATGGCGTGCTGGCTGCCCGAACCGGCGCCGCTGGAGATGGCCATGGGCACCACGCCGAGGATGAACGCCAGCGAGGTCATGATGATCGGACGCAGGCGCATGCGGCACGCCTCGATGGCGGCGTCGAACAGGCTCATGCCCTGCTCGTGCAGCTCCTTGGCGAACTCGACGATGAGGATCGCGTTCTTCGCCGAGAGGCCGATGGTCGTGAGCAGCCCTACCTGGAAGAACACGTCGTTGGAGAGCCCGCGCATGCTGGTGAACAGCAGCGCACCGAGGATGCCCAGGGGCACCACTAGCATCACCGAGAAGGGGATCGACCAGCTCTCGTACAGGGCCGCCAGGCAGAGGAACACCACCAGCAGCGACAGCGCGTAGAGCGCAGGTGCCTGGGCACCGGAGAGGCGCTCCTCGTAGGACAGGCCGGTCCAGGAGTAACCGACGCCGGCCGGCAGTTGCTTGATGATTTCCTCGACCGCCGCCATGGCTTCGCCCGAGCTGTGGCCAGGCGCCGCTTCACCGAGGATCTCGATGGCCGGTACGCCGTTGTAGCGGGCCAGTTTCGGCGCGCCGTAGACCCATTCGCCGGAGGCGAAGGCACTGAACGGCACCATCTCGTTCTGGTCGTTGCGCACGTACCACTTGCCGAGGTCGTCGGGGTTCATCCGCGCCTCCGGTACGCCTTGCAGGTAGACCTTCTTCACCCGGCCACGGTCGATGAAGTCGTTGACGTAGCTGGCACCCCAGGCGATGGACACGGTGTTGTTGATGTCCGCCAGGGAGACGCCATGGGCGCGGGCCTTCTCGTCGTCGATCTGCAACTGGTACTGCGGCTCGTCGTACAGGCCGTTGGCGCGCACGCGGGTCAGCACCGGATTGTTGTTGGCCAGTTCGAGGAACTTGTCACGGGCGGCGTTGAGCTGCTCGTGGCCGACGCCGGCGCGGTCCTGGAGGAAGAAGTTGAAGCCGGTGGCGTTACCCAGTTCCAGCACCGCCGGCGGGGCGAAGGCGAAGACCATCGCGTCACGGAAGCTGAAGAAGTGCTGCTGGGCGCGCTGGGCCAGGGAGAACACGCTGTGCTCGGCGCCGGGGCGCTCTTCCCAGGGCTTGAGCATGATGAAGGCCATGCCCGAGCTCTGGCCGCGACCGGCGAAGTTGAAGCCGGTAACGGTGAACACGGATTTGACGGTGTCCTTCTCCTTGTCCAGCAGGTACTCGCGCATCTGGTCGACCACCACCTGGGTGCGCTCGGCGCTGGCGCCGGCCGGGGTCTGCACCTGGGCGAAGAGCACGCCCTGGTCTTCCTCGGGGAGGAAGGCGGTGGGGATGCGGGTGAACAGCCAGGCCATGATCGCGACGATCACCAGGTACATCAGGATGTACGGCGTCTTGCGCTTGAGGATGGCGCGCACGCCCCGCTCGTAGCCGTTCACGCTGCGGTCGAAGGTGCGGTTGAACCAGCCGAAGAAGCCACGCTTGGGCGCGTGGTGGCCCTTGGCGATGGGCTTGAGCATGGTGGCGCAGAGGGCCGGGGTGAAGACCAGGGCCACCAGCACCGACAGCGCCATGGCGGAGACGATGGTGATGGAGAACTGGCGGTAGATCACGCCCGTGGAGCCGCCGAAGAAGGCCATCGGCAGGAACACCGCCGAGAGCACCAGGGCGATGCCCACCAGTGCGCCCTGGATCTGGCCCATGGACTTGCGCGTGGCTTCCAGCGGCGACAGGCCTTCCTCGGCCATCACCCGTTCGACGTTCTCCACCACGACGATGGCGTCGTCCACCAGCAAGCCGATGGCCAGCACCATGGCGAACATGGTCAGGGTGTTGATGGTGAAGCCGAACATCGCCAGCACGCCGAAGGTGCCGAGCAGCACCACCGGCACCGCGAGGGTGGGGATGATGGTGGCGCGGAAGTTCTGCAGGAACAGGAACATCACCAGGAACACCAGCACGATGGCTTCGCCCAGGGTGTGCACCACGCCTTCGATGGAGGCCGAGACCACCGGGGTGGTGTCGTAGGGGAACACCACTTCCATGCCGGCGGGGAAGAAGGGCTTCAGCTGGTCGATGGTTTCGCGGATCGCCTTGGCGGTGTCCAGCGCGTTGGCACCGGTGGCCAGCTTGATCGCCATGCCCGAGGCCGCCTTGCCGTTGAACTGCGCGCTGATGGCGTAGTTCTCGCCGCCCAGCTCGACGCGGGCGACGTCGCGCAGGCGCACCTGGGAGCCGTCACGGTTGACCTTGAGCAGGATGGCGCCGAACTGCTCGGGCGTCTGCAGGCGGGTCTTGCCGATGATGGTGGCGTTGAGCTGGGTGCCGGGGGAGGCGGGCAGACCGCCGAGCTGGCCGGAGGACACCTGCACGTTCTGCGCCTGGATGGCGCTCTTCACGTCCACCGGGGTCAGCTGGTAGTTGTTCAGGCGCGAGGGATCGAGCCAGATGCGCATGGCGTACTGCGAGCCGAACACCTGGAAGTCGCCCACGCCCTTGGTGCGCGAGATCGGGTCCTGCATGTTGGAGACGATGTAGTTGGACAGGTCGTTCTTGTCCATGGAACCGTCCACCGACACCACGCCGATCACCAGCAGGAAGTTCTTCACTGCCTTGGTCACACGGATGCCTTGCTGCTGCACTTCCTGCGGCAGCAGCGGGGTCGCCAGCTGCAGCTTGTTCTGCACCTGCACCTGGGCGATGTCAGGGTTGGTGCCCTGCTCGAAGGTGGCGGTGATGGTCATGCTGCCGTCGGAGTTGCTCTCCGAGGAGATGTAGCGCAGGCCGTCGATGCCGTTGAGCTGCTGCTCGATCACCTGCACCACGGTGTCCTGCACCGTTTGCGCCGAGGCGCCGGGGTAGGACACCTGGATGCCGACGGCGGGCGCGGCGATGCTCGGGTACTGGTTGATCGGGAGCTTGAGGATGGCCAGGCCGCCCGCGAGCATGATCACCAGCGCGATCACCCAGGCGAAGATCGGCCGGTCGATGAAGAACTTCGACATGGAAGACGCTCCTTATTGGCTTTTCGCCAGGTCGGGATCCACCGACTTCGATTCGGCGACGTTGGTCGCGGGGGCGGTCTTCACTTCGGCGCCGGGGCGGACGAACTGCAGGCCTTCGGTGATCAGCTTGTCACCCGGGTTGAGGCCCTTGGTCACCAGCCAGCGATCGCCGACGGTACGGTCCGCTTCCAGCTGGCGCAGCTCCACCTTGTTCTCGGCGTTGACCACCAGCGCGGTGGCCTGGCCCTTGAGGTCACGGGTCACGCCTTGCTGCGGCGCGAGGATGGCCTGCTGGTTCACGCCCGAGCTCAGCTGCGCGTGCACGAACATGCCGGGCAGCAGGTCGTGGTCGGGGTTGGGGAACACGGCGCGCAGGGTTACCGAGCCGGTGCCTTCGTCCACCGACACCTCGGAGAACTCCAGGGTGCCTTCGTGGCCGTACTCGCTGCCATCTTCCAGCATCAGCTTGACCTTGGCGGCGTTGTCGCCGGCCTTCTGCAGCTGGCCGCTCTCCAGGTCGCGGCGCAGGCGCAGCAGGTCCTTGGTCGGCTGGGTGACGTCGACGTAGATCGGGTCGAGCTGCTGGATGGTCGCCATGGCGGAGGCCTGGCCGTTGTTCACCAGGGCGCCCTCGGTGACGCTGGAGCGACCGATGCGGCCGGAGATCGGTGCCAGCACCTTGGTGTAGCGCAGGTCGATGCGGGCTTTCTCCAGGGCGGCTTCGGCTTGCAGGCGCGCGGCCTGGGCTTCGTCATAGGCCTGGCGGCTGACGGCCTGGTCGGTCACCAGATCCTTGTAGCGGTCGGCCAGGGAGCGGCTGGAGGCGAGGGTCGCCTCGGCGCTCTTGAAGGTCGCCTGGTACACGGATTGGTCGATCTGGTAGAGCTGCTGGCCGGCCTTCACTTCCGAGCCTTCCTTGAACAGGCGCTTCTGGATGATGCCGTCCACTTGCGGGCGAACTTCGGCAATGCGGAACGCGGTGGTGCGGCCCGGCAGCTCGGCGGTGAGCGTGAAGGGCTCGGATTTCAGGGTGACGATGCCCACTTGAGGTGTCTGCGCGGGCGGCGGCGCGGAGGCCTCCTTGCAGCCGGCGAGTGTGAGCGTAGCCAGAGCGACGGCGGAAACCATAGCTGCGAAGGCTGGCTTCTTCTGCATCTGAAAAGACCTCGTTCGATACGTTTGCCCGGGCGGGCGGTACCCATGCAGGGAGCGTGGGTGGATTGTTTAGTCAGCTAACGAATATACTTACGTACGTGAACGTTTGTAAACGAATCTTCTCATCTCTCTGTCAGATAATGTGTCGAGGGTGAGGCGTTCTTTCGCTGCTGTCCCCACCCTCAGAGTCACCTGCATGGCCAGACGAACCAAAGAAGAAGCCGAAGCGACCCGTGTCCAGATCCTGGATGCCGCCGAACAGGTGTTCTACGACAAGGGCGTCTCACGTACCTCCCTGGCGGATATCGCCGCCCGGGCGGGTGTCTCCCGCGGGGCCATCTACTGGCACTTCCAGAACAAGGTCGACGTCTTCCAGGCCATGCACGAACGCTTGCGCACCCCGCTGGAGGAGCTGGCCCGCGCCAGCGAGAGCGAAGACGAGCCCGACCCCTTGGGCCGCATGCGCCAACTGCTGGTGCGCCTGCTCAAGCGGGTGGAGCTGGACCCGCGCAGCCGGCGCATCAGCGAGATACTCCAGCACAAATGCGAGTTCACCGACGAGCTGGGCGACCTGCGGCAGAAGATGCAGAGTTTCAGCCTGGAATGTGACCAACGCATTGCCCGCGCCCTCGCCAATGCCGTGGCCAGGGGGCAACTCCCCGAGGGGCTCGACTGCACCCGCGCCGCGGTCACGCTGCACGCGTACATCGACGGCCTCCAGGCCCACTGGCTATTGGCGCCCGGGCGCTTCCCGCTGGCCGAACAGGCCGAGCAACTGGTGGACGCACTGCTGGACATGCTGCGCGGCTGAGAAGGGTCTGACAGACCCGGGGTTCACGGTTTTCGCGCCCCGGGAGCCGCGTCCCAAAGGCGGGTGGATCTGTGCTAGGCCCGGGCGCCAGTCAGGCGCGCCTGGATGAAGTCGAGAAAACACTGGATGCGCAGGGCCAGCTGCGAGTTGCGGTAGTACACCGCATGGATCGGCTGGCGGTAGTCGCTCATGTG
>BATO01000145.1 GCA_000474255.1 Aquipseudomonas alcaligenes MRY13-0052
GCGCAACGCCTCGGGCCTGGGAGGACGTGCGCCCCGCCTGCTGGAAAGCGCGAGCCAGCTGCACTTGCCGTTCCAGCAGTTGAAGCCTCCGGTCGCAGATATCTGGTGGCAGAACGGCCCGCCCCTGCAGCGCCTCGTGGACCTCCCGCGCAGCGCGCTCTCCGGCCCGGTGCAGGAAGACAAGGCCCAGGCCCACGCGGTGCTGATCCGCGTGGTTGAACTGGAGCAGCGCGAACTCACCAATTTCGACCTGCGCCTGATCGATGGGTTCTGCGGCACCGACGGCGCGATGCCCAGCTGCCCCAGCTTCGAGGAGTTCGCCGCGACGCCGGCCTGCCGCAGCGTGCGCATCATCAGCTACAAGGATTTCGTCAAGGCCGTCAGCCTGCCGCTGCCACGCTTCCTGGCCGGCGAGCGGATCAGCCTGTGCCAATCCAGCTGGCACGGCAAACGCGTGTTCTGGAGCGGGACTCACCACCTGGAAGCCTTCGCCGCCGCCATTGCCTACGCCCGCCGCCGCGAGCTGGAAATCAGCCTGCCGGCCGAACTCGCCACCTACCGTCTCAACCCCGCAGGCCTCGCCGAGCTGGACGCCCACTACCACGTACTGGCCATGCCGGTGCAGGCATGGAGCGACCCGGCCTTCATGGGCCTTTTGCTCGACGGCGGCATCCCCTATGCCCGCCTCGCCTTGCTGAAGAACAGCGGCGCCCCCGAACTCCTGCTGCTGCCCAAGGACCACCCCGAGGCCACCGCCCTTGGCGAAGGCCTGCGCCTGGCCGGCGCCGCCGATGTGGTGCGCTACCTCTACGCCCTCGGCTGATTGCCTCTTACGTCACACAGACTAAGTACCGCTGGCGAAGGATTTTCGTTGAACCCGAAACCACTCAAGAACAGACAGACTCATGGCTGCGCTCCTTAATGCGCCAGCTGGCGCGAGGCGCCGCCGGGTTCGAGGAAGATCCGCGCCGGCAAGCTGAAGCCGCGCAATTGCAGCAGCGCCAGGGGGCCCGCGCCCAGGTCGGTGCGCAGGTGCCAGGTCAGCCCCAGGCCATCGGGGGCCTCCAGCACCAGGCGATAGCGGGTTTCGCTGTCATCCAGCGGAGTGACCCGGGCCCGCTCCAGCAGCCGGATCAGGCCCCAGGTGCCGGCGTAGTCGCCAAGCAGCCGCTCTCCGCTCCTGGCGTGGGTCCAGCTCAGGCGCGCGCCGGGGTGATCGCTCGCGCTGGGCCAGTCGAACCGTTGCCAGCGTTCCCGCTGGTTGAAGTACGCCAGGCGATGCCCATCGAGGGTCAGGGTGGTCTGCACGAGGTCGCGTACCGGCTTGGCCCGCAGCTCGAAGGCGATGCCCATGCCGCCGTCGGTGTAGAGCACGTCGGCCAGTTCGGCGAGCCGATTGACCGCCGCGAGGAACGCGGGATCGAGGCGCAGCCCCTGGCCCTGGGTGCTTTCGGGCACCCAGCGATTGCCGTCCTTGCGCAACACGCCACCCAGCTGGCGGGTGAGGAAGCGGTCGATGTGCCCGCTGTCGGCGCGGATCATCTGCCCGAGCATGGGCAGCGATGCGTCGCTGGCGCTCGCGGCGAACGGGTAGCGGCCGGCGAAGGCGCTGTTCCAGGGCCCGACGATGGCGCGCTGCCAGTGGTCATTGAGCCCGGCAGCGGAGGGTTGCAGGATGCGCTGCCAGGCCTGGTCCAGCGGCTGGACGAACAGTGCCCGGCCAAAGCCGGCCCATTCGCTGCCGAGGCTGGCGGCGATCAGGCTGCCATAGGACTGGGTGTCGGTGAGGTCGACGCTGCGCCCCTGGAACACGGTTTGCGCCAGGGCCTGGATCATCGCCTGGGGGTCCTGGGCGGCGCTCACCTGCTGCAGCGTCAGGCGCACCCGGGTCACACGGGTGAGGAAGGCGTGCAGGCTGAGGTTGTCGTCGTTGCGCGAGGGCTCGGCGCCCTTGCCGAGCAACGCCAGCAGCGGGCCGAAGCGTTCTTCCAGCGGCCCTTTCGGCAGCGCCGCCAACGGCTCGATGGCCGGGGCCTTGTCCGGCCCCATGAGGTTCTGCGCGGACTGCAGCAGCGACTCGCCCAGGGCCTGGCCACGGGTGCCGGCACGCCCCTGGTAGGACAGGGTATTGACCAGCGCGATGAACGGCGACTGGCGCACATCGGTCATCAGGGTGAGCTGGTCGACCACATCGGCGAGGCTGCCGGCCTCCTGCCAGCGCAAGCTGTTGAGCATGTCCAGCCAGGCCCGGCCGTAGTCCTGGAAGTAGCGTGCGGTCAGGCTTTCGCGCAGGGCCTCGGGGGTCAGCGTGGCGTCGATCTGGCTGCGGTCATCGCTGAGTACCCAGTCGATCTCTTCGCGGCGCGCGGCGGCGATCTCGTCGATGGCCTTGCGCACCCCGCCTTCCCAGGCCTGGCGGGTGAATACACCCGGCACCTCGGCGGCGGTGGAGAACAGCGGCTGGGCGTCGGTATCGCCGACCATCTGCTGCAGCCCCATGGCCGGGTACTGGTTGGCGACGGCGTCGAGCACCTGCCGGTAGAGGGCCGCCTCGCCGTTGCGCTGGCCGAGCTGGCTGATCAGCAGCTGGCGGGCCCGGGCGACCAGGGCCGGGTCGGTGGTGATGCGCCAGCCGGGGTGCGCCTCCAGCTGCGCGGCGTAGAAGCGCCAGAGGTTCGGCGCTATGCCCTGCCATGTGCCCTCGCCGATGCCCATGCGGGCAGGCTCGGCGGCCGCCAGCGCCTTGCCGAGGAATGAAGCATCGACATTCTCCGGCCGGGCCATCATCAGGTAGGCCTTGAGCGGCTCGTAGGCATCCCGGGCCCGGGTGGCGCGCTCGGCGCTGCCCGGCGCCAGGCCGAGCAGCCCGCGCAGCTGGCGCTCGAGGCCGGCCGCTGCCGGGTCGCGGACCAGCCGGTTGTTGGCCGCCTCGTAGCGGGGCCAGAGCGCGGCGAGCAGGCCGTCATTCTGGCTCAGGCCGAAGCGCTGGTACCAGGGCACGCCGTGCCTGGCGCGTTGGTCAAGGCGGTCGAGCTCATGGACCAGCGCGTTGAGGGCAAGCAGTTGCTCGTCGCCTTCCCGGGGCTGGTCCAGGGTGGCCAGGACGGCCTGCATCTCGGCGATCTGCGCGCGGTTGCCGGCGAAGGACACCAGCATCCCCACTCCGCAGATTGCGACCAGGCCGAGAAGGGCGGTGCTGGCGGTACGCGACCAGGTCCAGCCATGCGGCTGGCCGCCCGTACCTGCATCAGCCAGGATGCCGCGCCAGGTCGGGTGCGGCAGCCACAGGTGCGGCGCGGCCTGGGTCGGCCCCGGCAGCGCCAGGCTGAACCACAGGCCACGCGGCATCAGCTCGGCGCCGCGTTGCAGCTGCGCCCAGGCCCGCTGCCAGCGGGCGATGCCTTCGGCCTTCAGGCCCTGGGCCAGGCGCAGGAGGAAGTCATGGCGATTGTCGCCCTGCATACGCGCAAGGCCCTGCTCGCGCAGGGACGGCAACAGCTGGCTCAGGCGGCTCTCCAGCTGCACCGGCCCGGCACCCGAGGGTAGCGTGCAGCCCACGGCCACGTCGGCAACCGGCTGCTGCCACTCGCTGCGACGGACCTCCCAGAGATGCAGCGGCGCCTGCCAGCGCAACCGTCGCGCGATAGCGCGCAAGCGCTGCTGGTAGCGGGCCAGGTAATCGGCATCGGCACCCTGCTGCTCGCTGAACGCCCAGACGATACCGTCCAGGGGCCGAAGGGAACGCAGCCGGCGCCATTGATCGAGGCGCGCCTCATCGGCCCCCTCCTGGCCGCTACCGCCCCACAACAGCACCACGCCCTCGCCTTCCAGCCATTGGGCACCGGTCAGGTCGGGGGCGATTGCGGTCACTTCGTCCGGCTCGCCGATCACCAGCACAAGACGGGCCTTGCGGTGCCAGAAGAGGCCGAAGTTCTGGCGCAGGTGCGCGCGCAGTCCGCCCAAAACTGGATCAGTGCCCGAGCTTTCTGCAGCCGAGCCCGGTTTGGCAGGCGTATCGTAACCCACGTGCTGCCGAAAACCCGATCGCCCTATCTGGCGCCCCATTTGCCAATAGATCAGCAGCAGCGCAACCAGTAATAGCGATATCCCAAATACCAACCAGAGGGCGATTTTTCGCTGGTCACTTCCCAGGCCAAGACCCCAGAGAGCCGGCCACAGCCAAAGCAGCAGACAGATCCCTCCACTCATCACAATCACTAGGCCAATCAGCCCCAAGACAGCCACGATATGCATCGAACTTCCCTACTCTCCACATTCCTGAGCCGGCATTACGACCGAGCACCAGAGACTCGCGTCTCCTGCGTTATCACCACTGAAAAAAAATTGAGGTACCGCCTCGCTGGCCATCGCTTCTACCGCCGCGGCGACGGCAACCCAGGGAGCAGCGCTACCGGGATTCCCCAGACTCTCATCCAGAACATGGGAAGCTTGCGCAGGCAACGAAGCGCTCTCCATTGCACTCGTAATCATGGGGCTATGTGCCCGCTCAGCCCCGGCGATCCATACGCGCCCGATCAGTTTGGCGGGCAACAAGGCCCAATCCAGGGCCTGCAAAACGGCCTTCAGCGCGCCCTCATGGGTCAGCTCGCGCACCGGTTCCGGGCGGTGCAGATAGGCCCTGGGCAATAGCACGTTCTGCGTCAGTCGATTTCCAAGCAGCAGCCCTACAACGGCCTCTGCAGAGCCCTCTACGAACGGAGGCGCAACCTGAATCGCCACCACCAGCAGGAGCGCTTGTTCCCGGCTGTGCTGATCCAGCCAGCGATCAATGGCTGCCAAGCCACTGCCCTCAATAGGCGTTAGTGCCTGACGGATACCCGATTGCGCAAAGGACTCCTGCCACAACCTGCCCGTGGCCTCGTCCGATAACTCCGTGTTCTTTTCCAGCAACAATGCAACGGGCCTTTCTGGTGGAAATGCAGCCAGCGCATCCGCCAGATCCCCCCACAGAGTCGACAGGGCACGCTTCAATACCTGGTGCTCAGTTTCATGTTCCAACCACGGCAAGCGGCTGTGACGTCGCTCCTGGCCGCGCCAACCTACTTGCGTGCGCAACGTCTCACCATCCTTGGCCAGTAAAGATGCCCTTTGTGCTTGGCCATCGGCTTCCAGAGTACGCAGCGCCGTCTGCAGGCTGACGGCTAAGACCTGCTGGGAGCGGCGTCCTCGACGCATCATTTGCGTCAGATGCGCTTCACGCGTCTCGTTCCAGCTCTCAACAACACTCAATCGGCCGATATAAAGCAGCCCACGCAGGAACAGCGCACCAAACCAGGCGAGCGCCGGTCCCACTAACGCCAACCACCAAAAGCGCTGCGAGCTCTGCCTTAGAACGTCCGGCCCAAACCAGAGCGCTAGCGCCACTCCCAGTGCCATTAGCGCCACCAGTGACATACCCCACAGCCAACCCCGTGGCGCTGAAGGCTCCTTCAGAGCCGCAGGAACCTTATCCAACCGGACCGGCATACTCAGCTCGCGGTCGCTTCAGGCAATGAGGTGAGAAGTACGCAACCGCAGGCGCAACAATGGCCATGGAAGGCAACCGGCACGCCATGATCCTTGAATACTGGGTGTCCCTCCGCGACCACCGTCGGGCCGTGGCCGGGAATAGGACAAGTGACTGCATCGCCAACGCGTGCCACCCCTATTCCTAGAAATTTCATGTCAGCAGACCCCGATATAACCGTGCCGCCGCCAGTGGTTTTGTCGCCTATACGAATGATTCCTTTCATAGGGCTACCCCAAGTACAAATAAAATTAATTCAGCAGCCTCTCCAACTTGACTGCCTCACTTATATCCCCATCAACTTGCAAGGCTTTAAGCAAGTTAAAATAGATATTTTTGTTATTATCTTGTAAAGGATCGCAAGCAAGAATATTTTCGATAGAGGTCCCCTCTTGCAAGATGGAGTAAAACCTCGCCCCACCGCCTAGCTGCTTATTTTTTTCATGTATTGCTTGTAAACCTCGGTAACGCTGGGGCCACCCTCAAAAAATGCTTACCATCAACATATGTTGAAGTAACCCAGTCACCTGAATCGCTCCAACTCCCGCCACAAACCTCCCCCTCAGCCACTTGAACAATGCAGCCGTCCGTCATCCTAATGAAAGCGCACATATAACTAGATCGCCCCTTAACCAGCCCCCCAGTCGCATCCTCTAAAACCCCTTTCCCCGAGAACTGCACAACAGATTTTTTCTTGTCAGGTGATAACGACTCCAAAGAATAATAAAAAAATAATCCGACATCGAATGGAGTCAATATTTCTCCAGATGCCATCTTATAAACAACACGTTGAAAGCCTTCATTCAACCCATCTTCAAACAGCAAGCTCCCACCCACCCCCCTCAGACTTTCACTTGCCGAGACATTCCCTAGAAAAAAAACAATCACAAAGATAAAATTTCTTTTCACGCAACCTCCTAAAGAACACTACGAAGATAGTTGTAACGAGAAAGAGCTGAATTCATAGACCTCAAAGGACCATATATTGATATCAATTCCTGCTCTAACAGCAATCTATTGCTTCCCCAATTGCCAGGATCAGGACTTAAACCATTGTGAATTTGCCTAAGTCGATCAACCGCCCTTTTCAAGTCTCTTCTTACGTTGCCTGGCGCATTGACGTCATGGTCCAAGACCAACGCCCTCCCAAGCTTTGTCAGGAAAAAATCTCTCGCGGAATTACTGTAGCCTTCTGGGCGCTTTGAAAGCGCACTTCTCATTCGCGCAATAAAATCAATCACCTGCCTTACCTGAAATTCCTCATTTATCACCGCGTGCACAATGGCTGACAAAGCATCAGACTTTTTGGGAAAACCTGAGTCCAACTCTTGAAAACCTTTTTTGATGAAGTCATACAGTTCCACCCCTGTTATGGCATGCTCCCCGACCTCAGAGGAAGAATAATAAATCCTCCATTTTCCGCCCTCATCAATGACAGACCAACCACAATTCAAAAACAACTCTTCATATAGAACCGAGTGCTCTTTACTAAAATCACCAACCTGCGCTGGGAACTCGCCAAATCCGTCAGGAGTTACTGTTTTCTGCATAGCCCCGGCGCTCAGCGTCTGCCAGTCCCAAGCCTGAACTGCATCTAGAGCACCTTCATTAGAAGACATGGCGATTACGATGTCTCGCTCGTCAATTGTCGCTTTTTCTTTAGCGATAAGAGAGTTCCAACCCAAGAAATCACTCAGCCGCTTTGTTCCTTTATAGACTGGACCAGAGTATTCCCTATCCGGGTGTCCTGTTCTTTCTCTTACCCACTTATATCTACTAAACCTAACATCAGAACAGCAGCCACATGAACATTTGGCTTTCTGATTCACAGCGTGCATAAAATAAATTGGATGAATATGGAAAGCATTCCCCCTAGCGGGTAGGACTGCTTTGGCGGACAAACTCTCAAACCAACTTGATTCTTTAATCCGCTCCTTCTCAGCCACCCAGTTCAAGATAGGCGTCGACCCCGTATGCCCCAGCACCTTATCCAGTGCATCCCACTTCCGCTGCTGATAAAACCATTCGTTTTCGTAATGAATAACTAATTGAGAAATGGACTGGGCGTGGGCAGGAATCTTGAGCGCCTTCTGAATCTCGGCAGTGGTGATCTTCCCATCACGATTTTCATCGATGATTTCAAAGAGCCGCTCTCTTACCGGCCC
>BATO01000144.1 GCA_000474255.1 Aquipseudomonas alcaligenes MRY13-0052
AACCCTGGTGAAGATGGTGCACTTCCGCAAGACCATCATCACCATCAGCGGCGCGGGCCTGATGGGCCTCGGCTTCGACGGGTTGGACTTCGACCAGCCACTGGAACTGCTCTGCACGAAACCGCGCTACCTCATCCCGTTGACGCTGGAAGGCGTCATCCCGGGGCAGATCCGGCCGGACGTGGCGCCCTGGGCGCTGGCCCGTGTGGGAAATCGCGAGATCCCGACCGGGATCACGATGACCGGTAACAACTTCGAGATCACGCCCAAGGCAGGCGCCACCAGCTACAAGGTCGGATGGCTGCCGCGTTTCATGGTCAGCTGCGAACCGCCCGATGAGGCGCTGCGCGCGGGCGAGCTCCCCTACTCCTGGTCGTTCGACGCCAGGGAGGTCTAATGCAGATCAACGGAATCACGCTGAACGGGGCAACCCTGAACGGCGGGGCCCAACTCGTCCCGGGAATTGTCACCCGTGAGGTTGAGCCTGCCTTCTCCATCCTCTGGAGCGTGCAGCTGCTGCTCAATGGTGTGGATGTGACCGAGTACCTGACCGGCACCATCCGCATCGAGCGCGAGGAATTCGCCCGCTGCATCGCCGACTTCAGCCTGCTGCTGGGCGCCGGCACCGTGAACCCTGACAGCTACATCGGCCAGGACGTGGAGCTTCACTTCATCCACCACCAGGCCGATGCGGACCTGCAGGTGCTGCGCTTTCGTGGCAAGGTCGAGCGGCCGCGCTTCAGCCTGCAGACCCGGATACTGGCCTGCGAGTGCAGCGACCGCCTCAACGAGGTGGTGGAGCCGATGCCGATCGAGCAGATCGACGCCATGGTGGGCGGCCTGTGGTCGCCGGATGTGTTCGAGCCAACCGAAGGCCGGTCCCGCTGGACCTACACCAAGGAGCGCATGAGCACTCAAGCGGCCAGTTTCCAGCGCTCGGTTGAAGGGCAGCTGCAGGTCACGGCCTGGGCGGCCACCAGCACGCCGCACTGGTTGATTGGCCCCGACACGGCGATCTTCCAGAGCATCGACTACCTGCCGGTGGAGCTGAGCGAGCGGATCAACGTCGTGGAGATCGAGGCCGACTACCGCTTCATCCGTCTGCGCGAGCGGCACCAGGCCTTCACCTGGAAGCACCCGGATATCGTCGGTGACTCCATCGAAACTGGGTTCTGCGTGTGGCGACATGACTCCAGCCAGGTACCAACTATCAAGATGGTCATGGATGCCAGCGAGGGCGGCGGCTTCACTGCCGTCCTGGACGGCGCTTACTGGCTCCGGTTGCCCGAGAGCGGCGTCTACTGTGATCCGCCTGCAGGTTGGCGCAATGAGTATCCGGACCTGATTCTTCGTGCCAGCTGGACCAGTGCGATCCGCTGGGCTCAACGCATCACCGAGCAATACACGCTTCGCCTCGAGGCTCCTGCCAGCGTCGCCCAGGCAGGCCAGGTTATCAGTCGAGACCGCATCGCCATGGACACGGAGAGCGACCAGGAGCAGACCTTCCTCAATGCCACGTACACCTCGCCGGAGCCAGGTGCTGTACAGGACGCCCTGGGCGACTACGTGGTCGATATCCGCAACGAGGAGCGCCGCCAGCTCGGGCTCAGCACCATCCTGGCGATGGGCAGGGCTTCGATTCTCAGTGCCCACCGAGGCAATCGCTTTGCGTTCACGCTGCCAACTGCTGAGGCGGTCGGGATTCGCCTCGAGCACACCGTGCGTATTGAGGACCAGGTGCTGGGTCACCCAATCAGTTGCCAGGCGAAGGTCGTCAACATCATCGACGAGTGGGACCTGAAGACCGGCCGTTGCTATACCAATTTCCAGCTGGCTGTGAGCCAGGGCGGCAGCAGTGAAACGGACCCGCTGACCCCTCCGGCAATCCCGAACAGCACCCCGCCCGGCGAACCCTGGCCGCTGATCGATTTGCCGACCCAACTGGGCGGCAGAAACGAAAGCCCAATCTACAACCATGAGCTCAACGGGTTCAGCGGCAACTACGACGAGACGGACCTCGACAACAACCCGGATCTCGAACTTTTTCCTTACAACTTCCGCTTCGAAGTTGGAGATATACCAGCGGATCACATGGATGAGTATCCGGTGGAAGCCACCAAGACCTACCGCGTCAGCGTCCCCACCGATCACCTGGAGCTGTAATCCATGACCCTTGCAGACGAACGTCGCGCAATTGCGGACGGCATGGCAGCCTCGCGCGCATCGACTTCTGAGGCATCGCGTGCAGCCACGTCCGAGGCGTCCCGCAACTCGTCACGCCAGGCGATCTCCGCCGGCCGCGCCCAATCCTCTGAGGCGGCACGCCGGGCGGTTGGCCGTAGCCTGGAGGAACAGCGCCGGGGCAAGACTCTTCCGGACGACCTGAACTCGCTCAAGCCGCCGGAGCGGAAGGGCAAGAGCCTGCCGGCGCGGGAGAAAACCGGAGGCCGTCCAGCAACGCGTGGATTCGGGTATTGGGACCCATCAACTCCAAGCTCAGGTGGAGCAGGCGGCGGCATCGCCAGCCCCCTGACCGAGCAGACCAAGGTCGTCGAGGGCGTTACGGTTCCCGACCGGGACTACTACGGCGACCGGACCCTGACCAGTTCGGAGGGGATCTTCACGTTCGAGGTGATGCCGATCAAGACCCTGCGGCTCAAGGATGACGCCGAGGCCGACGTGGTGATCTTCCTGGCGGAGCCGCCGGCATGATGAACGTTCAAGGAGTGCTGACCGACAAGGTCAACGCCTGGGGCTGGCCATGGCATGGCCTGATCCGGCCGGCGGCCAACCCCAGCCAGGGCGAGATCGTGCTGCCCAACGGGCAGACGCGCGAGCACCCGCTCACCGGCAGCACCAACTACCGCATCCACGTCCCTGGCACGCCGTTGACCTGGCGCACTCCGGAGCAGGCTGCAGAGGATGCTGCCGCCGGTCGCGCCTGGTGGAACGAGGCGATCCTCAGCGGCACCGCCCTCTACGGCCAGGACCTGGGCGGCTGGCTTTACTGCTCGCCGGACGGCACGCGCTGGATCATCGACCTGGATGGTGCGCAGGCAAAGCGCATGGGCGAGTTCGGCAAGCCCCCGCAGACCAAGGCGATCAGCGTCAGTTGGCCGGCGGACAATGGCCAGTCGACGCCAATCCTGGATTTCGGGGAGGGTGAAGCACCGGTGCTCCAGTGGCCGGTACCGCTCGACATAAGCAGCGACGGTCGCAAGGCGATCCTGATGTTGTACATCCGCGATCCAGCTTATGGTGTCCGTGAGAGGCCGATGCCGGTGGGGTTTCTGCTCGTTGAGGTCACCGGCGGCGCCGGTACTCCATTCGCGGCGGCGGTCACTGTTCTCCATGATCGGGCGGAGACTCTAGGCTCTGCGAGCTACATCGATGCGATGACCGTGACGCCTGGGCCGAGTGGGGGCTTGATTGCCGCAACGGGTACCGTAACCCGAGAACTCACTGACCGCATATGGGCAGTCTGGTTCGGCCTGGATGGCGGCCTGGTTCACTGCTACGTCGATTGCTATGAGGAGTATCAACAGGAGTACGAGCAGTCGACGTTAGGCTCCAGGCGAACTCTGCATCGGTGGCGTCTGTGGGTCGAGGAAATTAAGGCCGCTGAGTTGACGCTAGAGGGACTCGAGGAGACCGCATCACCTCCGACTGCCGGCACTGACGGGACCACACATTTTTTTGCCACCCTCAACGGAGCAGTGTATCGCGATGAGATCTTAATCGGCTCCACGGGGCCATTGCCTAAGCCTCCCCCTCTGGTATCTATGCAGTTGTTGTTCCCCCGTGGTGCCTTCGGCACGCCGGGAATGGGGGAGGCCTTCGACATCATCGCCTACAGCAACAACATGATCGGCCTTTACGTGGTTCTGACCGCTCAGACGCCACTACCGGTGCATCGCTACATCGGAGCGGCGTGCCCAGCCACTGCTTCTGCTCCTTTGCTGCTGGATGAGAGCCATGCTGCAGCGCTCGCCTTCTTTCCAGACCGAAACAAGCTGTATGGGCCTAGGCCCTACTGCGCCTGGAACCCTGTAACCCATGAAGCCTCCGCCCTGTCGGCGGGGATCGTAGGATGGATCTGATGGCCAAACCCTTGTTCGTGAACAACTGGACGGCGACCCTGCAGGCCGAACTGGCCGCCGGCGCCACCAGCATGACCGTCGAGACCGACCGTGCGGCGCTGCTCACCGGCCTGACAGGTGGCGACTACTACCTTGCGACCCTGGTGGGCGTCGACGTGTCGGGGCAGGAGAACGCCTGGGAGATTGTGAAGGTCACCGCCAATGCCTCTGGCGTGCTGACCATCGCCCGCGCTCAGGAAGGGACTGCCGCCAGGCTCTGGCCGGCCGGCACGGTCGTGAGCGGCCGTGTTACTGCTGGTCTGCTCGCTCAGCTCCGTGACGCCGGCGGTGGCACGGGGCCCGGTGGTGGCATCGAGGAGGTGAATGACGATGGCCGCCTCCACTTGCGGCGCTTCGAGGAGTGGGTCAGCGTTCCCGTGTTCGAGATCCCGGAGGACGGCTGGACTGACAACATCCCGGTGAGCTTCACGAACTCGACGCAGTTCATGACCGCGAACACCGTCTACCTCGTTCCGTTCGTGCCGCCCCATGACATGACCGTTGACCAGGTGTCGATGATCATCACCACGGCCGCGTCCGCCAGCGTGATCACCATGCGGATCTACGAGTCGGATGCTGCTGGCTGGCCGGGCGCTGGCATTTCCGGGTCGCTAGGCAGCGTATCGGCTGCATCCACGGGCCAGGCAACTGTGACTCTGGGTGTTCCGGCTGCTCTGGCTGGAGGTCGCCGCTACTGGCTGGCTGCCCACCCGAACGGTTCTCCGTTCGTTCGCGCGGCCTCGGTAGGCACCCCCGTCCTCGGCACTTCCGCCGACGGGAACAGCCGCTACACGCTGTTGCAGCGCTCGATCAGCTGGTCCACCGGTTCGCCCGATACCTGGGAGTTCCTGCGCTCTGACCTGGCCGCCGCCAACCCGCCGCTCTTCCGCCTGCACCGCGCCGCCGGCGCCTGACACCCCTGACACAAGGAGTAGCCAGCATGACGCCGGCCCGCCTAGACCTGCCCATCATTCCGGGCGCCACTCTGCAGCAGCCGCTCCTGCTGATGCAGCCGACCTACACCTACAAGCCGATCACGGAGATCCAGCAGACCGCCCCGCTGAGGATGACGGTGCCAGGCCACGGCCTGCCCGGGGAATGGATGACCTGGTGCGAGGGAATCCAGCAGGGCCAGGGCCTGAACTTGGACAAGGCCACTGCCGTGGGTCGCATGACCCGCGTAGTCGACGCCGATACGGTCGAGTTCAACGACATCAACGGGCTGCAGCTGAAGGCCAGCGGCGGCGTGCTGGTCTTCCAGCTGCCGGTTGACCTCACCGGCATGGGCGCCAGAGTCGAGATCAGAGGTGATGGCGCCGATCCGATCGTGCTCACGCTGGGCGACGGGCTCACCGTCACCGGCCTGGGCCAGCTGCTGATTGTGCTCACGCCCGAGCAGACCGCCGCCATCACCTGGACGCGCGGCGAATGGGACCTCGACCTCACCTACACCGATGGTCGCGTGGAGCGCTGGCTGCGCGGCGAGGTGGTCGTCAGCAGCGGGGGAGGGTGCTGCCATGGCTGACACCTCGCCCGCCGTAGTCGTTGCGCAGCCGGTGGTGATCGTCACGGAACCCAGGCGAGCTCCTGCGGCTGTCGTGGCCACCGGGCCGCAGGGCCCAGCTGGGGCGTCGTCCGCTTCCTACGAACACACCCAGGCTACGCCCGCCTCCATCTGGAACATCAATCACCTTCTCGGATTCCGCCCCAACATTAGCGCCTACAACGTGGGTAGCCGAATGGTAATGGGGGAGGTCCACCACATCTCGCTCAACCAGGCAGAGGTCATCTTCGACATGCCGGTTGCCGGGTTTGCCATCTGCTCATAGGAGAAACACAACATGTTCGATGTACTTCGCTCTCTCAACTTCGGCAGCCTGGCCCGGATCTTTGGCCTTCCATCCCCGCTGCAGGCCGACGAGCCGGCCACCAAGGGCTATGTCGACAGCATCCTCGAGGGCCTGGCCTGGAAGGACAACGTGCGGGTGGCCACCCAGGGGAACCTCAACCTGGCTTCGCCCGGCGCAACCATCGACGGCGTGACCATGGCCTCCCTGGATCGCGTCCTGGTTCGCTCTCAGACCACGGCCAGCCAGAACGGCATCTACATCTGGAACGGTGCGTCCACCCCGATGACGCGCTCCCTGGATGCCAACACTGCCGGCGAACTCACCAACGCCGTGGTGAGTGTCGACTCCGGTACCAGCGCCGGCGCCACCTTCCGGCAGTCGGCTGTCGGATTCGTGCTCGATACCGATCCGGTGGTGTGGGGCCCGTTCGGCACCACGGCAGGTGCGGCTACCGAGAGCAGCGCTGGTATCGCCGAGTTGGCCACGCAGTCCGAGACCGATACCGGCACCGACGACGCCCGAATTGTCACGCCTTTGAAGCTCGCGAACTGGTCGGGCCGTAGTCGCCGAATGGGGCAGAACATTGGGGATGGCAGCGCTACCAGCTTCACCGTCACCCACAACTTCAACAGCCGAGACGTCAAGGTCGAGGTGATCCGCAACAGCGGCAACTACGATTCGGTGCTCACGGAAGTGCAACGCACCAGTCTCAACGCCGTGACCATCGTCGTTGATACCGCGCCGGGCGCTAACGCCCTCCGAGTTCTGGTGAGTCTCTGATGGAATCCCTCGTCGATATCAAGCGCTCGGGGTACAGCGCATTCAGCGGTCTCCTTCGGCAAACGATCTATTCGACTGGCGGAACCTCAACCACTTGGACGCGCGGCGCCGGCACCACCCGCATCATTGTCGAGGTCTATGGGGGCGGAGGGCCTGGTGGGAACGGATCAAATGGCGCCACCTCCTCGTTTGGCACCATCAGTTGCACTGGCGGCCAGGCTGGTAGCGGTGGCTATGGCGGGGCTGGAGGGACGGCGTCCGGGGGGCAACTGAATTTTACCGGCGGTGCTGGTGCTGGGGTTGATGCCAATGGTTATGGAGCACCTGGAGGCTCGTGCCCTCGTGGTGGTTCTGGCGGACTAAGCCGGTCCGCCGCTGCTGGCGGCGCAACAGCAGGGGGGTGGCCGGGCGGAGGCGGCGGGGCTGATAGCAACGGCAGCCAGACCGGAGGCGGCGGAGGCTCCTCGTGGTCTAACATCGCTGCCCCAGCCTCTGCATCGGTTGTAGTCGGTTCACCAGGAGTATCGTCCGGTGGCGGGCGTGACGGCGCCGCCGGAGGGGTGATCGTCTGGGAGTTCATGTCATGAGGGCCCGAATCGAGAACGGCATTGTCATGGAGACGGCCAGCTACGACCCCTGGCCCGAGTTCAACCCGTCGCTGCTCTGGGTCGAATGCCCGGCGTGGGTGCAGCAGGGGTACTTCTACCAGGATGGCGCGTTCCACCAGCCAGCCCTGAACGAGGCCGAGGTGGTCGCTCGCCTCACAGCGGTGGTGCAGGCGCACATGGATGGCGTCGCGCGCCAGCGCAACTACGACAGCATCCTCAGCCTGTGCACCTACGCCACCAGCACCAACCCTCAGTTCCAGGCGGAGGGCCAGGCAGGCGTCGAGTGGAGGGACGCCTGCTGGGCGCTGGGCTATCAGCTGGTTGCTGATGTGAAGGCCGGCGCCCCGGTGCCCACCGAGGCCGAGCTGCTCGCCATGCTCCCGCCGATGAACTGGCCGCCTCAGGCCGAACCTACCTGACAGCCCCGCCAAGTGCGGGGCTTTTCGTTTGTGGAGCCAATATGCAGATCACTGAGCAGCAGTTGCTGCACGCCCTCCCGAACGCCCGCCGCCGTGCGGGCGTTTTCGTTTCCGCCATCAACGCCGCGGC
>BATO01000143.1 GCA_000474255.1 Aquipseudomonas alcaligenes MRY13-0052
CGCGGTGCCGGACATGAGCCTGGCCGACAACGCCCTGCTCACCGGCTTCCAGCGCGGGCTGCTGAGCCGGGGCATGATCCGCCGCGGCCAGGTGCTGGCCTTCGCCAACGAGATCATCCAGCGCTTCGCGGTGAAGACCCCGGACGCCCACACCGCCGCCCGCAGCCTTTCCGGCGGCAACCTGCAGAAATTCATCCTCGGCCGCGAGATCCTCCAGCAACCGAAGCTGCTGGTGGCCGCCCACCCCACCTGGGGCGTGGACGTCGGTGCCGCCGCCGCCATCCACCGCGCGCTGATCGCCCTGCGCGATGCCGGCGCGGCGATCCTGGTGATCTCCGAAGACCTCGACGAGCTGTTCCAGATCAGCGACCGCATCGGCGCCCTGTGCAGCGGCGAGCTGTCGGCGCTCAAGCCCGTGGTCGCCACCAGCCCGCAGGAGGTCGGCCGCTGGATGGCCGGCCAGTTCGATTCGACCCAAGCCGCCTGAGCGCCCGGAGCCTTTCATGTTGCTATCCCTGGAACCCCGCACGCAGCAGTCGCGCGCGATGCTCCTGCTGTCCCCGGTGCTGGCCGGCCTGCTGACCCTGGCCTGTGGCTCGGGGCTGTTCGTCGCCCTCGGCCATGACCCGCTGGAAACCCTGCACGCCCTGCTGGTGGCGCCCATCAGCGACCTCTACGGAATCTCCGAGCTGCTGGTGAAGGCGCTGCCCATCCTGCTCTGCGCACTGGGCCTGGCGGTGGCCTACCAGGCGCGCATCTGGAACATCGGCGCCGAAGGCCAGCTGCTGCTGGGCGCCCTGGCCGGCAGCGCCGTGGCGGTGCACATCATCGACTGGGAAAGCCGCTGGGCCCTGGCCCTGGTGCTGGCCGCCGGCATGCTCGCCGGTGCCGCCTGGGGTGGCCTGGCGGCCTGGTTGCGCACGCGCTTCAACGCCAACGAGATCCTCACCACCATCATGCTCAACTACGTGGCCCTGAACCTGCTGCTCTATGCGGTGCACGGCCCGCTGAAGGACCCGGCCGGCTTCAACTTCCCCGAGTCGGCCATGTTCGGCGATGCCTCGCGCCTGCCGCCGGTGCTCGAGGACCTGCGCCTGCACATCGGCCTGTACTTCGCCCTGTTCGCCCTGGTGGCGGTGTGGGTGCTGCTGCACAAGAGCTTCCTCGGCTTCCAGATCAAGGTACTGGGCCTGGACAAGCGCGCCGCCGGCTTCGTCGGCTTCCGCGAGAAGCGCCTGGTGTGGCTGGCGCTGTTGGTCAGCGGCGGCCTGGCGGGCCTGGCCGGCGTCGGCGAGGTCACCGGCCCCATCGGCCAGCTGGTGCCGCAGGTATCGCCGGGCTACGGCTACGCGGCCATCACCGTGGCCTTCCTCGGCCGCCTCAACCCCTTCGGCATCCTCGTTGCCGGGCTGCTGATGGCGCTGCTCTACCTGGGCGGCGAAAACGCGCAGATGGCCCTCAACCTGCCGCAATCCATCACCCAGCTGTTCCAGGGAATGATGCTGTTCTTCCTGCTCGCCTGTGATGTGTTGATTCTCTATCGGCCACGCTTGGCGTGGAGCTGGAAGCCGGAAGCCGGAAGCTTGAAGACGGTGCAACAGACATGAACGACGCTTTTTCTTCCAGCTTCGAGCTTCCGGCTTCCCGCTACAAAACCAGTGCTGTCCCTCCTGCTCACCTGCGACGTGCTGATTCTGTACAAGCCACGCTTCGCGTGGAGCTGGAAGCTGAAAGCCGGAAGCTTGAAAACGGTGCAATCGACATGAACGACGCTTTTTCTTCCAGCTTCCAGCTTCAAGCTTCTCGCTACAAAACTGGTGCTGTCCCTCCTGCTCACCTGCGACGTGCTGATTCTGTAACGGCCACGCTTGGCGTTGAGCTGGAAGCCGAGAGCCGGAAGCTTGAAGACGGTGCAGCCGATATGAACGACGCTTTTTCTTCCAGCTTCGAGCTTCCAGCTTCCCGCTACAAAACCGAGGTTTCCCCATGGATCTAGATCTGCTGACCAACATCCTCTACGCCATGGTCCGCTGCGGCACGCCGCTGCTGCTGGTCGCCCTGGGCGAGCTGGTGTGCGAGAAGAGCGGCGTGCTCAACCTCGGCCAGGAAGGGATGATGCTGTTCGGTGCGGTGGTGGGCTTCATCGCCGCCATCAGCACCGGCAACCTGTGGATTGGCGTGCTGCTGGCGATGGCCGCCGGCATGCTGCTGTCCGCCCTGTTCGCCCTGGTGGCCCTGGGCTGCAACGCCAACCAGGTGGCCACGGGCCTGGCGCTGACCATCTTCGGCATCGGCCTGTCGTCCTTCGTCGGTGCCGCCTGGGTGGGCAAGCCGCTGTCCGGTTTCGAGCCGGTGGCCATCCCGCTGCTCAGCGGCATTCCGCTGCTGGGCAAGATGCTGTTCAGCCAGGACCTGATGGTCTACCTGTCCTTCGCGCTGTTCGCGCTCATCGCCTGGGCGCTGCTCAAGAGCCGCATCGGCCTGGTGCTCCAGGCCGTGGGCGAGAACCCCGATGCGGCCAGCGCCATGGGCCTGCCGGTGCTGCGCGTGCGCACCCTGGCGGTGCTCTTCGGCGGAGCCATGGCGGGCATGGCCGGGGCCTACCTGTCCCTGGCGTACACGCCGATGTGGGCGGAGAACATGACCGCCGGGCGCGGCTGGATCGCCCTCGCCCTGGTGGTGTTCGCCAGCTGGCGGGTGTTCCGCGTGCTGCTCGGCGCCTACCTCTTCGGCCTGGCCAGCATCCTCCACCTGGTGGCCCAGGGCGTCGGCCTGGCCATCCCGGCCAACCTGCTGGCGATGCTGCCCTACGTGGCGACCATTCTGGTGCTGGTGCTGCTCTCCCGCGATGCCGTGCGCACCCGCCTGTTCGCCCCCGTGTCCCTGGGCCAGCCGTGGAAGGGTGGGCACTGACCTGACATCACTCCCGGGCTGAAGCCCGGGCTACAGGGTTGGGCCGTGCGAAGCGTAGCCCGGACTTCAGTCCGGGAAGCCCAGGCACACGCACTCAATAAACGGCTACTCTTGCCGGTCTTCACATGCAGAGGACCGCACATGAGCAGCACACAAACCGCATTGATCATCGGCGCCTCCCGGGGCATCGGCCTGGGCCTGGTCAAGCAACTGCAGACCGCCGGCTGGCAGGTCACCGCCACCGTGCGCAACCCTCAGGGCGCCGGCGACCTGGCCGCGCTGGAGGGCGTCGAGGTGAAAACCCTGGACCTGGACAGCGTCGCCGGCCTGGAGACCCTGGCCGGTGAGCTGGACGGCCGCGCCTTCGACCTCATCCTGGTCAACGCCGGGGTCTACGGCCCGGCGCACCAATCCGCGGTGCAGGCCACCGAGGCCGAGATCGCCCAGCTGTTCCTCACCAATGCCGTGGCGCCCATCCGCCTGGCCCAGCGCCTGCGCGACAACCTGCTGCCCGGCGGCACCCTGGCCTTCATGAGTTCGATACTGGGCAGCGTGGCCGGCAACGACGCCGGCGGCCTGGCGCTGTACCGCGCCAGCAAGGCCGCGCTGAACACCCTGACCCGCAGCCTGGTGGCCGAATGGGGCGACGCGTCACCCACGGTGCTGAGCCTGCACCCGGGCTGGGTGAAGACCGACATGGGCGGCGAGTCAGCCGAGATCGACGTCGCCACCAGCGTCCAGGGCCTGGTGCAGCAGATCGAAGCCTTCGCCGGTCGCGGTGGCCATCACTACATCGACTACCAGGGCCAGACCATTCCCTGGTGACGCACCAGCAGGCGGCGGGCAGCGCTCGCCGTGCACCATCCGCGCTCGCGGATGGTGCGCAACGCCTGCAGCGAGGGGCCTGGCACGGGGCTTTACGCGCGGCTTGTCCAGTTGGTCAATTTTTTGCAATCGCCTGGTCAGCCCACAGGGCACAGCAAAGAACAACAGACCAGGAGCCCCATCCCCCATGTTCGATTCCAAGAAGAACCTGCTGCGCACGCTCGTCGCCGCCATCGGTTTCAGTGCCACCCTCGGCGCTTCCGCCGCCGACCCGCTGAAGGTCGGCTTCGTCTATGTCGGCCCCATCGGCGACCACGGCTGGACCTACCAGCACGAGGAAGGCCGCAAGGCGCTGGTGGCCAAGCTGGGCGACAAGGTCGAGACCAGCTTCGTCGAGAACGTCGCCGAGGGCGCCGATGCCGAGCGGGTCATCCGCAACATGGCCAAGGGCGGCTACGACCTGATCTTCACCACCTCCTTCGGCTACATGAACCCCACCGCCAAGGTGGCCAAGCAGTTCCCCAAAGTCACCTTCGAGCACGCCACCGGCTACAAGCAGGACAAGAACCTCGGCACCTACCTGTCGCGCTCCTACGAGGGCCGCTACGTCGGCGGCTACCTGGCGGCGAAGATGACCAAGAGCCACAAGATCGGCTACATCGCCTCCTTCCCCATCCCCGAGGTGATCCGCGACATCAACGCCATCCAGCTGGCGCTGAACAAGTACGACCCGCAGGCCGAGATCAAGGTGGTCTGGGTCAACTCCTGGTTCGACCCGGGCAAGGAAGCCGACGCCGCCAACGCGCTGATCGACCAGGGCGTGGACGTGGTCTTCCAGCACACCGACAGCCCGGCGCCGATCCAGGCCGCCGAGCGCCGTGGCGTGTACTCCGTGGGCTACGCCTCGGACATGGCCCACTTCGGCCCGAAGGCCGTGCTCACCTCCATCGTCAACAACTGGGGGCCGCACTACATCCAGGCTGCCGAAGGCGTGATGGCCGGCACCTGGAAATCCCAGGACTACTGGGGCGGCCTGGCCGAGGACACCATCCAGCTGCCCATCAGCGACCTGGTGCCGGTCGACGTGAAGGCCGAGGCGGAGAAAATCATCGCCAGCATCAAGAGCGGCGAGTTCCACCCCTTCACCGGCCCGATCAAGGACCAGAGCGGCGCCATCAAGCTGGCCGACGGCGTGACCGCCACCAACGCCGACCTGGCCGGCATGAACTACTACGTCGAAGGCATCAAGGCGGAACTGCCGAAGTAAGCGCAGCCCCTCTCCCCAGCCCGGGGAGAGGGTGTTCTCCCAAAGGATCCAAGGATCACCGATGAACCAGCTCCCCATCATCGACATCGCCGCGCTCTACGGTGATGACCACCAGGCCTGGCAGCAGGTCGCGGCGCGCATCGACGTCGCCTGCCGCGACTGGGGCTTCTTCTACATCACCGGCCACGGCATCGCCCCCGCGCGCATCGAGGCACTGCTGGCGGCGGCCAAGGCCTTCTTCGCCCAGCCCGAGGCGGAGAGGCTGAAGATCGACATCACCCGCACGGCGCACCATCGCGGCTACGGCGCCATCGCCACCGAGCAGCTCGACCCGAGCAAGCCGAGCGACCTGAAGGAGACCTTCGACATGGGTTTCCACATGGACGCGAACCACCCCGAGGTGCTGGCCGGCAAGCCCCTGCGCGGCCCCAACCGCCACCCCGAACAGGCCGGCTGGGCGCCGCTGATGGAGCAGCACTACGCCGACATGCAGGCCCTGGCGCAGACCCTGCTGCGGGCCATCGCCCAGGCCCTGGGCATCGACCGCGACTTCTTCGACCAGCGCTTCGCCGAGCCCATCAGCGTGTTCCGCATGATCCACTACCCGCCGCGCCATACCGCCAGCTCCGCCGAGCAACAGGGCGCCGGCGCGCACACCGACTACGGCTGCGTCACCCTGCTCTACCAGGACGACGCCGGCGGCCTGCAGGTGCAGGACGTGCGCGGCCAGTGGATCGACGCGCCGCCGATCGCCGGCAGCTTCGTGGTCAACATCGGCGACATGATGGCGCGCTGGAGCAACGACCGGTACAAGTCCACCCCGCACCGGGTCATCAGCCCCCTGGGTGTGCACCGCTACTCCATGCCCTTCTTCGCCGAACCGCACCCGGATACGGAAATCAGCTGCCTGCCCAACTGCTCCAGCGCCGACAACCCGCCGAAATACCCGCCGGTGAGCAGCGCCGAGTACCTGCTCTCGCGCTTCGCCGACACCTACGCCTACCGCCGCGAAGAAACCGCCTGAGCGCCTGGGCGAGTGCCGTTCGCCAGGGGCCGCCGGGTGGCTCCTGGGGCAACACCGTTCGGGCGGCTGTTCGGCGAAATCCTGTCCGGGAAGTTAAACTTGCAGGCGACCTTGCCTGATAACGAGAAACCACCATGTACGACTGGCTCAATGCCTTGCCCAAAGCCGAACTGCACCTGCACCTGGAAGGTTCGCTCGAACCCGAGTTGCTGTTCGCCTTGGCCGAACGCAACAAGGTCACCCTGCCCTGGCACGACGTCGAAACCCTGCGCCGCGCCTACGACTTCGGCAACCTGCAGGAATTCCTCGACCTCTACTACGCCGGCGCCGATGTGCTGCGTACCGAGCAGGACTTCTACGACCTGACCTGGGCCTACCTGCAACGCTGCAAGGCGCAGAACGTCATCCACACTGAACCCTTCTTCGACCCGCAGACCCACACCGATCGCGGCATCCCCTTCGAAGTGGCGCTCAACGGCATCCGCCATGCCCTGGACGACGGCCGCAAGCAGCTCGGCATCAGCAGCGGGCTGATCCTCAGCTTCCTGCGCCACCTCTCCGAAGACGAGGCGCAGAAAACCCTCGACCAGGCGCTGCCCTTCCGCGACGCCTTCGTCGCCGTGGGCCTGGACAGCTCCGAGATGGGTCACCCGCCGAGCAAGTTCCAGCGCGTGTTCGACCGTGCCCGTGGCGAAGGCTTCCTCACCGTCGCCCATGCCGGCGAGGAAGGCCCGCCGGAATACATCTGGGAGGCCCTCGACCTGCTGAAGATCGAGCGCATCGACCACGGCGTGCGCGCCATCGAGGACGAGCGCCTGATGCAACGCATCATCGACGAGCAGATCCCCCTCACCGTCTGCCCGCTGTCCAACACCAAGCTCTGCGTGTTCGACCACATGAGCCAGCACAACATCCTCGACATGCTCGAGCGCGGTGTGAAGGTGACGGTGAACTCCGATGACCCGGCCTACTTCGGCGGCTACGTCACCGAAAACTTCTACGCCCTGCACGAACACCTGGGCATGAGCCAGGATCAAGCCCAGCGCCTGGCGCAGAACAGCCTGGATGCACGGCTGGTGAAGTAAAGGTAAAGGGCCGCGATGCGGCCCTTTTTGCGGGTGGACATGGGCCGGCTTCGCCATGGAGCAGGCGCCTATCCGCTAGCAACGCGAAATCCATGTCGTCGGCCCAACATCGCTGGGGCTCACCTCTCTCTCCATAGACAGAAGCCTCTTGCTCCGTGGGGCGGCTAGCACCGCATGGGCAATGAATAAGTCCCCCAGAGAGGCCTACAATTCCACGCAGAAAAAAGCGCTATCCGCCCTTCGGCCTTGCCTGCCGATCACGAATGAGGCCGCCATGAAAGCCACCTCCGATGAGCTCCAGCATTTCGTCAGCGTCGTCGAGTGCGGCTCCATCAGCGCCGCCGCCGAGCACCTGGGGCTGACGCCGTCAGCGGTGAGCCGCACCCTGTCGCGCCTGGAAGAGAAGCTCGCCACCACCCTGCTGAACCGCACCACGCGGCGCATGGAGCTGACCGAGGAAGGGCGCTTCTTTTTCGACAGTGCCAAGGAGATCCTCCAGCAGATGGAGGCCCTGGAAGAACGCCTGGCCCTGCGCCAGCAGAAGCCCGCCGGGCGCCTGCGCATCAACGCCGCCTCGCCGTTCATGCTGCATGCGGTGGTGCCGCATATCGGCGAGTTCCGCGCGCTGTACCCGGACATCCAACTGGAGCTGAACACCAACGACCAGATCATCGACCTGCTGGAGCACCGCACCGACCTGGCCATCCGCATCGGCCCGCTGAGCGATTCCACCCTGCACGCACGGCCCCTGGGCGCCAGCCGCCTGCACTTGGTGGCGAGCCCGGAGTACCTGGCGCGCCACGGCATGCCCGACAGCGTGGAGACCCTCAAGGCCCATCGCCTGCTGGGCTTCACCCAACCGGAAAGCCTCAACCAGTGGCCGGTGCGCCATGTCTGCGGCAACCAGCTGTCGGTGCAGCCGAACCTGCGTGCCTCCAGCGGTGAGACCCTGCGCCAGCTGGCCCTGGCCGGCCAGGGCATCACCTGCCTGGCCAGTTTCATGACCGACCAGGACCTGGCCGAGGGCCGCCTGGTGGCGGTGCTGGCCGAG
>BATO01000142.1 GCA_000474255.1 Aquipseudomonas alcaligenes MRY13-0052
GGAGAAGCTCCTGCAGCGCCTGGGCAGCACCCTGTCCCAGCTGACCCAGCGCCAGCAGCGCATCTTCATCCTCAGCCGCCTGCACGGGCATGGCTACGCGGAGATCGCCGAAGAGCTGGATGTGTCGCCCAGCACGGTGCAAAAGGAACTCAAGCTGATCATGGCGATCTGCATGAACCTGCTCAGCCGCCTGGATCCGCCGACATGAAGGACTTCCGCTCGGCCTCGGGTTCGACAAGAATAGGCGCCCCCGAATCCGAGGTAGGCGCCGTGCCCCAGCCCGATCCCGTTCCGCCCGCAGCCGGCCCCGGTGCCGACGACGCGCGCCTGGGCGAAGCGCTGGACTGGCTGATCCTCCTCGACAACGCCGACGCCGAATGCCGCGCCCGCTTCGAGGCCTGGATGGCCGCCTCGCCGGACAACGCCCTGGCCTTCCGCCTGGCCCAGAGCCTCTGGCAATCGCCGCTGCTCACCGCCGCCGCCGCTCGCCTCGACCGTGAACACAAGCGCCCGGTCCGCCGCGCCCTGCTCAAGCCCCTGGCCGCAGCCGCCGTGCTGCTCCTGGCGGTGGCCGTGGGCCTGCAGAGCGACCTGCTGCTGCGCCTGCGCGCCGACCACCTCACCGAGGTCGGCCAGCGCCAGAACCTGGAGCTCGCCGACGGCTCGCGCATCCTGCTCAATACCGACACCGCCTTCTCCAGCCGCATCGATGACCAGCAACGCAGTGCCCGCCTCTACCAGGGCGAGGCCTACTTCGACGTCGCCCACGACCGCAGCCGCCCCTTCGAGGTGGACGCCGGCCCGGTGCAGGTCTCGGTGCGCGGCACCGCCTTCGCCGTGCGCTACCTGGGTGACGAGGCCGAAGTCAGCGTCGAGCGCGGCGAAGTCGACCTGCGCTCGCGGGAAGACAACGCCCGCGTCAGCCTCAGCGCCGGCGACAGCATCCGCATCGGCCCTGCCGGCTTCGGTGACCGCCGCCACGGCCAGGCCGACCAGCTGGCCTGGGTCAAGGGCCGCCTGGTGTTCGAAGACTGCCCCATGCGTGAAGTGCTGGCCGAGCTGCGCCGCTACTACCCGGGCTGGATCATCAGCACCGACGAGCACCTGGGCGAGCGCACCGTCACCGGCAACTACCGCCTGGACGATCCCCTGGGCGTGGTGCGCTCCCTCGCCCACATCACCTCGACCAAGCTCCACGAATTCCCTGCCCTGGTCATCCTCGACTGAATGGGTGGGCCGATTCAGCCGCGCCCACCCCGCGCCTCTCCTTCCAACCCCTGCTGAATCGCGCCCGGCCCAGGGCTGCCTCGGGCTCGCTGGTCACTCCGTTGGTGGATGAAAAGAGCGTCATCCACCCTACGCGCCATGAGTTCGAGTTCACCAGGGCGCAGCCCTGTTGCCGGTTCGGAGGCCTCGCCCGACACGCGCCTACGGGCCTTGTCACCCCCCGTCGGAGTAACCCCGACATTATTTTTACGCGATTGCGTTTTCTCGTTCGTCTCGTCAAAAGCCAATGACACTGATTCGCATTAGAAATGCGATTAACGGACCGAAGAGAGCCGCTCCCATGACCACCCGCTCAAACCGCCCCACCCTGCGCCTGTCCGCCCCCACCGGCGTGTCGCTGCTGGCCCTGTCCATCGCCCTGGGCAGCCTGCCCGTCGGCATCGCCCAGGCCGCCGAAACCGGTGCTGCGCCGACCCAGCTGGCCAGCCAGGGCGGTTACAGCTTCGCCATCGCCCGCCAGCCCCTGGTGGAAGCGCTCAACGCCTTCAGCGCCGTGAGCGGCTGGCAGGTCGGCCTCTCTTCCGATCTCGCCGCTGGCGTGCAGTCCCCCGGCGTCAACGGCCGCCTGCCGGCCGAACAGGCCCTGCAGCGCCTGCTGGCAGGCACCGGCCTGGAATACCGCGCCGTCGGCGAGCGCAGCGTGGTGCTGGTACGCACCCCGGCCAAGGGCCTGGCCATGGAGCTGAACCCCACCACCGTGACCGCTACCCGCCACGAGCAGAGCGCCAGCACCGTGCCGGTCACCGTCAGCGTGAAGAGCCGCGAACAGCTGGACCGCAAGAACGTCAACAACATCCGCGACCTGGTGCGTGACGAGCCGGGCGTCTCCGTCGGCGGTGCCGGCCAGCGCGCCGGCACCAGCGGCTACAACATCCGCGGCATCGACGGCGACCGCGTACTGACCCAGATCGACGGCGTCGAAGTGCCGGCCAGCTTCTTCTACGGCCCCTACGCCCAGACCCACCGCAACTACGTGGACCCGGAAATCGTCAAGCGCGTGGAAATCCTCCGCGGCCCGGCTTCGGCCCTCTATGGCAGCAACGCCATCGGCGGCGCGGTGAGCTACTTCACCCTGGATGCCGACGACATCATCAAGCCCGGCAGCGATGTCGGTGCCCGCCTGAAGACCGGCTACAGCTCCGCCGACGACAGCTGGCTCAACTCGGCCACCGTCGCCGGCCGCCACGAGCAGTTCGACGCCCTGCTGCACCTGTCCCAACGCAACGGCCACGAGACCGAATCCTTCGGCGGCCACGGCGGCACCGGCCTGGCCCGCACCGAAGCCAACCCGGAAGACGTGCGTTCCACCAACGTCCTGGCCAAGCTGGGCTGGAACTACAACGACACCGACCGCCTGCAACTGACCTACGAGAAGTACAAGGACGATCGCGACACCAACCAGCTCAGCGCCGTCGGCGGCCCCTTCAACGCCCCCACCATCGGCGTGGGCTCGGACTACTACAAGTCGCGCAGCGGCAACGACACCATCACCCGCGAGCGCTTCGGCCTGGAACACACCGTCGCCCTCGACAGCCTGCTGGCCGACAACCTGAAGTGGAGCCTGAACTACCAGATCGCCAAGACCGATCAGAGCACCCAGGAACGCTACGTCCCCAGCAACCCCTTCACCGGCGTCATCTCCCGCGACGTGATGCGCTACCGCGACACCTACTACAAGGACCGTCTGTGGGTGATCGATGCGCAACTGGACAAGGCCTTCAGCCTGGGCGACACCGAGCACCTGCTGACCTACGGCCTCAACCTCAAGCACCAGGAAGTCACCGGCCTGCGCAGCGGCACCGCTTTCTGCTACACCTCCATCGGCACGTGCACCAACCGCGTCGGCCAGGTCAGCCCCACCGCCAGTGACAGCCTGACCCCGCAGAGCGATTTCCCCGATCCCACCGTCAAGACCTACGCCCTGTTCGCCCAGGATGAAATCCGCTGGAACCAGTGGACCTTTCTCCCCGGCCTGCGCTATGACCGCACCGACCTCGAGCCCGAGCTGACCCCGGACTACCTGCGCACCATCGGTACCAGCACCTTCCGCCCGAGCGACGAAACCAAGCACTGGCAGCGTGTATCGCCGAAGTTCGGCGTGACCTACGCCTTCGACGACACCTACACCTGGTTCGGCCAATACGCCGAAGGCTTCCGTACCCCCAACGCCAAGGAAATGTACGGTCGCTTCGAGAACACCTCGCTGGGTTACATCGTCGAACCCAACCCGGACCTGGAGCCGGAGAAGAGCCGCAGCCTGGAAACCGGCCTGCGTGGCAACTTCGAAGGCGGCAGCTTCGACGTGGCGGTGTTCTACAACCGCTACCGCGACTTCCTCGACAACGATGCCGTCGGCCGCAGCGGCAGCCTGACCGTGTTCCAAAGCAAGAACATCGGCCGTGCCAGCATCCGCGGCATGGAGGTCAAGGGCCGCCTGGACCTGGAGCATTTCGGTGCCTTCCCGGGCCTCTACACCCAGGGCTCCATTGCCTATGCCCGTGGCCGCAACGACGAAACCGGCCAGCCGCTGAACAGCATCAACCCGCTGACCGGCGTATTCGGCCTGGGCTACGAGCAGGATGCCTTCGGCACCCAACTGAGCTGGACCCTGGTCAAGCGCAAGACGCGCATCGACGAAGACAACTTCAACGCCCCGGATGGCAGCCCCAGCCAGTTCGCCACCCCGGGCTTCGGCATGCTCGACCTGACCGGCTACTACAAGCTGACCGACGACCTCACCGTCAACGCCGGCCTCTACAACCTGACCGACAAGAAGTACTGGCTGTGGGATGACGTGCGCGGCTACGACGGCGTCGGCGAAGCCGGCGTAACCGCCCCGGCCAACCTCGACCGCCTGACCCAACCGGGCCGCAACTTCTCCGTCAACCTCGTCTGGGACATCTGATCGCCGCCGGCCAAGCCTCCCTACCCGCTTCGGCGTGATGGGGAGGCCGCCAGGCGCGACACCCCCTTGCGGGCATTTTTTACGCGATGGACAGGCTCGTTCGTCTCGTCAACAGAAGCCAATTTTCAGGATGACTCCATGACCAGCACCCTCCGCTCCCAACGCATCAACCAGATCACCCACGCGCCCCACGCCGAGCTGGACCAGGCGGTGAAAGCCAACGACCCCTTCGCCAACCGCGAGAACTTCTCCCGCTTCGTGGTCGCCCAGTACCTGTTCCAGGCCGAGCTGCAGAGCCTGTACCAGGACGCCGCACTGGTGGAAGTCTTCCCCGACCTGCCCGCCCGCTGCCGTGCCGAGCAGGCGCGCCTGGACCTGGCCGACCTGGACACCGACGTACCCGCCCCGGTCGCCGGCGCCGTGCAGAACCCCAGCTTCGCCGAAGCCCTGGGCTGGCTGTTCGTTTCCGAAGGCTCCAAGCTCGGCGCCGCCTTCCTGATCAAACGCGTCGCCGCACTGGGCCTGACCGAAGAAGTCGGTGCCCGTCACCTGGGTGAGCCCGCCGGCGGCCGCGCCGAAGGCTGGAAAAGCTTCACCCGTACCCTCGACGGCCTGGAACTCAGCGCCGAACAGGAAGCCGATGTGGACAAGGGCGCCCTCGCCGCCTTCAACCGCTTCCGTGAGCTGCTGCAACACGCCTACACCAGTGCCGACACCCCCGCCTGAGTCCCTGGCCGGCGACCTCCCGGTCGCCGCGCCTGCTCCATCGCGTTCGCGCATCAGCCGCCTGCTCTTCGCCCTGCTGGCCTACACCAGCCTGGGCGTCGGCATGGTCGGCCTGGTGCTACCGGGCCTGCCCACCACCGAATTCGTCCTGCTCGCCGCCTGGGCCGCCTCGAAGAGTTCGCCGCGCCTGGCCAACTGGCTGGACAACCACCGCCTGTTCGGCCCCATCCTCAAGAACTGGCGTAACGGCCGCGCCATCGCCCGCCGTGCCAAGCTCGCCGCCAGCGCCTCGATGCTCCTGGCCCTGGTCATCATGCTCATCAGCCTGCCCCACGGCGCCTGGCTCTACCTGGTCATGGCCGGCATGCTGCTTGGCAACCTGTGGATCTGGTCGCGCCCGGACCGACGCTGACCCCTCTCGGCGTGGTTCCATAGCCGTCATCGTCGATTCGCACACGGCCTCCCCCTCAGCCACGGGGCTGAGCCAGCAGGCGCGGTTTCAGCCCGAGCGCCGATCATCCCTGCAGCCTGCCTGGCGACAGCAGCCGCCCCGGGGTACGACGCACCAGCACGGGCTCGGGTGAAACCCGCATGGCTTCGTGCCCACTCCCACCGCGTTGCCTGCCGAAGACGCCCCCTACGAGAGTCGAGTTGCGCCCCTGCGGTTTCGGCACCACAGTTCAGGCATGCGGGCCCCTCGACGGGCACGGACAATAAATAGAAGAACCTCCCATGCGATTGCTTTCTGCCTTCCTGATCCTGCTGCTCCCGGTGCTGGCACAGGCCGACACCCTGCGTGTGGACCTGCGCGACCGCCCGCCCGAGATGTGGAGCATCGACGGGCGCCCCACCGGCCCCCTGGTCAAGGTGCTGGAAGTGGCCGCCGAGCGCGCCGGGCTGCAACTGGAGTGGCGCTATGCGCCGTTCGCCCGCAGCCTGGCGGACCTGCGTGAAGGGCGCATCGACGTGGTGCCCCGGGTACTGCCCGACCCGGAGCGCGACCACTACCTGCACTACCTGCCGAGCATCGGCACCCAGGACAAGCAGATACTCTTCACCATCCGCCCCACCCAACGGGTGGAGCGTTACGAGGACCTGGCGCCCCTGCGCATCGGCGTCAAGCGCAGCACCCTGTACTTCCCGCGTTTCGACGCCGACACGGCCCTGCACAAGCAGCCGGCAGTGGACGACGACATCCTGGTGCGCATGTTCCGCGCCGGTCGCATCGACACCATCGCCGTCCTGGACAAGGCCGCCATCGACACGGCCTTTGAAAACATCCGTTTCAGCGACTACACCTACGCCGGGCTGCGCGAACCGATCCGCGTCGAAAACCGTTTCGCCGTCTCGAAGAAGCTCTACGAAAGCGACCGCGCGGCGATCTACGATCGCCTCGGTCGCGAACTGGAGGCCATGCGCCGCAATGGCGAGGTGGTGTCCATCTACCGCGAGCAAGGCGTCGAGCCCCCCACCCCCTGACCCCCACCGCGCCCGATGCACGCCGCCCCCGGCCGCGAGGTGGGACCCCGGGTGCGGCCATCTGCCCCCTGCATGCCCCGGAGCGCACCCTGTCACTGCAGCGTCAGTGACGGGCCTGAGCAAAAATCTGCCAGCATTTCGCCACTGATCCATACTCCGTCAGTCGCATCGCACGTGATCGGGGGAGTCATGGGCCAAAGCGCTGGGGGAGAGATCTTTCGTCGGGCATTCGAGTCGTCGTCGGTGGGGCTGGCCCTGCTGGAACTGGACGGCACCGTCCGCCACGTCAACCGAGCCTCGGAGGAACTGCTCGGGCGCTCCCGGCAGACCCTGATCGGCACGCCCCTGGACAGCCTGCTGCACCCCAGGGATCGCCAGGCACTGGGCGAGGCCCTTGACCGGGCACGTCGCCAGCACGACGACCTGTCCTGCGGCGAGATGCGCTTCATCACCGCGTCCGGCGAGCATCGCTGGCTGCACCTGGGCTTGAGCATGGTCGAGGACGGTCGCAGCCAGCCCACCCATTACCTGGTGCGCCTGCAACCCCTTGCCGGGCACCGGGAGCGGGCCGAGCAGACGCACCTGCTGAGCTTCGCCCTGGACTACACCGCCGATGGCGTCCTGCTGCTCGATGGCGAGCAGAACATCCGCTACCTGAACGAAGCCGCCTGCCAACTGATCGGCCAGCCGCGCCAACACCTCGTCGGGCAGCCGCTGGCACCGGTGCTGGCCCTGCTGACGGAGCAGTTCGCCGAACTGTTCGCCCGGGAGGATGGCCTGCAGGAAGCGTTGGACACCCAGCGCGTGCTCAGTTGCGAGCTGCACGTCCCGGGGGAGGATTTCCCCCGCTATGTGACGATGCAGTTCAACCGCTTCCGCTATGACCAGCGCCCCTACAGCCTCGTGCTGATGCACGACTTCACCGAGCGGCGGCGCATCGCCGACGCCCTGTTGCGCAACGAGCGGCAATTTCGCGCGCTGATCGAGAACACGCCCGACGCCATAGGCCGGCTGACCCCCGACTTCCGCCTGCTCTACGCCAACCCGGCCCTGGAAGCCCTGTGCCGCCTGCCTCTGGTGGAGGCCCGTGGCCGACCGGCACGGGAAGTCTTCGGCGACAACTCCCAGGTCGACATCATGAGCGACCTGGTGCGCGAGGTCGCCGCCACCGGCGAGTCCATGGAAGAGGAACTGATCCACGGCATCGACGGCCCCAGTGACCAGCAGATCCACTACCTCATGCAACTGGTGCCGGAGCGCAACGCCGAGGGCGAAGTGACCAGCGTCATCTCGGTGGCCCGCGACGTCAGCGGCATCCGCAAGGCGGAACGCCGCCTGGCCGCCAGCAACCGCCAGCTGCGCGAGCTGTCCAGCCGCCGGGAAAGCGCCCGCGAAGAGGAGCGCAAGCTGATCGCCCGGGAGATCCACGACGAACTGGGCCAGCACCTCACCGCCCTGCGCATGGGCATTTCCCTGCTGCGCCTGAAGTACGGCGAGCAGGCCGCGGGGCTCGGTGAGGACGTGGAGCGGCTCATGGCCCTGTGCGACCGCACCATCGGCGTGGTGCGCTTCATCGCCACCAGCCTGCGTCCGGCGGCGTTGAACATGGGGCTCTACCCGGCCCTGGAATGGCTGATCGACGAATTCCGCAGCCACCACACACAGATCACCCTCGAGCTGGTGGCCCACAGCGGCGCACCGGCCCTGGACGACAGCCAGGCCACCACCGCCTTCCGCATCGTCCAGGAGGCGCTGACCAACATCGCTCGCCATTCCGGTGCCAGCCGGGCGGTGGTCAGCCTGGAGCAGGTCGATGACCGCTACGTGCTGGACATCACCGACAACGGCCACGGCTTCGACCCGGCCAAGGTCGGCAAGCGCTCCCTGGGCCTGGCCGGCATGCGCGAGCGCGGCACCAGCCTGGGGGGCGAAGTGGTGATCTTCAGCCACCCCGGCCAGGGCACCACGGTGCAGGCCACCTTCCCCATCAACGAGCCTACGGAGACGGCATGACCCGCATCCTCATCGCCGACGACCACGCCATCATGCGCGGCGGCCTCAAGCAACTCATCGAGTTCGACACCCGCCTGCAGGTGGCGGCCGAAGCGGAGAACGGCGCCCAGGTGCTGGAGCAGTTGCGGCTGGGCGAGTTCGACCTGCTGCTGCTGGACATGAGCATGCCCGGCCTCAGCGGCGAGGACCTGATCAGCCGCGTGCACGGCCGCTACCCGCGCCTGCCGATCCTTGTACT
>BATO01000141.1 GCA_000474255.1 Aquipseudomonas alcaligenes MRY13-0052
CAGAGCAGTTGCAGCTCGCCCAGGCCGGTGCCCGGCACGAGGATTTCGCTGAGCGCGGACTCCGGCCACCCGCCCGCCGGCAAGGCCGCATCCAGGGCCGCATGCCCGGTGGGCTGGGCACCGCTCGGCTGAGTGCTGGCCTGGCCTTTCCAGACCCGGCGCTCGTCCAGCAGCGCATCGAGGGCGACCACGGCGCCCATCAGGCGTCGCTCCGGCTGGAAGCGCCCGTTACGGCAGGGGGAAAGGAGGCAGGCATGAAGGGCTCGGCATGAATAACTGTATTTATATACAGTAATCCAGTCCTATTCCTACGGCAATGCACGCCACTTGCCGTAGGACGGGCGGCCCATCCCTGGCGCGAATGCCCTGTACAAAAAGTGAGCGGAACCGGAGGAAAGGCTAACGGGGCGCCAATGCCTTGCGATAGCCTAGGCGCTCACGGCATGCAGGATGAGCCCGTCGATGCAGCAGCCCCACGAAAGCGCCACCGGCCTCGAAGACGCCGACCAGCGAGCCCTGGTGCGGCTGATCTTCAGCTCCACCGCCCTGACCCTGGCCTGCTTCTCCGTGCTGCAGTTCATCGCCGGCAACCTCGTCCTGTCCTTCCTGGAAATGGCCACCGCGATCCTGCTCGGCTGGGCCTGCCAGCGCATCCGCCACGTCCAGGTCCTCACGCCCTGGCTCTATGCCTATCTGCTGCCCACCTTCAGCTTCCTCATCTACATCATCGTCATGCCCGACGCTTCGCCTACGGCCTTCGTCTGGATCTACCTGATCCCGGTGCTCTCCTACCTGCTGCTGGGCAAGCTGCGCGGCTTTCTCCTGGCCATGCCCTATCTGGCCGTGGCGGTCATCGCCTACCTGCTGCGCTTCCCCCCGGCGGCCGACGCCAGGGGTCTGATCGACCTGGGCAACGCCATGCTCTGCGGGCTGCTGATCATGGCCTTCGTGCACATCTACGAGGCCCGCCGTGCAGTGGCCCACGCCCAGTTGCGGCGCCTGGCCCACAGCGATGCATTGACCGGCGTCGCCAGCCGTGACTTCTTCCAGCGTGCGTTGGAGCGCAGCATCGAGGAGGCCAAACGGGGCGGTCTCAGCCTGGTGCTGGTGGTGCTGGACGTGGACGATTTCAAGCAGGTCAACGACCGCTGGGGCCACGATGCCGGTGACCAGGCCCTGCGGCACATCTGCCAGCGCCTGCAGCAACGACTGCGTGCCACCGACCTGATCGGCCGCCTGGGCGGCGAGGAGTTCGGCCTGCTGCTGCGCGAAACCCGCCGCGACGCCGCCGCGCACCTGGTCGAGGCGCTGCGCCTCGACCTGCAGCAGTCGCCCCTGCACTACGGCGAACAGGTGATCCCCCTCTCCGCCACCTTCGGCCTGGCCGAATGGCAGGCCGACGGCCACAGCGGCGACGAGCTCTACCGCCGTGCCGACAAGCGCCTCTACCAGGGCAAGGCCCTGGGCCGCAACCGCCTGGTGATCAGCGACTGCGTGCCCTGATCGCCCGCGCCATTTCCGCTATGACCGGATTCCCCTAGACGCCCCTAGGGGCCACCCCGATTTCGACGAAGCGCTTCACCTCCTATGGTTCCGGGTATCCATCCACTACCGGGACGTTGCCGTGCTGGCCTATTCCGTTCTCTGGTTCGCCCTCCTCCTCGGCCTCGCCGGCCTGGGGCTGGAGATGCCCTGGGTCGCGGGTGCCGGCATCGCCCTCGCCGCCGTCGCCGCCCTCCTCCTGCGCCCCCGCGCCCCTGTGGTGGTGGAAGCGGCGCCGGTGGATGTGGCCCCGCCGACCACCGATTGCCAGCCCCTGCTCAGCGCCGTGTTACCCGCCTGGGAGCAGAACATCGGCCAGGTGCGCCAACTGGTCAGCGGCAATGTCAGCAAGCTGTTCGAGCGCTTCGCCAGCCTGGCCCAGCGCCTCGACCAGACCCTGCAACGCTCGGAAAGCGTGATCGGCGGCGCCGGGGTCACCGACAACCTGCGCCAGGCCCAGCAACGCCTGGACGAGGTCACCACCGCCTTCCACGGCGCCACCGCCCACAAGAACGAACTGCTGGCCACCATCGGCCACCTCAACAGCTACGCCAGCGAGCTGCAGAGCATGTCCAAGCACGTCCAGGACATCGCCAGCCAGACCAACCTGCTGGCCCTCAACGCCGCCATCGAAGCGGCGCGTGCGGGTGACTACGGGCGCGGCTTCTCGGTGGTGGCCGACGAGGTGCGCAAGCTCTCCAGCCTCTCCGCCGAAACCGGCCAGCGCATGGTCGAGAAGGTCGGCGAGATCAACCAGGCGATCCGCTCCACCGTCAGCGCCGCCGAGGAACTCTCGGTCAGCGAGGAGAACAACCTGCGCTACCTCGACCAGGTGGCCGGCGACATCATGCAGGGCCTCAGCGCCAACCTCGACGAGCTCACCGACACCTCCCGCGACCTGCAGCGCGACGCCCGCACCACCCAGGCGGACATCCAGGACATCATCGTCAGCCTGCAATTCCAGGACCGCTCCGACCAGATGCTCGACCACTTGCAGGGCGACCTGGAGCGCCTGCAACGTGCCCTGCGCGAGCAGGACCCGATCCTCGGCCAGCCGCAGCGCTGGCTCACCGAACTGCGCCGGCAGTTCACCACGGACGAAGAGCGCACCGGCCGCCACGGCCAGCCTGCGCAGAACAGCGAAGTCACCTTTTTCTGATCATTGGAGGCCCCATGGCCAAGACCATCCTGATAGTCGACGACTCCTCGTCGATGCGCCAACTGGTGAAGATGACCCTCGGCGGCGCCGGCCACCAGGTCATCGAAGCCGTCGACGGGCGCGACGCCCTGACCAAGCTCAACGGCCAGAAGATCAACCTGATCATCAGCGACGTGAACATGCCCAACCTCGACGGCATCGGCCTGGTCAAGGAAATCAAGGCCCACAAGGACTACCGCTTCACCCCCATCGTCATGCTCACCACCGAAAGCGAGCAGAGCAAGAAGGCCGAAGGCCAGGCCGCCGGCGCGCGGGCCTGGATCGTCAAGCCATTCCAGCCGCAGCAACTGCTGGCGGCCGTCGAAAAGCTGGTGGGCTGAGATGTTCGGCATCGCCTTCGACACCGCCGTCACCCCGGCTCACATCGCCCTGGGCGGCAGCCTGACCATCTACGAGGTGGCCCAGGCCCACGGCGAGCTGCTGGCCCTGCTGGCGGCCAATGCGCGGGTCGAGGCCTGGCGCCTGGACCTCGCCGAGCTGGAAGAACTGGACAGCGCCGGCGTGCAGCTGCTCCTCGGCCTGCGCCGGCAACTGGTGCTGGCCGGCAACACGGTCGAAGTGGTGAACCTGCAAGGCGCCGCGCTGGAAATCGTCAGCCTGCTGCGCCTGGACGTGCTGCTGCCCGGTGAGCAACCGGCCGCGGCCTGAACGGAGGCGCCCCATGCTCAATGGCGAACAGTGGAGCCAGCTGCTGCTGGGCTTCATCGAGGAAGCCCGCGACCTCGGCAAGCAGGCCGAGGAGTACCTGCTGCAGCTGGACCAGCAGCCCGAGGACGCGGCGGCCATCAACGGCCTGTTCCGCGCCATGCACACCCTCAAGGGCTCTGCCGGGCTGTTCTCCCTTACGCCCCTGGTGAGCTTCACCCACCACCTGGAAAACCTGCTCATGGCGGTGCGCGACGGCCAGCGCGCCCTCGACCCGTCGCTGGTGTCGCTGATGCTGCGCTGCCTCGACGAAATCGTCTCGATGATCGCCCTCATCGACCCGGAAACCGGCGAGCTGCCGGTGGACGAACAACACCAGACCGAACTGCTCGCCGCCCTCGCCGCCCACCTGGGCACGGCCGCGCCGGCGGCCAAGGTGCCGGGTGAAGCGGTGCCGCCGGCCGATGGCAACGTCGCCGAAGACGGCGCCTGGCACATCTCCCTGCGCTTCCATGCCGACCTGCTGCGCAACGGTTTCGACCCCATCGCCTTCGTCCAGTACCTGAGCCGCCTGGGCGATGTGCTTAACCTCCAGGTGATCGACGACGCCCTGCCGCCCCTGGCCGAGCTGGACCCGGAAAGCTGCTACCTGGGCATGGAGATCGATCTGCTCAGCGACGCCGCCAAGGCCGAGATCGAGGACGTCTTCGAATTCATCCACGACTTCTGCACCCTGCGCATCCTGCCGCCCAACAGCGCCCTGGACGATTACATCCGCCTGATCCAGGAACTGCCCGAAACCGACGAGCGCATCGGCGCCATCCTCGTCGCCAGCGGCCTGCTAACCGAGCACGAACTGGCCCAGGGCCTGGCCCTGCAGGCCGGTGCCGCCGAGCTCAAACCGGCCCTCGGCGCGGTGCTGGTGGAGGAAGGCATCGTCGCGCCGCAAGCGGTCAATGCCGCCCTGGCCAAGCAGAAGAGCTCGCGGGAACGCAAGGTCCAGGAAAGCAGCCAGATCCGCGTCGCTGCGCACAAGCTTGACGAGCTGATCAACCTGGTCGGCGAGCTGGTGATCAGCGCCGCCGGGGCCCAGCTGCAAGCGCAGATGCACGGCAACGCCCTGTGCCTGGAAGGCGCGCAGACGGTCAACCAGCGTGTCGAGCAGATTCGCGAGGCGGCGCTGAAGCTGCGCATGATCGAGATCGGCGACACCTTCAACCGCTTCCACCGCGTAGTGCGCGACGTCAGCCAGCAACTGGGCAAGGACATCCGCCTGGAAATCCGCGGCGCCGACACCGAGCTGGACAAGTCGGTGATCGACAAGCTCGCCGACCCCCTCACCCACCTGGTGCGCAACGCCATCGACCACGGCATCGAATCCGCCGAGCAGCGCCTGGCCGCCGGCAAGAGCGCCGAAGGCCGGTTGAGCCTCAACGCCTACCACGAGTCGGGGATGATCGTCATCGAAGTGGCGGACGACGGCCACGGCCTGAACACCGCGCGCATCCGCGAGAAGGCCATCGCCCGTGGCCTCATCGACCCCCAGGCCAACCTGCCCGAACACGATATCCAGCGGCTGATCTTCGCCGCCGGCTTCTCCACCGCCGACAACGTCTCCGACCTCTCCGGGCGCGGCGTCGGCATGGACGTGGTGCGCAGCGCCATCGACGCCCTGCGCGGCAGCATCGAGATCGACTCGCGCCCCGGCCTCGGCTGCACCTTCCGCATCCGCCTGCCGCTGACCCTGGCGATCATCGACGGCTTCCTGGTGAGCCTGGGCGAGGAACACTTCGTGGTGCCGCTGGACATGGTCACCGAGTGCCTGGAGCTGGAAGCCGGGCAACTGGCCGATGCCGCCTACGGCTACCTCGACCTGCGCGGCCGCCCCCTGCCCTGCATCGACCTGGCCGCGCATTTCGAGCTGCCGGTGCAACGCGGCAAGCGCCGCAACATCGTGGTCGTCAGCCTCGGGCGCCAGCAGGCCGGGCTGATCGTCGACAACCTGCACGGCGAGCTGCAAACCGTCATCAAGCCGCTCGGCCTGCTGTTCCAGCACCTGGAAGGCATCAGCGGCTCCACCATCCTCGGCTCGGGGCAGGTCGCCCTGATCATCGATATCGCCAGCCTGTTCCGGCACCTGCAAGGACGCGTCGATGCCGACGCACGTACCCCGTCAACCCAACCGCGCCCCGACCTCGCGGGCTCGTAGGAGAACACCGCCATGCAATTCATCAGCAACCTGAAGATCGGCGTCAGGCTGATCGCCGGATTCTCCCTGGTGGTGCTCCTGACCGCCGTGGTAGGGGTCCTGGGCATCGTCAACCTGGGCAAGGTCAATGACCTCTCCGACCAGATGTACAGCCGCGAAATGGCTGCCCTGGAAACCATGATGAACGCCAACATGGACCTCATCTACATGGGCCGCCACCTGCGCAGCAACCTGCTGTCGTCTTCCCAGCAGGAGCGCGACGCCACCGCCGCGCAGGTCCACGAAGCCATGAAGAACCTGCACGAGAACCTCGACAAGGCGCGTGGCAGCTTCGACAGCGAGCAGTCCCTCGCCAAGCTCGCCGCCCTCGACACGCAACTGGCCGAATACGAGAAAATCGTGCTGCAGATGCTCGAGGCGAATAAAAACGCTGCCCTGGCGCAGGGCACCGAGGCCACCGCACTGATGCCGCAGCTGCGCGCCCAGGGCAACGCCGCCGACGCAACCATCAGCGAGTTGGTGGTGCAGAAGAAAACCCGCGCCAAGGACGCCAACGACAGCATCACCGACATCTACCTGGGCTCGCGTACCCAGATGATCGTGCTGATCCTCATCGCCGCCGTGCTCGGCTTCGCCATCGGTATTCTCGTTACCCGCTCCATCTCGCGGCCGTTGAACCGCGCCATGGGCGTGGCCAACAGCCTGGCCGAGGGTGACCTGACGGTGAACGTCGAATCCGACAGCCGCGACGAGACCGGGCGCCTGCTGGCCTCCATGCAGCACATGACCGAGCGCCTGCGCAGCGTCATGGCCGATGTGCGCAGCGCGGCCGACTCGCTGTCCTCGGCCTCCGAGGAAGTCAGCGCCACCTCGCAATCCCTCAGCCAGGCCGCCACCGAACAGGCCGCCAGCGTCGAGGAAACCACCGCCTCGGTCGAGCAGATGTCCGCCTCCATCGCGCAGAACACCGAAAGCGCGCAGATCACCGACGGCATCGCCGGCAAGGCCGCCAACGACGCCGTGCAGGGTGGCCAGGCGGTGCGCGAGATGGTCCAGGCCATGAAGCAGATCGCCGACAAGATCGGCATCATCGACGACATCGCCTACCAGACCAACCTGCTGGCCCTCAACGCCGCCATCGAGGCCGCCCGCGCGGGCGACCATGGCAAGGGCTTCGCGGTGGTCGCCGCCGAGGTGCGCAAGCTCGCCGAACGCAGCCAGGTGGCCGCCCAGGAGATCGGCGGCGTCGCCAGCAACAGCGTGCACCTGGCCGAGCAGGCCGGCGCGCTGCTCGACCAGATCGTGCCCAACATCCAGAAGACCTCCGACCTGGTGCAGGAAATCACCGCCGCATCCCAGGAGCAGACCACTGGCGCCGCGCAGATCAACATCGCCATGGGCCAGATGAACCAGATCACCCAGCAGAACGCCTCCGCCTCCGAAGAGCTGGCCGCCACCGCCGAGGAAATGAACGCCCAGGCCAGCCAGCTGCAGGAACTGATCGGCTACTTCCGCCTGGACAACGCCGCCCACGCCAACAAGCTGCCTGCGGTGCGCAACGACCGTGGCCCCGGCAACGTGCGCGAACTGCGCCGCCCGCCGGCACCGCGCAAACCGAACCAGCCGCTGGCCGACGAAGGCCAGTTCGTCAGCTTCAACTGAGGAGGCGGCATGAACGAAGCCAAGGCCATGGTGCCGGTGGCCCTGCCCACCAGCATCCAGCACCTGTCGTTCCGGGTGCGCCAGGCGCGCTACGCCCTGCCCATCGACCTGGTGCGCGAAATCATCGAGTACGGCCAGGTCACCACCGTGCCGATGATGCCGCCCTTCATCCACGGGGTGATCAACCTGCGCGGCAACGTGGTACCGGTGCTGGACCTGGCGGCACGCTTCGGCTTCGAGCTGAGCGTGCCGAACAAGCGCACCTGCATCGTCATCATCGAACTCAACCTGGATGAGCAGCAGCAACGCATCGGCCTGGTGGTGGACGCCGTCGATGCGGTGCTGGACATCGAATCCGACAAGGTCGAGCAGGCGCCACCCTTCGGCGCCGGCATCCGCACCGACTTCATCGCCGGCATGGCCCGCGACGAGCGCGGCTTCACCATCATCCTCGACGTGCGCCGCGTGCTCTCGCTGGACGACATCCGCCAGCTGAGCCTCGCCCAGCAGGCCGGCTGATGCCCACCAGCCACCTGCCCAAGCTCAGCGACAGCGACTTCCGCCGCCTGCAGCAGATGATGCTGGAGGCGTCCGGCATCCGCATGGCCGAGCAGAAGCGCACGCTGATGGCCGGCCGCCTGATGGGCCGCCTGCGCGCCCTCGACCTGACCAGCTACGGCGACTACATGAAGGTGCTCGACGACCCCGCCTCCCAGGAGGAGCGGCGCACGGTCATCGACCTGCTCACCACCAACGAAACCTACTTCTTCCGTGAGCCGCAGCACTTCAAGCAGCTCGGCGAATGGGTCACCCACCAGCGCCGCCCGCTGCACCTGTGGAGCGCCGCCAGCTCCTCCGGCCAGGAAGCCTTCAGCATGGCCATGACCCTGGCCGAGAACGCCCGCACCCAGGACTGGTCGATCTTCGCCAGCGACCTCAGCCGCCGCGTGCTGGAAACGGCGCGCCTGGCCACCTACCCCATGGAGCAGGCGGAGAACTTCCCCACCGGCTGGCTCAAGCGCCACTGCCTCAAGGGCGTGGAGGAAAGCGAGGGGCTGTTCCGCATGAGCCAGGCCCTGCGCCACCGGGTGACCTTCGCCGAACTCAATCTGACCCGGCCGATCCCCAAGGAGATCGGCCCCTTCGACGTGATCTTCCTGCGCAACGTGCTCATCTACTTCGGCCAGGAGGAAAAACGCGCGATGGTTGCGCGCCTGGTGGAGCGCCTGCGCCCGGACGGCCTGTTCTTCATCGGCCATGCGGAAAGCCTGCATGGCTTCAACCTGCCGCTGCGTGCCGTGCGGCCTTCGGTATTCCAACGCACATGAGCCCGCTCAGCAAACCCGCCCCGAACCCGATCAAGGTGTTCATCGTCGACGACTCCGCCCTGGTGCGGCAGGTGCTCACCGCCTGCCTGGACAACCACCCCGGCATCCAGGTCATCGGCCAGGCCGCCGACCCGCTGTTCGCCCTCGACAAGATGCGCAAGCAATGGCCCGACGTGCTGGTCCTGGACGTGGAAATGCCGCGCA
>BATO01000140.1 GCA_000474255.1 Aquipseudomonas alcaligenes MRY13-0052
CAGGGTGTCTTCGGTGTGGGCCAGGAGGTGGTTGACCTGGCCCACCAGCGGCTCCAGCTCCAGGGGCACGCGGGCATCCAGCTCGCTGCGCTGGCCCTGTTGCAGCTGGGCGATCTGCCGGCGCACCCGCTCCAGCGGGCGCAGGGCGCGGCGCACGGTATAGCGCTGCAGGGCGAGCACCAGCAGCAAGGCGGCAGCGCCCAGGGCGACGCCCGTCCACTGCACGCGACGGAAGCTGTCGAGGATGGGCGTGTAGTCCTGAGCCACGGCGATGCTCACCTGGCGGCCGAAGCGGCGGTAGTCACCACGATAGGTCAGCAACTGCTGGTCGTTGGGGCCGGGCAGCAGCTCGGCGGTGAGGCCGGGCCGCTCGGGCATGGCGAGCTCAGCATCCCAGAGGGAGCGCGAGCGCCAGGGTTTGTCATCGATGCGGATCAGGAAGTAGCGCCCCGAATAGGGCTGCTGGTGCACCGGGTTGAGCTTCTGTTCGTCCAGCTGGATGCCGTTGGGCCCGCGCACCAGGGCGGCCAGCAGGCTTTCCGCCTCGCTGCGCAGGTTGCCTTCCAGGTGGCGGCGCAGGCCGTCGTCGAACAGCCACAGGCTGACCTGAGCCAGCAGCAGCCCGACCACCAGCAGCAGGGTCACCAGGCCGATGCTGAGCTGGCGCTGGATGGACCTCACTCGGTGGCACCGGTGAAGCGGTAGCCCTGGCCTCGGCGCGTTTCGATCACGGTGCGGCCGAGCTTGCGCCGCAGGTGGTTGACGTGGACCTCGATGACGTTGGAATCGCGCTCGGTCTCGCCGTCGTAGAGGTGCTCAGCCAGGTGGCTCTTGGACAGCAACTGGCCGGGGTGGAGCATGAAGTAGCGCAGCAGGCGGAACTCGGCGGCGGTCAGGTCCACCTCTTCGCCGCCCCGGGTGACGCACTGGCGGCCCTCGTCCAGCTGCAGGCCGGCCGCTTCCAGGTGCGGCTGGTTGGCCAGGCCGCGGGCGCGGCGCAACAGCGACTGGATGCGCAGGGCCAGTTCCTCCGGGTGGAAGGGCTTGGTCAGGTAGTCGTCGGCGCCGGCCTTGAGGCCTTCGATACGCTCGGCCCAGGAGTCCCGCGCGGTGAGGATCAGCACCGGCGTGGCCAGGCCGCCGGCACGCCACTCGCGCAGCACGTCGAGGCCGGGGCGCCCGGGCAGCCCGAGGTCCAGCACGATCAGGTCATAGGGCTCGCTGGCGCCCTGGTGGGCGGCGTCGCGGCCGTCGGCCAGCCAATCCACCGCGTACCCCTGGCGGCCGAGCCCGGCCAGCAGTTCGTCCGCCAGGGGTACGTGATCCTCAACCAGCAGCAGGCGCATCAGTCATCTTCCTCGTCCTTCAGGATGCGACCGTCGCGGGCATCCAGTTCCAGTTCCCGCACCACGCCGTCGGTGGTCAGCAGCTCGACTTCGTAGACATAGACATCGTCTTCCTCTTCCAGCTCCGCTTCCAACAAGCGAGCCCCGGGGTACAACCCCAGGGCTCGGTGCAGCAGTTGCTCGAGGGGCATGATCACGCCTTCCTCGCGGAGCTTCAGGGCTTCGTCCTGGTCCAGGTCACGGGCAACCGCTTCGAGAGCGAAGACCGCCAGGACCAGGGCGACGATGCCGCTGTAGCGCATGATCAGTCGCATCAGTCGTCCTGGTGATCCTTGAGGATCTGGCCATTGGTGGCGTCCAACTCCAGGTCCCACTGCACGCCCTGGGGATCACGCAGTTCCACCTGGTAGATGTAGCGACCGTATTCCTCTTCCAGCTCGGTCTCGTTGACGGTGGAGCCGGGGTGCTTGGCGATGGCGGCGGCGTTGAGCTTCTCGAACGACTGGATGGTGCCGGCGTCGCGCAGCTTCAGGGCTTCGTCCGGTCCCAGGTCACGGGCCTGGGCGATACCGGCGGTGGCAGCGAGGGTGGCGACGGCGAACAGGGCAGTAAGTTTTTTCATGGTGCATCTCCTTGGGGGGATATCTGTCTTCGATGGGTACACCTTAGCGAAGGCCAATTAACTCAAGCTGAATTTACGGCCGCTTCGCTCAGTGCAGTCGATATCCCGGTTTCCGCCAATCATTCCCTGCGCACGGGCATGGGCGCATCATTCACGCGATGAAGGCGCTTGGACTGGCGGCGCGGGCCACTATAATCGCTGCCTCGCTTTTTTCGGAGGCCCCCATGAGCGCCATTCACATCAAGTCGCCCGCCCTCACCCTGCGCGCCGGCAGCCGTGCCCTGGCACGCATCCGCGAGCGCGGCCTGCAGCCGGCCGACGTGAAGATTCTTCCCGGCGCCGCCGGCGGCCCCAAGGCCCTCGGCATCCAGGGCCTGGACCTGGCGCTGTTCGGCGACTGGCTGCCGCGCGCGCCCCAGGAGCGCTCGCTGATCGGCGCCTCCATCGGCTCCTGGCGCTTCGCCAGCGCCTGCCTGCCGGATGCCGCCAAGGGCATCAGCCGCCTGGGTGAGCTGTACACCGCGCAGCGCTTTCCCAAGGGTGTGACCATGGCCGAGGTCAGCCGCCTGTGCGCGCAAATGCTCGACCAGTTGCTGGACGGCCAGGACGAACAGGTGCTGAGCAACCCGCATTACCGCCTCAACGTGGTGGTGGTGAAGAGCCACGGCCTGCTCGCCCATGATCGCCGTGGCGCGCTGGGCCTGGGGCTGGGTTCGGTGATCGGCTCCAACCTGCTGGGGCGCCCGCGCCTGGCCCGGCATTTCGAGCGGGTGATCCTGCATGACGGCCGCCTGGCCCCGCCCCTGGCCGCATTGGAAGACTTCCCCTCGCGCTGCCTGGCCCTGGACGCCGGCAACCTGCGCCACGCCCTGCTCGCTTCCGGCTCCATCCCCATGGTGATGGAAGGTGTGCGCGACATTCCCGGCGCCGGCCCCGGCACCTACCGCGACGGCGGCCTGCTCGACTACCACCTCGACCTGCCCTACAGCGGTGACGGCGTGGTGCTCTACCCGCACTTCACCGACAAGGTGATTCCCGGCTGGTTCGACAAGGGCCTGCCCTGGCGCCGTGGCGACGCGGTGCGCCTGCAGGACGTGCTGCTGCTGGCGCCCTCGCGGGCGTACCTGGCCACCCTGCCCCACGGCAAGCTGCCGGACCGCAAGGACTTCACCCGCTACCTGGGCAATGACGCCGGCCGCGAGCGCTACTGGCGCAAGGCGATGAGCGAGAGCCAGCGCCTGGGCGACGAGTTCCTCGAACTGGCGGACAGCGGCCGCCTCGCCGAGCGCCTGCAACCGCTCTGATCGGCCCGATTGCCGCGCGGCCTGCCTCGGGGTAGGCTGCCGCGCGACGATTCAGGGAGAGAACCGATGAAGCTCGCCGTCGCCATCATCCATGGCATTGGCAACCAGCAGGACCTGCGTGACGACGACGGCCAGCACAGCTTCGCCCAGGGGCTGATCCGCAGCCTGCGCAAGCGCCTGGGCAGCGACGCCGAGCAGATCGCCTTCCAGAGCTGCTATTGGGCCAGCGTGCTGGACAAGCGTGAGCAGGCCTATCTCGACCGCCTGGAGCGCGAGCCCGTGACCTGGCGCTGGCTGCGCGAAGCGGTGACGCTGTTCCTCGGCGACGCCAGCGGCTACCGCCAGGTCAGCCAGGCCTACGACACCACCTATGAAGAAGTGCACCAGTGCCTGCGCGCCGGCCTCAATGCCCTGCGTGCCCGGGTCAGCCCAACCACGCCGCTGGTGGTGCTGGCCCATTCGCTGGGCGGGCACATCTTCTCCAACTTCGTCTGGGACCAGCAGAAGCTCAATGACACGCCAAGCTGCCCGCGCGACCCGTTCATCGCACTGGAGACACTGGCCGGGCTGGTTACCTTCGGCTGCAATATCCCCCTGTTCACCTTCGCCTACGATCCCGTGCAACCCATCCGCTTCCCCGGCCATTGCCTGGAGGAACGAGTGCGCGAACAGGCGCGCTGGCTGAATGTCTATGCCCCGGCAGATGCGCTCGGCTACCCGCTGCGGCCCCTGCAGAACTATGCTGCCGTCGTGCAGGAGGACCGCGCCATGCCGGTCGGCCCCTGGTACAAGCGGCACACCCCCCTGAGCCATATGGAGTATTGGGAAGATGCGCGTTTTCACCGTTACCTGGCAGGCCATCTGCGCCAGTTGCTTGCTGCTTGCGATGAGCCCCAGCCAGGCGGCGCCGGACGCCCGGAGCCAGCAGGAGATAGCGGGACTGCTGACGTTCGTGGCGTCGAGTGGCTGCCTGTTCATCCGCAACGGCAGTGAGTACCCGGCGACCGAAGCCCGCGATCATCTGCAGAAGAAGCTCGACTACCTGGAGAACAAGGGCCTGGTGGACTCCAGCGAGGACTTCATCGCCCGCGCCGCCACCGAGAGCAGCATGAGCGGTAAACCCTACAAAGTGCGCTGCAACGGCCAGGAGCAGCTCTCCGCCGAATGGCTGAAGGCCGAACTGGCGCGCCTGCGCGCAGCCCGGCCCTGAGCCTCAACCCGGCTGGCCGTCCACCCGCGCGCGGCAGAACATCGGCGCATAGTGCGCCAGGAACAGCGCGAAGGCGGCCAGCCAGCAGATACCGGCCAGGGGCAATGCCAGGTTCGGCAGCAGCCCCGGCAGGAAGACCCGCGCCACCGCACCGCAATTGACCAGCGCGAAAGCGACGCCCATCGCCTTCGGCGGGGACAGCGGCCGACCGGTATGGCCGAGGCTGACGCGGGCCAGCATCGCCAGAATCAGCCCTCCCATCGCCCCCACCGCCAACGCGTGCAGCGGCAGGCTCGGGTTGCCCAGCAGTCCCAGGTGCCACAGCGCCTGGCCGAGCGGCGCGACCACCAGCCAGGCGAAGGCCAGGTGCAGCGACCAGAGCAGCGGCACGCGCCAGATACCCACTTCATACCAGCGCCCCAGGCGCACGGCATTGCCCAGTGCCAGGCAGGCGAACGGCAGCGCCACCCAGGGGCTGGCCTTCAGCGCCAGGCCCGAGGCGGTCAGCACCGCCACCAACAGGACGCAACCGAGGGTGGCGCGATCCAGCCACGGCAGCGCTTTCACCTGCTGGGTGAGGCCGAGGCCACGCTGGGTGAAGAAGGGAATCACCCGCCCGCCGATCAGGCCCATCAGCGCCGCAATCAGCCACATCGCCGCGAGCACGCCCTGGCGCTGCAGGCCGTCGTCGCCCAGCGCCAGGCCGGTCAGCACCAGGGCATCGGCGCTGCCGAGCAGGAGCAATACGGCCACCACCGGGTAGTTGTTGCGCTGGCGCGCCTGCCACAGGCTGCGGCCGATAACGAAGGCCAGCAGAGGCAGGAAAGCGGCTTGCAAGGGGACCAGCATGACCAGCGGTGCGCCCAGCAACCACGCCAGGCGCGCGGCGAGCCAGAGTGCGGCGAGCACCATCAGCGGGCGCCCGGAGAGCCCCGCCCTGCCCGTCCAGTTCTGCACGGCGGTGAGCAGGAAGCCGGCGATGATGGCGACGCCGAAACCGAAGGGCATTTCATGGCGATGCCAGGCCAGCCAGCCACCCACGGGTTGCCAGACGGCAAGATGGCCGGCGAGCGCGGCGAGCCAAAGCGCGATGGCGATCAGCGCGAAGAGCCCGCCGGCGAGGAAGAAGGGGCGGAAGCCAAGGCGCCAGAGCGGCGCGATGGCCAATTCCCGTTTACGGTCACGCAACTGCATGGAGCGCCTCCTTGCGCAGTTGGTATTGGGCGGTGAGGCGCATGACGTAGCCAAGCTTCAGCAGCGTGGGCCCGAAGATGACCATGCCGTGGAAGGCGATCAGCGGCAGCAGGCCGAAGAACGGGTCGAGCATGTAGCCGCACAGAATGCCGACCAGCAGCATGATCAGACCAACCCACAGCACCTGGTTGGCGAAGCGCAGAAGAGCATCGGGGGAGTTGAAGAAGGTCATGGTGGTTTCCTCGTTCAAGGCCCGGCGCCTCATGAGCGCCGGGCGGGGTCGATCAACTGTCGAGGGCACTGGCGGGCCCGAAGAACTCGTAGTGGCATTGCTCGCCGGGCACGCCCAGCGCCTGCAGGTGCTTCTTCACCTGGGCCATGAAGGGCTTGGGCCCGAGGAAGTAGGCGTCCAGGTCACGCTCGGCCGGCAACCAGCCCGCCAGGCGCTCGTGGGTGAGGAAGCCGGTGCCGTCGGCGCGATCGCTTTCGGCCGGTTCGCTGTAGCAGACGAAGTGCTGGAGGTTCGGGCGCCGGGCGGCAATCTCTTCCACCCAGTCGCGGAAGGCGTGGACCGCGCCGTTGCGCGCGCAGTGGATGAAGTGGATCGGCCGGTCGCTGTGCTGCGCCACTTCGAGCATCGCCAATGCGGGGGTGATACCGACACCCGCCGTGATCAGCACCAGGGGTTTGCGGCTGGGGCGCAGGACGAAATCCCCGGCCGGCGCGAACAGTTCGACGCGATCGCCTTCGACGATATGGTCGTGGAGAAAGTTGGAGACCTTGCCGCCCTTTTCGCGCTTGACGCTGATGCGGTAGGAGCGGTCATTGGCGGCAGCGGACAGAGAGTAGTTGCGGCGCGCTTCTTCGCCATCGATTTCCAGGCGCAGGCCGATGAACTGTCCGGGCGCGAAGTCCAGCACCGCGCCACCGTCTTCGGGCACCAGGTGGAAGGAGGTGATCTCCTCGCTCTCCGCGACCTTGCGCTCGACGATGAAGCCGCGCGCGCCGCGCCAGCCACCGGGGGCTTCGGCACTGGCGGCATAGATTTCCTCTTCCGAGCCGATCAACAGGCCGGCGAGCAGCTCATAGGCTTGGGCCCAGGCGTCGATGACTTCGTCCGTGGCGATGTCTTCACCCAGGACTTCGCGGATGGAGCGCAGCAGGCAGTCGCCAACGATCGGGTAGTGCTCAGGGAGGATCTGCAGGGCGACGTGCTTGGCGACAATGCGGCTGACCAGAGGGCCGAGCACCTCGAGCTGGTCGATGTGGCGGGCATACATCAGTACACCGTTGGCGAGGGCCCGAGCCTGGTCGCCGCTGGCCTGGTGGGCCTGGTTGAACAGGGGACGTACTTGCGGATACTCGGTGAGCATCATCTTGTAGAAATGGGTGGTGAGGGCTTCGCCACCGGTCTCCAGCAGGGGGACGGTGGATTTGACGATTGCACGCACTTGGCTGGACAGCATGGTTGGACTCCGTTTTTTAGATGGGTCTGAATCACGCTGTAGGTATTACATCTTCCGTGCCAGATTTTAATTTCTTTAAAATCAATCAGCTGTAGTTTTATGAGTTGTTTTGACTACAATCAATTTCGAGTCAATCCGACACCAATAAGTCAATATGACAACTCCATCCTTGCTGCAGACGCTCATCCCCCTGGTGACCGACCTTTCTCGCGACCTGCCGGAGCGTGAGCGCTACCGCCGCCTTCTCGGCGCATTGCGCGACCTGTTGCCCTGCGACGCCACCGCCCTGCTGCAGCTCGATGGCGAACAGCTGGTGCCGCTCGCAGTGGACGGGCTGAGCGCGGATACCTTGGGGCGACGTTTCAAGGTCACCGAACACCCGCGCCTGCAGGCGCTGCTGGAGAATCGCGGGCCGACCCGCTTCCCCGCTGACTGCGATCTACCCGACCCTTATGACGGCCTGGTGGAGGGCCATCTGGAGCACCTGGAAGTACACGACTGTCTTGGCTGCCCGCTGTTCCTCGATGACCGCCCCTGGGGCCTGCTGACGCTGGACGCGCTGAACCCGTCGCGCTTCTCCAGCGAGGACCTGCAAACCCTGGAGCACTTCGCCAGCTTGGCAGCCGCCACGGTGAAAGCAGCCGAGCGTATGCACGGCCTGGAACGCCTCGCAGCGGACGAACAGCAGCGGGCGGAGGTCTATCGCCAGGCCGCCGGGCAGGCACGGCCGCAGGAAATGATCGGCCAGAGCCCTGCGCACAAGGCGCTGGTGGAGGAGATCGCCGTGGTAGGTGGCAGTGAGCTGACGGTGTTGATCAGCGGCGAAACGGGCGTCGGCAAGGAGTTGGTGGCCCAGGCGATCCACGCCAAGTCGCCACGCAGCAACCAGCCCCTCATCAGCCTCAACTGCGCGGCCCTGCCGGACACCCTGGTGGAGAGCGAGCTGTTCGGCCATGTACGTGGTGCCTTCTCCGGTGCGGTGGGCGACAGGCGCGGCAAGTTCGAGCTGGCCGACGGTGGCAGCCTGTTCCTCGACGAGGTCGGCGAGCTGCCCCTGGCGATCCAGGCGAAGCTGCTGCGGGTGTTACAGAGTGGCCAGTTGCAGCGGGTGGGATCGGATCGCGAGCATCGGGTGAACGTCCGGGTGATCGCCGCCACCAACCGCGACCTGGCCGAGGAAGTTCGCCATGGCCGCTTCCGCGCCGATCTCTATCACCGCCTCAGCGTCTACCCCATGCGTGTACCGCCGCTGCGTGATCGTGGCCGTGATGTGCTGCTGCTCGCCGGTTTCTTCCTGGAGAACAACCGCGCTCAACTGGGGCTGCGCAGCTTGCGCCTCAGTCAGGATGCCCAAGCCGCCCTCCTCGGCTACGACTGGCCGGGCAACGTACGGGAGCTGGAACACCTGATCGGGCGGGCGGGACTCAAGGCGCGGGTGTCGCAGCCGGATCGGCCACGCATCCTCACCCTGACGGCAGCGGACCTGGCATTACCGAGCTCGGGAACACCTGCGCAGATGAACGAGACGGTCGTCGAAGAGCTGCCAGCCGCTGTCGGCGATCTACGCGCAGCGGTGGATGTCTATCAGCAGCGACTGGTGACCGCAGCGCTGGAGCGCAACGAAGGCAACTGGGCCGCAGCCGCTCGGGAGCTGGGACTGGATCGCGCCAACCTGCTGCGCCTGGCCAAGCGCCTGGGCATCAAGTGACGGTGAGGCGGCTCGTCCGGTGGGCGGTAAAGGGTAGGAGGAACTGGTAAACTCCCGCCCCTTCCAGGCCGGTACCGGGCCGTCATCTTCAGAGCGTCACCTGTGGAACTCTTTAAAGAATTCATTTTCGAGGCGGCTCATCGCCTCCCTCACGTCCCCGCCGGCCACAAGTGCGGGCGTCTGCACGGCCACTCCTTCCGCGTCGCCATCTACATCGAAGGCGAAGTCGATCCCTATACCGGCTGGATACGCGACTTCTCCGAGATCAAGGCGATCTTCAAGCCGCTCTATGAGCAGCTCGATCACAACTACCTGAACGACATCCCCGGCCTGGAGAACCCCACCAGCGAAGTGCTCGCCAAGTGGATCTGGCAACAGCTCAAGCCGCTGCTTCCCGAGCTCAGCCGCGTGCGTATCCACGAGACCTGCACCAGTGGTTGCGAGTATCGGGGCGACTGACTCTTCTCCTGCGCAAATACAAAAGGCCACCCTTGGGTGGCCTTTTTGTTGTGTAGATCCTGCCGATCACATCGCCCGTGTAGTCGGGCGTAGACCGGATGTAGCCCGGACTTCAGTCCGGGGGCTCTTCGGCTCAGCGGAAATAGCGGGGTCGTCGGCTGCAGCCAGGCTCATAGGCATGGCAGCCCTTCGGGCTGCTTGGCGACTCAAGTCGCCCCTACAGTCGCCC
>BATO01000139.1 GCA_000474255.1 Aquipseudomonas alcaligenes MRY13-0052
GGCGTGGCGCTCCAGCACGGTCACCTGCCAGCCCCGCGCGGCGAGGCTGGCGGCGCTGGCGCAGCCGGCGAGGCCGGCACCTATCACCAGGGCCTGGCGCGCGCCGGCATGCGCGGCGGCCGCGCGAACCAGGGCTTGGCGGCGGGCGCGGGCTCGCCCAGGAAGTGCCCCCGGCTCATGTGCCTATTTGTGCCCGAAGCCTGGGTACGCGGATCTGGAAGCCCGCTCCTTGGAGCGCGCGACGCACGAACCCGGCGCTGGGTGAAGGTGGCCAGGGTGGCGCCCGGCGCGCTGAGCCGTGCCAGTTGGGTGAAGAGTTCGGGGGACCACATCTGCGGGGTTCTTCGCCGGGGCGAAGCCGTCGAGGAACCAGGCGTCGATGCGCGCGTCCAGTTCGGGCAGGCACTCCAGTGCGTCGCCCACCAGCAGCGTCAGCGTCACCCGGCCGCCGGCGAGCGACAGGCGCTGGAAGCCGGGGTTGATGGCGCGGTACTGGTCCAGCAGTGCGTCGGCGAACGGCGCCAGTTGCGGCCACAGCGCCAGGGCGCGGGCCAGGTCGTCGCGGGCCAGCGGGAATTTCTCGACGCTGACGAAATGCAGCCGCGCATCGGCCGGCGCGTGCGCCTCGAAGAGTTGCCAGGTGCAGAGGAAATTGAGCCCGGTGCCGAAGCCCGTCTCGCCCACCACCAGGCGCCCGCCGGCACCGAGCTCGGCGAAGCGGCGCGGCAGGTCGTTGCCGTCGAGGAACACGTGCCGGGTCTCGTCGATGCCCGAGGCAGGGGAGAAGTAGACGTCGTCGAACTCGCGCGACAACGGCTGGCCCTGCTCGTCCCAGGCGAGCAGCGCGTGATGGAAATCGGACATGAAGGACCCCGGCGGAACGAAGCGCGAATAGTAGCCGATCAAGCCGGGCAGGAGCGTGCGACAGGGGGACGCTTGGGGTGATGCACTTTGGGATTGGGCGCTTCGCGAGCAGAGCTCGCTCCTACGGGGAAAGATGCGTGCGGGCTTGGGGGAAACCCGCAATTCCATCGAATCTTTCACCCCGTAATGGCGCGTCTTCCGCTATTTTTTCTCCACCAACCTGGGAGAGTCGCATGTTCGAATCTGCGGAAATCGGTCATTCCATCGACAAGGAAACCTACGAGAAAGCGGTGCTGGAGCTGCGCGAGGCATTGCTGGAGGCGCAGTTCGAGCTGAAACAGCAGGCACGCTTCCCGGTGATCATCCTGATCAACGGCATCGAGGGTGCAGGCAAGGGCGAGACGGTGAAGCTGCTCAACGAGTGGATGGACCCGCGCCTGATCCATGTCGAGAGTTTCCTGCTGCCCACCGACGAGGAGCTGTCGCGGCCGCCTCAATGGCGCTTCTGGCGCAAGCTGCCGGCCAAGGGGCAGACCGGCATCTTCTTCGGCAACTGGTACAGCCAGATGCTCCATGCGCGGGTCGAGGGCGACATCAAGGACGGCCGTTTCGACCAGGCCATCGATTTCGCCGAGCGCTTCGAGCGCATGCTCTGCGACGAGGGCGCGCTGATCTTCAAGTTCTGGTTCCACCTGTCCAAGAAGCAGCTCAAGCAGCGCCTCAAGGACCTGGAGAAAGACCCGCAGCGCAGCTGGAAGCTCAACCCGCTGGACTGGAAGCAGAGCGAGACCTATGACCGCTTCGTGCGCTTCGGCGAGCGCATGCTACGCCGCACCAGCCGCGACTACGCGCCCTGGTACGTGGTCGAGGGCGTCGACGAGAACTACCGCAGCCTCAGCGTCGGCCGCATCATCCTCGAGGGGCTGCAGGCCGCGCTCAAGCGCAAGGACCGCCCGGTGCTGCAGCCCCACGCGGCGCCGCTGGTTTCCAGCCTGGACAACCGCGGGCTGCTCAGCAGCCTCGACCTGAGCCTGAAACTGAGCAAGGACGATTACCGAGAGCAATTGGACGCCGAGCAGGCGCGGCTGGCCGGGCTGATGCGCGACAAGCGCTTCCGCGAGCACGCGCTGATGGCGGTGTTCGAGGGCAACGACGCGGCCGGCAAGGGAGGGGCCATCCGCCGGGTGACCGGGGCCCTGGACCCGCGCCAGTACCGCACCGTGCCCATCGCCGCGCCCACCGAGGAAGAGCGCGCGCAACCCTACCTGTGGCGCTTCTGGCGCCATGTGCCGCCGCGCCGGCAGTTCACCATCTTCGACCGCTCTTGGTACGGCCGCGTGCTGGTGGAGCGGGTCGAGGGCTTCTGCTCGGAGGCCGACTGGTTGCGCGCCTACAGCGAGATCAACGACTACGAGGAGCAGCTCCACGACCACGGCATCGTAGTCGTGAAGTTCTGGCTGTCCATCGACAAGGACGAGCAGATGCGCCGCTTCAAGGAGCGCGAGGAGACTTCCTTCAAGCGCTACAAGATCACCGACGAGGACTGGCGCAATCGCGACAAGTGGGACCTCTACGTCGACGCCGTGGGCGACATGGTGGATCGCACCAGCACCGAGCTGGCGCCCTGGACCCTGATCGAGGCGAACGACAAGCGCTATGCCCGGGTGAAGGTGCTGCGCACCATCAATGAGGCGCTGGAGCGGGCCTTCAAGAAGGGCTGAGCCGGCGGGCGATGGCCGCGCATACGCAGGGTGAATGATCGTCGCCCTGCGACATTGGGTGGATTTATGCTCCGGCCATCGTCAATGGACACCCGTCCTCAAACCCACAAGAAAGAGGTGCGTCATGCGTGAAGTGGTGATAGTCGACAGCGTTCGGACCGGCCTGGCCAAGTCCTTCCGTGGCAAGTTCAACATGACCCGGCCGGACGACATGGCCGCCCACTGCGTGAACGCCCTCCTGGCGCGCAACGACCTGGACCCGGCGCTGGTGGACGACTGCGTCGTCGGTGCCGGCTCCAACGAAGGCGCCCAGGGCCACAACATCGGCCGCAACGTGGCCGTGCTGTCCGGCCTGGGCATCGGTGTCGCCGGCATGACCCTGAACCGCTACTGCTCCTCGGGCCTCCAGGCCATCGCCATCGCCGCCAACCAGATCGCCTCCGGTTGCAGCGACGTGATGGTCGCCGGCGGCGTCGAGTCCATCACCCTGACGCTGAAGAGCATCAACCAGGACAACTTCGTCAACCCGCGCCTGAAGCTGGAACATCCCGGCATCTACTACCCGATGGGGCAGACCGCCGAGATCGTCGCGCGCCGCTACAACGTCAGTCGCGAGGCCCAGGACCTGTACGCCCTGCAGAGCCAGCAGCGCACCGCCCGCGCCCAGGCCGCGGGCCTGTTCGACGACGAGATCGTGCCGATGAACGTGAAGTACGGCGTCGAGGACAAGGCCACCGGCGAGAAGAAGATCCTCGAGGGCGTGGTCGACCGCGACGACTGCAACCGCGCCGATACCACCCTGGAAGGCCTGGCTTCGCTGAAACCGGTGTTCTCCGAGGACGGTTCGGTCACCGCCGGCAACTCCTCGCAGCTGTCCGACGGCGCCTCCATGACCCTGCTGATGAGCCTGGACAAGGCCATCGAGCTGGGCCTCAAGCCGCGTGCCTTCTTCCGCGGCTTCACCGTGGCCGGCTGCGAGCCGGACGAAATGGGCATCGGCCCGGTGTACTCGGTGCCCAAGCTGCTCAAGGCGCGCGGCCTGTCGGTGGACGACATCGACCTGTGGGAACTGAACGAAGCCTTTGCCTCGCAGTGCCTGTATGCCCGCGACCACCTGGGTATCGACAACGAGAAGTACAACGTCAACGGCGGCTCGATCTCCATCGGCCACCCCTTCGGCATGACCGGTTCGCGCCAGGTCGGCCACCTGGTACGCGAGCTGCAGCGCCAGGGCAAGCGCTACGGCATCGTCACCATGTGCGTGGGCGGCGGCATGGGCGCCACCGGGCTGTTCGAAGCGGTGCGCTGATCCGCCTACCGCACGACGCTGAAATGGAAAACCCGCAACGGCCTGGCCGCTGCGGGTTTTCTTTTGCGCGCTGCGCACCCTGGGCGGGGGCGTGCTCTTCGTGGGATGGGGCGAGCTGTGCGAAACCCATCGATGCGGCGTCACGGGCAGCCTCGCCTGGTGGAGGTAAAAAGTGACCTCCACCCTACGCAGCGGTCATGTCCTCGCGCTGGAGCGGCATTTCTTGCAGGGGCGACTTCAGCCGCCAAGGGGCGCGCAACGCTGCCCCGTGGGAGCGAATTCATTCGCGATGAGCCGGTGCGAGAGCGTGCGTTCGTAGGATGGGTAGCGCTATGCGAAACCCATCGATGCGGCGCCGCTGGCAGCCTCGCCTGGTGGAGGTTGAAGGTGACCTCCACCCTGCGCAGCGATCCTGCTGCGGCGCTCAGAGGCGGCTGGCGATGATGTCGTCGGCCTGCAACATGCGGCGGATGTAGAAGGCGATCTCGCGCTCGGCGTCGGCGCGGGTGAAGTAGGGGCCTTCCAGGGTGCCTTCGCGGGTGGCGAAGAAGTACTGCCCATTCACCGCGCTGACGCGGTCGCTGCGGTAATGGGTGCTGGCTGCGGCGTCCACGGTGCGTTGCCCGAACATGCTGATTACTCCGGGGTGAATGGGTCGGATGATGTTTGAGTCTAATCCGCGTCCCGGTGCCTGCGTGCTCAGGCGATGGACGGTACGAATCGACGCCTGATCGCGACCGTTCGCGGAATTTACATAAAAATGGCGCTGGAAAGCTGACGCGTGGTGCTGCTCCGACCGGTACAGTTGAGCGCCGCTCGCGCAGGTAATTGTCGCTGTGTGCGCCGCAGGGCAGGTTCTAGAATGAGCGGCCCGCCGCCTTGCCGGCCGGGTCCCTTCCGCTTCGAGGTCTCCATGCACATTTCTTCCGGCCGTTGGCTCTACGGCCTGTTCCTCGCCCTGGTCACCGCCGTGCTCTGGGGCATCCTGCCGATCAAGCTCAAGGAAGTGCTGAAGGTGATGGACCCGGTGACCGTCACCTGGTTTCGCCTGCTGGTTTCCGGCTCGCTGCTGTTCGTCTGGCTCGCCGCGACCCGCCGGCTGCCGCGCTTCAAGCCGCTGGGGCGCAAGGGGGGCGGGTTGGTGGCGCTGGCCATCGCCGGGCTGCTGGGCAACTACGTGCTCTACCTGATCGGCCTGAAGATGCTCAGCCCCGGCACCACGCAACTGGTGATCCAGGTGGCGCCGATCCTGTTCCTGATCGGCAGCCTGTTCATCTTCAAGGAGAGCTTCAGCCTCGGCCAGGCGCTCGGGCTGGCGGTGCTGGTGCTGGGCTTCGGGCTGTTCTTCAACCAGCGCCTGGATGAGCTGCTCACCTCCCTCGGCACCTACACCACCGGGGTGCTCATCGTGCTGGCGGCGGCCTTCGTCTGGACCTTCTACGGGCTGGCGCAGAAGCAACTGCTGACGGTGTGGAATTCCATGCAGGTGATGATGGTGATCTACCTCGGCTGCGCCGCGTTGCTGACGCCCTGGGTGGCGCCGCTGGAGGCACTGCAACTGTCGCCGCTGCAGGGCTGGCTGCTGCTGGCCTGCTGCCTGAACACCCTGGTGGCCTACGGCGCCTTCGCCGAGGCCCTGGCCCACTGGGAGGCTTCGCGGGTCAGCGCGACCCTGGCCATCACCCCGCTGGTGACCTTCGCCTCGGTGGCCCTGGCCGCCAGCCTCTGGCCCGACCACGTGGTGCCCGAGCAGCTCAATGGCATCGCCTACGGCGGCGCGCTGCTGGTGGTGCTGGGCTCCGCGCTGACCGCCCTCGCGCCCTCGCTGGTGCGCAGCTGGAAGGCGCGCCAGGCCCGCGCGCTGTAACGGCTTACAGGGGCACATGGGGGCGACTGTCGCCCAGCGGCGCCCCGCGCCACCGCCTTCCCGGGCTGAAGCCCGGGCTACGTTTGCATCCTGAAGCACCCATCGTTGGGCCTCGCTGCGCTCGGCGCCAACCTACGCCGCGCTAGTTGCGGGTCCCCATGGTTTCCGCCTTGCGCAGCCAGGCCTGGCGCTGTTCCTCGGAGGAGGCGCGCACCGGGGCGAATTCGGCCAGGCGGCGGGTCTTGATGCCGCAGAAGCCGAGGATGGTGCGGGTCATCTGCCGGTGCCCGGGGGCGCCGTAGATCCAGCGGAAGTACCAGGGCGGCGTGTCCAGGGTCACCAGCAGGTCGGCGGTGCGGCCTTCCAGCAACTTTTCCCAGGAGCGCACGCCGCGGTAGCGGAAGGCGAAGCCGGGGAGGAACACGCGGTCGAAGAAGCCCTTGAGCAGGGCCGGCACGCCGCCCCACCAGACCGGGTAGACGAACACCAGGTGCTCGGCCCAGTGGATCTGCCGCTGGGCCTCCAGCAGGTCCGGCTCCAGGGCCTGGCTCTGGTCGTAGCCCTGGTGCAGCACCGGGTCGAACGCCATCTCGCCGAGCTTGAGCAGGCGCACCACGTGGCCTTCGCTGCGCGCGCCCTGGGCATAGGCTTCGCCGAGGGCGTTGCACAGGCTGTTGTCCTTGGGCGAGCCGAAGATCATGAGGATGCGCTTGCCGTCGCCTTCCAGGGGCGTGGCGCCGTGCTTGGTGGCTTCAACCATGCTGGCCGGCCTCCAGCATGGTTTCCGGACGGACCCAGGCGTCGAAGTCCTCGGCGCTGACGAAGCCCAGCGCCAGCGCCGCCTCGCGCAGGGTGGTGCCCTCGCCGTAGGCCTTCTTGGCGATCTGCGCGGCCTTGTCGTAGCCGATGTGGGTGTTGAGCGCGGTGACCAGCATCAGCCCACGCTCCAGGTGCTCGGCCATGCGCGCCGCGTCGGGCTCCATGCCGGCCACGCAGTGGCGCTGGAAGTTGCGCGAGCCGTCGGCCAGCAGGCGGATGGATTGCAGCAGGTTGTGGGCGATCACCGGCTTGAACACGTTGAGCTGCAGGTGACCCTGGCTCGCGGCGAGGCTGATGGTGGTGTCGTTGCCGATCACCTGGCAGGCGAGCATCGACAGCGCCTCGCACTGGGTCGGGTTGACCTTGCCGGGCATGATCGAGCTGCCCGGCTCGTTGGCCGGCAGCCTCACTTCCGCCAGGCCGCCACGGGGGCCGGAGCCCAGCAGGCGCAGGTCGTTGGCGATCTTCATCAGCGCCACGGCGAGGGTCTTCAGCGCGCCGGAGAGCGCCACCAGCGGCTCGTGCCCGGCGAGGGCGGCGAACTTGTTGGGCGCGGAGACGAAGGGCAGCCCGGCCAGCGCCGCCAGCTCGGCCGCCATGGCCTCGGCGAAACCGTGGGGCGCGTTGAGCCCGGTGCCGACGGCGGTGCCGCCCTGGGCCAGTTGGTAGACCGCCGGCAGGGCGTTGCGGATGGCGCGCTCGGCGTAGTCGAGCTGGGCGACGAAGGCGGAGAGCTCCTGGCCGAAGGTGATGGGCGTGGCGTCCATCATGTGGGTGCGCCCGGTCTTCACCAGGTGGGCATGCCGCGCGGCCTGCTCGGCGAGGCCGCCGGTGAGTTCGGCGAGGGCCGGCAGCAGCTCGTCGTTCACCGCCCGGGCCACGGCGATGTGCATGGCGGTGGGGAAGCTGTCGTTGGAGCTCTGCGCGTGGTTGACGTGGTCGTTCGGGTGCACCGGGCTCTTGCCGCCGCGCTGGCCGCCGGCCAGTTCGTTGGCGCGGCCGGCGATGACCTCGTTGACGTTCATGTTGCTCTGGGTGCCGCTGCCGGTCTGCCACACCACCAGGGGGAACTGGTCGTCGTGGCGGTGGGCGAGCACTTCGTCCGCCGCCTGTTCGATGAGCCGGGCGATGTCCGGGGAGACGGTGCCGTTGCGGCCGTTGACCCGCGCGGCGGCCTTCTTGATCAGGGCCAGGCCGTGCACCACCGCCAGCGGCATGCGTTCGACGCCGATGGCGAAGTTCTCCAACGAGCGCTGGGTCTGGGCGCCCCAGTAGGCGTCTTCGGCGACTTCGACCGGCCCCAGGCTGTCTGTTTCGGTACGGCTCATTTGCACATGCTCCAGAAAGGATTTTCCGCAGTTTAGGCCGCGGATGGAGCATGGGGTTCCGCCGCTGCGTTATTACCAGCGTGCGTGGGTGGTGCCGAGCCAGCCCATGGCGTTGTCCACCGGCACGCGTTCGCCGGTGGGGCCGCGCAGCACGCCGTCGAAGCGGCCGAACCATTGGCGGGTGTCGGCGTAGAGCGGCCCGAGGCGGGGGTTGGCCTGGTGCAGCTGGCGCGGGGTGAAGGTGAGCTGGACGCGGTTGCACTCGGTGCCCAGCTGCCAGGGCGCGAGCGGGTTGCTCTGGGCCTGTTCGATGCGCACCGGGCGGTCCAGCTTGGACAGCTCGCCGCCGAACCACAGGGCGTTCTCGGTCAGGCCGCTGGCGTCGGTCCAGCCGGCTCCGAAGTTGCCGGCGATGCCGCCGCTGGTGGCGAAGGCGGCGCGGGTCCACTGGCTGTGCAGGGGCCAGACGCCACGGCCGAAGTCGAGGGCGGCGAAGCTCTGCCCGGCCTGGCAGTCGAAGTGGCGGTTGCCCAGCTGCACGCTGCCGCTGGCGGGCAGGCCGAGCTGGCGGCTGCTGGCGTGGAAGCCGCGGCCGGGGAAGGGTGCGACGAGGTTCACCGAATCCAGGTGCAGTGGGCGCAGCACGTCGAGCGCGGCCTGCAGGGGCTGGCCGCCGATATCGGGCACGGCGACGGTGATGCGCGCCCGTCCCGGGTGCTCATCCACTTTCAGGTGCAGGCGCGGGTGCTGGAACTCATAGCTTTCCAGGGGCGTGTCGGGCAGGCGGCAGCCCCGGCCGAACAGGCGCAGCTGGGAGTGGTTCACCGCAAGGCCGGTTTCCATGTCGAGGAAATAGGCCGCGCAATAGCCGATGTAGTCGAGGTCGGCGAGGGTCAGCGACAGCACCCACTGCGGGGTGGTGATGCACCAGTGGTTCCAGCGTTTGCGCCGGCCGACGTTGCCGGGCATCGCGCAGTCCAGGCGCGGGCGGTTCGACCAGCCGATGGCGGACGGGTCCAGCCGGCCCTGGGGGTCGCACAGCGTGGCCGACCCGCGCGGCACCAGTGCGGAGATGTGGCTAGTCATCGGACACGTCCATGTAGGGATGCAGCTTCCAATTTCGGGGGCGAGGGAACATTGCGCGCGGCAGGTGGCCCAAAGGGGCGATGTGTCGGCGGGCTGACAGCGTTTTATTGACGCGCAAGGATGCCCAGAGGCCGCTAGCATGAGCAAGTGATGGCATTTTGACAATAGACCGGTGGAGTGCACCGATCCACAGTTCGGCCGTGATCCGGCACACGTCCTCGTCGCTTGAGCTCCCCATGGGCTCGGGCGCAGAATGACCCGCCCTCGGGTAACCCCCGTAACCGCTCAGACAAAGGAATACCGATGACCAAGCTTCGCGTACTTTGCACCGCCGTCCTGATCGCCTGCGCCAGTGGCCAGGCGCTGGCCGATGCCGCCAGTCATGCCGCCAACGCTGAGCGCTTCCTCAAGCTCGCCCACGCCGACAAGCTCACCGTGCCGGTCTACGGCCAGGTGCAGCAGATGTTCGCCCAGCGCTTCGAGCAGAGCGGCGCTCCGGCGGACAAGAAAGCCGCGCTGGAGAGCTACCAGGCCAAGGCCAACACCGCCCTCGACAAGGCCGTGGGCTGGGACAAGCTCAAGCCCGAGCTGGTGAAGATCTACACCACCAACTTCACCGAGCCGGAACTGAAGGACCTGATCGCCTTCTACGAATCGCCCCTGGGCAAGAAGGTCCTGGAAAAGATGCCGACCCTCACCGCGCAGTCCGCCCAGCTGACCCAGTCGCGCCTGGAAGCGGCCGTGCCGGAAGTCAACAAGCTGCTGGCCGACATGACCAGCGAACTGGCCCCCAAGGACCAGAAGAAGAAGTAAGCGGAGCCCTGC
>BATO01000138.1 GCA_000474255.1 Aquipseudomonas alcaligenes MRY13-0052
GTCCCTGCCCCACAGCTGTCGGGTTGCACCCGACCTACAGGCGGCTCTTCGTAGGGTGGATGGCGCTCTTCTCATCCACCAGCGGAGTCCCGTCCGGCACCGTTTGGTGGACATGAAGAGCGATGTCCCCCCCACACACGGGCCTACTCCGTGCAGGCTGTTGCACCGTCGCCGCTCGATAAATCTATACAGATACTTATACAACGCTAATATTTGTATAATTTTATCACCCACCCACAGACCGGGAGAGACCACCATGGGCCTGGCGATATCCCCCGCTTCGGCGCTACGCCGTGCCGTCCTGCTATGCCTGCTTCTGATAGCCGCGCCGTGCTGGGCCGACTGGCGGGGCGAGCTTCCCAAGGCCGAGCTGGTCGGCCAGGGCGATTTCACCTGGTTCGGCCTGCGGGTGTACCAGGCCCGCCTGTGGAGCCCGGCGGCGCCCATCGACTGGGAGCAGCCCTTCGCCCTGGAGCTCATCTACAGCCGCGAGCTGTCGCGAGACACCCTGGTGCAGGCCAGCCTGGACGAGATGCGCCGCCTGGGCGGTTCCTCGCTGGACGAGGCGCGCCTGGCGGCCTGGGACGGCGAGATGCGCCAGGCCTTCGTCGATGTGCAGCCGGGCCAGCGCATCACCGGCCTCTACCTGCCGGGCCGGGGAAGCCGCTTCTACGTCGACGGCCAGTTCCGCCACGCGGTGGCCGATGCCGATTTCGCCCAGGCGTTCTTCGCCATCTGGCTGGATGCCCGTACCCGTAATCCCGAGCTGCGCCGCGAGCTGCTCGGGCTCAATGAAACAAACCAATGAGGAGGCCGATGATGCGTGCCGTAATAGGGTTGCTGTGCTGCCTGCTGCTCGCCGGGTGCGGCGGTGTGGAGGTCGATCATTACGCCAAGGAGCGCCCGCAGCTGGACCTGCCGGGGTTCTTCTCCAGGCCGGTGCAGGCCTGGGGCATCTTCCAGAACCGCGAGGGCGAGGTGGTCAAGCGCTTCAAGGTGGACATCACCAGCCGCCGCGAGGGCGAGCGGCTGATTCTCGACGAACGCTTCCTCTACAGCGACGGGACCCGCCAGCAGCGGGTGTGGACCCTGCAACCGCTGGGTGATGGACGCTGGCGCGGCCGCGCGGCGGACGTGATCGGTGAAGCGGATGGCGAGGTGGCGGGCAACGCCCTGCGCTGGCGCTACACGCTGAACCTGGAGGTGGACGGCTCGACCTGGGAAGTGGACTTCGACGACTGGATGTACCTGATGGACGAGGACACCCTGATCAACCGCTCGAGCATGAGCAAGCTCGGCGTCGAACTGGGCCAGGTGACCCTGTTCTTCCGCCGCGACTCCGCATTGCAACACTGACTGACCGGGCGTGAGCCGGAGGACTGGGCGATGAATCTCCAACAACTTGGCGAAGCCGCACTGGCGGGCCGTATCGAAGGGCTCGACGTGGTGTCCCTGGAGGGCGGCTTCTACATCCTCCAGGCGCGCCTCGCTTCGGGCCTCGAAGGGGTGCTGGACGAGCAGGGCAAGGTCTTGCGCCTGCGCTCGACGACTCAGCTCCGCGACCTGCTGCAGGGTTTGCCACGGCTGCCTTGCGAGCTGGTGCAACATTGCGTCCATGACGAGATGTGCGGCGCCCGCGAGGGCCCGCTGGAACCGCTGCGCCTGCCCCTGTCGCCGGACTCGCAATGGTGAACGGCAACGCACGGCGGCTCGGCCTGGTGCTGGGCGACCAGCTCAGCTTCGACCTTTCGCTGTTCGCGGCCCTCGACCCGGCCCGCGACGCGGTGCTGATGGCGGAGGTCAACGAAGAGGCGAGCTACGTGCCGCACCACCCGCACAAGATCGTGCTGGTCTTCAGCGCCATGCGCCACTTCGCGGCGGCACTGGAGCAGCGTGGCTGGCGGGTGATCTACACCCGGCTCGACGCGCCCGACAACAGCGGCAGCCTGGCGGGCGAGCTGCGCCGCTGGCACGCCGCCCTGGGCGAGCCGGAGCTGCACCTGACCGAGTGCGGCGAATGGCGCGTGGAAGACGCGCTGCGCGCCACCGGGTTGCCGCTGAACTGGCACGCCGACAGCCGCTTCCTCTGCTCCCGCGAGGCGTTCGCGCGCTGGGCGGGTGAGCGTAAGCAACTGCGCATGGAGTTGTTCTACCGCGAGATGCGCAAGCGCAGCGGCCTGCTGCTGGAGCCGGACGGCCAGCCGCTGGGGGGCAGCTGGAACTTCGACGCCGACAATCGCAAGGCGCTGCCCAAGGGCGTGCGCGGCCCCTTTCCCGCGCGCTTCGGCCAGGACGCCATCACCCTCGAGGTGGTGGCCCTGGTGGGCGAGCGCTTCGCCCACCATTACGGGCGCCTGGAGGGCTTCGACTACCCGGTGACCCACGCAGAGGCCCAGGCGCTCTGGCAGCACTTCCTGGCGTTCGCCCTGCCCGCCTTCGGCGACTACCAGGACGCCATGGCCGAAGGCGAGCCCTACCTCTTCCACGCGCGTATCAGCGCCGCCCTGAACATCGGCCTGCTGGACCTGCGCCAGCTCTGCGCCGACGTGGAGAATGCCCACCGCCAGGGCCAGGTGCCGCTCAACGCGGCGGAAGGCTTCATCCGCCAGCTGATCGGCTGGCGCGAGTACGTGCGCGGCATCTACTGGCTGCGCATGCCGGATTACGCCACGCTCAACGTCTTCGGCAACAGCCGGCCGCTGCCGGCGTTCTACTGGACCGGCCGCACCGAGATGCGCTGCATGGCCCAGGCCATCGGCCAGACCCTGGAGCTGGGCTATGCGCACCACATCCAGCGGCTGATGGTGACCGGCAACTTCGCCCTGCTCGCCGGCATCGCCCCCGCAGCCATCTGCGAGTGGTACCTGGCGGTCTACCTGGACGCCTTCGAGTGGGTGGAGCTGCCCAACACCCTGGGCATGGTGATGCACGCCGACGGTGGCTACCTCGGCTCCAAGCCCTATTGCGCCAGCGGCCGCTACATCCAGCGCATGTCCGACCATTGCGCGGCGTGCCGCTACCGCGTGGACCGTGCCACCGAGGAGGACGCCTGCCCGTTCAACGCGCTCTACTGGCACTTCCTGATGCGCCACAGCGAGCGCCTGGGCCGCAACCCGCGCCTGGCCATGCCCTATCGCAACCTGCAGCGCATGGACCAGGCCCGCGTCGATGCGCTCTGGGAGCGCGGCGAACGGCTGCTGGCGCGGCTGGATGCCGGCGAGGTGCTATGAAGAAGGCGCACCTGCCGCAAAAGACCTGCGCGGTGTGCGGCCGACCCTTCGCCTGGCGCCGCCGCTGGGCGCACTGCTGGGACGAGGTGCGTTACTGCTCCGAGCGCTGCCGTCGCCAGCGCCACGCGGCTCATTGAAGGTGGGCAGCCGCCCCGCTCGCCTCTGCGCCGCCCTTCAGCGCGCCTTGAGGATCACGCCGCTCATGTACTGGTTGAGGTCGCGAAAATCCTGAACGCTCCAGGCGTGAGGCGGGATCTTCACGCCGTTCTCCTGCAGGGTGCGGGGAATCAGGTTGCCGTTGGGGCGGAGAATCACCGACGAGACGATGACGCCCGGGTAGTCCGCGAGCCGCTGCTTGAACGCGGCCGTGGTCAGGTCGGGGGTGGGCGGGTCGCTCTTGTGGGCCAGGGGCCCGGTGCCCTTGATGTCCGCCCCGTGGCACACGGCGCATCGCTGCTGGTAGAGCGTCTTGCCGTTGGCGATACCCGCAAGACAGAACAGGGGCTGGGTGAGTGACAGCGCGCCCAGCAACGCGATAAGCGACAGTTTGATTTTCATACGGCCTTGTACGAACCAGACGGGGATCGAGGGCGTGCCTCGGCGTTGCTCCTGCAACGCGCACGTCGTCCGAGAGGTCGACCGGCACGCCGCCATGGTCCCATAGGCAGCCGCTCTAGCGTCAGGGTTTTCGTGTCATGCCGGGCGCAGATGTGATGGGGTTCGAGCGGGGTGCCAGGGAGCGCCCTACTCGCCCGCCTGGGCTTCCATGCGCTGCCGCGTGCCTGCGTCCAGCTGCTCGCGAATGGCCGCGAACAGGGGCTCGCCGCTGGTGTAGCGGCGCCCGTAGCCGAGGTTGAAGGCGTAGTCGAAGTCCGCCGGGTTGGCGCCCTGGTTGTGCTGCAGCAGGGTCTCCAGCTTGTCCAGCGCCTTGACCGCCAGCGCCTCGGGGGAGGCGGCGTTCTCGTAGTCATCCCACAGCGCGAGAATCTCGTCGCGCAGCCCGGCATCGAGGGTGCGGGTCAGGGTCAGCAGGTCTTCGCGCTCCTGGGCGCCCTTGTCGGGATGGCCGCCCTGCTCGATGGCGGGGATATCGCCGTTGATAGCTTCGCCCAGGTCATGGACCACGCACATCTTCAGCACCCGCAGCAGGTCGAGCCCGACCAGCTCATCGGCGAAGGTGATGGCCATCAGGCACAGGCGCCAGCTGTGTTCGGCGGTGCTTTCCGCGCGCCCGCTGGAGGTGTGGGCGCTGCGCAGCACGTCCTTGAGGCGCTCCGCCTCGCGGAGGAAGTCGAGCCGTCCCTTGATCCTGTCGATGTTCATCTCTCACCCGCGAATATGGCCGTCGGGGCGCAGGGGGCGCCCTCGCAGTCGCACAGCCTAGGCGCGGGGGCGATCCCACGTCCACGCATGGATTATGCGTGGGTGGCTGGGGCTCAGAGGGTTTCCACCAGGCGCGCGGCGGTGCCGTCGGAGAGGGTCATGCGCGTCCAGCGGCACAGGCCCTGGCGGATGGGCACGATGGCGGAGTCATTGGTGCCACTGCCGAACTCCAGCGCCGGCGGCATCAGCAGGTCGCGCCAGCCCAGGGCATCCAGGGCCGCTTCCTTGCGCGCGATCTCCGGCGTTGCGTAGCGCCACAGCGAGCGCCCCATCAGTTCGGCCAGGGGCACGGAGAACTCGGCGGCGCGGGTGGCGGAACAGGCCAGCAGGCGGTGGCTGAGGTCGCAGACCAGGTGCACGGCGCGCGGGCTGTCGCTCACCAGCCGCGCCAGGGCCTGGTCGGCTGCGGCCTCCAGCCGGGCGGCCAGCATCTGCTTCACCCGCGCCCGCTCGGCGGGCTCCATCTCCTGCACGCCGCTTTCCCAACGCGAGATGGTCGATTGCGCCACGCCGAACAGCTGCGCCGCCTGGGCCTGCTTGACCCGATGCAGCAGGCGCCAACGCCGCAGCGCGACGCCGAGCACGGCCGGTTTCAGAAGGCTGTCGTTCATGGTGCGGGCCCAGGGGAAATCCGTGGAAAGAGAGCGGATTTTGCAGGCTCATGCGGAACGCGGCCAGATAATCCTGTGATTCCCGACGATGGGTTGCGCAAGGTGCCGTAGGTTGGCGCCGAGCGCAGCGAGTCCCAACAGAGCGATACCCAGCCCCGCAAGCTGGATCAAACGTGCCCCGTCTACCTGGCAAAAGCGGCAGCAACACTTGATGCGAACGCCACTTTTCTGCTGGGATGCCCGCCTCTTCCCATCTTTCCCAGGAGGCCTTCCATGGCGTCTTACCAGCAGCTGTTCGACATCGGCCAGGGCTTCGCCGACTTCCTCCGCAGCGGCCTGCCCACCGAGCGGGATGCCGCCAATTCAGTGGTGCAGAAGCTCGCGACGCCCGGCTGCATCGCCCCGGCGGCGCTCACCCGGCTGCAACGCATCGAACGCCGCTACCACCTGCTGGTGGTGGGCGAGATGTGGTGCCCGGACTGCCAGATCAACGTCTCGGTGCTCGACTTCATCTGCCGCAGCCAGCCGCTGATCGACCTGGCGGTGATCACCAAGGGCCGTGCCGAGGACGACCTCAAGGCGCGCCTGAACCTCAACAGGGTGTCCATCCCGCTGGTGGTGGTGCTCGACGCCGCGTTCGAGCCGGTGGGGCTGTTCATCGAGCGCCCGCAAGCGGTGATCGGCGCAAGTGACGAGGTGCTGCGCGACTACAAGGCCGGCCTCTACCTGGAAGCCACGGTCGACGACCTGCTGGCGCTGCTCGAACAGGCCGAACAGCGCAGTGCATGAGCCGCTGGCCACCCCGTTGAGATGATGCCTAGGCGTCAGCGCCGAAGGCCTGGCGCAACAGCGCCGGCAGCAACTCGCCGGCCGGGCCCGCCAGGGCGAACTCGCGCTCGCCCTGCACCGCCACCGGCTGGGTGTTGAGGTGCAACACCGTAGCCCCCGCGTTCAGCGCCAGGCGGGGGATGCGCGCCGCCGGCTCGACCACGCCCGAGGTGCCGATGGACAGCAGCAGGTCGCACTCCTCGGCCGCCGTGAAGGCCGCACGCAACACGTCCCCCGGCAACTGCTCGCCGAACCACACCACGCCCGGGCGCAGCTTGCCGTTGCAACGGGTGCAGCGCGGCGGCTCCACCCGGCGCCCTTCGTTCGGCTCGTCGGGCTCGGGTATCTCCAGCGCCGGCCGCGTGCAGGCGAAGCAGCGCAGCGCATCGAGGCGGCCATGCAGGTGCAGCGCCTCGCGGCTGCCGGCGCGCTCGTGGAGGTCGTCGACGTTCTGGGTGATCAGGGTCAGCTTGGGCACCAGGGCGGCCAGGCGGGCGATGGCCTGGTGCCCGGGGTTGGGCTGGGCGCGGTGCACCAGGGTGCGGCGCCACTCGTACCAGCCCCAGACCAGGGCCGGGTCACGGCGGAAGCCCTCGGCGCTGGCCAGCTCGCTCGCCTCGTAGCGCTCCCAGAGCCCGGTCAGGCGGTCACGGAAGGTGGGGATGCCGCTCTCGGCGGAAATGCCGGCGCCGGTGAACACCACGAGGTGATGGGCCTTGGCCAGCAGGGAGGGATCGAAGCTCATCGACAGGGTCCGGTAACGAAGCGGGGGCAACCACCCTGCCAGTATGGGTACGAGCGTTCAACGCCCCGGCGGGCAAACGACGAACGAAGCGCCTGGGTGTGCGCCAGTCAGCGTTTTTTATCGCCCGGAAGGTGGCCAAGGCGGCCGTCATGACCGATATTGCTTGCCTGTTCCAACGGATAACGCCATGGACGCCACATCCTTCCCCGCTGCCCCCGGCCCGATGAGCCGGCGGGTACGCGAACTCGACTGGGCACGGACGCCCCTCGGTTCCATCAGCACCTGGCCCGCCAGCCTGCGGGTGGCCGTGGAGATGATGCTCGCCTCGCACTTCCCCAGTTGCCTGCTCTGGGGCCCCGAGCGCATCACCCTGTACAACGACGCCTTCAAGCCGATCCTCGGGGCCAAGCCCGAGGCCCTTGGCCGGCCCTTCGACGATGTATGGCGGGAGGCCTGGTACAGCATCGGCCCCATCGCCGACCGCGCCTTCACCGGCGAGGCCACCTTCATCGAAGACTTCCCGCTGGAGATCGACCGCAACGGGCGCCTGGAACGCTGCTACTTCACCTTCTGCTACAGCCCGGTGCGCGACGAGCGCGGCGAGGTGGTGGGCGTGCTCGACACCGTGATCGAGACCACGGCGCAGCGGGTGGCCGAACAGCAGTTGCGCCAGCTCACCCAGACCCTGGAGCGCCAGGTGGCCGACCGCACCCGCGATCGCAACCGCCTGTGGAACCTGTCGCCGGACGTGATGCTGATCACCCGCCTGGACATGACCATCACCGCCGCCAACCCGGCGCTGGGGCCGGTGCTGGGCTGGAGTGAAAAGGAACTGGTGGGCACCAGCTCCCTGGACCTGGTCCACAGCGATGACCTGTCCCTCGCCTGGGGTGCCAGCCACAGCCTGATGCAGGGCGAAACCCTGCGCGACTTCGACTGCCGCATGCGCCACAAGGACGGCAGCTACCGCTGGATCAGTTGGTCATCCAGCCCCGGCGAAGGCCATATCAGCGCCATCGGCCGCGACATCACCCAGGAGCGCGAACGCGCCGAAACCCTGCGCCAGACCGAAGAGCTGCTGCGCCAGAGCCAGAAGATGGAGGCGGTCGGCCAGCTCACCGGCGGCCTCGCCCACGACTTCAACAACCTCCTGGCCGGCATCAGCGGCAGCCTGGAGCTGCTCAAGCTGCGGGTATCCCAGGGCCGCACCGGCGAGCTGGACCGCTACATCTCCACCGCGCGCACCGCCGCCGAGCGTGCCGCCACCCTGACCCATCGCCTGCTGGCCTTCTCCCGCCGCCAGGCGCTGGACCCCAAGCCGACCAACGTCAACCGCCTGGTGGCCGGCATGCAGGAGCTGATCAGCCGCACCATGGGCCCGATGATCGAGGTGGAAGTGCTCAGCGGCCCCGAGCTGTGGACCGTGCTGGTGGACCCCAACCAGCTGGAAAGCGCCCTGCTCAACATCTGCATCAACGCCCGCGACGCCATGCCCGGCGGTGGCCGCCTCAGCATCGGCACCTGCAACCACCGCCTGGTGGAGCCCCGTGCGGGCGAACTGGGCCTGGCAGTGGGTGAATACCTCTCGCTCTGCGTGACCGACACCGGCACCGGCATGCCGGAAGAGGTGATCGCCCGCGTCTTCGACCCCTTCTTCACCACCAAGCCGGCGGGCCAGGGCACCGGCCTCGGCCTGTCGATGGTCTACGGTTTCGCCCGCCAGTCCGGCGGCGCGGTGCAGATCGCCTCGCAGCCGGGCGAAGGCACCAGCCTTTATATCCACCTGCCCCGCCACCACGGCGAGGAACGCATCGAGCACAACACCGGGTCGGAATTCGCACCCCGGGCCGAGCGCCAGGCCACGGTGCTGGTGGTGGACGACGAGTCGCCCCTGCGCATGCTCATCGGCGAAGTGCTGCGCGACCTGGGCTACCAGGTGCTGGAAGCGGTGGATGGCGCCTCGGGCCTGGCCCTGCTGGACAGCGAACAGCGCATCGACCTGCTGCTGGCCGATGTCGGCCTGCCCGGCGGCATGAGCGGCAAGGAAATGGCCCGGCTCGCCCGGCGCCTGCGCCCGGAGCTGCGGGTGCTGTTCATCACCGGCTATGCGCAGAACAGCCTGTTCGACAACGAGCAGCTGGAATCGGGCATGGCGGTGCTGGCCAAGCCCTTCGCCATCGAATCCCTCGCCTCACGGGTCAAGGGATTGCTGCAGAAAAGCGTGCAGCCACGCCAGCGCAGCGAGCGACAGGGCCCCTCGGCACGTACCGGCTGACCCCTAGCGGGTCAGCGGCAGCGCCAGCCCGGCGGCAGTGAACAGCGCCCCGCAGCAGCGGTTGAAGCCCTTGCCGCTGCGCGCCAGCCAGGGCCGCACACGGTGGGCCAGGCGCGCCAGCAGGTACTCCACCAGCGCCTCGATCAGCACGAAGGTCAGGGTCATCACCAGGAACTGCAGCCACAGCGGCTGCGCCGGGTCGAGGAACTGCGAAAGGAAGGCGCCGAAGAACAGGATCACCTTGGGGTTGGACACCGCCGAGAACAGGCCCTGGCGGAACAGGCTGACGCCGCTGCGGCGCTGGCCCTCGCCATCGGTGGAAACCTGCACCGCCGGCGCCCGCCAGAGCTGCACGCCGAGCCAGATCAGGTACAGCCCGCCGGCCACCTTGAGCACCGTCAGCGCATCGGCCGAAGCCTTGAGCAACGCGCCGATACCGAACATCGACAAGGCCATGATCAGCACGAAGCCCAGCGCCCCGCCGGCAATGGTGAACAGCGCCCGGCGGTGGCCATGCAACGCCCCATGGGACAGCGCCAACAACGCATTCGGCCCGGGCGTGAGGGAAAGGCCGAGAACGGCCAGCAGGTAGATCAGCCAGGTGTGCAGTGCCATGGGAATCGGCCATCGAAGCGGGAAGAGGCGGCCAGTCTAACGAGCCGGCAACCCCCTTGAAATCCCCCTTCCCGTCATTCCCGTAGGAACGAATTCATTCGCGATGGAATACCCGGCCACTCGCCGCCACGTGCCGGCTGCAAGTCCTTCGCGGCTGAAGCCGCTCCCACAGGAGACACCAGCGACGCCGTGCCGTTGTAGGTCGGGTGCAACCCGACGAAGCTCCTGCACAGACCATGCGCAATGCCACGCGGGTTTCACCCGCCCTACGGCGCTGACCGGTGTGTAGGGTGGATGGCGCTCTTTTCATCCACCAAGCGACCTTCCAGCCCACACGCATGCCTC
>BATO01000137.1 GCA_000474255.1 Aquipseudomonas alcaligenes MRY13-0052
TGAACACCGTGCGCACCGCCGCTCGGTGCTTCCGGCGAGTCCCAGGTGCGCGCAGCACACCCTACGTTCGGAGTGAGCGGCGGCTGCAGGCTCCGAAGCCTGGTTGCGCCCCTTCAATCCGCAATCAGCGTGTCCACCAGGCCCGGGTCGTCGATGAAGCGATTGCGCGTGCCCTGGAGGCCGGCGATCTGCTCGTTGCGTGCGCGCTCCTCGGCGTCTACCGGGTCCAGGCGGTGCCATTCCTTGAACATCTGCACCTGGCCGACGATAGGCAGGCCGTACTCGATGTGCATGTAGAAGATCGCCCGGGCCACGTTGCCCTTGGCGGCATCGCGGGGCTCCACCAGCTGGAAGCTGGCCTTGAGGTCGCAGTCGGCGCCGAACTTGCTCGGCACATCGCCCACCATGCCGAACAGCGCGTTGCGCCGCGCCAGCTCGACCCGCGCCAGTTCCGGGTAGAGGTTGTGCAGGTCGGCGAGCATGAAGGGGTACTGCGGGTTGGCGGTCTTGCACTGGCCATCGGTGACGCAGCGCAACGCGCTCTTGATCTGCTTGATGGGGTAGACGGGGCTCGCCGCCAGCAGCCCGCTCTCGCCGTTGAAGGCCTTGCCGCAATAGAGCGTGGTGCCCGCGCCAGGGTAGAGCTGCTGCCAGAAGGCCTGGGTCACGGCCGCCTTCGGGTCGGGGAGCCGTGTCTGGCCGCCGGCCAAGGCGGAAAGGGGGATGCAGGGAGCGAGGCAGAAAAGCGCAATCGTTACTACGCGCATGGTCATGACCCTGTAAGACCGCCGGAAAAGGCTGGCTACTTCGTTCTTGTAGGACAATGCGGAGTCTATCAAGCGACTATTCTGAAGACAAAACCTACCGATCGCTTGCTCGGTAGCGGTAGCACCTCTGGAATGGGGGTTTTATCGAGCTGATGGCATTTTGTGATCAGATCGCCAATCCACTAATTTGTAAGTTAATGCTTACATTGCCTGAAGGTTTTAGCTGCTTCCGCCTACATGGGTACAGGACTAATCTTTGCTCCATAGGGACGTAGCGCAGGAAGCGCACTGAATAACAGGGACTACGCCGGATTTCCGCCAGGATGGTGGGTAGATCAGGGATGTCAGGGATACAAGTCTGCAAAAACCTCGCCTCGGCGGGGTTTTTCTTTTTCTGGCCCAGGTTTCACGCAGTCGGCGTCACCAGCTTCTCCAGCAGCGCCTGCAGCAGCTCCAGCGTCGCCTGCTGGCGCTGGGCATCGCGGAACACCAGTCCCACCTTCAACGGCACCCGCGGTTCGCTCAAGGGTTTCCACAACAGCGCCTGGTTGGCGTGCAGCTGCCGCGCACGGCCGGGCAGCACCGTGGCCAGGCGGGTGTGCGGCAGGCTGTCGAGGATGCCGGCCATATGGTTCAGCTCCGCCTGCACCTGGGGGCGCCGGCCGATCAGCGCCAACTGCTCCTGCCAGATCTGCCGCACGCGGAACTCCTCGCCCAGCAACAGCATCGGCAGCTCGGCCGCCTGGGCCAGGGACACCTTGCGGAACTCCTTCAGCGGGTGCTCCTCGGGGATCACCAACTGCAGCTCGTCCTCGTACAGCAGCTGGCTGTGCAGCCCGGGCTGGCGCGGCGGCAGGAAGCCGATGCCGATATCCAGGTTGCCGGTCAGCAGCCGCCGCTCGATATCCAGCCCCGACAATTCGTAGATCTGCACCACCAGGTGCGGCTGGGCCTCGCGCAGGCGCTCCAGCAGCAGCGGCACCAGGCTCGCGTTGACCGTCTGCAGCACGCCGATGGCCAGGCTGCGGGGCGATTGGCCACGGAAATTGCGCAACGCCTCCCGTGCCCGTTCCATGCCGTCCAGCAGGGGCAGCGCATGGTTGTACAGCGTGTGCGCGGCCAGGGTCGGCAGCAGGCGCTTGCCGGTGCGCTGGAACAGGCTCACGTCCAGCCCCTGTTCCAACTGGCGGACCTGCTGCGACAGCGCCGGCTGGGAGATGCTCAGGCGCTCGGCAGCGCGGCCCACATGGCCTTCCTCATAGAGCGCGACGAAGTAGCGAAGCTGACGAAAATCCATAAGTCTTTCTTATCAATGAAGCTGAAAAAACGAAATGTCATGCGCAGCGGCAACGCCCTAGTCTAGCCAGCATAGAAGCTGGTTCAAGCGCTGGAGCGGGTGATGCAGGGCGTAGAAGTAAAAGCGATTTTCATAGGTAAAGCCGAAGATATCGGCGGTGGCCTCAGCAGCGCAATCGACAAGCGCGAAGTGGATCACCGTCTCTGGCTCTGGCCCCAGGGGCTGGGCAGCGACGAGCAGGGCGACCCGCGCTTCCACGGCGGCCCCGAGCGTGCGCTGCACCACTACCCGGCCGAGCACTACCGCTTCTGGCGCAAGCACTACCGCCACCTCGCCTGGAAGGCGCCGTCCTTCGGCGAAAACATCTCCACCTACGGCCTGACCGAAGAGCAGGTGTGCATCGGCGACGTGTTCCGCTGGGGCCAGGCGCTGGTACAGGTCAGCCAGCCGCGCTCGCCCTGCTACCGCCTGAGCCGCCGCTGGGGCATCGAGGAGCTGCCGCGCTTCGTCCAGGACACGGGCCGCTGCGGCTGGTTCTACCGGGTGCTGCGCCCCGGCTTCGTCAGCCAGGAGGATCGCCTCGAACTGCAAGAGCGGCGCTATCCCGAGCTCAGCGTCGCCCAGGCGGTACGCGCCTATTTCCACTCACCGCTGGAGCACGAAGGGCTGCGGCAGCTGCAGCAGTGCGAAGCCCTCAGCGGGCGCTGGCGCGATGGCGCTGCCCGCCGCCTGGACAGTGGCCAGGTCGAGGACTGGAACGCACGCCTGCACGGCTTGCCGCTGGAGGGGATGCGCGCATGAGCGACTACCAGATCACCCTGGAACGGAACGGCGTGCTGTTCGCCAACCTGGAGGTCAGCCAGGCGCGCTACGTCGAAATGACCGCCCTGCTGCGCGAGCGCTTCCCCGCCGCCGAAGGCTTCGCCCTGCGCATCCGCCGTCGCCGCGAGCTGCGCCGCATCCTCGAGCAGGGCCCGGAAGGCTTGCGCCTGCTGGGCATCGAATACCGCCACGAAGAGGTGCCCGAACATGCGTGACCCCCTGGCCGGCCTGCGCCTGATGCGCACCGTCGAGCGCCCCTCCCAGGTCTTCGTGCGTGGCCAGGGCTCCTGGTTGTGGGATGCCGACGGCCGCGCCTACCTCGACTTCACCCAGGGCTGGGCGGTCAACAGCCTCGGCCACAGCCCGGGCGTGGTGGTCGAGGCGCTCAAGCGCCAGGCGGAAGCGCTGATCAACCCCGGCCCGGCCTTCTACAACCGCGGCATGCTCAAGCTCGCCTCGCGCCTGTGCCAGGCCAGCGGCAGCGACCAGGTCTACTTCCTCAACAGCGGTGCCGAAGCCAACGAAGGGGCGATCAAGCTGGCGCGCAAATGGGGCCAGCTGCACCGGGGCGGCGCCTACGGCATCGTCACCGCCTGCAACAGCTTCCATGGCCGCACCCTCGCCACCATGTCCGCGTCCGGCAAGCCGGCCTTCCAGGATATGTTCGAGCCCAAGGTGCCCGGCTTCACCAAGGTGCCGTTCAACGACCTCGACGCCCTGCGCGCGGCCGTCGACGACAGCACGGTGGCGGTGATGCTGGAGCCGGTGCAGGGCGAGGCCGGGGTCATCCCCGCCACCCTCGAATACCTGCAGGGCGCCGAGCGCCTGTGCCGCGAGCGCGGCGTGCTGCTGATCCTCGATGAAGTGCAGACCGGCGTCGGCCGTTGTGGCGCCTTGCTGGCCGAAGACCTCTACGGCGTGCGCGCCGACATCATCACCCTCGGCAAGGGCCTGGGCGGCGGGGTGCCCCTGGCCGCGCTGCTGGCCCGTGGCAACGCCTGTTGCTTCGAACCGGGCGAGCAGGGCGGCACCTACCATGGCAACGCGCTGATGACCGCCGCCGGCCTCGCCGTGCTCAACACCGTGCTGGAGCCGGGCTTCCTCGAACAGGTGCGCGAGGTCGCCCAGCACCTGCGCGAAGGCCTGGCCCGCGTCGCCCGTCGTCATGGGCACGGCCCCTTGCGCGGCCATGGCCTGCTGATCGGCATGCCGCTGATCGAGCAGCGCGCCGATGCCGTGGTCCGCGCCGCGCTGGGGGAGGGCCTGCTGATCAACGGCCTGGCCAGCGACTGCCTGCGCTTCTCCCCGGCGCTCACGGTCAGCCACGCCAACGTCGATGAAATGCTCAAGCGCCTCAACCGCGCCTTCGCCCTGGCCAAGGGCAAACACAAGGAGCCCGCCTGATATGCGCGTCGCCATCCTCCAGCACGTGCCCTTCGAGGGCATCGGCCGTATCGCCCAATGGCTCGACCTGCGTTCCGCCCAGGTGCGGGTGCACGACCTCTATGCCGACTGCCCGCTGCCGCAGCTGGATGACTTCGAACTGCTGATCGTCATGGGCGGCCCGATGAGCGTCCACGACGAAGCCGTGCTGCCCTGGCTGGTCGGCGAGAAGGCGCTGATCCGCGCGGCCCTGGCCGCTGAAAAGCGCGTGCTGGGCATCTGCCTGGGCGCCCAGTTGCTGGCCGAAGCCCTGGGAGCGCAGGTGCGCCCGGGCGAGGCCGAGATCGGCTGGTGGCCCATGGAGAAACACGCCCTGGCCGAACACTCGCCCCTGGGCCGCATGCTGCCGCAGCGCCTGATGGCCATGCATTGGCACGGCGAGACCTTCGACCTGCCGGCGGGCGCCATCCCGCTCTATGGCTCGGCCGCCTGCGCCAACCAGGGCTTCGTCTGGCAGGAGCGCGCCATCGGCCTGCAATGCCACCTGGAAAGCACCCCCGAAAGCATCCACGCGCTGCTCGAAGCTTGCCCCGAAGACCTGGCCCTCGCCGGCTCGGTGGAAAGCGCCGCAGCCATCCGTGACGGCTACCCCCACTGCAGCGCCCTGGCGCCGACGCTGTTTCGCCTGCTCGACTACCTCACCGGTCCCCACGCCGTGCTGACCTGACCCTTTCCCCTCGAGTCTGTTTTCTCAACCGCCCGGTGGCCCTGCCCTTTGCCCCGGGCGGTTTTTCATTCAGGGCGATGAAAGGCTTCGCGAGCAGGGCTCGCTTCTGCGGGGGGCTGTCCCCGGAAACCGTGGATGGGGCTGTGGATAAGCTGTGTGTACACGGCTGCGCGCCTTGCACTGCACAGCGCTTCGTCGGGTGATCGATTTCCGAGCAGGTGGGTTCGCCATGGTCCTGCTGGGCCTCGCTGCGCTCGGCGCCAACCTACGGGCGGTGCGGCCTCGTAGGTCGGGTGCAACCCGACGGTCCGAGCACGAAGCCCTGCGGGTTTCACCCGCCCTACCTGTCCCCGGAAACCGTGGATGGGGCTGTGGATAAGGTGTGTGTACCTGGCTGCGCGCCTTGCACTACGCAACGCTTCGTTGGGTGGTCGATTTCCGAACAGCAGTGCTCGGCGCCAGCCTAGGGGCGGTACAGCTCCGGCCGGCGGTCGTGCAGGTAGGTGATGGCGGCGCGGGAGGTTTCCAGGGCTTCGTGGGCGATATCGGCCAGCAGCAGGGTTTCGTCGCGGCCGGCTCGGGCGGTCTGCTCGCCGTCGGGGCCGTTGAGGCTGGAGAGGCCGCAGTAGCGGATGGCACCCTCGGCGCCGCAGTAGTTGGCGTAGGCCAGGTAGCACTGGCTTTCGTAGGCGCGGGTGCGCACCAGCACGTCGCAGACGAAATCGTACGGCACCATGTTGGCGGTGGGCACCAGCACCAGCTCGGCACCGGCCATGGCCAGGCGCCGCACGTTCTCGGGGAATTCCACGTCGTAGCAGATCAGCACGCCGAGCTTCCAGCCTTCCAGCTCGATGATCGGGCAGGGCGCCTCGCCAGGGCTGAACAGGCCCCGGTCCAGCTCGCCGAACAGGTGGGTCTTGCGGTAGTTGCCCAGGCGCTCGCCCCGCGCGTCGATCAGTTGCGCCGAGTTGAACAGGGCGCCGTCAGCGCCCCGTTCCGGGTAGCCGTAAAGAATGGCGATGCCTTGCTCGCGGGCGATGGCGGCGATGCGCTGCGCCCAGGGGCCATCGCTGGGCTGGGCCAGGGTCTGCGCCGCTGCGCGGCCGATGTTGTAGCCGCTCAGGTACATCTCCGGGCCCACCAGCAGGCGTGCGCCGCGGCGTGCCGCCTCGGTGGCCTGGCGGTGCAGGCGCGCGAGGTTGGCCTCCGGGTCCAGCGGCAGGGGCGGGCACTGGTAGAGGGCGATGCGCATGGCGTCTCTCCTGATCATTCCGGCAGGGCGATGGGGCCGAGTTCGGCGAACACATCGCCCGGGCCGGGGTTGGCGGCGTGGGTGGCGCCGCCGTAGTGCTTCATGATCCCCCACACGGCGTTGAGCGAGGTCTGCACCGCGCCCTCCACCCAGGCCGGGGTCCAGGACACGTCGTCACCGGCGATGAACATGCCCTTGTGCTCGGCGGGCATGTCGTCCTGCATGAAGTGCGCGTACATGCGCTGGTTGTAGCGGTAGTGGCCCGGCAGCGCGCCCTTGAAGGCGCCGAGGAAGTGCGGGTCCGCCTCCCAGGAAACGGTGATCGGGTCGCCGATGATGTGGCTGGCGATGTCCACGTCCGGGTAGATCTTCTTCAGCGCGTCCAGCGCCAGCTTCACCCGCTTCTCGATGGGCTGCGGCAGCATCTTCAGGGCGTCGCTCATCCAGGAGTAGGAGAGGCAGATCACCCCCGGCTTGTCGTCGCCGTTGTCGAACAGGTAGGTGCCGCGGGTGAGGCGGTCGGTGAGCGTCATGCTCATGGTGTCGCGGCCGGTGACCGGGTCCTTGTCCTTCCAGAAGGGGCGGTCGACCATCACGAAGGTCTTCGACGACTGCATGTAGCGGGTGCGGTCCAGGGCCATCCACATCTTCTGCGAGAACAGCGATTCCTCGCATTCGATCTGGGTGGTCAGCAGCCAGCTCTGGCAGGTGGTCAGCACCGCCGCGTAGTGGCGGGTGTCGCCCCAGGCGTCGGTCACCGCCAACTGGCCGTCGGCGGCGCGGGCGATGCGCTTCACCCCCGGGCGCGGCGCGCCATTGTGCAGGGACGCCAGGCTGGTGCCCGCCGGCCAGTGGGCCATGCGCTCCGGCACGTGGCGCCAGATGCCCAGCGGCACCTGCTGCACGCCGCCCACCACCAGGTGCTGGTGGTCGTCGCAGTTGGTCATCACCACGCGGAAGATCTCCAGCATGGAGTTGGGGAAGTCCGAGTCCCAGCCGCCGGTGCCGAAGCCCACCTGGCCGAACACTTCGCGGTGGTGGAACGACAGCTTGGCGAAGGCCTTGGAGGTGGCGACGAAGTCGTAGAAGGTGCGGTCGTCCCAGAGTGGCACCAGGCTGTTCCACAGCGCTTTCAGGCGCTTGGTGTCGCGGTCGCGGATGGCCTGCTGGATCTCGCTGAACTGCGCGCCGTCCTCCAGGGCATCGGCCCAGGCATCGGCCACCTCGCGGAATAGCGCCGGCAGGTCGGCCATCTTCTCGGCGTAGTAGGTCTTGCCCTCGAGGTCGATCACCGTGCTGCCGGAAGCCGGCGTCAGCGGGTTGGGGAAGGGGCGGGTCTCAAGGCCGAGCTTGTCGACGTAGTGGTAGAAGGCCGTGGACGACACCGGGAAGCGCATGCCGCCCAGCTCCGCGATGATCCCCTCGGTGCCCTCGAAGCTCTGCGAGCGCAGGCGACCGCCCATCTTCGAAGCCTCGTACACCACGGGCTTGAGGCCCAGCTTCATCAGCTCGTAGGCGGCCACCAGCCCGGCGATACCGGCGCCGACGATGGCCACTTCCTCGCCCTGGCGCTCGACGGGAATGCTGCCCAGGCCGGCGGGGTGCTCGATCCAGTCATCGAAGGCGAAGGGGAAGTCGGGGCCGAAGATGGTGATCGGCTTCTTGCCGTCGGCGGGGTGGCGATTGGTGGTGTGCATGGCGACCTGAAGAATGAGAGGGCTGTCTGGGCAGCGTTGGCGTCATTCTAGGGAGGCTGTTTTTCGTCCATAAGACGTTTTGTGTCGTCAATAAGCCTGTTTTTATAGCGAAATGACGATCATTTGGATCGTTATGACGAAGTTCCATTCCGCCCAGCCAGGCAGCGACGGAAAATTCATCCATGTATAGGGACAAATCCTCCAGCACGGCAAGACGTGCGCGGGCCGGGTGCCGGTATGGATCGGCGATCATCCGGGCCTTCGCATTCGTAATGCCGGGAGATGCCTCATGCACGTTGGTTTGGTTCGTTCGCTCATTCTCATCTTCTCGATACTGGTGATCAGCCCGCAGCCTGCGTGGGGGGTCACGGCCTACTGCAAGATGGCTGCCGGGGCGCCCCCGACCATGGCTCCCCTGCCACCCGAACTGGTGGTGCCGCGCGACGCGCCGGAGGGCCTCGTGCTGTTCGATACCCAGCGCTGGATCCAGAGCGGCAAGGCGGAAGTCAACTGCGGCGGGTTCCTGCAGCACGGCGACCTCTGGCTGCGCCGGGGCTTTCTCAGCGGGGCGAGCGTTCCCGGGCATGCGAACGTCTACCCGAGCGGGGTGCCGGGTGTCGGCATCCGCGTGGCCTGGTCGCGGGATGCCAACACGCTGCCGGCGCAGATGAGCGGCGGGGAGTTCATGAACTCGCCGCGCAAGACGGACGCGCTGGCCTGGGGCCGCTACACCCCCGCGAGCAACTGGTGGATCCAGTTGATCAAGACCGGGCCGATCTCCAGCGGCACCTACAGCATCCCGAGCGTGGAGGTGCACTACCACGACGAGCGCACCAACGCCCTGGTCTTCCCCGCCATCGCCATCGCCTTCCAGACGCGCAGTTGCCGCCTGGTCGAAGGCAGTGTCCTCACCCGCACGTTGCACAAGACCTGGCTCAAGGATTTTTCCGGCATCGGCAGCACTGCCTGGCCGCTCGATGTCAGCATCGACCTGGAATGCGACCCCGGCCTCGACATCGCCTACCGTCTCGACGGGCTGACCCATGATGCGTCGACCCTGAAGAACACCTTCGGCATCACCATGGCACGTGGCGTCGGGGTGCAACTGACCGACCTGCAGAACATCCCGCTGTCGATCGGCAGCGAATACCCGCTCGGCCGCAGCGTGATGGGCGAGAAGAGGGTGCGAATCCCGCTGATGGCCCGTTACCGCCAGGTTGCGGAGCAGGTGACTCCCGGCCATGTGGTCGCCACGGCCACGCTGACCCTGTTCTACCGCTGATCGTTCAGGCCGGGCCCGGCAATGGCTGGCCCCGGTCGATCTTGCAGCTGAGGATGATCGAGGTGGTGGTGCGTTCCACGCCCTCGACATTGCCGATCTCGTCCAGCAGCAGGTCCAGCCGCTCCGGTGACTCGGCCCGCAGCCAGGCCACGTAGTCGAACTCCCCGCTCACGGTGCACAGCAACTGCACCTCGGCCATGCCGGTCAGCCGCCGCAGCACGTCCTTGCCGCTGCGCGGCCGCACGGTGATGCCCACGTAGGCCTGCAGGCCGCCTTCGGATACCCGCTGTCCCAGGCGCACGCCGTAGCCGCTGATGACCCCGGATCGCTCCAGGCGCGCCAGGCGCGAGTTCACCGTGGTGCGCGCGATGCCCAGGCGGCGGGCGAGGGTGGCGACGCTTTCCCGGGCGTTGATCTGCAGGGCGGCGATCAACTGGCGGTCGGTTTCGTCGAGGGGGAAGTGGCTTTCGGGCATGTCGGGCTCGTGCGAGAGGAAGCTGGAGCAAGGCTACCGGATGGCGCCCCCGAAGACTAAGTCGATCATCATTTCGTCGCGCTCAGGAATGGCCTACAGCGCCTGGAGGGCCCTGCTGGCTTGGCCCCTTTCTCTCCATCGATAGCATGCCCCGCTCAGTCAAAACACGATGGGTGGCGAATCTTGTCGCGATATATGCTTTGGGTTCTTGCGGTTTTCCTTCTGGCCTCCTGGAGTCATGCCCGTGCATGCGCTTTGGATACGGGGCGTAAAACGGTGCAAGCGTTCCCGGCATCCATCAGCGCACCCCGCGATATTCCTGTTGGCGGAGTCATTTTCGATACCCATGGCTGGATTGGTACGGGCGACGCCTATGTGAGGTGCATGGAGCTCGGCTCTCACCACGTCAGTACGGGCTTCGTCAGTTCGCCCGCAGCGGTTTCGGGTCTCAGCGGGGTTTATGCCACCAGCCTGGAAGGCATTGGGGTGCGGGTCGGCTGGGCACAGAACTCGAACAACCTGCCCGCCAGCATCGGGGGCGGGGAAATCATGCACGGCAGCCGACCTCGCAGGGAGATCCCGCGCAACCACTACGCGCCTGCCCAGCGCTTC
>BATO01000136.1 GCA_000474255.1 Aquipseudomonas alcaligenes MRY13-0052
AGGCTCTTGAACGCCGAGAGCAGCGCGATGCCGGTGATGATGCCGGGCAGGGCGATGGGCAGGATCAGCATCAGCGAGATGCTTTCCTTGCCGAAGAAGCTGCGCCGGTACAGCGCCGCCGAGGCCAGGGTGCCGAGCACCATGGCGATCAGCGTGGCGACGCAGGCGACCTGCAGCGACAGCTTGATCGACTCCAGCACGTCCTCGCGGGCGAAGGCCACGCTGAACCAGTGCAGGGTGAAGCCCTTGGGCGGGAAGCTGAAGGCCGCGTCCTCGGTGTTGAAGGCGTAGAGGAAGATGATCAGGATCGGGAAGTGCAGGAACACCAGCCCGCCCCAGGCGGCCGCTTTCAGGCCCCAGGAAGCTTTCTCAGAGTGCATCGAATGCCCCCAGACGTTTGACGATGGAGAGGTAGACGGCGATCAGCACGATCGGCACCAGGGTGAAGGCGGCGGCCATGGGCATGTTGCCGATGGCGCCCTGCTGGGCGTAGACCATGCTGCCGATGAAGTAGCCGGGCGGGCCCACCAGCTGCGGCACGATGAAGTCGCCGAGGGTCAGGCTGAAGGTGAAGATCGAGCCGGCGGCGATGCCCGGGATCGACAGCGGCAGCACCACCTGGGTGAAGGTCTGGCGGGGCTTGGCGCCGAGGTCGGCGGAGGCCTGCAGCAGGTTCGGCGGCAGGCGCTCCAGGGAGGCCTGGATCGGCAGGATCATGAACGGCAGCCAGATGTAGACGAACACCAGGAAGCGCCCCAAGTGCGAGGTGGACAGGGTGCTGCCACCGACGCCGGGGATGCCGAGGATGAACTGCAGCACCGGCTCCAGGCCGAACTGCTGGACGAACCACTGGGCCACGCCGCCCTTGGCCAGCAGCAGGGTCCAGGCATAGGCCTTGACGATGTAGCTGGCCCACATGGGCATCATCACCGCGATGTAGAAGAACGCCTTGGTCTTGCCGGTGGTGTAGCGCGCCATGTAGTAGGCGATGGGGAAGGCCAGCAGGCCGGCACCGATCGACACCGCCACGGCCATGGTCAGGGTGCGCTGGATGATGTCGAAGTTGGCGGCCTGGAACAGCGCCGAGAAGTTCGCCAGGGTCAGGTCCGTGGACACCGCCATGGTGAAGTCATCGAAGGTGTAGAAGCCCTGCCACAGCAGGCTCAGCAACGAGCCCAGGTAGATGGCACCGAACCACAGCAGCGGCGGGATCAGCAGCATCGACAGGTACAGCGTCGGCCGGCGGTAGAGCAGGTTGGACAGGCGCCGCATGGCCCCGTTGGGGGCGGCCTGTGCCTGGGCGGTCAGGGGCGCGCTCATGTCACACGCCCTCGCTCAGCTGCACCATGGCCTCGCGGGCCCAGCGCACGGTGATGCGTTCGCCGGGCTGGAACGACGGCGCGGCGGCCTGCCACTGGTTGTTGGCCTGGCTGATGCACAGGTTCTGGCCGTTATCCAGGCGCAGCTCGTAGCGGGTGGCGGCGCCCTGGTACTGGATGTCGTGGAGCAGGCCGCTGATCTGCACCTCGCCGGCCAGGGCCGCCTCGGCCGTGGCGAAGCGGATGTGCTCGGGGCGGATGGAGAAGGGCTGTTCGTTGCCGGTCAGCTCCTTCGCCACGGCGCCGCGCAGCACGTTGGAGGTGCCGACGAACTCGGCGACGAAGGGCGTGGCCGGCTGCATGTAGAGGTTGCGCGGGGTGTCCACTTGCTCGATGCGGCCCTTGTTGAACACCGCCACGCGGTCGGACATCGACAGCGCTTCGCTCTGGTCGTGGGTGACGAAGATGAAGGTGATGCCCAGCTGGCGCTGCAGCTTCTTCAGCTCGCTCTGCATCTGCTCGCGCAGCTTCAGGTCCAGCGCGCCGAGGGGCTCGTCCAGCAGCAGCACGCGGGGGCGGTTGACCAGGGCACGGGCCAGGGCCACGCGCTGGCGCTGGCCACCGGAAAGCTGCGCCGGCTTGCGGTCGCCGTAGCCGGCCAGGGCCACCATGCCCAGGGCCTCTTCGGCGCGGTTCAGGCGCTCGGACTTGCCCACGCCCTTGACCTTCAGGCCATAGGCGACGTTGTCGCGCACGTTCATGTGGGGGAACAGCGCGTAGTCCTGGAACACGGTGTTGACGTCGCGCTGGTAGGGCGGCAGGCCGGCGGCCTCCTCGCCATGGATACGGATGGAGCCCGAGCTGGGCTGCTCGAAGCCGGCGATCAGGCGCAGGCAGGTGGTCTTGCCGGAACCGGATGGGCCGAGCATGGAAAAGAACTCGCCGTCCTGGATATCGATGGATACCCGGTCGACGGCCTTCACCTCGCCGAAGAGACGGGAAACCTGGGTGAACTGGACTGCAAGCGTCATGGTGCGGTGCTCCGGTAAAACGAAAGGGTGCAGGTGTGGCGAAACGGTCCCCCCGCCCGCAGGCGAGGGGAAATCTTCAGGTACTGCCTTGGAACCGGCCTCCCGTCTCCCGCAGGGAGAGGGGAGGGTGCTCAGGTACTGGACTGAGCCGAGCGAGCGGCCCGAGGGCGAGGCGCCCCGCAGCGAGACGCGAGACATACCTGCTGGTAGGCGAGCGTCGAGCGAGGACGCAACGACGCCCTCGGGTCGCGCAGCCGGCTCAGCGGCCGCCCATGATGGCGATGTAGTCCTGGGTCCAGCGGCTATAGGGCACGAACTTCCCGCCCTGTGCCTGCGGGGTCTTCCAGAAGGCGATCTTGTCGAACTGGTCGAAGCCGTTGGTGGCGCAGCCTTCGGCGCCGAGCAGCTCGCTGGCCTTGCAGCCGGAGGGCACGGCGGGGAGGGAGCCGAACCAGGCGGCGACGTCACCCTGGACCTTGGGTTCCAGGGACCAGTTCATCCACTTGTAGGCGCAGTTCGGGTGCTTGGCCTCGGCGTGCAGCATGGTGGTGTCGGCCCAGCCGGTGGCGCCTTCCTTCGGTACCACGGAGGCGATCGGCTGCTTCTCCAGCTGCAGGGCGTTGACCTGGTACGGCCAGGCGCTGGAAGCGACCACGCCTTCGTTCTTGAAGTCGCTCATCTGCACCGTGGTGTCGTGCCAGTAGCGGTGGATCAGCGCGTGCTGCTTGCGCAGCAGGTCGAGCACGGCGCTGTACTGCTCTTCGTTCAGCTCGTAGGGGTCCTGGATGCCCAGGGCCGGCTGGGTGGCCTTCAGGTAGAGGGCGGCGTCGGCGATGTAGATCGGGCCGTCGTAGGCCTGCACGCGGCCCTTGTTGGCCTTGCCGTCGGGCAGGTCCTGGGCTTCGAAGATGGTGGTCCAGCTGGTGGGCGCTTCCTTGAAGGTGTTGGTGTTGTACATCAGCACGTTGGGGCCCCACTGGTAGGGCGAGCCGTAGTGCTGGCCGTCCACCGTGTACCAGGGTGCGTCCTTCAGGCGCTCGTCGAGGTTCTTCCAGTTGGGGATCAGCGCCGTGTTGATCGGCTGCACGCGCTTGCCGTAGATCAGGCGCAGCGAGGCGTCGCCGGAGGCGGTGACCAGGTCGTAGCCGCCCTTGGCCATGAGGCTGACCATCTCGTCGGAGGTGGCGGCGGTCTTGACGTTGACCTTGCAGCCGCTGTCCTGCTCGAACTGGCTGACCCAGTCGTAGTTCTTGTCGGTCTGGCCGCGTTCGATGTAGCCGGGCCAGGCGATGATGTCGAGCTGGCCTTCGCCAGTGCCGACTTGTTTCAGGGGCTCGGCGGCCTGCAGGCTGGCGCTGGCCAGCAGGGCGGTGGAGAGCGCACTGAGCAGAGCGGTTTTGCGCGCGGACATTGATGTTCCCTCTTGTTGACTAGTTATTGGTCGGGGCAGTTGAACGTCGTTTCGCGGGCCTTCCGGCCTTTGTTGTTTTAGAAGTCCTGGCCGTGGCGCGCCATGATGTGGCGCACCACGCTGTAGTCCTGCAACGAGTCGCTGGACAGGTCCTTGCCATAGCCGGAGCGCTTCAGCCCGCCGTGGGGCATCTCGCTGGCCAGGGTGAAATGGGTGTTGATCCAGGTGCAGCCGTACTGCAGGCGGTTGGCCAGCTGGAAGGCCTTGTCGAGGTTCTGCGTCCACACCGAGGAGGCCAGGCCGTACTCGGAGTCGTTGGCCCAGTCCAGCGCCTGGTCGAGCTGGTCGAAGCGGGTCACGGTCACCACCGGGCCGAACACTTCGCGCTGGACGATCTCATCGCCCTGCTTGCAGCCGGCCAGCAGGGTGGGCTGGTAGTAGAAACCGGCGCCGGAATGCACGGCGGCACCGGTGACGCGCTCGATGTGCGGCTGGCCGAGGGCGCGCTCGACGAAGCTGGCCACGCGGTCGCGCTGGCGCGAGCTGATCAGCGGGCCGATCTCGTTGTCCTGGTCGCGCTTGCGAGCGAAGCGCAGGCTGGAAACAGCGTCGCCCAGTTCACTGACGAGGCGGTCATGGATGCCGGCCTGGGCATAGATGCGGCAGGCGGCGGTGCAGTCCTGCCCGGCGTTGTAGTAGCCGTAGGCGCGCACGCCCTGGACCACGGCCTGGAGGTCGGCGTCGTTGCAGACGATCACCGGCGCCTTGCCGCCCAGCTCCAGGTGGGTGCGCTTGAGGGTGCGGGCGGCGGTCTGCAGGATCTTCTGCCCGGTGACGATATCGCCGGTGAGCGACACCATGCGCACCTTGGGGTGGCTGACCAGGTGGCTGCCGACGCCTTCGCCGCCGCCGGAGACGATGTTGATCACCCCGGCCGGGAGGATTTCCGCCAGGGCGGGGGCCAGGGCCAGGATCGACAGCGGGGTGTGTTCGGAGGGCTTGAACACCAGGGTGTTGCCGGCCGCCAGCGCCGGGGCGATCTTCCAGGCGGCCATCATCAGGGGGTAGTTCCAGGGCGCGATGGAGGCGACCACGCCCACCGGGTCGCGGCGCACCATGCTGGTGTGGCCAGGCACGTACTCGCCGGCGAGCTGGCCTTGCTGGCAGCGCACGGCGCCGGCGAAGAAGCGGAACACGTCGGCGGTGGCGGGAATGTCGTCCTGGCGCGCCAGGTGCAGCGGCTTGCCGCAGTTCAACGATTCCAGGCGGGCCAGGTGCTCGGCATTGGCCTCCACCGCGTCGGCGATGGCCAGCAGGGCGGCGGCGCGCTGCGCGGGCGTGGTGCGGGACCAGCCGGCGAAGGCCTTGTGCGCGGCGAAGACGGCGGCTTCCACCTGCTCGATGGAGGCTTCGGCGATGGTGATCAGGGTTTCCCCGGTGGCGGGGTTGAGGATGGGCTCGGCCAGGCCTTCACCGATGGCCAACTGGCCGTCGATCAGCAAATAGGAATGCAGGGTGGGCGTGCTCGCAGTGCCGGCCATCTTCGGGGCTCTTTTCTTCCTGGGTTTTTGTTCTTCAGTCATTCCAGTGCTCCTGGCGGCGCCCGGCATGACTCTGTTTATAGGGCACAGAGCCTAGTGGGCGGGCTTGAGGTCGACAAATTCTAAATATTGAAAGCAGCGTTCGATTAAATCGAAGGCTTGCGGGCGTTCGGCTGTTCGCGGGCCAGGGTGAGGAAGGGGTCCACCACCGCCGGTCGCGCGGTGCCGCGACGCCAGGCCAGGCCCACGTCCAGCGGCTCGCCCAGGTCCACCAGCGGGCGCGCTTCGATGATGTCGCCCTCCAGGGACCAGGGGCGGTAGGTCATGTCCGGCTGGATGGACAGGCCGAGCCCGGCCGCCACCAGGCTGCGCACCGCTTCCACCGAGGCGGTGCGCAGGGTCACCTGGGGCGTGAGCCCGGCGCGGGACCAGATGCGCTGGGTGTGCAGGCCCATCTCGTCGGCGTTGAGCTGGATCAGCGGCTCGCCGGCGACATCCGCCAGGCTGATGCTGTCGTGCTCCAGCAGCGGGTGCTGGGCCGGCAGCCAGAGGCGGTGGGGCGAGTGGGTGAGCACCTCGGTCTGCAGGGCGTGGCGGTCTTCCAGGTTGGAGAGGATCAGCACGCCGACATCGATCTCGCCGCTGACCAGCAAGTGCTCGATGTAGGGGCGTTCGTCCTCCACCACGCGGGTCTTCACGTTGGGGTAGGCGCGCTGGAAGCGGGTGATCAGGTCGGCCAGGTAGTAGCCGGCCACCAGGCTGGTCACGCCGATGGTGAGGCTGCCGGCCACCTGGTCGGTGCTCTGCTGCAGGCTGCGCTTGGCGTTGTCCACCGTAGCCAGGATCAGGTGCGCCTGGCGCAGGAACTGGTGGCCCTGGTGGGTCAGGGACATGCCCTTGGCGTGGCGGTTGAACAGGCTGACGCCGATCTCCTCCTCCAGCTGCTGGATGGCCAGGGTCAGGGTGGACTGGGAGATGAACACCGCCTGGGCGGCGGCGGAGATGGAGCCCGTCTCGGCGACGGCGATGAAGTGGCGGATCTGGCGCAGGGTCATCATGGGGCGGTATTCCGCAGGTGGAAATGCTGCGCGACAGTATGGTTTATCGAAAATCGAGCGGGTGATTCTTTTTTATCGAATGCTTGGTATGCCTGGCTGGCGGCTTTGTAGGGTGGGCCGGGCGGCGCTCCGCTCCAGCCCACCAGCAAGACACCGCGTGGGCTGAAGCCCACCCTACGGACTCGCCCTCGCGGCTGCGCAAGGCTTCTGGCGCAGCGGCAATATCCCGAAGCAATCCGGCGCTCACGGGCTTGGAAACTCGGCGGCTAGAGTGCAGTCCATTGCTCGACTTACCTACCAATAAGGAGGTTGTGATGAACACCCGTGGATTGCTCGATCAACTGCTCAAATCCGGCCAGGACCTGCTGCAGCAGAAAGCCGGCGGCAAGTCCGGCGGTTTCTCCGGTGGCGGTTCCGCTGGCTCCAGTGGCTTGGGCGGCAACCTCGGCAGTCTGCTCGGCGGCGCCGGTGGCGGCGCGCTGGCGGCCGGTGCGCTGGGCCTGCTGCTGGGCAACAAGAGCGCCCGCAAGCTGGGCGGCAAGGCGCTGACCTATGGCGGCCTGGCCGCGCTCGGCGTGCTGGCCTACAAGGCCTATGGCAACTGGCAGGCCAAGCAGGCCGGGGCGCCCCAGGGCGAGCCGCAGACCCTCGACCGCCTGCCCGCGCCCCAGGCCGAGCAGCACAGCCAGGCCATCCTCAAGGCGCTGGTGGCGGCGGCCAAGGCGGACGGCCATGTCGACGCCCGCGAGCGCCAGTTGATCGAAGGCGAGCTGGGCAAGCTGACCCAGGACGCCGAGCTGCAGTCCTGGCTGGAGCTGGAACTGAACAAGCCGCTGGACCCGGCCGACGTCGCCCGCGCCGCGCGCACCCCGGAGATGGCCGCCGAGATGTACCTCGCCAGCGTGCTGATGGTGGACGAGGAGCACTTCATGGAGCGCGCCTACCTGGACGAACTGGCCCGCCAGCTCAAGCTCGACCCCGCGCTCAAGACCGAGCTGGAAGGACAGGTGCGCCAGGAATTGCAGGTCAGCTAGGTCCCGGCAGAGGTGCCTCCACGTCCGATCGCGAATGAACTGGCTCCTGCAGGGCGCCGCTGTGCGCCGTTGGGCGACTGAAGTCGCCCCTGCAGCGCCCGGCGGGTGGGCATGACCGCTGCGTAGGGTGGAGGTCGCCCTTGACCTCCTCCAGGCGGAGCCGGGCCCTGACACCCATGATGGGCTTCGCGGTGCTCGCCGAATGGCGATGGCCTTGCTCGGCTGTGGCACCGCCCATTCCCCCAACACGCCCGGCACGATTTCTCGTTTCTGCCAGACTTCCAGGCGGGCCCGCCAAAGAGCTGGCGCCCCGTTGCGCTTTGCCTTGCAAGGGGGTAGGGCGAGTCTCTAGAGTCGCCGCTTTGTGACGCGTGCGACATTCGGCGCGGTAAATGACAGGGTTTGGCAAACGGGGGTCTACGTGAAGAACTGGTCGGTACGACTGCGCATCCAGGCGAGTTTCGCCATCATCATCGCGATCATGCTGCTGATGGCCGTCACCTCCTATGTGCGCTTGTTCACGGTGCAGAAGGGGGCGGAGCGCTTGGCGGAGGACGCCATGCCCGGCATGTTCCTCATCACCCAGGTACGCAGTGCCTGGACCGATGTGTTCATCCAGACCCTGGAGCGTTTAGGCGCCTCGGACCAGCCGCTGGAGAAGGTCGACCTGGACAACCTGCGCCTGCTCGACGAACGGCTCAATGGTGTGCTGGCCGACTACCGCAAGACCGTCCGCGACGATAACGACCTGGCGCTCCTGGAAAATTTCAACCAGAGCCGCAAGCGCTATGACGCGATCCTTTCCACGGTCATCGAGTTGCACCAGCAGAAGCGACTGGGCGAAGCCCGCTCGCTGCTCACCGGTGACCTCACCAAGCTGTGGAACGAAGGACGCAATGACCTGACCGAACTCATCAGCTACAACCGCAAGACCGCCGAGGGGGCGACCGGCGACATTGTCGACGCCGCGCGTAATGCTGAGCTGAGCATGATCGTCTCGGTGCTCCTGGCCATCGCTGCCGCCTTCGTCTGTGGCGCGCTGCTGGTGCGGGCCATCACCGAGCCGGTACAGCGCGTGGTGCAGAACCTGCAGGCGCTTGCCTCGGGCGATCTCACCGCGCGCCTGCACCTGGGGCGCAAGGACGAGTTCGATTCTATCGAAACCGGCTTCAACAGCATGGCCGATGAGCTGAAGACCCTGGTGTCCCAGGCCCAACGCTCCTCGGTGCAGGTCACCACCTCGGTCACCGAGATCGCCGCCACCACCCGCCAGCAGCAGGCCACCGCCACCGAAACCGCGGCCACCACCACCGAGATCGGCGCCACCTCGCGGGAAATCGCCGCCACCTCGCGGGACCTGGTGCGCACCATGACCGAGGTTTCCGGCGCCGCCGAGCAGACTTCCACCCTGGCCGGCTCTGGCCAGTTGGGCCTGGCGCGCATGGAAGACACCATGCGCCAAGTGATGGGCGCCGCCGACCTGGTCAACGCCAAGCTGGCGATCCTCAACGAGAAGGCCGGCAACATCAACCAGGTGGTCACCACCATCGTCAAGGTCGCCGACCAGACCAACCTGCTGTCCCTCAATGCCGCCATCGAGGCGGAGAAGGCCGGCGAGTACGGCCGCGGGTTCGCCGTGGTCGCCACCGAAGTGCGCCGCCTGGCGGACCAGACGGCCGTGGCCACCTATGACATCGAGCAGATGGTGCGCGAGATCCAGTCCGCGGTGTCCGCCGGTGTCATGGGCATGGACAAGTTTTCCGAGGAGGTGCGTCGCGGCATGTCCGAAGTCGGCCAGGTCGGCGAGCAGCTGTCGCAGATCATCCAGCAGGTGCAGGCCCTGGCGCCCCGCGTGCAGATGGTCAACGAAGGCATGCAGGCGCAGTCCACCGGTGCCGAGCAGATCAACCAGGCCCTGGTGCAACTGGGCGAAGCCACCGGGCAGACGGTGGAATCGTTGCGCCAGGCCAGCTCCGCGATCGATGAGCTCAACCATGTCGCCCAGGGCCTGCGGGCCGGCGTCAGCCGCTTCAAGGTCTGATATGACGATCCGCACGACTCGCCAGCAGCCGCGACGGGGGCGGCTGTACCTGCTGTTCGGCATGGGCAGCGACCGCTACGCCCTGGACGTACGCGACGTACTGGAGGTGATGCCCCTGCGCCAGCTCAAGCGCCTGGCCGGAGCGCCCACCTGGGTGGCCGGCGTTTTCGACTGGCGCGGCTCGCCGGTTCCGGTGCTTGATCTCGGCGCCCTGGCTTTCGGCGAGCCCGCCCGCGCGCGCACCAGCACCCGGCTGGTGATGGTGCGGTATGCCGGGCACAGTCTCGGCCTGATCCTGGAACAGGCCACCGAGACCCTGCGCTGCCAACCCGAGGCGTTCCAGGACTACGGGCTCGATGGGGGCGAAGCGCGTTACCTGGGGCCGGTTTTCCGCAGTGCACAAGGGCTGGTGCAGCGGGTCGAGGTCGCCGAACTGCTCGGTGAAGAGGCGCGCGCACTGCTGTTCCCCACCGATGCGGAGGCCGCATCATGAGTTCGCGCTTCGAGCGCCTGCTCAAGGAGCGAATCGGCCTCGATGTCGAGTCGGTCGGCCGTGAGCTGGTGGAGCGCGCCATACGCCTGCGCATGCAGGCCATCGGCTGCCGGGGCGAGGACGAGTACTGGCTGAGCCTGGAGTCGTCCCACGGCGAGCAGCAGGCCCTGGTCGAGGCCGTCGTAGTGCCTGAGACCTGGTTCTTCCGCTACCCCGAGTCTTTCGTAGCCCTGGCCCGGCTGGCCTTCGAGCGCCTGCCGCGCCTCGCCTCCGGGCGCCCGCTGCGGGTGCTGAGCCTGCCCTGCTCCAGTGGCGAGGAGCCTTACTCCATCGTCATGGCGCTGCTCGATGCAGGCTTTGCCCCGGCACTGTTCCAGGTGGATGCGCTGGACGTCAGCGAGAAGGTGCTGGAGCGCGCGCGCCAGGCCGTCTACGGGCGCAATTCGTTCCGTGGCGAGGAACTGGGCTTCCGCGACCGCCACTTCCTGGTCGTCGAGGATGGCTATGTCCTCACCGATCAGGTCCGGCGCAAGGTGAACTTCCGCCACGGCAACCTGCTGGCGCCGGGGCTGCTGGCCGGCGAGGCGCCCTACGATTTCGTCTTCTGCCGCAACCTGCTGATCTATTTCGACCGACCCACCCAGGCCCAGGTGCTGGCAGTACTGAAGCGCCTGATGAGTTCCGAGGGCGCGCTGTTCGTCGGCCCCGCCGAAGCCAGCCTGGTGAGCCAGGACGGCATGCGCGCGCTGGATCTGCCGCAGTCCTTCGTCTTCCTCCCCGGCACCGCCCAGGCTCCGCGCGTTGTCGCTACGCCGCGTCCGACTGTG
>BATO01000135.1 GCA_000474255.1 Aquipseudomonas alcaligenes MRY13-0052
GCACCGACACCCTCTACCTGCTGCGCGTGGCCGGGCAGAGCGGCTTCCGCGTGCGCCGGCAGAACCGCGACGGCGCCGGTGGCTGCCTGGAGGCCGGCACCCGGGTGCGCCTGCAGGTGCCCGCCAGCGCGGTGCGGGTGCTGCCGCGATGAGCAGCCTGCGCGCCCAGGCCGAGGCCCGCCAGCTGCGCCGGCGCCTGCTGCTGGCAGCGCCGGCCATGTTCACCCTGTTCCTGTTCCTGCTGCTGCCCCTGGGCATCATGCTGCTGGTTTCGCTGCTGCAGTCGGGGGACTACGGCGGCGTGAAGTGGGGCCAGTACTCGCTGGAGGCCTACGTCAACTTCCTCTACGAGCGCGACCTGGACGACAGCCTGGTGTTCAACACCGACTACCTGCAGATCTTCCAGCGTTCCTTCTGGCTGTCGGTGATGACCACCGCCGGCTGCCTGCTGATCGGCTTCCCCACCGCGCTGTACCTGGCGCTGCAGAACGAGCGCAAGCGCAACCTGCTGCTGTTCCTGGTCACCGTGCCCTTCTGGACCAACCTGCTGGTGCGGGTCTACGCCTGGATCCTGCTGCTGCGCAACGGCGGCCTGGTGGACAGCGGCCTGCACGGGCTGGGGCTGACCGACAAGGCGCTGGGCATCCTCTACACCGACGGCGCGGTGATCATCGGCCTGCTCTACACCTTCCTGCCGTTCATGGTGCTGCCCATCTACACCAGCCTGGAGAAGCTCGACTGGCGCCTGGTGGAGGCGGCCTTCGACCTGGGCGCCAACCGCTTCCAGGCCTTGCGCCGGATCATCCTGCCGCTGGCGATGCCGGGGGTGATGGCCGGGGTGATCCTGGTGTTCATCCCCTCCCTGGGTAACTACATCATTCCCGAGCTGCTGGGGGGCGGTAAGTCGCTGATGATCGGCAACCTCATCCAGCTGCAGTTCGGCGCCTCGCACAACTGGCCGCTGGGCGCGGCGCTGTCCTTCGCCCTGCTCGGCTTCGTGCTGCTGGCGATGCTGCTCTACAGCCTGCGCTTCAAGCCGGGCACCGCCGGAGGCCACCCATGAACCTGCAAGGCCCGCTCTGGCGCTTCACCGGCGTGCGCCCCACTGCCTGGCTGTTCTTCGCCTTCCTCTACGTGCCGATCCTGGTGCTGGTGGCGCTGAGCTTCAACGGCGGCCAGTCAGCGACCATCTGGGAGAGCTTCAGCCTCAAGTGGTACGCGGTGGTGGCCAACGACCCGGAGATCGTCCGCGCGGCGAAGAACTCGCTGCTGGTGGCCACCTTCGCCACCCTGATCGCCACCACCCTGGCCACCCTCGCCGCACTGGGCATGCGCGGCCGCGCCTTCCGTGGGCAGACCGCCATGAGCGGCGTGCTCGGCCTGCCGCTGCTGGTGCCGGAGATCGTCACCGCCGTGGCGACGTTGATGTTCTTCGCCTTCATCGGCCTGAAGCTGTCGCTGTTCACCATCCTCATCGCCCACGTGGTGTTCTGCATCCCCTTCGCCTACCTGCCGATCCGTGCGCGGCTGGAGGGCATGGACCCACGCCTGGCCGAAGCCGCCGCCGATCTCTACGCCTCGCCCTGGAAGGCCTTCTGGAAGATCACCTTCCCCCTGCTGATGCCCGGCATTTTCTCGGGGGCGATGCTGGCGTTCATCATTTCCATGGATGACTTCGTCATCACCTACTTCGTTGCCGGGGCCGGCGCGACCACCCTGCCGGTGTACATCTTCAGCTCCATCAGGATGGGCATCTCGCCGAAGATCAATGCGATTTCCTCGATCATCCTGGTGATTTCCATAGCGTTCGTTGCGTTGTCCTACTACATCGGCCAGCGCAAGCGCTGAGCCCCAAGGAGCCCGTCATGACCCGTACCACACCGCTCGCGCTCTCCCTGCTGCTCGCCCTGGGCCTGTCTGGCACCGCCCAGGCCGCCGGCACCCTGCACCTGGCCAACTGGTCGGACTACTTCCCGCCGGAACTGCTGAAGAAATTCGAGAAGGACACCGGTATCAAGGCCACCCTGGACGCCTACGACAGCAACGAGACGCTGCTGGCCAAGCTCAAGGCCGGCGGCGGCGCCTACGACGTGGTGGTGCCCTCGGACAGCTTCATCCAGATCATGGCCACCGACGGCCTGCTGCAGAAGTTCGACAAGACCAAGCTGCCCAACCTGAAGAACCTCAAGGCCAACTTCCAGAACCTCGACTTCGACCCGGGCCACGACTACAGCGTGCCCTACCTCTGGGGCACCACCGGCTACAGCTACGACAGCAAGCAGGTGCCCGGCGGCAGCCTGGAGGAGAGCTGGAAGCCCTTCTTCGAACCGCCGGCCGAGCTCAAGGGCAAGGTGGTGGCGCTCAACTCCATCGAAGACCTGTACATCGCCGCGTCCCACTACCTGGCCATCGACCAGTGCACCGAGGACCCGAAGGGCGCGAAGAAGATCCAGGACCTGCTGCTGGCGCAGAAACCGCTGCTGGCCATGTACAACAGCGACGGCACCATCGAGCGCATGGCCGCCGGCGAGGTGGCCATGCACATGCAGTGGAACGGCGCCTACCACCGCGCCCACGCCCAGCGCGACAGCCTGGTGTACGTCTACCCGAAGGAGGGCATCCACGTGTTCATCGACAACTTCGTGATCCCCAAGGACGCGGCCAACGTCGAGGAAGCCCACGCCTTCATCAACTGGATGATGCTGCCGGAGAACATCGCCGCGGCCTCCAACTTCGCCAAGTACAACAACGCCATCGAGGGCTCGGCTGCCTTCATGGAGAAGGAGCTGTTCGACGACCCGGCGATCAACACCCCGCAGGACAAGCTGGAGCGCCTGAAGACCTTCAAGCTCTGCTCGCCCAAGGCCCTGAGCCTGCGCAGCAAGGTGTGGACCAAGCTGAAGAAATGACTGGCTTCCGGCCCGCTGCAGAGCGGGCCGGACCACCCCGAGCCCCCTGGCGCGTCGACGGGAGCGACGTGCCGGCCACCTGCGCCCTCCGGCGCCCATGCACAAGAACAAGAGAGTGAACCGCCATGCCCCGCATCACCTGCCTTAGCGCCATCCCCCGCAGCGGCCGCTTGCCCGCCAGCTGACCCGGGGCCGATACGGCCCGCCCCTCGACGCACGACGCGCCCGACGATCCACCCCTGAGCGCCTGCCTGGCAGGTGCCCGCGAGGTATTTCCATGAGCAAAGCCTTCGACGATTTCACCCACAGTGCCCAGGGCACCCACCTGCGGCGCATCCTCGGCCTGCCCGCCCTGGTGTTCTTCGGCCTGGTGTACATGGTGCCGCTGACGGTGTTCACCACCTATGGCGTGGTCACCGAGATCACCGGCGGGCGCACTGCGCTGGCCTACGTGGCCACGCTGGCGGCGATGATCTTCACCGCCTTCTCCTACAGCTTCATGGTGCGCAAGTACCCGGTGGCGGGCTCGGCCTATTCCTATGCCAGCCTGAGCTTCGGGCCGGCGGTGGGCTTCCTCGCCGGCTGGTCGCTGCTGCTCGATTACCTGTTCCTGCCGATGATCAACTACCTGGTGATCGGCCTGTTCCTCAACATCGCCTTCCCCGCCGTGCCGGCCTGGGCCTTCGTGGTGGCGGCGGTGGCCCTGGTCACCCTGCTCAACCTGCGCGGCATCGGCTCGGTGTCGGGCATGAGCAACGCCATCGTCGGCGCGCAGTTGGTGTTCGTGGTGGTGTTCCTGGCGATGTCCGTGCGCAGCCTGGGCGGCGGCGAGGTGGACCTCATGGCGCCGTTGCTGGGCGATGGCACCCAGCCCGGCCTGGCGCCGCTGATGGCCGGCGCGGCGGTGCTGTGCCTGTCCTTCCTCGGCTTCGATGCGGTGTCCACCCTGGCCGAGGAGGCCCGCGACCCGCGCCGCGATATTCCCCGCGCCATCGTCATGACCACCGTCACCGCCGGCCTGCTGTTCATCCTCCTGGCCCTGGTGAGCCAGCTGGTGTTCCCCGGCAGCGCCTTCAAGGACCCGGACGCGGCCGCCACCGAGGTGATGCTCAAGGCCGGCGGCAGCCTGCTCGAAGCGCTGTTCACCGCGGCCTACGTGGCCGGTGCCGCTGGTTCCGCCCTGGCGTCCCAGGCCTCGGTGTCGCGCATCCTGTTCAGCATGGGCCGCGACGGCATCCTCCCGCGCCGCGTGTTCGGCCGACTTTCGGCGCGCTACCGCACGCCCACCCTGTCGATCCTGCTGGTGTCCCTGGTTTCTCTGCTGGCCATCGTCATCGACCTCACCACCCTGGCCTCGATGATCAGCTTCGGCGCCCTGGTGGCCTTCTCGGTGGTGAACCTGGCGGTGATCCGCAGCCACCTGCTGGACGGCCAGCCCCACGGCCTCGGCGACAGGCTGCGCTACGGGCTGATGCCGCTGATCGGCTTCGGCCTGATCGCCTGGCTGTGGACCAGCCTCTCGGCGCTGACCCTGGGCATCGGCCTGGCCTGGTTCGCCGCCGGCTTCATCTACCTGGCCTGGCACACCGGCGGCTTCAGGCGGCCGGCGCCCCAGGTGCAGTTCTCCGAACACTGATCGAACCGACCATTCACCCAGCCTCCCAAGGAGCCGGACATGCTGACCCTCTACAGCGACGACCATCACCTGCACCACGGCAAGCACGAACTCATCGGCGGCCAGTTCACCCCCTGCTTCGAGAAGCCCAGCCGCGCCGACATGGTCCTGGACCGCGCCAAGGCCGTGCAGCTCGGCGCCATCCAGGCGCCGCAGGACTTCGGCCTGGCGCCGATCCTGCGGGTACACAGCGAAGGCTTCGTGCGCTTTTTGCAGAACGCCTGGGCCGACTGGCAGGCGAAGGGCCGCAGCCACGACATGCTGCCCATCGCCTGGCCGAGCCGGCGCCTGCGCCAGGTGGAGCCCACCGACATCGACGGCCGCCTGGGCTACTACTCCTTCGACGCCGGTGCGCCCATCACCGCCGGCACCTGGCAGGCCATCATCAGCTCGGCCAACGTCGCCCTCAGCGGCCAGGCCGAACTGGCCAAGGGCGCACGCGGGGTGTTCTCCCTGTGCCGCCCGCCGGGCCACCACGCCGCCGCCGACTACATGGGCGGCTACTGCTACCTGAACAACGCCGCCATCGCCGTGCAGGCCTTGCTGGACAAGGGCGCCAAGCGCGTGGCGGTGCTCGATGTCGACTACCACCACGGCAACGGAACCCAGGACATCTTCTACGACCGTGCCGATGTGCTGTTCACCTCGATCCACGGCGACCCGCGCTTCGAGTACCCCTACTTCCTCGGCTTTGCCGACGAGAAGGGCGAGGGCGCGGGCAGGGGCTTCAACTTCAACTACCCGCTGGCCGAGGGCAGCGACTGGGCGGTGTGGAGCCAGGCCCTGGCCGACGCCTGCCGGCAGATCGCCGCCTTCGCCCCGGACGCGCTGGTGGTGTCCCTGGGTGTGGACACTTTCAAGGAGGACCCCATCTCGCAGTTCAAGCTCGACAGCCCGGACTACCTGCGCATGGGCGAGATCATCGGCCAGCTCGGCCTGCAGACCCTGTTCGTGATGGAGGGGGGTTATGCGGTGGAGGAGATTGGCATCAACGCGATCAATGTGCTGCAGGGGTTCGATGGGGTGGCGTGAGGTCGTCGCGGCTAGGGCCCCGGATGACCGCTTTCGTAGGATGGCGTAAAGCGAAGCGAAACCCATCATGCACAGGCACGTTGGGTCCTACCCGGCATGCGCCTCCTCTCTTTCGCAACAGCAAATCCCCAACGAAAAACGGCCCCGCAATGGGGCCGTTTGGAGGGTGGGGGTTGGATCAGTTGACCCGCTCGACGAACTCGACGTCGATCTCGCGGCCCATCAGGTCGCGGTCCACTTCACCGGTGAGCTTGACCTGGGCCTTGTCGTCGATGGCGTGGGGCGGCCAGTCTTCGTCGTCGATCTCGACCTTGATGGTGCCGGTGGCGTCCTTGAATTCGTAGATATCGCCCTTGATGCGTTTGACGATCTGGCCCTGGAGCACCACGGCGGCGTCGTCGGCGGCTTCCATGGCGGCGGCCACGGTGGTGACCTGGGGCGTGGAGCCGGGGCCGGTGTAGCTGGAGGCCAGGGCGGCGGTGGAGAACAGCGGGGCGATGAGCAGGGCGAGGTACTTGGCGTTCATGGGGTTGATCCCGTTCGATGTGGTTGACGGGATCAGGCTATGGCGCGGCGCTGAAGCCAGGCTTAAAACAGCCTTAAGCGAAGCTGAATGCCGTTAGCCACGCTCAGGAGCGTCGGTGTTGTCGGCCTTGCGGAACACGTAGAAGAGGTTGGGCTCGCTGACCATGTAGATGTCGCCGCGCTCGTCCATGGCCACGCCTTCGGCCCGGGGGATGCGCTTGGCCAGGCCATTGAGCCCACCCAGCAGGCTGATGAAGCTCACCGGCTCGCCGGTCTCGTCCAGCTCCAGCAGCAGGTTCGATTGCGCCGAGAGCACCAGCAGGTGGCCGGTGCGCGGGTCGACGCTGAGGGCCGAGAGGTTGCGCATGCCCAGGCCGTAGCCGGGGAGCGGGCGCAGGGCGCCTTCCAGGCGACGGCTGCCGTCGCTGTTCAGGCTGAACATCTCCGGCGTGCGTTCCTTGCCCAGCAGCAGGCGGCTTTGCGCCGGGTCCCAGGCGATGCCTTCGAAGCCCTTGTTGCCGGAATCCGGGAAGCCCAGGTCGAACTCGTCGCCCTGGGTCACGTCCAGCTCGCGGGTCAACGGGTCGAGGCGGAAGATCGACAGGCTGCGGCGGCGCTCGTCGGTCACCGCGACGTTGCCGTTCTCCAGCACCGCCACGCCTTCGGGGTTGGAGAAACCCTTGAGCGGAATGCGCCGCAGCACGTCGCCTTCACGGGTCAGCTCCACCAGTTGCGGCACCTTGCCGGTGACGGTGAACAGGGTGCCGGTGACCGGGTTGTAGGCCAGGTCGGAGGTTTCGTCGTTCTCCAGGCCCGCCAGGGGCTTGCCCTGCAGCACCGCCTTGTAGCCCGGCAGCCAGATGCTGGCGGCGCGCTCGCCCTTGCTCAGGTTGCGTTCGCTGAGCCAGAGGGAGGCGCGATCGTCGAGGTGCAGATAGCGGATGGAGGCGACGCAGGCCGCGAACAGGACCAGGAGGGTGCAGGTGCGGAGATTGGGGCGGGGAAAGGTCATGGCCATTGGCTACGGCTTCGGCTGGTGGCGGTAAGATCGTCTGCCACCGCCGAAGTTCCCTGGCGGCTTCAGATGACGCCGCTGTCGAACGAAGAATGACCGACCAGTTCCAGCACCAGGGCATCGCCCTTGTTCAGCGGGCCGACGCCCACCGGGGTGCCGGTCAGCACCACGTCGCCCGGCTGCAGGCTGAAGTGCTGGCTGATGGCCTGGAGCAGCGGCAGCACCGGGTTGAGCATGTCGCTGCTGTTGCCGTCCTGGCGCACTTCGCCATTGATGGTCAGGCGGATGCCGATGTCGCTCAGCTCCTCGATGGCGTCGCCCGGTACGAAGGGCGCCAGCACGCAGGCGCCGTCGAAGGCCTTGGCGACTTCCCAGGGCCAGCCCTTCTCCTTGAGCTTGGCTTGCACGTCGCGCAGGGTCAGGTCCAGGGCCGGGGCGAAGCCGGAGATGGCGTCACGGGCTTCTTCCAGGCTGGGGTTGCGCGACAGCGGCTTGCCGATCAGCACGGCGATCTCCGCTTCGTAATGCACCACGCCACGGTCCTCGGGAATGGAGAAGCCGCCTTCGATGGGCACCACGCTGGAGGCCGGCTTGATGAACAGCAGCGGCTCGGTGGGCACCGGGTTGTTCAGTTCCTTGGCGTGCTCGGCGTAGTTGCGGCCGATGCACACGACCTTGCCGAGGGGGAAATGGATGCGGGTGCCGTCGACGTACTGGTGCTGATAGCTCATTTACCGACTCCTGAACGGTGTGGATGCAAAACAGGCGGGGGATCGCTCCACCGCCTGCCTGCTCAATTGAAAATCTTGCCGGGGTTCATGATCCCGTTCGGATCGAACACCGCCTTGATGGCCTTCATCACAGCGATCTCGGGCTCCGAGCGGCTGTAGGTGAGGTAGTCGCGCTTGGTCATGCCCACGCCGTGTTCGGCGGAGATCGAGCCGTTGTACTTCTGCACGGTCTCGAACACCCACTTGTTGACGGTCGCGCACTTGGCGAAGAACTCGTCCTTGGACAGGGCGTCCGGCTTGAGGATGTTCAGGTGCAGGTTGCCGTCGCCGATGTGGCCGAACCAGACCACTTCGAAGTCCGGGTAGTTGGCTTCGACGATGGTGTCGATGTCCTTGAGGAAGGCCGGCACCTTGGAAACGGTCACCGAGATGTCGTTCTTGTAGGGCGTCCAGTGGGAGATGGTCTCGGAGATGTACTCGCGCAGCTTCCACAGGTTCTGCAGCTGCTGCTCGCTCTGGCTCATCACGCCGTCCAGCACCCAGCCCTGCTCCACGCAGTGCTCGAAGGTGGCCAGGGCATCGTTGGCCACTTCCTCGGTGGTGGCTTCGAACTCCAGCAGCGCATAGAAGGGGCATTCGGTCTCGAAGGCCGCCGGCACGTCGCCACGGGCCATGATCTTGGCCAGGGCCTTGTCGGAGAAGAATTCGAAGGCGGTGAGGTCCAGCTTGCTCTGGAAGGCGTGCAGCACCGGCATGATCGAATCGAAATCGGGGGTGCCGAGGACCATTGCTGTGAGGTTCTTCGGCGCACGATCCAGGCGCATGGTGGCCTCGACCACGAAGCCCAGGGTGCCTTCGGCGCCGATGAACAGCTGGCGCAGGTCGTAGCCGGTGGCGTTCTTGATCAGGTCCTTGTTCAGCTCCAGCAGCTCGCCGGTGCCGGTGACGACCTTGAGGCCGGCGACCCAGTTACGGGTCATGCCGTAGCGAATGACCTTGATCCCACCGGCATTGGTGCCGATGTTGCCGCCAAGTTGGCTGGAACCTGCGGATGCGAAGTCCACCGGGTAGTACAGGCCCTTGTCCTCGGCGAAATTCTGCAGCTGTTCGGTGATCACACCCGGCTGGCACACGGCGGTGCGGTCGAATTCGTTGAAGTCGAGAATCTGGTTCATGTAGTCGAAGGCCACGACCACCTCGCCATTGGCGGCGACGGCGGCAGCGGAGAGGCCGGTACGGCCGCCCGAGGGCACCAGGGCGACCTTGTGCTGGTTGGCCCAGCGGACGATGGCCTGCACCTGCTCGGTGGTCTTGGGGAAGACGATGGCGGTAGGCGCTGGCGCGAAGTGCTTGGTCCAGTCCTTGCCGTAGGCGTTCAGGGAATCAGCGTCGGTCAGCACCTTGCCAGGCTCAACCAGGGTCTTCAGCTCTTCGATCAGGGCAACATTGGTCATCAAGGGAACTCTCGAATCATTCATGGTCGCCCTGAGAACGTTTCAGGTCGCAACCGAGCAAGGAAAAAGGAGAACATGCTAGCATACGCACCCCGTGAATCATGCCTTACAGGCGTTTTGCGGGGTAGCTGCAGCACAGCCTTCTGAACTTTTCTACCGGGACAAATAGGTACGCAGATGAGCAAGACCTCCCTCGACAAGAGCAAGATCAAGTTCCTTCTCCTCGAAGGCGTCCACCAGAACGCCGTGGACACCCTGAAGGCCGCCGGCTACAGCAACATCGAGTACCTCAAGGGCGCGCTCTCGGACGACGAACTGAAGGAAAAGATCGCTGATGCCCATTTCATCGGCATCCGCTCCCGCACCCAGCTGACCGAGGAAGTGTTCGACTGCGCCAAGAAGCTCATCGCCGTGGGCTGCTTCTGCATCGGTACCAACCAGGTCGACCTGAACGCCGCCCGCGAACGCGGTATCGCGGTGTTCAACGCCCCCTATTCCAACACCCGCTCGGTCGCCGAGCTGGTTCTGGCCGAAGCCATCCTGCTGCTGCGCGGCATCCCGGAGAAGAACGCCTCCTGCCACCGTGGTGGCTGGATCAAGTCGGCGGCCAACTCCTTCGAGATCCGTGGCAAGAAGCTCGGCATCGTCGGTTACGGCTCCATCGGCACCCAGCTCTCGGTACTGGCCGAGGCCCTGGGCATGCAGGTGTTCTTCTACGACACCCTGACCAAGCTGCCGCTGGGCAACGCCACCCAGATCGGTAGCCTGCACGAGCTGCTGGGCATGTCCGACATCGTCTCCCTGCACGTTCCCGAGCTGCCCTCCACCCAGTGGATGATCGGCGAGAAGGAAATCCGCGCCATCAAGAAGGGCGGCATCCTGATCAACGCCGCGCGCGGCACCGTGGTCGAGCTGGACCACCTGGCCGCCGCCATCAAGGACGAGCACCTGATCGGCGCCGCCATCGACGTGTTCCCGGTCGAGCCGAAGTCCAACGACGAAGAGTTCGAAAGCCCGCTGCGTGGCCTGGATCGCGTGATCCTGACCCCGCACATCGGTGGTTCCACCGCCGAGGCCCAGGCCAACATCGGCCTGGAAGTGGCCGAGAAGCTGGTCAAGTACAGCGACAACGGCACCTCCGTGTCCTCGGTCAACTTCCCCGAAGTGGCCCTGCCGTCGCACCCCGGCAAGCACCGCCTGCTGCACATCCACGCCAACGTTCCGGGCGTGATGAGCGAAATCAACAAGGTGTTCGCCGACAATGGCATCAACATCTCCGGCCAGTACCTGCAGACCAATGCCAAGGTCGGCTACGTGGTGATCGACGTCGACGCCGAGTACTCGGACCTGGCGCTGGAGAAGCTGCAGCACGTCAACGGCACCATCCGCAGCCGCGTCCTCTTCTAACCCAGGGCTGCTGCGCGTCGGCGATACGGCGCTGGGAATGGCCTCGAAGTGCTCATTCACAGATGTGAACTCCGCGCTTCTCGGCCATTCCCGCCTTGTCTCGCTCTAGCTCGCGAGCCCTGATGACGGAGCTGGACAGTAAGAAGGGAGGCCTTGGCCTCCCTTTTCATGCCTGTGATTTCAGGTTCATCT
>BATO01000134.1 GCA_000474255.1 Aquipseudomonas alcaligenes MRY13-0052
GTGCGGCTCCGGCATGAAGGCGGCGATGCTCGGCCACGACCTGCTGGCGGCCGGCAGTGCCGATGTGGTGATAGCGGGCGGCATGGAGAGCATGTCCAACGCGCCCTACCTGCTGGAGCGCGCGCGTTCCGGCTACCGCATGGGCCATGGCAAGGTACTCGACCACATGTTCCTCGACGGCCTGGAGGACGCCTACGACAAGGGCCGCCTGATGGGCACCTTCGCCGAGGATTGCGCCCAGTTCTACGGCTTCACCCGCGAGCAGCAGGACGCCTTCGCCATCGAATCCCTCACCCGCGCGCAGAAGGCCCTGACCGAAGGCCGCTTCGCTGCCGAGACGGTGGCGGTGCAGGCACGGGCCGGGCGTGAGCTGCGCAGCATCGAGGCCGACGAGCAGCCGCCCAAGGCACGGCTGGACAAGATCCCCACCCTGAAGCCGGCATTCCGCGAGGGCGGCAGCGTCACCGCGGCCAACTCCAGCTCGATTTCCGATGGCGCGGCGGCGCTGCTGCTGATGCGCCTGTCGGAGGCGGACAAGCGCGGCCTCACGCCCCTGGCGCGGATCGCCGGCCATGCGTCCTTCGCCCAGGCGCCGGGGCTGTTCACCACCGCGCCGGTGGGCTCGATCCAGCGCCTGCTGGCACGCACCGGCTGGAACCTCGGCGATGTGGACCTGTTCGAGATCAACGAGGCCTTCGCCGTGGTGCCCATGGTGGCCATGCGTGACCTGGGCATCGCCCATGAACGCCTCAATGTGCACGGCGGCGCCTGCGCCCTGGGCCACCCCATCGGCGCATCCGGTGCGCGGGTGCTGGTGACCCTGCTGGGCGCGCTGAGCCAGTACGGCCTCAAGCGTGGCGTGGCCTCGGTGTGCATTGGCGGCGGCGAAGCCACGGCCGTGGCCATCGAGCGCCTGGACTGAAGGAGAACCCGATGATTCCGTCCGAACAAGACTTGCAGATACGTGACGTCGCCCGCCAGTTCGCCCAGGAGCGGCTCAAGCCCTTCGCCGCCGACTGGGACCGCGAACACCGCTTCCCGGCCGAGGCATTGCGCGAGATGGCCCAGCTGGGCTTCCTCGGCATGCTGGTGCCGGAGGAGTGGGGCGGTGCCGCCACCGGGCACCTGGCCTATGCCATGGCCCTGGAGGAGATCGCCGCCGGCGACGGTGCCTGCTCCACCATCATGAGCGTGCACAACTCGGTGGGCTGCATGCCGATTCTCAAGTTCGGCGACGAGGAGCAGAAGCGCCGCTTCCTGCGCCCGCTGGCCGAAGGCTCGATGATCGGCGCCTTCGCCCTCACCGAGCCCCAGGCCGGTTCCGACGCCAGCGACCTGCGCACCCGCGCGCGCCGTGATGGCGACCACTACGTGCTGGACGGTGCCAAGCAGTTCATCACCTCGGGCAGCCACGCGGGGATGGTCATCGTCTTCGCGGTGACCGACCCGGCCGCTGGCAAGAAGGGCATCAGCGCCTTCATCGTGCCCACCGACACGCCCGGCTACCAGGTGCTGCGGGTGGAGGAAAAGCTCGGCCAGCACGCCTCCGACACCTGCCAGATCCAGCTCGACGGGGTGCGCATCCCGGCCAGCCTGCGCCTGGGCGGGGAGGGCGAGGGCTACCGCATCGCCCTGTCCAACCTGGAGGGCGGGCGCATCGGCATCGCCGCGCAATCGGTAGGCATGGCCCGCGCGGCCTTCGAGGCGGCGCGCGACTACAGCCATGAGCGCCGCACCTTCGGCAAGCCGATCATCGAGCACCAGGCGGTGGCTTTCCGCCTGGCCGACATGGCCACGCAGATCGCCGTGGCGCGGCAGATGGTGCACCACGCCGCAGCGCTGCGGGAGGCGGGGCTGCCCTGCCTGACCGAGGCGTCCATGGCCAAGCTGTTCGCCTCGGAAATGGCCGAGAAGGTCTGCTCGGCGGCGATCCAGACGCTGGGCGGCTACGGCTACCTGAAGGACTTCCCGGTGGAGCGCATCTACCGCGATGTGCGCGTGTGCCAGATCTACGAAGGCACCAGCGACGTGCAGCGCATGGTCATCGCGCGGAGCCTGTAAGGGCGCCCGGACGTAGGGTGTGCTGCGCGCACCTGGAGTTCGCCGGAAGCGCCGAGCGGCGGTGCGCACGGCACACCCTACGGCATGTGTTCATCCGTCCTCGGTTTGAATCTTCGCAGGCAGAACCGATGGACCACGTCCTGATGGCGTGGCTTTCCAGGCTCAAACGAAACGGCGGGAGGGAGGCCCGAAGGCCTCCCGGGTTCAGCGGTAGGCGGGGTGCTCTTCCCCGCAATCGTAGGGCGGCTCGCCTCGCCGTTCCTCCGGCTCGGCCAGGCCGGAGCGCCGGAACATCAGGTAGGCGTCCAGCAGCAGGGCCTCCAGGCCGGAGAGCAGTTTCTCCTGGCGCACGGCCCTGTGGCTGTACTCGCAGTAGTCGGACTCGTCGCGGATGCGCTGGATCAGGTGCGTGGCCTGCACCAGGCGGTAGTTGCCCAGCGCGTAGCAACTGGCGCAGGGCGAGTCGGGGCGAACATCGAGTACGTACTCGGAGAAGTCTTCGAGCCGGGGGAACTGCAAGGGGTCTTCCATCACGTGTATCTCCTCACTGTCGTGTGCGCTGGCCGAGGCCTGGGTAGGGGCTTCGAACAGGTAGAGATGCGGGGCGCGGGCGTCGCGCGTGAGTACGTCGAAGTGCGGGCGGGGAAAGTACCGGATGTCAGGCACGGCGCTTGTCCTCGTGTCGGGCGAGACGATGTGAGGCTGCTGCGGGTGGTACAGGGTGCATGGCAAGGTCCTCGCGACAGGTGGATTTCCCGGCGTGCCGGGTGAGCGACGATCATGGCGGGGCCATGAGCTCAGGACTCTAGCGAGGGGCTTTGTAGGGGCTCAAGAATGATACGCGGTAGGCGGGGTCTTTCTCGAATGTGAGAAAGCGGGAACGTGCGGGGGAAGCAACGAGGGGGCCGGGTCGGCGCCCCTCGCGGGCTCAGGCGGGGCTGACCAGGGCCGCCGGCAGGCTAAGGCGCACGCGTGCGTAGCCGCCCTGGTTGGCGAAGGAGACGCCGCCGCCATAGCTCTCGCAGAGCGCCTTGACGATGGGCAGGCCCAGGCCCCAGCTCTTGGTTTCGCTCTTGGTGGAAATGAAATACGGGGTGGCGAGGTTGGTCAGCACTTCCTCGGGGAAGGCGCCCAGGTTGCTGACCTCGAACACCACCTGGTCATTTTCCATGTGCTGCGACACTTCGATTGGCGTGCCCGCATCGCCATGTTTGGCGGCGTTGAGCACCAGGTTGTCGAAGATGCGCAAGAAGGCCAGCTTGTCCCAGAACACCATCTGGTCCGCGCCCTCTGCCTGGAGGTCGAGCGGGTTCTCCACCTGCAGGCGCAGGTTGGCCACGGCTTCCTCCAGCAAGTGGGCCAGGGGCATCTGCTCACCGATCAGGCGGATGCCGCCGCCCATGCTGACATGGGAGATGTCGAGGATGTTGGCGACCATCTTGTCGATGCGCCGGAGGTTGTCCTCCAGCAAGGTGATCATCTCTTCGGTGCGCCGCGCGGGGTTCTTCTGCATCAGCCCGGCCACCATCACGGCGGCGGCCAGGGGCGAGCGCAGGTCGTGGCTGAAGGAGCGCATGAAGCGCTCGAGCATGATCTTCTCCGCCCGCAGGTGCTCGCTTTGCGCCTCGGCCACCTCGCGCTGCTTCTCGACGTGTTCGAGCTTGATGTCCGATTTCATCAAGCTGGCGATGGTGGCGAGCATTTCGTCGGGGTTGATCGGGTGGGTCAGATAGGCGCGGGCACCGGTGTTGAGCCCCATCGCCTTGTCCTTGCCGCTCATGAAGGTGGCGGAGATGTTGATGATCGCCGGCAGCTTGCCGTGGCCGAGCCGCTGCTCGGCCTTCTGGATCAGCTCGAAGCCGCTCATGTCCGGCAGGTTGATGTCGAGGATCACCAGGTCCACGCCGCTTTCCAGGTGCGCCAGGCCGTCGGCGCCGTTGGCGGCTTCGAGCACCTCGTAGTGGGGCTCGGCGCCGAGGATCTTGCGCAGCACGTAACGATTGGCATCCATGTCGTCGATGATGAGGATTCGCCTAGTTCGCATCGTGATATCTCCCTGCCAGGCGCTGCACATGGTGCAGGAGCGTCTCGGCATGGTTGGAATGGGACTTGTTGAGGATCGCCTGGCAGCGGCTGCCGAGGAGGGCGCGCTCGTCGTCATTCATCTGCTTGGCGGTGTTGACCAGCACCCGTGAGTGCATGCTCCAGTCCATGCTTTCCAGCAGGTCCTCGCCGGAAATGTCCGGCAGGTCGAGGTCGAGGATGATGATGTCCGGGCGCACGGCATGCAGCTTGTCGATGCTGGAGCTGGCGTTCTCGGCCTCGATGATCACCGGCTCGTAGGGCTGCAGCAGGTGGCTGATCAGGTAGCGGTCGGCCGGGCTGTCGTCGATGACCAGGATGGTGGTGCCGGCCAGGCTGGCCAGCACCGGCTGGCGCTGGTTGTACTCGCGCGCCACCTGGGCGTGGAAGCGGCTGCCGCGCCCCGGCTCGCTGCTGAGGTGGATGTCGCCCTTGAGCAGGTTGGCCAGGCGCAGCGCCAGGGGCAGGCCCAGGCCGTTGCCGTGGACCTGCATGCCGGGTGCGCGGATGCGGGCGAACTCTTCGAAGATGCGTGACTGGTTCTCCACCGAGATGCCGAGGCCGGTGTCTTCCACGACGAACTCCAGGTTGTCTTCGTCGGGCTGGAAGCAGCGCAATGTGACGCTGCCCCTGGGGGTGTACTTGAAGGCGTTGCTGATCAGGTTGCGCATGATCTGGAACAGGCGGTTGCGGTCCGTGTCCAGGGGCAGGTCGAAGGCGGGCTCGACAATCTCCCAGGTCAGCTCCGGGTAGCGCATGGCCAGGGCACCGGTGAACTGGCGCAACTGGTCGAGGAAGTCGCTCAGCTGGAAGCGCTCGGGTACCACTTCCATGCGCCCGGACTCGGTCTCGGCCAGGTCCAGCAGTTCGTTGACCAGCTGCGACAGGTCACTCGCAGCATCGGCGATGAAGCGCATCTGTTTGTGCTGCTCGGTGTTGAGGGTGCCGTCCACGCCACTGAGCAACAGCTTGGAGATGTTCTCGATGATGTTGATCGGCGTGCGGAATTCGTGGGTCATGTTGGAGAAGAAGCGGCTGCGCGCCTCGCTGGCATCCTTCAGCTCGGAGGAGGCCTTCTCCAGCTCCGAATAGAGCGCCACCACGCCCTTGTTGGTGTTTTCCAGCTCGAGGTTGGTGGCTTCCAGCTCCTGCTGCTTGCCCTGCAGTTCGGCGGTGGTCAGCAGCAGTTCGGAGCCGCGCACCTGGAGCTCCACGTAGGGGTCGGCGGCGCCTTCGGCTTGCAGCTGGCGGCGGATCTGCTGGATCGAATGCTCGTCCGGCAGGGGCCGGGGCGGGTGCACGGCCTTGCAGGCGCGGATGTGGGTGCCGCTGGGCGAGGTGTCGATCTGGAACTCGTCCATCAACCGCTGGGCCCCGCGCAGGCCGACGCCCATGCCGGTGGGCGACACGTAGCTGCCATCGAGGATGCGGTCGATGTGAGGGATGCCGCCGCCCTTGTCCAGCGCATCGAAGCAGATGCCCTTGACCAGGCCACGACTGTCGAGGCGCAGGTCGAAGTTGAATACCCCGCTGCCGGCGTATTGATAGACGTTGCGTGCCAGCTCGGAGACCGAGGTGGCCAGGCGAATCTGTTCCAGGGGCGAAAGCCCCAGCCAGGCGGCGATCTGCTTGGCGCTCTGGCGGCAGCTGACCACGTCCACTTCGTTGATGATGCTGACACTGGTGATGCGGCGTTTGTCGCTAGCCATTCTTCACCACCACCACTGTCGCATCGCATCGTCGTTGAGGCGCTTGTGATCGCGGTGGATGAGCGCGGCGATCACCCCCGGGTGACGAACGCGCAGGCCAGGATAGGCGTTGAGGTCGAGTTTGGTGCTGATGCCGTCCGAGGCGAGGATCATGATCGAGCTGTCATCCCAGGGATAACTGAAGGTATGGATACGACCGATGCGGTAGCCGACCGTTCCATTGCTCGATGCCATGCTGCGGGCCTTGTCGGTGAGCAGGCTGCCGGCGATGTTGCCGATGCCGCAGAACTGCACCTGGCGTTGCGCGGGCTGGACCTCGGCGATGGCAGCGGCACCGCCCCGGGTGGACATCAAGGCGCGGTGCAACTGCTCCATCAGTGCCTGCAGGGGGATGTGCGGGTCATGGCCGAGAAACACCTCGCGCGCCTTCTGGCTGGCAGTGCTGGCGGCATGGCCATGACCCAGGCCGTCGCAGACCAGCACGCGGTTGCCGAGCACGGCCCAGGCGTCGCCGCTGAGGGTCTCGCCGGGGTAGGGCGTGCACACGGCGCCCACCTGCAGGGCGCCAGCGGCCGGGCGCTGGCCCAGGTGGAAGCGGGCCTGCACCACGGTACCGAGACCCGGCTGGGAGAACAGGTCGAAGCCATCGGACATGCGCTGGATGGCACCGAGGCCGGCGCCCATGGTGCCGGTGGTGGAGTAGTTGTCGCTCAGGCACTGGGCCACGTTGGTCATGCCGGGGCCACGGTCCACCGCGGTGACTTCGAGGCCGGCTTCGTCGCAGCGGAACAGCAGCTCGCCCTGGCCGGCGTGGTTGATCAGGTTGCGGGCCATTTCCTGCACCACCACGGTGAGGCGACCGAGCAGGGTTTCATCGCCGGTCAGCTGGCTGGCGTGGCGCACCACGGTGCGGCGCACGGCATCCACATGGGCGCTGTCGGACACCTCGAGCAGCAGGTGGCAGCTGGGGATCATTTCCATTTCCACAGCTCCACCCGCGTGCCTTCGCCGGGACGGGTGTCGATGGCGAACTCGTCCACCAGGCGCCGCGCACCGCTGAGGCCCAGGCCGAGCCCGCCGCCGGAGGTGTAGCCATCCACCATGGCGCGCTCCAGGTCGGCGATGCCGGGGCCCTGGTCGCTGATGCTCAGGCGCACCGCCGCGCGGCCGTCGCGCAGGCAGCTCTCGATCACGCATTCGCCACCGCCGCCGTAGATCAGGGCGTTACGTGCGATCTCGCTGGCGGCCGTCACCACCTTGGTCTGGGATATCAGGCCGAGCCTGGCTTCCTCAGCGGCTTTGCGCACGCGTTGGCGGATGACGACGATGTCAGTCTCCTGCTTCAGCGGAAGCGTTTCGGTCTTCGTCACGCTCTTGCTCCAGGATCAGGTCGTCGTCAGCCACGGTTTTTTCCAGCCAGCGCATGCCTTTCTCGACATTCAGCGCAGTGGCGATGCCCTCCAGCGAGAGGCCCAGCTCCACCAGGGTGATGGCCACGGCGGGCTGCATGCCGACGACAATGACCTTGGCGTCGAGGATGCGGGAAACGTTGGCGATGTGGGAAAGCATTCGGCCGATGAAGGAGTCGACGATTTCCAGGGAGGAGATATCGATCAGTACGCCCTTGGCCTTGTGCCGCACGATCTGTTCGGTGAGGTCTTCCTGGAGGTCTAGGGCGAGCTGGTCATGCATGTCCACCTGGATGGTCAGCATGAGGTATTTGCCCATCTTCAGGATCGGGATTCTGTCCACCATGGTGCGTTCCCCTTAACGGCCGCCGACCAGGCGGACGTTCAGTTCCTTGAGCGCCAGCTGGAAGGCATCGGCCAGGGACGCCTTGGTCATCACGTCACCCAGCTCGACGCCGAGGTGGACGATGGTGGCGGCGATCTGCGGGCGGATGCCGCTGATGATGCACTTGGCGCCCATCAGCTTGGCGGCGGTGATGGTCTTGAGCAGGTGCTGGGCGACCATGGTGTCGACGGTGGGCACGCCGGTGATGTCGATGATGGCGATGTCGGACTCGGTCTCGACGATCTTCTGCAGCAGCGCTTCCATCACCACCTGGGTACGGTTGCTGTCCAGGGAGCCGATCAGCGGGATGGCCAGCACGCCTTTCCACAGCTGCACCACGGGGGTGGAGAGTTCCAGCATGCTTTCCTGCTGCTCGCGGATCACCGTTTCACGGCCGGCCACGAAGGCTTGCATGCTGTACAGGCCGAGCTTGTCGAGCAGGCGCGTGGTGATCCAGACCAGCTCGATGGCGTTGTCGCCACGGTCCTGGATGCGCCGGAACAGCGGCTCCTTGAGGGAGAGCACGAAGGTGGCGGTTTCCGACGGGGTGAAGCCTTGGCGGCTCTGGGCCTGGGACAGGCGCTCCAGCAGCGAGCGCACCGGCTTCCAGGCTGCTGCCTGGAAGTCTTCACCGCCCTCGGCGATGGCGGCGGTCAGGGCCTTGAGCAGCTCCCGGGAGTTCTCCTGCACGGTGCGGTCGTCGATCAGGTCGGAGCGGATGCCGGCGCTGCGCTGGGCGGCCATCCACTCGTCGAGGATCGGCTTTTCGTTTTGCTTCAACAGATCGGCTAGAACGGCGGTGGACGCTGTGGACATTGGTTAACTCCCTGTCGCAGAAGGCTCGTTGGATGAGCGGGGCGGCCTTGAGCCGCAAAAAATGCTCAACACTAGCAAGGCGCACCCGCAAAAAGAACAATGGGAACCGAGTTTGCAGCGCTTTTCGTGCAACGGGCGTCACACGCCTGACGGGGCTCCCTGGCCATAGGATTGCAGCCGCTGCGTTTGGTGCGATCGGAAGTTGCAAAAAGCGCAGTGAACACAGGCAGCTGCTGCCGCTTGGCCCGGGTTAAATGTTGAACGGGTGGGTCCTGGCGTGGCCTCAGTTCATGAGCCGCAACAGGAGACGATCATGGCTCATGCCTACCTCGAGCACGCCGCAGCGCCTCGCCTGGAGGCAATAGGGAGCGAGCCATGGCGCGCTCCGACGGCGGACCACACCTGCCCGGCAACGAGCCTGCCTGCGCGAGTGCTGCCCGATCTGCGGCGCGCGCCCGCGCGAACTGCTGTTGACCGACGACTACGCCCATATCGACTGCCCGGAATGCGGCCTGTATTGCGTCGACCGGCCCTTTCTCGACTTCATGCGTTGCCACCCCATCGAGGCGACCCGGGCGCGCCTGCGCCTGGCGGAGTGTGTGCGGTTATGCCGATGACCTGAGGGTGGATTAGGGGCCGATGGGTCGATGGAATTGAACCCAGGCCGCCGATGAGGCTCCCACCTTCAGATAACACCGAGTCGGAGGACCGCCAGATGCCTGCCAGCCTGACCCACTTCGCCACGCGTCCCGCACGCCGCCCCCTGATTTCCACCGCCGTGGGGCCTGCCGAACCCGAGCTGCTGTTCTTCGAAGGTGACGGCCGCACCCCCAACAGCTGCTTCCCGGTGCTGCTCTACCGAGGCGTGCTCTGGCGCGAGGCGGACCGCGCCGCCGCCTTCGAGCGACGCTTTGCCGCCCATCGCTGGGCGCCGCTGTGGCGTGCCGGGGTGTTCGACTACCACCATTACCACGCCAGTGCCCACGAAGCCCTGGGCATTGCCAGCGGCCACGCCCGGCTGATGCTCGGTGGCGAGGCCGGACGGGAAATCCACGTCCGCGCCGGCGATGCCCTGGTGCTGCCGGCCGGCACGGGCCATTGCTGCCTGGAAGCCAGCGAGGACTTTCTCGTGGTGGGTGCCTACCCGCGCGGGCAGGAGGACTATGACATCCAGCGCGCCGGCTCCGACCGCTACCTGGCCTCGGTGCGGCGCATCGCCCAGGTGCCGACCCCGGTGGCCGACCCGCTGACCGGGCGCGACGGTGTGCTGACCCAGGCGTGGCGCGTGGCCTGACGCCCGGCTTGATCGGCTGTCGCCGTCGGTGCACCCTCGGCCATCGCCCTGAGTGCCGCGACCGAGGAAGGACCCCATGCTGACCAGGCCCCTGGCCCTGTTGCCCGTGCTGCTGGCTGCCCACGTGCAGGCCGCCGAGCCGCCACCGAACGGCAAGCAACCGGCCAACGCCTTCGAGGCGGCGTTCTCCATGACCCTGGTCTCGCCGATGATCAGCATCATCGCCACCACCGACCTCAGCAGTGACGAGAAGCAGCTCAAGCTGAGCCGCGCCCGCGAGGATGCCCTGGCCTTCGTCGCGTCCGCCGGGGTCATCCGTGGGCCGCACCTGGAGCAGGCCCTGCAGCTGCTGCGCGACGGCTCGGCCACCCGCGACATGGCCTGGGCCCAGGCCATCGCAGCGAGGCCCTGACGCCCACCATTGGTCAGCCTTACACAACCTTTACCCAGCGGCAGTGAGCGGCGATTGCGCGGCGTTGTCTGATCCTGTGTCCCGGTCCTTTCCTTCATCGGGTACAGGAGGAGTCATGTTTCGTCGTTTGCCCCAGGTTGCCCTGTTGCTGGGCGCCGCCGCCCTGGCCGGCCAGGCTTCGGCCCACGGGCATGATGCCGGCCCCGCCGTGATCGGGGCGGTCGTGGGGGCCGTTGTCGGCGGTGCCATCGTCGCGTCGCGCCCGGCCCCGGTCTATGTACAGCCCGCCCCGGTGTACGTGGCACCGCCTCCGGTCGTCTATGCGCCTCCCCCGCCGCCCCCGCCGGTCTATTACTACCCAGCGCAACCGGTGTACTACCAGCCGGCGGTGGTCGCCCAACCCGTCTACTACGGCCCCGGCCCTTACTACGGCCCGCCGCGCCACTGGCACGGCGGCGGCCCGCGCCGCTGGTGATCGAGGAGGAACAGGCCCCGCTTAGGCGGGGTCTTTTCGTTTCTGGCCGGCGTGGAAACGGTGATGGTGCGGCGATGCTGCGCATCGCTTGGCGAATGAATTGGCTCTGTCGGCGTTAGCTGTTGTGGCTTTAAAGCAAGCGCTCAAGCACGGTGCTTTCCGGGGGCCAAGGGTTCTGCCACCGCATGGGTTTCGCTTCGCTCGCGGAACGCCGCCCGACCCATCCTACGAAAGTCCGTGCGCACCACGTGGTGATGCGCTGGGCGAAGAAAGCTGGAGCAGCCGCCAAACGCCCCTTCCCAGGAGGCCGAGCGAATCGTCGTGGAAGGGGTTGAGCGACATGGATGTCGCGAGAGCCGCGATGGGCCAGGGATGGCCCTTCGCGGCGTGCCCCTGGAACGATGATGGAGCGAGGGAAGTCTGGCTTCAGCCAGACCCGTATGCAGGGGC
>BATO01000133.1 GCA_000474255.1 Aquipseudomonas alcaligenes MRY13-0052
CGCCGTCGAGGCTGCCGTCATCCAGGCGCGTCACCAGCAGCAGGCGGTCGACGCGGAAGGGGCGCGCCTCCAGGCCGGCCATGTCGGTGCTATCGGCCAGCACGCCCAGGTCCGCCTGGCCCCGGGTCAGCGCCTCGACTATGGCGTGGCTGGGCTTTTCCTCGATATCCAGGTCGATCTGCGGGTGCATCAGCAGGAAGTCGCCCAGCACGCCGGGCAGGTGCTCGGCCAGGGCGGCGGTATTGCCCAGCAGGCGCACCCGTGCGCGCAGGCCCGTGGCGAAGTCGCCCAGCTCATCGGCCATCAGTTCCAGCTGGTGCGTCACCGCGCGGGCGTGATGGGCCAGGGCGCGGCCTGCCGGGGTAGGGCGGACGCCATGACGCTGGCGCTCGAACAGCGGCGTACCGAGGCTTTCCTCCAGCCCCTTGAGGCGCGCGCTGGCCGAGGCCAGGGCCAGGTGGCTGCGCTCGGCGCCGTGGGTGATGCTGCCGGCGTCGAGGATGTCGAGGAACAGCTTGAGGTCGATCAGGTCGTAGCGCATCGCGGGCTTCCAGGCTTCGTCCAGGGCGTAGCCTGGGCTCGGGAATCACAGATTCAGCCCTGGCGCGGCAGCGCGCAAGCTAAAGCCATTCTTCTGTGTGGTGATCGATATGCTGCTGCTTTTCAGTGCCCTGGTTTTCCTTCTCGCCGGCCTGGTCAAGGGCGTGCTCGGCATGGGCCTGCCCACCGTGGCGATGGGCCTGCTGGCGGTGGCGATGACGCCGGGCGAGGCCTCCGCGTTGCTGCTCGTGCCTTCGCTTCTGACCAACCTCTGGCAACTGTTCGTCGGCCCGGCCCTGTTGCCGTTGCTGCGTCGCCTGTGGCCGCTGCTGCTGACGCTGACCCTGGGCACCCTGGTGACCACGCGCTGGCTGGTGGAGTCCGCCAGCCCCTGGATTCCCGTCGCGCTCGGGGCCTGCCTGCTGGCCTACGGCGCGCTCGGGCTGCTGTCCATCCGCCCGCCGGCCCCGAAGAGCCGAGAGGGTGCCTGGTCTGCGCTGGTGGGGCTGCTCACCGGCCTGGTGACGGGGCTTACCGGGGTCTTCGTGATCCCGGCGGTACCCTACCTGCAGGCCCTGGGGTTGCCGCGGGAGGCGCTGATCCAGGCCCTGGGGCTGTCCTTCACTATCTCCACCCTGGCGCTGGGCCTGGGCCTGTTCATCCACGGCGGCAGCCAGAGCCTGGACCTCGGCCTCACCTGGCTGATGCTGCTGCCGGCACTGCTGGGCCTGGAAATCGGCCAGCGCATCCGCCGGCGCCTGAGCGAGGCCATGTTCCGCCGGCTGTTCTTCCTCGGCCTGCTGGGCCTGGGGGCGCATTCGCTGCTGCGCGGGGCGATGGCCCTGGCCGGCTGAATCGCCGGGGCGTTATGCTCGGCGCCTCCCGATCCCGAGTTCCCACCATGCTCCACAGCCGACAGGCCTTCCTCGGCCGCCTGGAAATCGCCAGCAACAGCGGCAGCGGCCACGCCTTCGCCAAGCACAGCCACGACGAATGCGTCATTGGCGTGAACCTGGTGGGTGAGGAGCAGGTGTGGCTGGACCGGCGCAGCTTCCGCGCCGGCGCGGGCGATATCACCCTGTACAACCCGGGGCAGATCCAGGGCGGCGGGGTGAAGGAGGGCGAGCCCTGGCGCTATGTCGGCCTCTACGTCACCGCCGAGCAACTGGCCGATGACCTGGGCCTGGCGCGGGTGGAGTTCCAGCAGGCCTGCAGCCACCAGCCCGACCTCGCCGCCAGCCTGGCCGACGCGGTGGAGCGGGCGCTGGGTGGCGATGCCCTGGTGCGCGAACGTGCGGAGGAGCGCCTGCTGCTGTGGCTCGGGCGCCTGGTGCAACGCACCGCCGGGCCCCTGCCGGATGCGGCGGCGGTAGGCGTGGGTCCAATGGCGCGGGTGCAGGAACTGCTGGCCGAGCGGCTGCAGGACAGCCCGAGCCTCGACGAGCTGGCCACCGAGCTGGGCCTGTGCAAGTTCCACCTGTTGCGTGCCTTCCAGAAACACACCGGCCTCAGCCCTCGGCAATGGGCCATGCAGCTGCGCACCCGCCGCGCCCGTGGCCTGCTGCGCGCGGGCTGGTCGGCCACCGATGCCGCGCACGCCCTGGGTTTCGCCGATCAGAGCCACCTCAACCGCCACTTCCGTGCCGCCTACGGCATCACCCCCGGCGAGATGAAGCGCCTGTTCAACGCCTGAGTGCAATCCTGTTCAAGTCCATGGGCGCGGGGCTGGGCAGAATGCGCCCATCCGCTCCCCTGCATCGTTCGAGGTTTGCATGCTCCTGCTGTTTTGCTCGGCCTTCGTCTTCGGCGTGGTCTTCTGCCTGTCCCCCGGCGCCGTGCTCGCCGAAACCCTGCGCCGTGGGCTGCTGCATGGCTTCCGCCCCGCGCTGCTGGTGCAGTTCGGTTCCCTGGTGGGCGACGCGGTCTGGGCGGTGCTCGGCCTGGCAGGGCTGACCCTGCTGCTGGGGCAGGACCAGGTGCGCCTGCCGCTGACCCTGGCCTGCGCGGCCTACCTGGCCTGGCTCGGGCTGCGCAGCCTGCGCGATGCCTGGCGGCTACCGGAGGAGGGCGAAGCGGAGGCGCATGAGGATCGCGGTGCGCTGCTCACTGGCGCGGCGATCTCGCTGACCAACCCGAAGAACATCGTCTACTGGGGCGCCCTGGGCACGGCCATGGCGGGCATCGTCGGCGGTGCGCCGGACATGCTCCAGACCAGCGTGTTCTTCGCGGGTTTCATGACCGCCTCGCTGGCCTGCTGTTTCCTCTGTGCAGCGTTGGTGGATTGGCTGCGGCGCAACAGCTCGCCGACCTGGCACCGGGTCAGCCATGGGTTGTGCGGGGTGTTGCTGCTGGGGATGGCGGCCCTGGCCCTGCGCGCGCTGGCCTGAACAGGCGCGGGCCCGGGAGGGCCCGCGTTGAAACTCAGAGCACCCGGCCGCGGCACTCGCCGAAGCCGATGCGCACCCGGCCTTCGCCCTCGCACCAGGCGCGCAGGATCACCTCGTCGCCGCTTTCCAGGAAGGTGCGCTGCTCGCCGCCGGCCAGGGACAGCGGCTGCTTGCCGCCGAAGGTGCTCTCCAGCAGGCTGCCGAAGGCGTCGGCTTCCGGGCCGGACAGGGTGCCGGAACCGAACAGGTCGCCCGGTTGCAGCTTGCAGCCGCCCACCGCGTGGTGTGCCACCAGTTGCGCCACGGTCCAGTACATGTGCTGGGTGTTGCTCAGGGCCAGGCGTTGCGGCTGCTGGCCGCGCTCGCGCATGGCGGCGGTCTGCAACAGCACCTCCAACTGGATGTCGAAGGCGCCACGGGCCTGGTCGTTGGCATCCAGCAGGTAGGGCAGCGGCTGCGGGTCGCCTTCCGGGCGTGCCGGCTGGGCGGTGCGGAAGGGCTCCAGGGCCTCGGCTGTCACCACCCAGGGCGACACGCTGGTGGCGAAGTTCTTCGCCAGGAAGGGGCCCAGCGGCTGGTATTCCCAGGCCTGCAGGTCACGCGCGGACCAGTCGTTGAGCAGGCAGTAGCCGGCGATGTGCTGTTCCGCCTCGCCGATGGCGATGGCGTCGCCCATGGCGTTGCCCTGGCCGATCCAGATGCCCAGCTCCAGTTCGTAGTCCAGGCGCTTGCTGGGGCCGAAGTTCGGCACCTCGGCGCCCGGCGGCAGGGTCTGGCCGTTGGGGCGGTGCACCGGGGTGCCGGACACGCACACGGTGGACGCGCGGCCGTGGTAGCCGATGGGCACGTACTTGTAGTTGGGCAGCAGCGGGTTGTCCGGGCGGAACAGGCGGCCGACGTTGTTGGCGTGGTGGATGCCCACGTAGAAGTCGGTGTAGTCGCCGATGCGCGCCGGCAGGTGCAGCTGGCAGTCGGCGGCGGCCGGCAGCAGCTCGGCACCCAGGGCTTCCAGGCGTGCCTGGGCGGGGCTGCCCTCGGCGAGCAGGTCCTGCAGTTGGCGGCGCAGGGCGCGGCGGGCGTTGGCGCCAAGGGCGAAGAAGGCGTTGAGGTCTTCCCCGGCGGCGACGCGCGCGGCGTCGGCCGCTTCACCTTCGAACAGGCCGGTGGTGGTGGCGACCTTGAGGTCGAAGACCTGCTCGCCGATGGCGACGCCACCGCGCGGGGTGCCGCCCACCGGGCTGAAGATGCCCAGGGGCAGGTTCTGCAGGGGGAAGTCGGGGTGTTCGTTGGCCGAGGCTATCCAGCTGCGGCGGTTGTCATTCTGGGTCATCGGTCAGTTCCTGCCGTTGAAGGTCTTGGCCATGCCGTTCCAGCAGGCATCGTAGTCGTTCTGCAACTGCGGGCACTCCAGGGCGTAGCGGGTTGGGCGCAGCACGCGGCCGGTTTCGAACATGAACGCCATGGTGTGATCGAGCTTGTGCGGCTTGAGTTCCGCGGCGATGGCAGCGGTGGTGCTGGCGTTGTCCGGGCCGTGGGCGCTCATGCAGTTGTGCAGCGAGGCACCGCCGGGGGTGAAGCCGCCGGCCTTGGCGTCGTAGGCGCCCTGGATCAGGCCCATGAACTCGTTCATCAGGTTGCGGTGGAACCACGGCGGGCGGAAGGTCTTCTCGGCCACCATCCAGCGCGGCGGGAAGATCACGAAGTCGACGTTGGCCATGCCCGGGAAGTCGCCCGGGGAGGTCAGCACGGTGAAGATCGACGGGTCCGGGTGGTCGTAGCTGACCGTGCCGATGGTGTTGAACAGGCGCAGGTCGTACTTGTAGGGCACGTTGTTGCCGTGCCAGGCGACCACGTCCAGGGGCGAGTGGTCCAGCTCGGCGGCCCAGAGCTCGCCGAGGAACTTCTGCACCAGGGTCACGGGCGCGTCGCTGTCCTCGTAGTGGGCCACCGGGGCGAGGAAGTCGCGGGGGTTGGCCAGGCCGTTGCTGCCGATGGGGCCCAGGTCCGGGATGCGCAGCGCGGCGCCGTGGTTCTCGCAGATGTAGCCACGGGCGCTGTCGTCCAGCAGTTCGACGCGGAACTTCATGCCACGGGGGATCACCACGATCTCCAGGGGCTCAACGTCCAGCAGCCCCAGCTCGGTGACCAGGCGCAGGCGGCCCTGTTCGGGGACGATCAGCCATTCGCCGTCGGCATTGAGGAAGGCACGCTGCATCGAGGCGTTGGCGCGGTAGACGTGCACGCTGACGCCGGAGGCCTGCTCGGCATCGGCGGTGGCGGCGATGGTCAGCAGGCCATCGATGAAATCGGTGCGCTCGGCGGGGATGTCATGGGCATCCCAGCGCAGGCGGTTGGGGTCGATCGGCCCCAGGTGGCGGCCGGGGATCTGCCGCTCCAGGCGCTGGAAGCGCGGGTGCGCGGCGGACGGGCGGATGCGATACAGCCAGGTGCGACGGGCCTCGGCGCGGGAAACGGTGAAGGCGGTGCCGGAGAACTGCTCGGCATAGAGGCCATAGGGCGGGCACTGCGGCGAGTTCTGCCCGACGGGCAGGGCGCCCGGCAGGGCTTCGCTGGCGAACTGGTTGTTGAAGCCGGATTGATAGGCGAGGGCGGTGGGGGGCAGCGAGGAGCTCATGAGAACCTCTGTGTTTTTTGTAATTGAATTACGGATAACGTAATTTGAAAGCCTGAGAGGGTCAAGCTATAACAGCGCCTCCATTGCCAACCGAGGTAGTAGATGGCCATCCAACGGGACGACGCCGAGGCGCCCAAGCGGCAGAAAGTACAGGCGGCCGAAGTCGGCACCGAGATTCTCAAGGGGCTCGCCGACCTCGCGCCGGCCACCTCCCTGTCTCGCCTGGCCGAGCACGTCGGCATGCCGGCGGCCAAGGTCCACCGCTACCTGCAGGCGCTGATCGCCAGCGGCTTCGCCGAGCAGGACGTGGCCACCAACCACTACGGCCTGGGGCCGGAGGCGCTGTTCGTCGGCCTCGCCGCCATCGGCCGGCTGGATGTGGTGCGTGCCGCGACGGCGCAGCTGTCGGAGCTGCGCGATGCGCTCAACGAGACTTGCTTCCTCGCCGTGTGGGGCAACAAGGGGCCCACCGTGGTGCACGTCGAGCAGCCGCTGCGGGCGGTGACCCTGGTCACCCGCGTGGGTTCGGTGCTGCCACTGCTGGGATCTTCCACCGGCCTGGTGTTCGCCAGCTACCTGCCCGATGCCGAAACGGCGCCGCTGCGCGAGGAGGAGGCGAACCTGCCCGGCGTGCCCGACGCCAAGGCGCTGCGCAAGCAGATTGCCGAGATCCGCGCCAGCGGCCTGCACCACGTGCACGGCCTGCTGATGCCGGGGGTGAATGCGCTTTCCGCACCGGTGTTCGCCGTGGGCGAGCAGATTGCCGGGGTGATCACCGTGGTCGGCGCCGCCAGCGGCTTCCAGGCCGAAACCAGCGGCCGCGCGGCGCAGTTGCTGAAGCAGGCGGCCGAATCCATCACTGCGCGCATGGCGGGTGTTCGTCCGGCTTGAGCGTCGGGTGTCTCGGTAGGCTTCGCGTTCGCGAGCAGAGCTCGCTCCTACGTTGGCATTGTGCAGTTGTGGGCGAATTCATTGGCTCTGATGGCGTTAGCTGTTGTGGTTTTAATGCAAGCGCTTAAGCACGGCCATTTCCGGGCGCCCAAGGGTTCATGCCACCTCCACCGCATGGGTTTCGCTTCGCTCTACACCATCCTACGAAAGCCTGTGCGCACCGCGTGGCGATGCGCTGGACGAAGAAAGTTGGAGCAGCCGCCAAGGCCCCTCCAGGAGGCCGAACGCAGTCGTTGCGCCGGGGGACGAGCGGCATGGATGCCGCGAGAGGCGCGCCAGGCCATGGATGGCCCATCGCGCCGGCCCCCAGAGCGGCGATGGAGTGAGGGAACCCGACGCAGTCGGGCCGGATGATGGGGCAAGCCCTTTTGGTTCCTTTTAAGTGGTTCGGCATTCCGACGATTGTTAAAAGGGACTCGCCCGGGTGGGCGAAACCAGAAACATCACCAGCGCTCGGCAATCAACTGGGCTCAAATCCTCTAGCAACACTTAACGCAGACAGAGCCAATTCATTCGCGATGCGCTTCGCGGTTGAAACCGCTCCCACAGGCAAACCTGCCGACCCATGAAAAAGCCCGCGGATGCGGGCTTTTTCGTTGCGGCGGTGACTCACTCGGTGGTGAGCACGCCCCGGCGGATCTGGTCGCGTTCGATGGATTCGAACAGGGCCTTGAAGTTGCCCTCGCCGAAACCGTCGTCGCCCTTGCGCTGGATGAACTCGAAGAACACCGGGCCCATCAGGGTTTCCGAGAAGATCTGCAGCAGCAGGCGGCGGTCGTTGGCCTCGGTGGAGCCGTCCAGCAGGATGCCACGGCTCTGCAGTCGCTCCACCTTCTCGCCATGGTTGGGGATGCGGCCTTCGAGCATCTCGTAGTAGGTGGCCGGCGGTGCGGTCATGAAGCGCATGCCCAGGGCCTTGAGCTCGTCCCAGGTCTTCACCAGGTCGTCGGTGAGGAAGGCCACGTGCTGGATGCCTTCGCCGTTGAACTGCATGAGGAATTCCTCGATCTGCCCGGCGCCCTTGGAGGATTCCTCGTTGAGCGGGATGCGGATCATGCCGTCCGGCGCGGTCATGGCCTTGGAGGTCAGGCCGGTGTACTCGCCCTTGATGTCGAAGTAGCGGATCTCGCGGAAGTTGAACAGCTTCTCGTAGAAGTCCGCCCAGTAGGCCATGCGCCCGCGATACACGTTGTGGGTGAGGTGGTCGATGATCTTCAGCCCGGCGCCCCTGGGGTTGCGCTCCACGCCTTCGATGAACTCGAAGTCGATGTCGTAGATGGACGAGCCTTCGCCGAAGCGGTCGATCAGGTACAGCGGCGCGCCGCCGATGCCCTTGATTGCCGGCAGGCGCAGCTCCATCGGGCCGGTGGGGATCTCGATCGGCTGGGCACCCAGCTCCAGGGCGCGGGCATAGGCCTTGTGCGCGTTCTTCACACGGAAGGCCATGCCGCACACGGAGGGGCCGTGCTCGGCGGCGAAATAGGAGGCGGCGCTCTTCGGCTCGTTGTTGAGGATCAGGTTGATCTCGCCCTGGCGATACAGGTGCACGTCCTTGGAGCGGTGGGTGGCCACCTTGGTGAAGCCCATGCTGGCGAAGATGGGTTCCAGCAGGTTGGGCACCGGCGATGCCAGCTCGATGAATTCGAAGCCCATCAGGCCCATGGGGTTTTCAAAGATGTCGGCCATGTTCTGGCTCCTTGCAGTGGCGCGCGGCGGCGCCTGAATCGGATGAAAGTCGGTGTGGCGTCGATTCAGGCAAGGGGCGGTGGCGCGCAGGGAACGCCGCGCACGCTGCGGGCGAGGAAATCGCCGATGGTCACTTTGAAACCGAGGGTCTGCATGTGTGCTCCTCAGGCCGGCTTGTCGGCCTGGGCGTCCGGGTGGGCCTTGCGGAAGGCCGGGTGTTCCAGGGCCAGGCGCTCAACCCTGAGGATACGCGGGTAGGGCGCCAGGTCTACGGCAAAGCGTCGGGCGGCGTAGAGCTGGGGCAGCAGGTAGACGTCCGCCAGCCCCGGCTCGGTGCCGAAGCAGAAACCGTCGTCGCCGATCAGCGCTTCGACGGCGGCCAGGCCTTCGCTGATCCAGTGGCCGATCCAGGCGTTCACGCCATCCTCGTCGGTGCCCAGCTGGCGCAGGCGGTTGAGCACGGCGACGTTGTGCAGCGGGTGGATGTCGCAGCCGATCAGCGCGGCGACCTGGCGCTGGCGTGCGCGCTGCAGCGCATCGCCGGGCAGCAGGGCCGGTCGCGGGTGGGTCTCTTCGAGGTATTCGATGATGGCGGGGGACTGGATCAGCACCTCGCCGGAGTCGGTGCGCAGGGCGGGAACGCGGCCCTGGGGGTTGATCGCGCGGTACTCGGGCTGGCGGTGTTCGCCGCCGTCGCGGATCAGGTTGACCGGCAGGTGCTGGACCTCCAGGCCCTTCAGCGCAAGCGCGATGCGTACGCGATAGGACGAGGTGGAGCGGTAATAGGTGTAGAGGTCCATGGCGGGCACTCGCAGGGCAGGGCGTCGGTCGGCAGGCTCACCGCTGACGCTATTGTTTTCATAATCTATTTACACTCTGCGTAATTTTTGCCGCTGCGGCAAGTCCGGCGTTCGAATAATCCGCTAGCCTGGGGCATCTGGACGTTCGAGTCCCCAGGCGGGCGGGATGTTCCGCCGCCGGTCAGCGACAGGGCGTCTTTGCCGGGGGCGGCGGCTGTCATTCCGGCTGGTAATCCAGGGACCGTTTGCAAGACTCCGGCAGCGCCATGCCGCCAGCCAGGGCCAGCAGGGCGATGGCGATCAGGTAGAAAGCGGGCGACATGGGATTGCCGGTCTGCCCGATCAGCCAGGTCGCCACCAGCGGTGCGGTGCCCCCGAAGACCGTATAGGCCAGGTTGTAGGTGAATGCCGAGGCGGTGTAGCGCACCTGGGTCGGGAACTGCTCGGACAACAGCACCGCCGTCACCACGCCACAGACCACTGCACCCACCGCCAGCAGCATCGCCCCCAGCGCTGCGGCGAGCAGGCCGCCCGAACCTGCCAGCATGAAGGCCGGGTAGACCGCGACGATCAGGCAGGCGCACCCCGTGAAGATGGTGCGCCGACGCCCGACCCGGTCCGAATAGCGCCCCACCAGCGGGCACAGCAAGGCGGCGAACAGCAGGGCCACCAGGCTGGCGAGCAGGGCGGTCGGCCGCGAGGCACCGCCGACCACCTGCATGTAGGTGGTGAGGTAGGTGGTGAAGGTATAGAACGACAGCGCGGTGGCGGAAATGAAGGCCGAGAGGCAGAAGATCGTGCGGCCATGCTCCAGCAGGGTTTCCTTCAGCGGCGAGTGAGCGGCCTGCGGGGCCGCCGCCAGAGCACGGAACGCCGGTGACTCGTCCAGATGCAGGCGCATGTACAGGCCAATCAGGCCCAGGGGGGCGGCGACCAGGAAGGGCACACGCCAGCCCCAGCCCTGCATCTGGGCCTCGGACAGGAGCAACCCCATGCCGAACACGATGCCTGCGGCGGCGGCAAAGGCCATGAAGGTCGACACCGGGACGAAGCTGCCGTACCGGGCTTTCCGCTCGGTGGGCGCATGCTCCATGACGAACGCGCAGGCGCCGGCATACTCCCCGCCGGCGGAAAAGCCCTGGATGCAGCGGGCCAGGGCCAGCAGCAGCGGGGCGAGCAGGCCGATGGACCCATAGGTCGGCAGCAGGCCGATCAGGGTGGTGGCCGCGGCCATCAGCAATACAGTGATGGCCAGGATGCGCTTGCGCCCGACCTTGTCCCCGAGGATGCCGAAGACGATCCCGCCCAGCGGGCGCAGGGCGAACGACACGGCAAACACGGCGAAGGTTTGCAGCAGCGCGAGGGAGGCGTTGCCCGGCGGAAAGAACAGGCCGGCGATGGTCACCGCGAGGAAGCCGTACACGGCAAAGTCGAACCACTCGACGAAGTTGCCGATGGCCGAGGCGGCGATGACCTTGCGCAAGGTCGCCGGATCGACGGACGAGGTGGTGTGGGAAATAGCCTGGATGGTCATGGTCGCTCCGAGCCCTCTGGTGGTCACGGACGCGTCTGGCCTGGGCCTTGGCGTCCCCCTGCCGGCAACCTACCGAGCCTGTCCGCGACCTTGCCCCCCGGATGCGACCCGTAACCAGCCGACAGCGACACTGGCGCGCGCCTGCCTGGTTCCTGCCGCGCCGGTATGACTGGGGCGATGGCGGGCATTTCCGTACCTGCAGCGCAGGGTCGCACGCACGGAAATGCCGGCGCTGGCAGGCTCAGGCGCCGCCGCGGAAGCAGGAGACGCCCCAGGCGGTGAGCTTGAAGGGCAGGTGGTAGTGCTGCCCGCTGTCGGCCAGGCCGAAGCGGTAGACCAGCAGGTCGAGGAAGGCCGGTTCGGGCAGCGCCATGCCTTGGGCGCGGTAGAAGTCCGCCACCTGCAGGCGGACCTCGTAGACCCCCGGCACGCAGCGGCCGGCTTCGCCCGCGAGCCCGGCGAACAGCCCGTCCGCGCCGATGCGCCCGGCGTGGATCAGCTCGCGGCGTTCGCCGTCGAGGCGCTCCAATTGCAGCGCCAGCCCTTCGGCGACGCAGCCGCTGGCGACGTCGACGACATGGATGGAAATGCCCTTCACGTCCAGAACCCTTCGTGGGGCGCCGCCGCCTCCTGCTCCAGCATCGGCCCCAGCACCGTCACCTGGCGCTGGCCGCGGGCGAACACCTCGCGGCAGGGCAGGGAGAAGGTGGGGTTCTCCGGGTGGGCGCCGGTCAGCTCCAGCAGCGCGTGCTCGGACAGCGCATAGACCACCCGGCCGACACCGGTCCAGTACACCGCGCCGGCGCACATGCAGCAGGGTTCGGCACTGGTGTAGAGGGTGCATTCGGCCAGGGCCTCGGGGCTCAGCAGGCGTGCGGCCTTGGCCACCGCCACCAGTTCGGCGTGCTGGGTCGGGTCGCCTT
>BATO01000132.1 GCA_000474255.1 Aquipseudomonas alcaligenes MRY13-0052
GGCGACGGTGGCCTTGGCCAGGCCGGCACCAATGGATTGCGCCACCTCGAGTACGGATACCGGGTGATCGAACGAACGCTGACTGCCGTCGGGAAGAGTAATGATGGGCATGGCGCCTCCTCTCCTAGTGGTGACCTCTACCAAAGGCCACATGGGTTGGGATGAGCCAGTAATTGATCCGGTGGTATGCCTGCCACACGATGACAGAGCCCGAAGGCCAACCGAGCCGAACCAGAGTCACTGGAGGTATCGAGAACCGCGGATGCTTCCAGAAACAGATGACACTGACAAGCTTCCGATGCCACCGGCACACCTTTATATAGGCAGCACGAACGGCAGCGAGAGTGCGAACGTCACGAGAAGATCGGGAGAGACCGCGCGGTCGCGCACTCTACCACAAAAAAATCAACGACTTAGAAGCGCCCCGGCACGAGAAGCCATCTCCCATCGGCAAGCGAGCAGAGACAGCGACATCGCCAGCCCAGGCACAGCGCAGCCTGACACTCTTTTGCCATCATTGAAATGTGATGAGAATCACACAGATTTACCGATCAGTTCACAGACGCACTGATATGCTCCGGCGAATCCATCGACCAAGGAGCCCTACGATGAAGGAGCAACGTACTTTCCTTGCTCTCCGCGCCCACATTGACGAGCTGCTCAGGGACGGAGCCAGCATCATCAGTCGCGACCCTCTCACCCTGAGGGTCAGCGGCCATCTCTATCGCGTCAATTACGGCATGCTGATCAGCCACTCCGTAGCCGCCTGACCGCGCCCGGGCGCTCTCGCCCGGCGCTGCCCCGCCCTCCCCGCCCGACACCCTCCCCGACGGCACTCCTGACTGCACATCCACGTTTCGAACGAATAGTCAAAAGCGTACAAAGCGCAACGGAATTTCGGGATTCGAGCCCTGTCACAGCTACTGCTATTCTGCTCGCATCTTCCCAGGGGAGACTCATCCGTGAAGGAACAACGGAATTTTCATGCTTTGCGTGCGCACATCGATGAATTGCTCAAGGAAGGAGCACGAATCATCGGACGGGAACCACTCACCATCAGGATCAATGACGGCCTCTACCGTGTACTGCACGGCATGCTGATCGCCGATATCTGAAACCAGACCCGACGCACCGCCTCGCCACCTCCACCAGCGCGACAACCTCGCACTGCGGCTTTCCTTTATTGCGCAATCCCCTTCAGGCACTCATCGCCCGCCGCCATCTGCCGCCAGCGGGGCATGAAGCACCACGCCCAGACGCGCGAACACCTCATCAGGGAATGAACACAGGCTCCTCGGGCGCGGACTCTGAGTGATCGTCATCGCTATTCGACCAGCCCGCCCCGGCACCGAAGTCCAGCGCCTGAGTCTGCAGGTTGTAGCCGACATCCCCACCACTGAAGTAGCCCTCGCCCTGGTAGGCGACACCGATGTTCGGCCGGAAAGCGGACGACGCGAACAGATAGTCGAGGCCGACGGAGCCCACCATCTCGTTGTCCTGGTCATCGCTGAACGCCTTGACACCCGCCGCCACGCCACCGCCGAAGACATAGCTCACCCCGACACCGAAGCCGATGTCGCTCGCCTGCGCCGCGCCGCCCATCGATAGCAGCACAGCCCAAGCCGCCACCGACATCGCCCGACGACCGAAATCGATTCGCCTGCTCATGGCAAACGCCTCCTCGCTCGTAAATGCATTTTCAAGCGTAGAGAGCCTGAGGATATATCCAAGCGAAGCGGGACCACTTTTCCGATATATGGACATCTACCAAGGCGACCCAGCGAGCCCAAACGACAGAAACAAAAAGCCCGGCGCAAGGCCGGGCTCATCGATACGCGCAACACTCACTTCATCGAATTGGCGAAGGCGTTCCATTCCTCGGTCGCCTTGAGCGCCGCCTCGCGGTGCTTGCGAACCGCCTCGTTCTGCTCGGTCACGAAAGCCGTGATGCACTTGTTGTAGCTGTCGACATCGCGGGTGAACTGGTCGCGATGCGCCTCATCCCTGAACTGCGCCGGCACATCCGGCCGCTTGCAATCATGGTGAGGGGTAGCCGATTCAGCGAAAACAGCAGGCGAGATTAGGAGAAGTACGGCGAGAGCTTTGCGCATTCGTTTCCTCACGAGAAGCCGGCAGCTTCCCTCAGCGGCGACCATAAAAAGAAGCCGGAAAACTAAAACGCGCGGCCAGTCGAGTCAAGCAAGGTGCGCCACCAGAAGCCCAGGCCTCTCAATACCCCTACCTAGAGAAACGACCGGCACTGGCTCACTTGAGCGGACCCGCCGCCCGCCAGGTCCCGGGCGCCTGAAGCAGCGAGGCCTTGCTGGGTAGATCCCGACAGGCACGATAGGCAATCGCCTGGGACTTCTGGCCCTGCTCCACCAAAGCCCCCGCCTCGACACCCTCATAGCCCCACTCAGCCGCCAGGCAGTCGACCCACAAGGACTCAACCCCGCCCTTTCCATTGCCGAGCCTGATCACCGCCTTGGAGTCATCGACCCGCTCAACCGAGGCCACCTCCAGCCCACCGCCGACCAGATCCTGCGCAGATGCGGTCATGGGCATCATCGCCAACACAAAAACACCACAAAGATAGATACGCACTTAATCCTCTCCCTGGATGCTAAAGCGAATGCAACAAGGCACAAACCGTGCGATCAAGGGCAAGCGCCGGCCGGCGAGCGGACAATCCTGGCGCTCGATGACGAGGTGGTTTCAGCCCCTGCATAGGCATCCCTGTTCAAAAGCTGCTGGCCGCCAGCCTCATCGATGACCGAGTAGTTGCCATCAGAAAGCGCGCGCCAGCAGCCCCTGACTTCGGCGCCTTCGCTGCGGGAAACATAAGCGTGCCTCTCGGCAGCACGCGAAACAGGCAGCTCGCACGCTCTCTCGAGGAAAAGCACGCCAGACACATCGCCCAGCGAGAACGCATCGCCAACACATTGATGCCCCTTATCAGCCCGCACCAGCACCTGCTCGGCACTGGCGGCACCGGCAACCAACGCGCACAGCATTCCCATTGCGTATTTCATGGTGATCCTCCGTGAACAGAATCGAGCGGCCTGAAGCCCAGATTGTGAGCTGCGCTCCTTGGGAGAATCCAGAGCTTCCTAGAGAAGGAGATGGCCACCATCCATTAGAGGGGCGCACGGAGAAGGAGATCGGACACCAGCGGGCGCAGGCAGGCTTGAAAGCCTGAAGCATGAGGAGGGCCCGGAAGCCCATTGAAGGAAAATCGGAAAACAAAAAAGGGCGACCCTTTCGGATCGCCCTTCATGCGCTGCAGTGATGCAGCTTCGAATTGGTAGGCACAATTGGACTCGAACCAACGACCCCCACCATGTCAAGGTGGTGCTCTAACCAACTGAGCTATGTGCCTTCGATGGGTGCGCATTCTACAGCCATGCTTTTCGACGTCAACAACTTTTTCGCTAACTGCCTGAAAAAGTGAAGTTTTTGTTGTTCAACGCCGCGTTAAATATCTTGCACAGCCCCTAGCCGGCTATTTTCAACTCGGGTAGCATCACGCCATCCGTAAAAAATAAAAACAGAGATTCAAGATGACGCACACTCCCTACCCCCAATCCTATTACGCAGCATCGGCCAACCCGGTACCGCAGCGGCCGGAGCTGGTCGGCGAGACCGAGACCGACATCTGCATCATCGGCGCCGGTTACACCGGGCTGTCCACCGCCCTCTTCCTCCTGGAAAACGGCTTCAAGGTCACCATCGTCGAAGCGGCCAAGGTCGGTTTCGGCGCGTCCGGCCGTAACGGCGGGCAGATCGTCAACAGCTACAGCCGCGACATCGATGTGATCGAGCGCACCGTCGACCCGAAGCAGGCGCAACTGCTCGGCCAGATGGCGTTCGAGGGCGGCCGCATCATTCGCGAGCGCATCGCCAAGTACAACATCCAGTGTGATCTGAAGGATGGCGGGGTGTTCGCCGCCATCACGCCCAAGCAGATGGGCCACCTGGAGTCGCAGAAGAAGCTCTGGGAACGCTACGGCCACACTCAGCTGGAGCTGCTGGATGCCAAGCGAATCCGCGAGGTCGTGTCGACCGAGAACTATATAGGCGGCATGCTCGACATGAGCGGCGGCCACATCCATCCGCTGAACCTGGCCCTGGGCGAGGCGGCGGCAGTGGAGTCCCTCGGCGGCATCATCCATGAGCAATCCCCGGCCATTCGCGTGGAACGCGGCGCCAACCCGGTCGTGCACACGCCCAAGGGCCGCGTGAAGGCCAAGTTCGTGGTCGTGGCCGGCAACGCCTACCTGGGCAACCTGCTGCCCGAGCTGGCGTCCAAGTCCATGCCGTGCGGCACCCAGGTGATCACCACCGAGCCGCTGTCGGAAGAAATGGCCAAGAGCCTGCTGCCGCAGGACTACTGCGTCGAAGACTGCAACTACCTGCTGGACTACTACCGCCTCACCGGCGACAACCGCCTGATCTATGGCGGCGGCGTGGTCTATGGCGCCCGCGACCCGGCGAACATCGAGGCGATCATCCGCCCGAAGATGCTCAAGACCTTCCCGCAGCTGAAGAACGTGAAGATCGACTACGCCTGGACCGGCAACTTCCTGCTGACCCTCTCGCGCCTGCCCCAGGTCGGCCGTATCGGCGACAACATCTATTACTCCCAGGGCTGCAGCGGCCACGGCGTCACCTACACCCACCTGGCGGGCAAGGTACTGGCCGAAGCACTGCGCGGCCAGGCGGAGCGTTTCGACGCCTTTGCCAGCCTGCCGCACTACCCCTTCCCGGGTGGCCGCCTGTTCCAGGTACCGTTCAGTGCCATCGGCGCCTGGTACTACAGCCTGCGCGACAAGCTGGGGATCTGATCCCCGCGATATGAAAACGGCGCCCTCGGGCGCCGTTTTTCATTGGGGCTGCGGCCCCGCCAGAACAATCAGTGCAGCTGCTTCCTGGCGATATTCGCCGCATCGGCCTGCCCGGCACCGGCCAGCGCATCGACGGCCTGGGTCCAGCGCGACCTATCCGCTTCGGCGGGCAGCTGGTTCGGCGCCTGCAGCAAAGCGGCCCAGTGGCCAGCACCCTCCCAACCCGACTCGAACTCCGAGAAGCTCATCGGCAGGCGGCGTATGCCCCCGGCACGCAGGAGGAGTACCTGCTTGTTGCGGTCGTAGCCCACCACCAGCGCGTAGCGCCAGGACGGCAGCCAGCCGTAGCCCTGGCGCATGTGCACCAGCACCGGGTTGCCCGCCGCCACCTGCACCAGCAGGTCTTCCAACTGGTCGCCCAGCGGGTACAGCAGCAACCCATGGCGGTTCACCACGCCCGCCAGGTTCTGTTGCAGTGCCTCTTCCCGTTCGGGCAGGCGCAGCTCCTTTTCCACCATGCCCGGCGTCACCGTCTCGCCCTGCAGGGTGAACAGTGCAGCCAGGCTGGCCGGCGCGCTCTGGTAAGCGTGCTGGGCGAAGAAGGGCACGTTGCTCAGCTCCACCGCTTCGGGCAGGGCACGCAGCCTGGGCGATGTCGAAGGCTGGCTGGAACAGGCCGCCAGCAGCAGGCAAAACACGAGCCCGGCGCAGCGGGTGAAGGATCGGTCAAGGCGAATAGGCACTGCATCTACCCCGGTGGTTCAGGTGCATGGCGAACACCGGCGCGAGCGGCCGGCCCATGGCGCACCTGTATACCCGAGGCACGCCCGGCAACGCACGGAAATGACGGTTTTTCGAGACCGTTATCACCAATCCATTCATTGCCGCGACAAATAGTTATTTATTCACGACGGCCTGTGACTTCCCGGTCAGGTTTCGCCATCCATATCCACGACGGCACACAAACGGTCGAGCCGACCGGGTCCGTCACCTCAATGGGCACAATACGGAGAGACCCACCCCATGAATGCAACACTGCGCTTCAACGAAGCCCTGATCATCGCCGGCCGCGCCTTCCAACCCTTCCAGTGCGTGGCCTGGGCCCCACAGGACGGCAACGGCGAGCTGAGCCTCAGCGTCATCGACCGCACCAGCACCCGCCTGCTGGGCCGCTCGAAAATCGCCAGCAGCACCTATTCCGACCCCGAACAACTGGCCAGCATCCTCAAGCAGTCCCGCGAGGAGCTGAGCCGCCAAGGCTACAGCCTCGCCCCCTGGGAGATGCCCGAGTAATACCTCCCAGCGCTGTGCCCACTGCGCGGCGGGCAGCTTCCCGGCTGCCCGCCCTGGCGTTATCGCAACGCCGCCTCGCTTTTCACTGAAGAAATTCCCCCGCCTTCGCTGTCCATAACCTTGCAGCCCGAGCACACGCGGCAACCCGCCCGCGCCAGCCTCGCTCGCCCGCGCAAGGAGCACACAGGCCATGAGCCCATTCGACTGGCACCGCATCCTCATCGATGAGTTCCCCCTGAGCTTCCTCGCGGAAGTCGCGCTACGCGCCCTCTTCGCCTTCGTCGTGGTCTTCGCCTTCCTGAAGATTTCCGGGCGCCGCGGCGTACGGCAGATCTCCCTGTTCGAGGTGCTGGTCATCCTCACCCTCGGCTCTGCGGCCGGCGACGTCTCCTTCTATGAAGACGTGCCGCTGCTGCCGATCCTCGTGGTCTTCACCACCCTGCTGCTGCTCTACCGCGTCACCACCTACGCCATGGAGCGCAACCGCCGCTTCGGCGCCTGGCTGGAGGGCGAGCCGGTGGTGATCATCCGCGACGGCCTCTACGACATCGACGCCCTGGCCCGTAACAACATCTCCAGCGACGAGTTCTTCATGGAGCTGCGCCGCCAGAGTGTCGAGCACCTGGGCCAGGTAAGGCTGGCCATACTCGAAGTGAATGGCGACGTCAGCCTGTATTTCTTCGATGACAGCGAAGTGCGCGCGGGCCTCTCCGTGCTACCCCGCCAATTGCGCCAGAGCGTGGATCGCCCCAGCACTGACGGCCTCTACGCCTGCAACCGGTGCGGGTTCACCCTGCACCTCGCCCAGGGGCAGGACGCCCATTGCCCCCGCTGCGACGGCCAGGCCTGGTCACGCGCCCTGGGCCGCAAGCACCAGGCCTCACCCGTGGAGGCACACGCATGACAGCCGCAACGCCGCCCGCCCTGCCGCCGCAACTGCGCTACGTTGAGGACAGCATGCCCGGCTTCGCCCGGCGCCTGAGCCGTGGAAAGTTCGTCTACATCGACCTGGCCGGCAAGCCGATACGCGACGAGCTGGAGATCCAGCGCATCAACAAGCTCGCCATCCCGCCCGCCTACCAGCAGGTGTGGATCTGCGCCGACCCGCAGGGCCATATCCAGGCCACCGCCCGCGATGCCCGCCAGCGCAAGCAGTACCGCTACCACCCGCTGTGGATCGAGATACGCGACGCCGCCAAGTACGAGCGCCTGCTGCGCTTCGGCCAGGCCCTGCCGGCCCTGCGCGGGCGCATCGACCTGCACCTGGGCGAAGCGGGGCTGGGCCGCGACAAGGTCATGGCCGCCGTGGTCGCCCTGCTCGACCGTACCCTGATCCGCATCGGCAACAGCCGCTACGCGCGGGACAACAAATCCTTCGGCCTCACCACCCTGCGCACCCGCCATGTCGCCGTGAAGGGCAACAACATCCGCTTCGAATTCAAGGGCAAGAGCGGCATCGAGCACAGCGTCCGGCTCAGCAGCCCACGCCTGGCGCGCATCCTCCGCCGCTGCCTGGAGCTGCCCGGCCAGCACCTGTTCCAATACCTGGACGAGGGCGCCGAGCGCCGCACCGTCAGCTCCCACGACATCAACGACTACCTGCGCAGCCACGCCGGCGAAGACTTCACCGCCAAGGACTACCGCACCTGGGCCGGCAGCGCCCTGGCCCTGGAGCACCTGCGCAAGCACCGCTGGCAGGACGAAGCCACGGCCAGAAAGCACCTGGTGGAGGTGATCCGCCAGGTGTCCAGCGAGCTGGGCAACACCCCAGCCATCTGCCGCAAGTGCTACGTCCACCCCGCCATCATCGAGGCCTTCCTCGCCGGCGAGCTGCAGGGACTGAAGAAGGCCCGCAAGCGCAAGGGCCTGAGTGCCGAGGAAGCCTCGCTGATGCATTTCCTCCAGGCGCTGCACGTCACCCCGGCGGGCTGAATGCCTGGCCAGCGATTTGGCAATATCTGTGGGGTTGTTGTCATTGTCGCCAAACCCAGCAGGACGCAGACTGGCACCATCAACCTGATGGAGCCCCGCCATGGCCCCCTTGCGCACCATCGCCTGCCTGGCATTCGACGACGTGATGAGCCTGGACGTGACCGGCCCGCTGCAGGTGTTCGCCTCGGCCAACGTCGAGCGCCAGCGCCAGGGCCTGCCCGACGCCTACGGCATCCGCCTGATCGGCACCGAAGCCGGCGCGGTGAAGACCTCCGCCGGCTTTGCCCTGGTCGCCGAGGCCGCCTATCACGAGGTCGACCCTGCCTCCCTCGACACCCTGCTGGTGGCGGGCGGCATGGGCGTCGAACGCATGTGCCGCAACCCACCGCTGCTGGCCTGGCTGCGTGACGCCGAGCCCCGGGTGCGCCGGCTCGGCTCCATCTGCTCCGGTGCCCTGATCCTCGCCGCCGCCGGCCTGCTCGCCGGGCGCAGCGCCACCACCCACTGGTCCGACGTACCGGCCCTGGGCGGCTATTGCGATATCGACGTGCAAGGCGACCGCCTGCACACCTACGACCCCACCGGCCGCGATGGCGACCCCCATGTGTTCACTTCCGCCGGGGTCACCGCCGGCATCGACCTGGCCCTGGCGCTGGTGGAGGCCGACCTCGGCCGCACCATGGCGCTGGCGGTGGCGCGCCGGCTGGTGCTGTTCCTGCGCCGCCCCGGCGGCCAGGCGCAGTTCAGCGCCCTGCTCAATTGCGAGCCCAGCCGCACGCCGCGCCTCGCCGCCCTGCTGGAGTGGATACCCGGCAACCTCGGTGGCGATCTCTCGCTGGAGGCCCTGGCCAACCAGGCCAGCATGGCGCCGCGCAGCCTGTCCCGGGTCTTCGTCCAGGAGCTGGGCATGGGCCCCGGAAAGTACATCGAACGGGTGCGCCTGGAGGCGGCCCGCGCGCTGCTGCAGGACGCCCAGGCCTCCATCGCCACCGTGGCCCGCCTCACCGGCTTCGGCCACCCGGAAAACCTGCGCCGCACCTTTCACAAACACCTGTCCATCAGCCCGCAGGAATACGCGGAACGCTTCGGACGCCCCAACCAAGCCTGAGGAAACCGCCATGCTCGAACTGCGCCCCAACTGCGAATGCTGCGACAAGGACCTGCCACCCGACTCCGCCGAGGCGATGATCTGCTCCTTCGAGTGCACCTTCTGCCGCGACTGCGTCGAAACCCACCTTGCCGGCCACTGCCCCAACTGCGCCGGCAAGCTGGTCGGGCGCCCCATCCGTCCCGCCGCAAAGCTCGCCGCCAACCCGCCGTCGAGCCAACGCATCCACAACCCTGCTGGCTGCGCCAAGCGCGCCTGAACCGGAAGACGACCATGCTCGAACTGGTGAAGAAATTCCGTGGCGACGCCGTCGCCCTGCCCCCACGCCCCGCCACGCGCCAGGTGTTCATCGCCTGGCTCGGCGGCGTCCTGGCCATTGCCAGCATCGCCGGCCTGGGCGACGCGCTGACCCTGAGCCTGCTGCTGGGCTCCTTCGGCGCCTCCTGCGTGCTGGTGTTCGGCTTCCCCGACGTGCCCTTCTCGCAGCCGCGCAACGTGGTCTTCGGCCACCTGCTGAGCACCTTCACCGGCCTGGCCTTCCTGCATTTCTGCGGCCCGCACTGGTGGGCCGTGGCCCTGGCGGTGGGCAGCGCCATCGCCCTGATGATGCTGACCCGCACCGTGCACCCGCCGGCCGGCTCCAACCCGGTGATCGTCTTCCTCCTGCAACCGGGCTGGGATTTCCTGCTCTACCCCACCCTCAGCGGCGCCCTGCTGCTGGTGCTGGTGGCGCTGATCTACAACAACGCGAGCCGCGAGGCCCGCTACCCCAAGTACTGGTAAGCCACCGAGGTCCCCATGCTGCTGCGCAACCCGAGCATCCGCCTGCTGTTCGCCGGCCAGGCCCTGTACTGGAGCTGTTCGATGATCGGCATCACCCTCACCTCGCTGGTGGGGCTGCAGCTGGCGCCGCTCAATGCCCTGGCCACCCTGCCGCTGGCGCTGCTGGTGCTGGGCAACCTGCTGGCGGTACAGCCGCTGTCGCTGTTCATGCAGCGCCACGGCCGCCGCCCCGGGTTGATGCTCGGCGCCGCCGCCGGTGTACTGGGCGGCCTGCTCAGCGCCCTGGGCGTCTGGCTCGGCGACTTCACCCTGCTGTGCCTGGGCGCCCTGCCCATCGGCGCCTACCAGGCCTCGGCCATGTACTACCGCTTCGCCGCCCAAGAGGCCGTGGACGAGCAGCACAAGGGCCGCGCCACCGCCTATGTGGTGGGCGGCGGGGTTTGTGCGGCCTTGCTGGCGCCGAGCCTGGCGCTCTGGTCACGCAATGCCCTGGAAACGCCCTTCGTCGGTGCCTACCTGGCCATCGCCGGTCTCGCACTGGTCGCCCTGGTGCTGCTGCGCCTGTTGCGCGAAGGCCAGGCGCCGCGCCCACCCAAGGCCGGCTGGGCCGCCACCCGCGCCCTGCTGCAACGCCCCCTGGTGCGCGCCGCCATCGCCACCACCGCCATCGGCCACGGGCTGATGATCCTGGTCATGAACGCCACGCCCCTGGCCATGACTTTCTGCGGCCTGCCTCTGGAAGCCGGCTCCGAGGTGATCCGCTGGCACATGCTCGGCATGTTCCTCCCCGCCTTCGCCGCCGGCCCGATGGTGGACAGGTTCGGCAGCCGCCGCGTGGCCCTGGCAGGCGCGGTGCTGTTGCTCCTGAGCGCCGGCATCGCCCTGGCCGGGCTGGGCATGGGGTACTTCCTGGTGAGTTCGTTCCTGCTCGGGCTGGGCTGGAACCTGATGCTGGTGGCCGGCACCACCCTGCTGGCGGAAGGGCACAACGCCGACGAACGCGGCCAGGCCCAGGCACTGATGGAGCTGTGCAACAGCCTGGTAGCCGCCTGCGCCTCCTTCGCCTCCGGCGCGTTGATCACCGGCCTCGGCTGGGGTGCGGTGAACCTCGGCATGCTGCCGCTGGTGGCGGTCGTCCTGCTGGCGCTGTTCTCGGTACGCCGCAGCAAGGTCGCCCAGGCCGAAGCCACACCCTGATCGCAGCCCCGCATCGCGCACCCTTCGGGAAATTACAGATCGTAGGATGGGAAGAGCTCCGCGAATCCCATCGATTCGGTGTATCCCCGAACACCGGACAGCATGGGTTTCGCTGCGCTCTACGCCATCCTACGGCGCTTATCCCGCAGCAAAGACAGGCGGGGAAACCCGCGAGAGACCTGTGCGGGTCGTAGGATGGGAAGAGCTCCGCGAATCCCATCGATTCGGTGTATTCCCGAACACCGGGCAGCATGGGTTTCGCTGCGCTCTACGCCATCCTACGGCGCTTATCCCGCAGCAAAGTAGGGCGGGGAAACCCGCGAGAGACCTGTGCGGATCGTAGGATGGGAAGAGCTCCGCGAATCCCATCGATTCGGTGCATCCCCCGAACACCGGACAGCATGGGTTTCG
>BATO01000131.1 GCA_000474255.1 Aquipseudomonas alcaligenes MRY13-0052
TGGAGGGCCGATACCGATCTTGAACAGGTCGAAGACGCTGAGGGACATGGTGTCGCTCCTGAGCCTGGATTCGCGCTCGTTGTTATTTGGTCAGCGTAGACACTGGGAGGGATCGGGCCTCGCGGCCCGACCGTTGAAGCGCAAGGCGGTGCGTGGGGGCGAGTTCATCCACGAATGAACCCGCCCCCGCGATCACGTGCCGATCAGGCGTCCTGGTACGCCTCGATGGACGGGCAGGCACAGACCAGGTTGCGGTCGCCGAAGACGTTGTCGACGCGGCCCACCGGCGGCCAGTACTTGCCTTCCACCAGGCTGGCGGTCGGGTACACGGCCTGTTCGCGGCTGTAGGGGTGGGCCCACTCGCCGACCAGCTCCGCCGCGGTGTGCGGGGCGTTCTTCAGCGGGTTGTCGTTGGCGTCCAGGGCACCGGTTTCCACCGCGCGGATCTCGTTGCGGATGCGGATCATGGCGTCGCAGAAGCGGTCCAGCTCTTCCTTGGATTCGCTCTCGGTCGGCTCGATCATCAGCGTGCCGGCCACCGGGAAGGACATGGTCGGGGCGTGGAAGCCGAAGTCGATCAGGCGCTTGGCCACGTCGTCGACGCTGATGCCGCTGCTGTCCTTGAGGGGGCGCAGGTCGAGGATGCACTCGTGGGCCACCAGGCCGTTGGTGCCGGTGTAGAGCACCGGGTAGTGCTCTTCCAGGCGGCGGGCGATGTAGTTGGCGTTGAGGATCGCCAGTTGCGAGGCGCGACGCAGGCCGGCGCCGCCCATCATGCGGATGTACATCCAGGTGATGGGCAGGATGCTGGCGCTGCCGAAGGGCGCGGCGCTCACCGCGCCTTCCTTGCGTTCCATGTGGCCGTGGCCGGGCAGGAAGGGCGCCAGGTGCGACTTGACGCCGATCGGGCCGACGCCCGGGCCGCCACCGCCGTGGGGGATGCAGAAGGTCTTGTGCAGGTTCAGGTGGGACACGTCGCCGCCGAACTGGCCCGGGGCGCAGAGGCCGACCATGGCGTTCATGTTGGCGCCGTCGATGTACACCTGGCCGCCGTTGGCGTGGATGATCTCGCAGATTTCGCGGATGCCTTCCTCGAACACGCCGTGGGTGGAGGGGTAGGTGATCATGATCGCGGCGAGGCGCTCGCGGTGCTCTTCGGCCTTGGCCTTGAGGTCGGCGATGTCGACGTTGCCGCGGGCGTCGCAGGCGGTCACCACCACGCGCATGCCGGCCATGTTGGCGGTGGCCGGGTTGGTGCCGTGGGCCGATTGCGGGATCAGGCAGATGTCGCGCTGGTCGTCGCCGCGGCTCAGGTGGTAGGCGCGGATGGCCAGCAGGCCGGCGTATTCACCCTGGGAGCCGGCGTTGGGCTGCAGCGACACGGCGTCGTAGCCGGTGGCGGCGCAGAGCATGGCTTCCAGCTCGGTGGTCAGCTGCTGGTAGCCCTGGGACTGCTCGGCCGGGGCGAACGGGTGCAGGTTGCCGAACTCGGCCCAGGTGACCGGGATCATCTCGCTGGCGGCGTTCAGCTTCATGGTGCAGGAGCCCAGCGGGATCATGCTGCGGTCAAGTGCCAGGTCCTTGTCGGCCAGCTTGCGCATGTAGCGCATCAGCTCGGTTTCCGAGTGGTAGCGGTTGAATACCGGGTGGGCGAGGATCGCCGACTCGCGCAGCAGCGCGGTGGGCAGGCGGCTGGGGATGGTGGCGGCCAGCTCGGCGAAGGCGGGCAGGGCCTGGCCATCGGCGAACAGGGTCCACAGCGCTTCGATGCTGGCCTGGGTGGTGGTCTCGTCGAGGGACAGGCCCAGGCGCTGGTCGTCAACCACGCGCAGGTTGATGCGTTGCTCGCGGGCCTTGGCGTGCAGTTCGGCGGTGCGGGCGCCGGTGGCCAGGGTCAGGGTGTCGAAGAAGCTCTGCTGCTCGACGGTGACGCCCAGCTTGGCCAGGCCCTGGGCCAGGATGGCGGTGAGCTGGTGCACGCGCTTGGCGATGCGGGTCAGCCCCTGCGGGCCGTGGTAGATGGCGTACATGCTGGCGATGTTGGCCAGCAGCACCTGGGCGGTGCAGATGTTGCTGGTGGCCTTCTCGCGGCGGATGTGCTGCTCGCGGGTCTGCATGGCCAGGCGCAGGGCCGGCTTGCCGTGGCGGTCGATGGAGACGCCGACCAGGCGGCCCGGCATGTCGCGCTTGAAGGCATCGCGGGTGGCGAAGTAGGCCGCGTGCGGGCCACCGAAGCCCAGGGGCACGCCAAAGCGCTGGGCGCTGCCCAGGGCGACGTCGGCACCGAATTCGCCCGGGGCCTTGAGCAGGGTCAGGGCCAGCAGGTCCGCGGCCACGGCTACCAGCGCGCCGACGGCGTGGAAGCGCTCCACCAGCTCGGCGTTGTCGAACAGGTCGCCGTTGCTGGCCGGGTATTGCAGCAGCGCGCCGAAGTAGGGCGCGGCGTCGGTCAGCTCGCGCTCGTCACCTACGACCACTTCGATGCCCAGGGGCTCGGCACGGGTGCGCAGCACGTCGAGGGTCTGCGGGTGGCAGTGGCGGGAGGCGAAGAAGGCGTTGCTGGCCTTGTTCTTCGACAGGCGCTTGCAGAAGGTCATGGCCTCGGCGGCGGCGGTGCCTTCGTCCAGCAAGGAGGCGTTGGAGATCGGCAGGCCGGTGAGGTCGCTGATCAGGGTCTGGAAGTTGAGCAGCGATTCCAGGCGGCCCTGGGAGATTTCCGGCTGGTACGGGGTGTAGGCGGTGTACCAGGCGGGGTTTTCCAGCAGGTTGCGCAGGATGGGCGAGGGCGTGTGGGTGCCGTAGTAGCCCTGGCCGATGTAGTTGGTGAACAGCTGGTTCTTGCCGGCGATGGCCTTGATCGCGGCGAGGGCGTCGGCCTCGCTCTGGCCCGGGCCCATGTCGAGCACGCTGGTGCCCTTGATGCTGTCGGGGATGACGCTGGCGCTGAGGGATTCCAGGTCGGCATGGCCGAGCAGGTCGAGCATGGCCTGGATGTCGGTCTCGCGCGGGCCGATATGGCGGGCGATGAACTCGTTGGCGGTGCCGAGGGCGTTGGTCTGGGTGGGCATGGTCAGGCTCCTCAGGCGTTCTTGATCAGGGCTTCGTACGCGGCGCGGTCCATCAGGTCGGCCAGCACGGCGTTGTCGGCCAGGCGCATGCGGAAGAACCAGCCCTTGCCGAGCGGGTCTTCGTTGACCAGTTCGGGGCTGTCGTTGAGCGCTTCGTTGATCTCGAGTACGTCGCCGTCCAGCGGCATGACGATGTTGCTGGCGGCCTTCACCGACTCCAGCGCCGCCACTTCGGCGCCTTGCTCATAGGCCTGGAGCTCCGGGAGCTGCACGAAGACCACGTCACCCAGCGCCTCCTGGGCGTACTCGGTGATGCCCACGGTCACCTGGCCATCGGCCTCCAGGCGCAGCCATTCGTGTTCGGCGGTAAAACGCAACTCGCTCATTCGGAACTCCTCGGTGCTGTGGCCCGGTTCTTTGCCAGGCGCTCTATGGACCCCCGCACGGGGCGTCGCCCCGTGCTGTCTGGTCGGCTTCATAGCAAGGGCGGTGCCAGGATGCTTTCACCCAGTGAAAACAAGGGGTTGGGCGCTATTTGAGAAGTCTTTCGCGAAGAAGGCTGTAGCGAAAACGCTACAGAAAATAGGGGTTTTCCAAGGGGTGCGCAGGGAGGGGCAGAGACGGCGCGGTGCGTGGCGGGTTGTTACGGAGTCGTTACGCTGTAGCGAAATCGATACGGATCGGGTGAGTCCATAGAAAGATAATTTATAAATCAATAGGTTATGTGATTTATGTAGAGATCAAGTGAGGTTATGCGCCGTAGGATGGCGTAGAGCGAAGCGAAACCCATGCTGTGCTGCAGCACATTCTCGATGGGTTTCGCGGTGCTCTACCCATCCTACGTGGTGTTTTTAATAAAATAATCAATAAAAACAGATGGATATAAATATTTGTTGAAGTGCTATATCAGCTTTTGCCGGGTATCCCGTACTTGCGCAAACGGTGGGCAATGGCGGTGTGGGAGGTCTGCAGGCGGGCGGCCAGCTGGCGGGTGGAGGGGTAGCTGGTGAAGAGTTTTTCCAGCAGTGCGCGCTCGAAGTTCTCCACCGCTTCTTCCAGGCTGTTCACCTCGCCGTCGTTCTGCCGCGCCACGGCGGTGCCGGCGATGTCCAGGTCACCGATTTCCACCAGGCTGCTTTCGCAGATGGCGGCGGCGCGGAAGATCACGTTCTGCAGCTGGCGCACGTTGCCCGGCCAGCGGTTGCCCAGCAGCGCCGGGTAGGTGCCCGGGGCCAGGCGGCACGGCGGGCGCTGGATCTGGGTGCAGGCCTGCTGCATGAAGAAGCGCGCCAGCATGAGGATGTCCTGGTCGCGGTCGCGCAGCGGCGGTACTTCCAGGTTGAGCACGTTGAGGCGGTAGAACAGGTCTTCGCGGAAGGTGCCTTCGGCCACCATCTTTTCCAGGTTGCGGTGGGTGGCGCTGAGGATGCGCACGTCCACCTTCACCTCGCGGTCGCCACCCACCCGGCGGAAGCAGCCGTCACTGAGGAAGCGCAACAGCTTGGCCTGCAGGTAGGGCGACATCTCGCCGATCTCGTCGAGGAACACCGTGCCCTGGTTGGCCAGCTCCAGCAGGCCCGGCTTGCCGCCGCGCTGGGCGCCGGTGAAGGCGCCGGGTGCGTAGCCGAACAGCTCGCTTTCGGCGAGGTTCTCCGGCAATGCCGCGCAGTTCAGCGCCAGGAACGGCTGGTTGTGCCGCGCGCTGACCGCATGGCAGGCCCGCGCCACCAGTTCCTTGCCGGTGCCGGTCTCGCCATTGATCATCAGCGGCGCATCCAGGGCCGCCACGCGCAGGGCGCGGGCCTTGAGGGTGCGGATGGGCTGGGAGTCGCCCAGCAGCGCATCGAAGCCTTCGGCATGGTCATGGTGCAGGGCCGAAAGGCGCTCGCCGATGCGGTTGGGCAGGTAAAGGGTGAGCAGCGCGCCAGCCAGGTGCTCGCCCTCGGTGATGGGCACGGCATCGAGCATCAGCGCCTGGCCCTTGAGGGTCACCTCGCGCAGCGGCAGGCGGAAGCCCTGTTCACGCAGCACATTGTGCAGGCTGTCGTCGGCGAACAGCTGGGCCAGGGTCGCGCCCTCCAGCTCGCCGCCATGCAGGGCCAGCAGCGCCGGGTTGGCCAGCAGCACGCGGCCGTCCTGGTCCACCGCCAGCACCGGGTCGGTCATCGCCGCCAGCAGGGCGTCCAGCTGCAGGCGGTGGCGCTGGCCGGGGAGGATGTCCACCACCGTCACCTCGCGCACGCCTTCCACCTTGTGCAGCGCACCGCGCAGCTCGTCCAGCACCTCGGCGCTGAGGGTCGGCGCATCGATGTAGACGTTCGGCGGGACCATCTCCACCGCATCCAGGTTGAGGTTGCGCCCGCCGAGCAGGGCGAGGACTTCCTGGGTGATGCCGACGCGATCGATGAAGGTGACGTGAATGCGCATGGAAAGCGGAGCCGCTGGATAAAAGCCGCAGATTATGCCCGCTCCGGGCACCACCGGGCCATGGCTTGTGCCGCGTGATGGAACCCGGCGCCGCGCTGGCCTTATGCCAGAGCGCCACGGCAGCGGCGGCCCCTTGCGAAAGTTCGAACTTTTGCCCGCGCAGGGGGTTCGGAACTAGCACACCACTTCCGCAACCCGGCGCGGCCCCAGCCGGCCTCCATGCGCCGGTCAGAAGGAGCCAGACCGATGTCCCCGAGCACACCCGCCGAGTCCGCCGCGCGTCTTTCCGGAGCGCTGCAGCTGGACGAGGCCCTGGCATTCCCGCGTATCGCCATCGAATCCGTCGAGCCCCAGCTGGAAGGCGGCCGCTTCGCCGCCAAGGCCATCGAGGGGGAGGCCCGTACCGTCACGGCGGTGATCTTCGCCGACGGCCACGACAAGCTGGCCGGCCAGTTACTCTGGCGCCCGGTCGAAGACCCCGAATGGCAACGCGTGCCCCTGGAATTCCTCGGCAACGACCACTGGCAGGCCAGCTTCGTGCCGCCGCGCATGGGCCGCGTGGTGTTCGCCGTGGAAGCCTGGTGGGACCTCTACGGCAGCTACTGCTACGAACTGTCGAAGAAACACGGCGCCGGCGTGCCCATCAAGCTGGAGCTGCAGGAAGGCGCGCTGCTGTTGCGCCAGGCCCTGGAACAGGCGCCGGCGGCCCAGGTGGACGCGCCGCAGGCGCTGCTCGAGCGCCTGGAAGAAGCGCAATCCATCGACGAACGCGTGGCCCTGCTGCTGGCCCCCGAGACGGTGGCCGCCGTGACCCGCGTCGAGGCCCATCCCCATCGCGTGCGCAGCCCGCTGTACCCGTTGGACGTGGAGCGCAAGCTGGCCGAGTTCGCCAGCTGGTACGAGCTGTTCCCGCGCTCGGCGGCCAACGACGGCAAGCGCCACGGCACCTTCCGCGACGTCATCGCGCGGCTGCCGGACATCCAGGCCATGGGCTTCGACGTGCTCTACTTCCCGCCCATCCACCCCATCGGCCGCACCCACCGCAAGGGCCCGAACAATTCCCTCAAGGCCGGCCCGGACGACCCCGGCAGCCCCTACGCCATCGGCAGCGCCGAAGGCGGCCACGAAGCCATCCACCCGCAGTTGGGCAGCCGCGAGGATTTCCAGGCCCTGGTCCAGGCCGCCCGCGAGCACGGCCTGGAGATCGCCCTCGACTTCGCCATCCAGTGCTCCCCGGACCACCCCTGGCTGGCCCAGCGCCCCGGCTGGTTCAGCTGGCGCCCCGACGGCACCATCCGCCATGCCGAGAACCCGCCGAAGAAGTACGAGGACATCGTCAACGTCGACTTCTACGCCCGTGATGCCCAGCCCGACCTGTGGCTGGCCCTGCGCGACGTGGTCAAGGGCTGGGTGGAGCAGGGCGTGACCCTGTTCCGCGTCGACAACCCCCACACCAAGCCGCTGCCGTTCTGGGAATGGCTGATCGCCGATATCCGCGCCGCCCACCCCGAGGTGATCTTCCTCGCCGAAGCCTTCACCCGGCCGGCGGTGATGGCACGCCTGGGCAAGGTCGGCTTCACCCAGAGCTACACCTACTTCACCTGGCGCAACACCAAGGAGGAGCTCGCCCAGTACTTCACCGAGCTCAACCAGCCGCCGCTGTGCGACTGCTACCGGCCGAACTTCTTCGTCAACACGCCGGACATCAACCCCTTCCCGCTGCACGGCCAGGGGCGCGCCGCCTTCCTCATCCGTGCCGCCCTGGCCACCATGGGCTCCGGCCTCTGGGGCATGTACTCCGGCTTCGAGATCTGCGAGTCGGCGCCGGTGCCGGGCAAGGAGGAATACCTGGATTCGGAGAAGTACCAGCTGCGCCAACGCGACTACCGCGCCCCCGGCAACATCGTCGGCGAGATCGCCCAGCTCAACCGCATCCGCCGCGCCAACCCGGCCTTGCAGACGCACCTCGGGCTGCAGATCTACAGCGCCTGGAACGACAACATCCTGTATTTCGGCAAGCGCACCGCCGACCGCTCCAACTTCATCCTGGTCGCCATCAGCCTCGACCCGCACAACGCCCAGGAGGCCAGTTTCGAGCTGCCGCTGTGGGAGCTGGGTCTGCCCGAGGATGCCGCCACCCAGGGCGAAGACCTGATGAACGGCCACACCTGGACCTGGTACGGCAAGACCCAGTGGATGCGCATCGAGCCCTGGCACCAGCCCTTCGGCATCTGGCGCATCCGCGCCGCCACCTGAGGACAACGCCATGGCGAACCAACAACGGCCCGAGCTGCAAACACTGGTCATCGAGCAGGACCTGCAGGAGCTACTGCAGGGCGCCAGCGGCTCCCTGATGAAGGATTCCCTGGCGGCCTACCTGCCCAGGCGCCGCTGGTTCTCGGGCGACGCGGCGGGCGAGGTGCACCTGCTCTATGCCGTGCCCTTCGGCGAGGCGGACGAACTCTGCGTACTGGCCGAGGTGGAGTGCCGCGACGGCGAGCGCCGCGAGCATTACCAGCTGCCCCTGGCCTTCGTTACCGAGCACCAGGCCGGCAGCGCTGCGCCCGAACACCTGGCCCTGGCGCGCCTGCACCGGGGCCGCCAGGTGGGCCTGCTCACCGACGCCTTCACCCTGCCGGGCTTCGTGCGCCAGGTGGTGCGCCAGCTGAGCCGTGGCCAGGTGCTGCGCTGGCAGGGCAGCGAGCTGCAGTTCGTGCCCACCTCGCGCCTGGTGGACTTCATCGGCGACCTGGACGGCGACGTCAGCCTGGTGTCTGCCGAGCAATCCAACAGTTCAGCGGTGATCGGCGACAGCATGGTGCTCAAGCTGGTGCGCCGGGTGTTGCCGGGCATCCATCCGGAAACCGAGATGGGCGGCTATCTCACCGAACATGGCTTCGCCAACATCCCGCCCTTGCTGGGCGAGGTGCGCCGCGTCGACGAGGCCGGCACGCCGCATACGCTGATGGTGTTGCAGGCCTTTCTCAGCAACCAGGGCGATGCCTGGCAGTGGACCCTGAACACCCTGGAGCGCGCCGTGCGCGACGAACTGGCCGGCGGCGCATCCGGGCAGGAGAGCCCGCACAGCGCACTGGGGGAACTGGAAGCCTTCGCCCGCATGCTCGGCCGCCGCCTCGGCGAGATGCACGAGGTGCTGGCCCGCCCCAGCGACAACCCCGACTTCGGCTACCGGAGCAGCGATATCGCGGAAACCAACGGCTGGGCCCACAGCGTCGGCCTGCAGTTGCACGAGGCGCTGGAGCGGGTGGCCGAGTCCCGCGAGGGCCTTTCCGAGCCCGCCCGGGCGCTGGCCGATTGGCTGGGCAGCCACCAGGCCGGGCTGCTCGAGGTGGTTGGCAAGCTGGCCCGGCACAGCGCCGGTGGCATCCGCATCCGCGTCCACGGCGACCTGCACCTGGGGCAGGTGCTGGTGGCCCGGGGCGATGCCTTCATCATCGATTTCGAGGGCGAGCCCACCCGTAGCCTGGAAGAACGCCGCGCCCGCCACAGCCCGCTGAAGGACGTGGCCGGCATGCTGCGCTCCTTCGATTACGCCGCCGCCATGGCCCTGCGCAACGCCCAGGGCGCCGACGCCCCCAGCGAGGCCGCCAGCGCCCGCCGGCGCATCGCCAGCAGCTACCGCAGCCAGGCGCGCACCGCCTTCCACGAAGCCTACCGGCTGGCCGCCGCGAACCTGCCCCATGCCTGGCACGAGCGTGACGGCGAAGTCGCCGCCCTGGCGCTGTTCAGCATCGAGAAGGCCGCCTACGAAATCCTTTACGAAGCCCGCTACCGCCCCGATTGGCTGGATGTGCCGATGCTGGGGCTGGTGGAGTTGGGCCGTCATCTCCTGGGGAGCACGCAATGAACGATGTAGCCATGGGGCAGGGCGCCGACCGCGCCCAGATCGAGGCGCTGGTACGGGCCGAGCACGGCGACCCCTTCGCCTTCCTCGGCCCGCACCAGGATGACCAGGGGCCGGTGATCCGCGCCTACCTGCCCGGTGCCCTGGGCGTCGAACTGCTGGACGGCGACAGCGGCCAGTCCATGGGCCGCCTGGTGGAATCCGCCACTCCCGGGCTGTTCATCGCCCGGCCCGAGCGCTTGCACCGCTACCGCCTGCGCATCCACTGGGGCGAGGGCTTCCAGGAAACCGAAGACCCCTACAGCTTCGGCCCGTTGCTGGGCGAAACCGACCTCTACCTGTTCGCCGAGGGCAACCACCGCGAACTGGGCAAGGTCTTCGGTGCCCAGCTCACCGAGCACGACGGCGTGCCCGGCGTGCGTTTCGCCCTCTGGGCACCCAATGCCCGGCGGGTTTCAGTGGTCGGGGCGTTCAATGGCTGGGATGGCCGCCGTCATCCCATGCGCCTGCGCCACCCGGCCGGGGTCTGGGAGCTGTTCGTGCCGCGCCTGCAGGCGGGCGAGGTTTACAAGTACGAGCTGCTCGGCCAGCACGGCGTGCTGCCGCTGAAGGCCGACCCGGTGGCCCTGGCCACCGAACTGCCGCCGGCCACCGGCTCGGTGGTGTCCGCGCCGCTGGATTTCCACTGGCAGGACCAGGGCTGGATGGACGGCCGACAGCGTGGCCAGGCCCATGACCGGCCACTGTCGATCTACGAGGTGCATGTCGGTTCCTGGCGCAAGGAGGGCGGCAACGATGGCCGCGTGCTCAGCTGGCACGAACTGGCCGAGCAGCTGATCCCCTATGTGCAGGAGCTGGGCTTCAGCCATATCGAGCTGTTGCCGATCATGGAACACCCCTTCGGCGGCTCCTGGGGCTACCAGCCGCTGTCGCAGTTCGCGCCGACATCGCGCTACGGCAGCCCGCGCGACTTCGCCGCCTTCATCGACGCCTGCCACCGCGCCGGCATCGGCGTCATCCTCGACTGGGTGCCGGCGCATTTCCCCACCGACGCCCACGGTCTGGGCCGCTTCGACGGCACGGCGCTGTACGAGTACGAGCATCCCTTCGAGGGCTTCCACCAGGATTGGGACACCTACATCTACAACCTCGGCCGCACCGAGGTGCACGGCTTCATGCTGGCCTCGGCGCTGCACTGGCTGCGCGCCTACCACATCGACGGCCTGCGCGTGGATGCGGTGGCCTCGATGCTCTACCGCGACTACTCGCGCAAGGACGGCGAGTGGATCCCCAACCGCCACGGCGGCCGCGAGAACCTGGAGGCCATCGACTTCCTCCGCCACCTCAACGACGTGGTCGCCACCGAGGCGCCCGGCGCCCTGGTGATAGCCGAGGAATCCACCGCCTGGCCCGGGGTCAGCCGGCCCACCCGCGAAGGTGGCCTGGGCTTCGCCTACAAATGGAACATGGGCTGGATGCACGACAGCCTGAAGTACGCCAGCGAAGATCCGGTCAACCGCAGCCATCACCACCACCAGCTGACCTTCGGCCTGCTCTACGCCTTCTCCGAGCACTTCATCCTGCCCATCTCCCACGACGAGGTGGTGCACGGCAAGCGCTCGCTGCTGGACAAGATGCCCGGCGACCGCTGGCAGAAATTCGCCAACCTGCGGCTCTACCTCAGCTTCATGTGGAGCCACCCGGGCAAGAAGCTGCTGTTCATGGGCTGCGAGTTCGGCCAATGGCGCGAATGGAGCCACGACAGCGAGCTGGACTGGTACCTGCTGCGCTACGGCGAGCACCTGGGTGTGCAGAGCCTGCTGCGCGACCTCAACGCCCTGTACCGCGCCGAGCCCGCGTTGCACCAGCTGGACGGCGTCGCCGAAGGCTTCCAATGGCTGATCGGCGACGACAAGGCCAACAGCGTCTACGCCTGGCTGCGCAAGGGCCAGGACGGCGCGCCGCTATTGGTGGTGCACAACTTCACCCCGGTGCCGCGCCTCGGCTACCGCATAGGCGTACCGCTGCCCGGCACCTGGCAGGTGCTGCTCAACAGCGACACCGACGCCTATGCCGGCAGCAACGCCGGCACCCTCGCCGAAGCGCACGCCGAAGACGACACCAGTCACGGCCAACCCCACTCCCTGGTGCTCGACCTCCCACCGCTTGGCGCGCTGATCCTCAAACCCACCTCGCCATAGGTTGGCGCTGTTCCGTAGGTTGGCGCCGAGCGCAGCGAGGCCCAACGGAGCGGCATTCGGCTCTGCTGCGTTGGGCTTCGTACCTCAGCCCAACCTACACCCGTGCCAGGACGGCTCCAATTTTGTAGGGGCGACTTCAGTCGCCCAGCGATGCACCGCATCGCCGTAGGGCGGGTGAAACCCGCGTGGTGTCGTGCCGGGACGTCGGGTTGCACCCGACCTACAAGGTGGCGCTGCGCCGTAGGTTGGTGCCGAGCGTAGCGAGGCCCAACGGAGCGGGGTTCGGCTCTG
>BATO01000130.1 GCA_000474255.1 Aquipseudomonas alcaligenes MRY13-0052
TCTGGTTCAGCCTGTTGCTGGCCCTGCTGCTCAGCGTTGCGCCCATGCCCACCTTCATGGAAGTGGGGCGCCCGCTGTGGCCCGCCCTGCTGCTCACCTACTGGACGCTGGCCCTGCCGCACCGCGTAGGCATGACCACCGCCTGGCTGGTCGGCGTTGCCGAAGACGTGCTCTACGGCACCCTGCTGGGGCAGAACGCGCTGATCCTGTCCCTGATCACATTCCTCGTGCTGACCCTGCATCAGCGCTTGCGCATGTTCCCCATGTGGCAGCAGAGTCTGGTGTTGATGGTGGTCTTCGGCCTCGCCCAACTGGTGCAGCTGTGGCTCAACGCCCTGACCGGCAACCGCCCGCCGACCTTGTTGTTCCTCTTGCCCGCCCTGGTCAGCGCCTTGCTCTGGCCCTGGATTTTCGCCGCCTTGCGCGGCTTGAGCCGCCGCCTCAACGTCAAATGACCAGGCCGCGGCCATGCCGCGCGCCTTCTCGACATGGAGAAGTCCCAGCATGGCCACGCTCCACCTGGCATCCGGCTCGCCCCGCCGTCGCGAATTGCTCGCCCAGATCGGCGTTCCCTTCCGGCTTCTTTCCGCTTCCATCGATGAATCCGTGCGCCCCGGCGAACCTGCCCCGGCCTACGTCGAGCGCCTGGCCCGGGAAAAGGCCGCCGCCGGCCTGGCCGCCCTGGGCGATGCCGCCGGGGATGCCTGCGTGCTGGGTGCCGATACGTCGGTGGTGCTCGATGGCCGCATCCTCGGCAAGCCCCAGGACCGCGACGACTTCCTGGCGATGCTGGCGGGCCTTTCCGGCCGCGAGCACGAGGTGTTGACCGCATTGGCGGTGGCCCAGCCCGGGCGTTGCATCTCGCGCCTTGTGACCAGTCGGGTGCGCTTCCGCGTCATCCCCCAGGTCGAGCGCGAGGCCTATTGGGCCAGCGGCGAGCCGACGGACAAGGCAGGTGGCTACGCGATTCAGGGACTGGGTGCGGTGTTCGTCGAGAACATTCAGGGGAGTTATTCCGCCGTGGTGGGTCTACCGTTGCTGGAAACGGCGGACGTGCTGGGCGAATTCGGCATTTCTTGTTGGCAGCGCGTCGGGTAGGTTCTCAGCATGAGCGAAGAGATTCTGATCAATATCACGCCGATGGAATCGCGCGTGGCTGTGGTGGAAAACGGCGTGCTGCAGGAGGTGCATGTAGAGCGCACCCAGCGTCGTGGCATCGTCGGCAACATCTACAAGGGCAAGGTGGTGCGGGTGCTGCCGGGCATGCAGGCGGCCTTCGTCGACATCGGCCTGGATCGCGCCGCATTCATCCATGCCTCGGAGATTTCCAACCGCGAGGGCAGTGCGGTGGAGAACATCACCGCCCTGGTCCACGAGGGTCAGGCACTGGTGGTGCAGGTGACCAAGGACCCCATCGGCAGCAAGGGCGCGCGCCTGACCACGCAGCTGTCGATCCCCTCCCGCTACCTGGTGTACATGCCGCGTACCGCCCATGTGGGCATCTCGCTGAAGATCGAAGACGAAGCCGAGCGCGAACGCCTCAAGCAGGTGGTGGCCGATTGCGTCGCCGCCGAAGGCATCGTGGAGACCGGCGGCTTCATCCTGCGCACCGCTGCCGATGGGGCACGGGCCGAAGAGATCCTCGTCGACATCCGTTACCTGCGCCGGCTGTGGGAGCAGATTTCCTCGCAGATGCAGAGCGCACCTGCGCCTTCGGTGATCTACGAAGACCTGAGCCTGGCCCTGCGCACCCTGCGTGACCTGGTCCACCCGCGCATCGAGAAGATCCGCATCGACTCCCGGGAAACCTTCCAGAAGGTCACCCAGTTCGTCGACGAGCTGATGCCCGAGATCGCCGACCGCCTGGAGCACTACCCCGGCGAGCGCCCGATCTTCGACCTCTACGGCGTCGAGGACGAGATCCAGAAGGCCCTGGAGCGCAAGGTACTGCTGAAGTCCGGCGGCTACCTGATCATCGACCCCACCGAGGCGATGACCACCATCGACGTGAACACCGGCGCCTTCGTCGGCCACCGCACGCTCGAAGAGACCATCTTCAAGACCAACCTCGAAGCGGCCACCGCCATCGCCCGCCAGCTGCGCCTGCGCAACCTGGGCGGCATCATCATCATCGACTTCATCGACATGGAGGACGAGGAGCATCAGCGCCAGGTCCTGCGGACGCTGGAGAAGCAGCTGGAACGGGACCACGCCAAGACCAACATCATCGGCATCACCGAACTCGGCCTGGTGCAGATGACCCGCAAGCGCACCCGCGAAAGCCTGATGCAGAACCTCTGCGAGCCGTGCCCGAGCTGCCAGGGTCGCGGCATGCTGAAGACCGCCGAAACCATCTGCTACGAGATCTTCCGCGAAATCCTCCGGGAAGCCCGCGCCTACCAGGCCGAAGGCTACCTGGTGCTGGCCAACCAGAAGGTGGTGGACCGCCTGCTGGACGAGGAATCGGGCAACGTCGCCGATCTCGAAGCCTTCATCGGGCGCACCATCAAGTTCCAGGTCGAGGGCATGTATTCCCAGGAGCAGTACGATGTCGTGCTGCTCTGAGGGCCTGAACTGATATGGCGCGTCCGGGCCTGACGTTGGTCACCTTCCTGCGTACCCTGCTGGCGCTCTGCGCACTGGGCCTGGTGCTGGCTGCGCTCTATGTGAGCCTCGGGCGGCAACTGGTGCCGCTGGTGGCCGAGTACCGAGCTGAAGTCCAGGAAAAGGCCCGTGAGGCCCTGGGCGAACCCTTGCTGATCGGCAGCCTCGAAGGCCGCTGGCAAGGCATGAGCCCGGTGCTGGTGGCCCACGATGTGATGCTGGGGGAGGGTGACGCGGTCCTGCGCCTGGACCAGGTGCGCGTGGTGCCCGACCTGCTTGGTAGCCTGCTGGCCCGTGCACCGCGCATCGCCAGCCTGGAAGTCGAGGGCTTGCAGTTGCAGGTGCAGCAGGACGAAGCCGGCAAGTGGACCCTGGCCGGCATGCCCGCCCGTGACGACCAGCAGCCGTTCAACCCGCGCAAGCTGATCGACGGCCTCGGGGTGGTCAAACGCATCTCCCTGCTCAACAGCCAGGTCACCCTGGAGCCCTGGAAGCAGAAGCCGGTCACCTTCACCTACGTCCAGACATCCCTGGGCGGCAGTGCCTCGCGGCAACGCCTGGACGGCCAGCTGACCCTGCCGGACGGCCAGCCGTTGAGCCTGCGCCTGCGTACCCGGCTCAACCCCGACGTGGTGCTGGACAGCGACGCCGAGCTCTACCTCAGCCTGCCTCAGAGTGACTGGGCGCGCTGGCTGCCGAGGAGCCTGACCCGTGACTGGCGCATCGAGCAGTTCAAGGGCGGTGGCGAACTCTGGGTCGACTGGAAGCGCGGTGCCCTGCAAGACGCCGTGGCCCGTGTGCACGTCGGCGAACTGCGCGGCCGCTATGCCCAGCGCAAGCCGGTGGCCCTGCAGGACCTGGCGGTGGACGCCTACTTCAACCGCAACGACAAGGGCATGAGCCTGTTGCTGGACTCCCTGGCAGTGAGCGTCGGCGAGCAGCGCTACAGCAATGCCCACATCAAGCTCGAACAGGTGCTGGACAACGGCCAGGGCGAAGCCGAGTGGAAGCTCGCCGCCGACCGCCTCGACCTGCAGCCCCTGGTGCCGCTGGTGGAAGGCCTGGTGCCGCTGCCGGACCTGGCCGCCGAGCTGGTCAGCGGCCTCAAGCCCCGGGGTGCCTTGCGCAACCTGCAGATGGTCTACCGGCCCCAGGTGGAGGGCGCCCGGCATATCGGCTTCAGCAGCAACCTGGAGCGCATCTCCTTCAACGCCGTGCACGGTGCCCCGGCAGCCGAGAACGTCAGCGGCAGCATCACCGGCGACCTGGCCGGCGGTGAGCTGCGTATGGATTCCGACGACTTCGCCCTGCACCTCGATCACCTGTTCCCCAAGCCCTGGCGCTACCACGAGGCCCATGCGCGGCTGACCTGGAAGCTGGATGACCAGGGCTTCACCCTGATCAGCCCCTACCTGCAGGTGACCGGTGATGAAGGCAAGGTCGCCGGCGACTTCCTCATCCGCCTGCTGCACGACCCGGCGCAGGAGGATTACATGGACCTGCGCGTCGGCCTGCACGAGGGCGATGCGCGCTACACCGAGAAGTACCTGCCGACCCTGTCCAGCGGCCTCAGCCCAGCCCTGGCCGAATGGCTGAAGACCGCGATCAAGGGGGGCGTGGTGGACGAGGGCTTCTTCCAGTACCAGGGCTCGCTGCAGCACGACTCGCCGCCGGAATCCCGCTCCATCAGCCTGTTCTTCAAGGTCCACGATGCCGAACTGGCCTATCAGCCCGGCTGGCCGGCCCTGCGCGAGGCCCGTGGCGACGTGTTCGTCGAAGACAGCGGCGTGCGCGTGCGCGTGCCCAGCGGGCGCATCCTCGACAGCCGCGTCAGCGATGCCCGCGCCGATGTGCCCCATGTGGAGCACGGCCAGGTGCCGCACCTGCGGGTCAAGGCACAGCTGGACAGCAGCTTCACCGACGGCCTGAAGATCATGCAGGAGGCACCCACACCGGCCGCTGAAGTGATGGCCGGCTGGCAGGGCGACGGCAGCCTGGATGGCAATCTGGACCTGGACATCCCCCTGGAGAAGGCCGGGGGTGAACCCCGGGTCATCGTCGAACTCACCACCCGTGATGCCCGGTTGAAGTTCGCCAAGCCGAGCCTGGAGCTCAGCGCTCTTGCGGGCACCTTCCGCTTCGACACCGCCAGCGGCCTCAGCTCCCAGCAGATCCGGGGCAAGGCTTTCGGTCGCGAGGTCACCGCCAAGGCCATCGCCGAGGGGCGCAATGGCAAGGGGCGCACGCGCATCCAGGCCAGCGGCCAGGCGGCGGTGAAGGACGTCGCCACCTGGCTGGGGGTGACCCGGCCGCTGCCGATTTCCGGTGACATCCCCTACAAGCTCGACCTGGCGCTGGACGGCAAGGACAGCCAGCTGCGCATCGATTCCAGCCTCAAGGGGGCGGCCATCGACCTGCCGGCGCCGTTCGGCAAGGCCGCCGGCGAGGTGCGCGACAGCCAGTGGCGCATGACCCTGGACGGCCCCGAGCGGCGCTATTGGTTCGACTACGGCGGCCTGGCCAACCTGGCGGTCTCGGCACCGGCCACGGACTTTTCCCAGGCACGCGGCGAACTGCTGCTGGGCTCGGGCAGCGCGAGCATGCCGTCGAACCGTGGCATTCGCGTACGCGGCACCCTGGACACGCTGGACCTGGCCGCCTGGCAGGCGGTGCGTGATCGCTACGCCGCCAAGGATGCCGGTGACGCTGTGGGCCTGTTGCAAGGCGCCGACCTGCGCATCGGCCACTTCGATGGCATGGGCATGAGCCTCGAGGACTTCCGGGTCGGCCTGGCCCGTGGTGACGCCCTGTGGAAGGTCGACCTCGACAGTGACCTGTTGCAGGGCAGCGTCAGCCTGCCCGATGCCAAGGGTGCGCCCATCGTGCTCGACCTGGCCCGCGTGCGCCTGCCCAAGCCGCCGGAGAACGACGAGGCGGCGGAAGCCAGCCCCGACCCGCTGAAGGATGTCGACCCCCATGCCGTCCCGGCGCTGGATGTGCGCATCGCCCAGGTGCAGCTTGGCGACGAGCCCCTGGGCGCCTGGGCGTTCAAGGCCCGGCCGACGGCCCAGGGCACCCTGTTCAGTGACCTTGACCTCAACCTCAAGGGGCTGAAGATCACCGGCTCCACCGGGTGGGAAGGCGCCGCCGGTGCCAGCTCCAGCTGGTACAAAGGCCGCCTCGAAGGCAAGAACCTCGCCGATGTATTGCTGGCCTGGAAGTTCGCGCCCACCGCCACCAGCGAGCGCTTCCGCCTGGATGCCGACGGCCGCTGGCCGGGCTCGCCGGCCTGGGTGAGCCTCAAGCGCTTCTCCGGCACCCTCGATGCCAGCCTGCGCAAGGGGCAGTTCGTCGAGGTGGAGGGCAGCGCCCAGGCCCTGCGCGTGTTCGGCCTGCTCAACTTCAACTCCATCGGCCGCCGCCTGCGCCTGGACTTCTCCGACCTGCTCGGCAAGGGCCTGGCCTACGACCGGGTCAAGGGTCTGCTGGTGGGCAGTGAGGGGGTCTTCGTCACCCGTGAGCCCATTGTTCTCGAAGGCCCTTCCAGCGGCCTGGAGCTGAAAGGCACCCTGGACATGGCCCACGACGCCATCGATGCCAAGCTGCTGGTGACCCTGCCGGTGACCAACAACCTGCCGCTGGCCGCCTTGATCGTCGGGGCGCCGGCCATTGGTGGTGCGCTGTTCGTGGTGGACAAGCTGCTGGGTGACAAGGTGGCGCGCTTCGCCAGCGTGCAGTACGAGGTGAAAGGGCCGCTGACGGAGCCGAAGATCAGTTTCGACAAGCCGTTCGAGAAGCCCAATTGATTCCGTCGGCCACGCGCTGGAGTAGCATGCGGCGATACCCGCTGTGGAGAATGCCATGACCTTCGCGGTGATCCAGATGGTCAGCCAGGACGATGTCCTGGCCAATCTCGCGACCGCCCGTCGCCTGCTCGAGTCCGCTGCCGAGGGCGGCGCGCGCCTCGCCGTACTACCCGAGAACTTCGCCGCTATGGGGCGTCGCGACTATGCCGCCATCGGCCGTGCCGAGGCGCTTGGTGAAGGCCCAATCCTGCCCTGGTTGAAACAGGTGGCTCGTGACCTCAGGTTATGGGTGGTGGCCGGCACCGTGCCGTTGCCGCCGGACGATGCGCCGGATGCCAAGCCCAATGCCTGTTCGCTGCTGGTGGACGAGCGGGGCGAGCGGGTGGCGCGCTACGACAAGATCCACCTGTTCGATGTCGACGTGGCCGATGCCAGGGGCCGCTACCGCGAATCGGACGACTACGCCTTCGGCGAGCGTGTGGTGCTCGCCGATACGCCGGTGGGCCGATTGGGCCTGACGGTTTGTTATGACCTGCGCTTCCCCGAGCTGTATGGGGCATTGCGCGAGGCCGGCGCCGAGCTGATCACCGCGCCCTCGGCCTTCACTGCGGTGACCGGTGCGGCGCATTGGCAGGTGCTGGTGCGGGCGCGGGCCATCGAGACCCAGTGCTATGTGCTGGCGGCGGGGCAGGGTGGCGTTCATCCGGGGCCGCGCGAGACTTTCGGCCATTCGGCTATCGTCGATCCATGGGGTCGGGTGATTGCCGAACAGGCCAGCGGTGAGGCGGTGTTGATCGCCCGCCGCGATACGGACGAACAGCTGGCGGTGCGCCAGCGCATGCCGGTGACGGCACACAGAAGATTCTTGACGCCGGCCGCACCCGGCCCGGCGAGAACGGAGAAGTTATGAGCCAATTGTTGTTATCCGTCAGTGACCAGCTGCTGGCGCCCGGCGGCCTTACCATCGAGCAGTTGCCGGGCGTGCTGGGCGAAGTCGCCGGCCCGGGCATCGATGCCGCCGACCTGTACTTCCACGGCCAGGTTTCCGAGTCCTGGGTGCTGGAGGACGGCATTGTCAAGGACGGCAGTTTCCACCTCGACCAGGGCGTGGGCGTGCGCGCGCAGTCCGGCGAGAAGACCGGTTTCGCCTACAGCAATGCCATCACCGCCGATGCACTGGGCCAGGCGGCCCGCGCCGCACGCTCCATCGCCCGTGCCGGGCAGCAGGGCCGCGTGCAGGCCTTCGCTAGCCCGGACGTCGCCCGGCTCTACGCGCCGGACAGCCCGCTGGACGTGATCGACCGCGCCGAGAAGGTCGAGCTGCTCAAGCGCATCGACGTCGCCACCCGTGCGCTGGACCCACGCATCAAGCAGGTCACCGTGAGCCTGGCGGGTGTCTGGGAACACATTCTGGTCGCCGCCAGCGATGGCAGCCTGGGTGCCGATGTGCGCCCGCTGGTGCGTTTCAATGTCAGCGTCATCGTCGAACAGAACGGTCGCCGCGAGCGCGGTGGCCACGGCGGTGGCGGGCGTACCGATTACCGCTATTTCCTCCAGGAAGACCGCGCCATGGGTTACGCCCGTGAGGCGCTGCGCCAGGCGCTGGTGAACCTGGAAGCCATTCCGGCGCCGGCGGGTACCTTGCCGGTGGTGATGGGCGCGGGCTGGTCCGGCGTACTGCTGCACGAAGCGGTGGGCCACGGCCTGGAAGGCGACTTCAACCGCAAGGGCAGCTCGGCCTACAGCGGGCGGATCGGCGAGAAGGTCGCCTCCAGCCTCTGCACCATCGTCGACGACGGCACCCTGGCGGGCCGCCGCGGCTCGCTGAGCCTGGACGACGAAGGCACCCCGACCCAATGCACCACGCTGATCGAGAACGGCGTGCTCAAGGGCTACATGCAGGACAAGCTCAATGCCCGCCTGATGGGCGTGGCGCCCACCGGCAACGGTCGTCGCGAGTCCTACGCGCACCTGCCGATGCCGCGCATGACCAACACCTACATGCTGGCGGGGGAGAGCGACCCGGAAGAGATCATCGCCTCGGTGGAGCGCGGCATCTATTGCGCTAACCTCGGCGGCGGCCAGGTGGACATCACCAGCGGCAAGTTCGTGTTCTCCACCAGCGAGGCCTACCTGATCGAGAACGGCAAGATCACCGCACCGGTCAAGGGCGCGACCCTGATCGGCAACGGCCCCGAGGCGATGAGCCGGGTTTCCATGGTCGGCAACGACCTGGCGCTGGACAGCGGCGTGGGCACTTGCGGCAAGGATGGGCAATCGGTGCCCGTCGGCGTGGGCCAGCCGACACTGAAGATCGATGCGATCACGGTGGGTGGTACGGGAGCTTGAGGAGGGGCGTTGGGCGCTCGAAGCCGTGTGCTTTCCGGCTTCGAGCTTCCAGCGGCCTTTAACGCAGCCCGCGCTGGGTTTCGTCCAGGTCGCGGATGTATTTGAAGACCTTGCGCGCCGCGGCCGGCGGTTTGTTACGGGCCGCCTCGTGCTGGGCATGACGGATCAGGCTGCGCAGGTGCTGGCGGTCGGTTTCCGGGTATTCGGCGACGAAGGATTCCAGGGTGCTGTCGTCCCCGCCGATGAGGCGGTCGCGCCAGCGCTCCAGGTTGTGGAAGCGCTCGTTGTACTGGCGGGTGGAGGCGTCGAGCTGGTCGACCAGGGTGACGATGGCCTCGATGTCCTGCTCGCGCATGAGCTTGCCGATGTACTGCAGGTGGCGTTTGCGGGCGATGTGGGCCTTGTGCCTAGGCGCTTCGAGCAGGGCCTTCTGCAGCGCGTCGGTCAGCGGCAGCTTGGCGAGGACATCGGGTTTGAGCGTGGTCAGACGTTCACCGAGGTCCTGCAGGGCGTGAAGCTCTTTCTTGACCTGGGTTTTGCTCTTCTCTCCGGAGAAGTCGTCGTCGAGGTATTCAGACATGGGGGCGATCCAGTGGGAAACGCCGCCATGATAACCAGTCGGACGGGGATTGTCCGGCCCGGCTGGCGCCGCAATGGTGCGGTCCGTGGGGTGGTGCGCCGGGTGCGCCCGCCCCGTCGAAAAGGTTTTGTGAACTGGAGTGGCTATGAGTGAAGTAGAAGTGGTCGGCCCGCAGGCCTTGCCCGAGTTGCAGGCACGGGTCGAGCGCATCCTCGCCGAAGCCGGTCGCCAGGGTGCGACGGCCTGTGAGGTCGCGGTTTCGGTGGAGCAGGGGTTGTCGACCACGGTGCGCCAGCGCGAAGTGGAAACCGTCGAGTTCAATCGTGATCAAGGCTTCGGCATCACCCTGTACGTGGGGCAGCGCAAGGGTTCGGCCAGCACCTCGGCCACCGGCGATGACGCCATCCGCGAGACGGTGGCCGCCGCGCTGGCCATCGCCAAGCACGCCTCCGAGGACGAGTGCGCCGGCCTGGCCGATCGCGGCCTGATGGCCCGTGACCTGCCGGACCTCGATCTCTACCACCCCTGGACCATCACCCCCGAACAGGCGGTGGAGCAGGCGCTGGTGTGCGAGGCGGCGGCCTTCGATGCCGACCCGCGCATCAGCAACGCCGATGGCACCACCCTCAGCACCCACCAAGGCTGCCGCGTCTATGGCAACAGCCATGGCTTCATCGGCGGCTACGCCAGCAGCCGGCACAGCCTGAGCTGCGTGATGATCGCCGGTGGCGAAGGGCAGATGCAGCGCGACTACTGGTACGACGTGAACCGCATCGGCACCCAGCTGACCGATGCTCAGGTCATCGGCCGCCGCGCGGCGGAACGCACGGTCAGCCGCCTGGGCGCGCGCCCGGTGCCCACCTGCGAGGTGCCGGTGCTGTTCGCCGCGGAATTGGCCACCGGGCTGTTCAGCAGCTTCCTGTCGGCCATCTCCGGCGGCAACCTCTACCGTAAGTCGTCCTTCCTCGAAGGTGCACTGGGCGAGCGCCTGTTCCCCGAGTGGCTGAGCATCGACGAGCGCCCGCTGATCCCACGCGCCATGGCCAGCGCCTCTTTCGACAACGACGGGCTGGCGACCTACGCCAAGCCGTTCGTGGAGAAGGGCGAACTGGTCTCCTACATCCTCGGCACCTACTCCGGGCGCAAGCTGGGCCTGCCCAGCACCGCCAACGCCGGGGGCGTGCACAACCTCTTCGTCACCCACGGCCAGGAAGACCAGAAGGCGCTGTTGCGCCGCATGGACCGCGGGCTGCTGGTGACCGAGCTGATGGGCCACGGCCTGAACATGGTCACCGGCGACTACTCCCGTGGTGCGGCCGGTTACTGGGTGGAGAACGGCGAAATCCAGTTCCCCGTCCAGGAGGTCACCATCGCCGGCAACATGAAGGACATGTTCCGCCAGATCCTCGCCGTTGGCAGCGACCTGGAAGTGCGCGGCAACATCCGCACCGGCTCGGTGCTGATCGAGCGCATGACGGTGGCGGGCAGCTGATCGCCCGCCCAGCCGTCGTTATGAAGAACGCGCCCGGGTGGCGCGTTTTTTATGGGTGTTTTTCCCGCACCGATGGCCCGCCACGCTCGACGACGCGACTTTCATGTGCTCCGGAGATCGGTGCTGTTGGATGCTTTTGCAGCCAATCTGCCAGCCGTTAACGCATGGATTGCGTCCGCTGACGTGAGGCGGGGCCGCCTCTGACGCACTTTCACTTTGCAAGTGCGAGTAATGTTTATTATTCTCAAACGCGAATGCTTACTATTTGAGGATTCGCAGTGCGGCCCCGTCTCGACGAACCCCAGGCATGCTCCGATTGGCGCTGGCTTGGCCAGCGTATCCGCTGCGCCCTGGCGCCGGACGATCCGCGCCTGCTGACGCGCTTCCTCAACGATGGCCACGAGTTGGTCGTGCACCACGAACTGCCGGCCTGGCGCATTTTCGAAGGCAGCTTCCAGCTGCTGCTGGACAGCGCCACCGACCGCGCCTTGCCCTGGCACTGGCGCTGCTTGTGCCTCGACCACGCCTATCTACCCCTGCAGTCCCTGCGCCCGCTGGCCCGCGATCCGTTGCGACGCCAGCGCCTGCTCGGGCTGCAGCGGCGCCTGGCGACCCTGCGCCTGGCGCCATCCCTGAGCTACATCGAACCGGAAGAAGGAAATACAGCGTGACTGATACCCGAATCGAACGCGACAGCATGGGCGAACTGGCAGTCCCGGCCAAGGCGCTGTACGGCGCGCAGACCCAGCGGGCGGTGAACAACTTCCCGGTCTCCGGCCAGCGCATGCCGGCAGCTTTCATTCGTGCACTGATCCTCGCCAAGGCTGCTGCCGCACGGGCCAACGTCGACCTGGAGCAGATCAGCCCGGCCATGGGCGACGCCATCGTCAGCGCCTGCCAGGAATTGCTGGCGGGCGACTTCATGACCCACTTCCCGGTGGACGTGTTCCAGACCGGCTCCGGCACCAGCTCGAACATGAACGCCAACGAGGTGATCGCCACCCTGGCCAGCCGCCTGCTGGCGGAGAAGGTCAACCCGAATGACCACGTCAACTGCGGGCAGAGCAGCAACGACATCATCCCGTCGAGCATCCATGCCAGCGCGGCCATCGAGGTGAGCGAGCAACTGCTGCCCGCCCTCGGCCACCT
>BATO01000129.1 GCA_000474255.1 Aquipseudomonas alcaligenes MRY13-0052
AAACGATTGGAAAAGGGACTCGCCCGGGTGGGCGAAACCAGAAGCGCCAGCAAAGCTCCGCAATCAGCTGGACTCAAATCCTCTAGCAACACTTAACGCAGACAGCGCCAATGAATTCGCCCCTACATGCGAAGCACGACGCTCCGTGGAGAAAGAACAGCACGTAGCCCGGGCTTCAGCCCGGGAGTGCTCTCAGGCTCGGGTCGGCGCCGCGGCGCCATGCAGGAAGAACAGCTCGAGCAGGGCGGCGGAGCTGGAGCTTGCGGCACGGCCGCGGCGTTCGGCGTCGACGATGCCGAAGATCAGCGACAGGAAGAGTTCGGAGAACAGCGCCGCGCTGATGTCGATGCGGAACACGCCCTCCTGCTGGCCGCGCAGGAAGAACTTGTCCAAGGCGTCGCAGTAGGTCTGCCAGCGGGCGTCCTCGGCATTCGGGTCGAGGGTGTCGGGCTTGTACTGGAACATCAGGAACACCAGCAGCTCGCGGTGCATCAGGTGTTCGGCGATCAGCCTGCGCAGCACCTGCAGCGGTTCGGCCTGCTGCAGGTCGCCGGCCGAGAGAATCTGGTTGATCACCGTCTCGCCGTGGGTGATGAGCATGTCCACCAGGTTGTCCCGCGTGCCGCAGAAGCGGTGCAGCGTGGCCTTGCTGACCCCGGCCGCTTCCGCCAGTTCCTTCAAGGTGGCACGTGGACGCTCGACGAACGCGACGGCCAGCGCCTTGAGAAGTCGTTCGTCTTGAGCTGTCAGCGACATGGATGGATCCCGTCTTGATTTTCGGATTGCGCGCATTGTGCAGAAAAAACCTCCGGCTTCAACGGTGGAGGACATGATTAATAACAAAAGATTCATATGAGACAATATTGACTCATTTCGATCTAGATAAGATCATGCGCGCCTTTCCAGTCAAGTCGTCCGGGTGAATTACATGGGCAGGTTGCGTGCAGCAGGAACAATCAGTGCATGGGTGGTGGCCATGGCGCTCGCGGGTTGCGGGGCGTCCGGCGAGCCGGAGGCGGCGGCCGAGCAGGCCAGGCCTGTGGACGTGGTGGCAGTGACCACCGAGCCGCTGGTGCTTACCACCGAGCTGCCCGGGCGCATCGAGCCCGTGCGCGTGGCCGAGGTGCGGGCCCGGGTCGCGGGCATCGTGGTGCAGAAGCGCTTCGAGGAAGGCGCTGACGTCAAGGCCGGCGAGCTGCTGTTCCAGATCGACCCGGCGCCGCTGAAAGCCACGGTGTCCCGTGCCGAAGGCGAGCTGGCCCGCGCAGAAGCGTCGCTTTTCGAAGCCCAGGCGCGGGTCAAGCGCTACGAGCCCCTGGTGAAGATCGAAGCGGTCAGTCAGCAGGACTTCGACACCGCCACCGCCGACCTGCGCAGCGCCAAGGCGGCCGTGCGTTCGGCCCAGGCAGACCTGGAAACCGCGCGCCTCAACCTGGGCTACGCCTCGGTGAAGGCCCCCATCTCCGGCCGCATCGGCCGTGCGCTGGTGACCGAAGGCGCGCTGGTGGGGCAGGGCGAAACCACCCTGATGGCGCGCATCCAGCAACTCGACCCGGTCTACGCCGACTTCACCCAGCCGGTGGCCGATGCCCTGCGCCTGCGTGAGGCGCTCAAGGGCGGCCAGCTTTCCGCCGGTGACAGCCAGGCGCTGAGCATCCGTATCGAGGGCACCGACTACCAGCGTCAGGGCGAGCTGCTGTTCACCGACGTTTCGGTGGACCCGGGCACCGGCCAGGTCTCCCTGCGCGGCAAGTTCGCCAACCCGGACGGCATGCTGCTGCCGGGCATGTATGTGCGCGTGAGCGCGCCCCAGGGCAGTGACGCCCAGGCCATCCTGGTGCCCCAGCGCGCCGTGCAGCGCTCGCCCGATGGCTCCGCCCTGGTGCTGGTGGTGGGGGCTGACGAGCGTGTCGAGGCGCGCCCCGTGCACACCGGCGCCATGCAGGGTTCGCGCTGGCAGATCAGCCAGGGCCTGGCCAGTGGTGATCGCGTGATCGTCGGCGGCCTCACCGGCCTGCAGCCGAGCACCAAGGTCGAGCCGCGCCCCACCCAGGAGCAACAGGCGTCCCGCCAGTAAGGTCGGGATAGTCGCGAGGAATCATCCATGTCTCTGTTCTTCATCAAGCGTCCCAACTTCGCGTGGGTGGTGGCGCTGTTCATCTCCCTGGCCGGCCTGCTGGTCATCCCGTTGTTGCCGGTGGCGCAGTACCCCAACGTCGCGCCGCCGCAGATCACTGTCACCGCCACCTACCCGGGTGCCTCGGCGCAGGTGCTGGTGGATTCGGTCACCAGCGTGATCGAGGAAGAGCTCAACGGCGCCAAGAGCCTGCTCTACTTCGAATCCACCAGTAACTCCAACGGCACCGCCGAAGTGGTGGTCACCTTCCAGCCGGGCACCAACCCGGAACTGGCCCAGGTGGACGTGCAGAACCGCCTGAAGAAGGCCGAGTCGCGCCTGCCCCAGGCCGTGCTCACCCAGGGCGTGGAAGTGGAGCAGACCAGCGCCGGCTTCCTGCTCATCTACGCCCTCAACTTCAAGGAAGGCGCCCAGCGCAGCGACACCACCTTCCTCGGCGACTACGCCGCGCGCAACATCAACAACGAGCTGCGTCGGGTGGCCGGCGTCGGCAAGCTGCAGTTCTTCTCCTCCGAAGCGGCCATGCGCGTCTGGATCGACCCGCAGAAGCTGGTGGGCTACGGCCTCTCCCTGGACGACGTGAGCAACGCCATCCGTGGGCAGAACGTGCAGGTCCCGGCCGGTGCCTTCGGCAGCTCGCCGGGCAGCACCGAGCAGGAGCTGACCGCCACCCTGGCGGTGAAGGGCACCCTGGACGACCCGGCCGAGTTCGGTCGCATCGTGCTGCGCGCCAACCAGGACGGCTCCTCGGTGAAGCTGGCCGACGTCGCCCGCCTGGAAGTGGGCAGCGAGAGCTACAACTTCTCCTCGCGCCTCAATGGCAAACCCTCGGTCGCGGGCGCCATCCAGCTGTCCCCGGGCGCCAACGCCATCCAGACCGCCGAGGCGATCAAGCAGCGCCTGGCCGAGCTGTCGGTGAACTTCCCCGACGACGTGGAATATTCGGTGCCCTACGACACCTCGCGCTTCGTCGGCGTGGCCATCGAGAAGGTGATCCACACCCTGCTGGAAGCCATGGTGCTGGTGTTCCTGGTGATGTTCCTGTTCCTGCAGAACGTGCGCTACACCCTGATCCCGGCCATCGTCGTGCCGGTGTGCCTGCTGGGCACGTTCACGGCCATGTATCTGCTGGGCTTCTCGGTGAACATGATGACCATGTTCGGCATGGTGCTGGCCATCGGCATCCTGGTGGACGACGCCATCGTGGTGGTGGAGAACGTCGAGCGGATCATGGCCGAGGAGGGGCTGTCCCCGCGCGACGCCACGGTCAAGGCGATGGGCCAGGTGTCCGGCGCCATCGTCGGCATCACCATGGTGCTGTCGGCGGTGTTCCTGCCGCTGGCCTTCATGGCCGGTTCCGTGGGTGTGATCTACCAGCAGTTCTCCCTGTCGCTGGCGGTGTCGATCCTGTTCTCCGGCTTCCTCGCCCTGACCTTCACCCCGGCCCTGTGCGCCACGCTGCTCAAGCCGATCCCCAAGGGGCACCATGAGAAGCGCGGCTTCTTCGGCGCCTTCAACCGTGGTTTCACCGGCCTCACCCAGGGCTACACCCGCCTCAACGGCGGCCTGGTGAAACGTGCCGGGCGCTTCATGCTGGTGTACGCCGGCCTGGTGGCGGTGCTTGGCTACTTCTACCTGCGCCTGCCGGAATCCTTCGTACCGGTGGAAGACCAGGGCTACATGATCGTCGACGTGCAGCTGCCGCCGGGCGCCACCCGTGCGCGCACCGACGTCACCGGCCAGCAGTTGGAGCAGTACCTGGGCTCCCGCGAGGCGGTGGAGAACACCTTCCTGGTGATGGGCTTCAGCTTCTCCGGCATGGGCGAGAACGCCGCGCTGGCCTTCCCGACCCTGAAGGACTGGTCCGTGCGCAGCGACGAGCAATCGGCCGGTGCCGAAGCCATGCTGACCAACCAGAGCCTCGCCGGTGTCAGCGACGGCGCGATCATGGCGGTCACCCCGCCGCCCATTGACGGGCTCGGCAACTCCGGTGGCTTCTCCCTGCGCCTGCAGGACCGTGGCGGCCTCGGCCGTGAAGCCCTGCTGGCCGCCCGCGACCAACTGCTGGGCCAGGCCAACGGCAACCCGAAGATCCTCTACGCGATGATGGAAGGCCTGGCCGAAGCGCCCCAGCTGCGCCTGGAGATCGACCGCGAGAAGGCCCGCACCCTGGGCGTGAGCTTCGAAACCATCGGCAGCGCGCTGTCCACCGCGTTCGGCTCCTCGGTGATCAACGACTTCTCCAACGCCGGCCGCCAGCAACGCGTGGTGGTGCAGGCCGAGCAGGGCGAGCGGATGACGCCGGAAAGCGTGCTCAAGCTCTACGTCAGCAACGCCAAGGGCGAGCAGGTGCCGCTCTCCGCCTTCGTCACCAACCACTGGGAAGAAGGCCCGGTGCAACTGGTGCGCTACAACGGCTACCCGACCATCCGCATCGCCGGCGACGCCGCACCTGGCGTCAGCACCGGTGAAGCCATGGCCGAGATCCAGCGCCTGGTGAGCCAGTCCCCGGCCGGCATCGGTTACGAGTGGACGGGCCTCTCCTACCAGGAGAAGGTCGCCAGCGGCCAGGCGGTGCAACTGTTCGCCCTGGCCATCCTGGTCGTGTTCCTGCTGCTGGTGGCGCTCTACGAGAGCTGGGCGATCCCGCTGTCGGTGATGCTCATCGTGCCCATCGGCGCCCTCGGCGCGGTGCTCGCGGTGACCTCGGTCGGCATGCCCAACGACGTCTACTTCAAGGTCGGGCTGATCACCATCATCGGCCTGGCGGCGAAGAACGCCATCCTCATCGTCGAGTTCGCCAAGGAGCTGATGGAACAGGGTCGCGGCCTGCGCGAGGCGGCCATCGAAGCCGCGCGCCTGCGCTTCCGCCCGATCATCATGACCTCCATGGCCTTCATCCTCGGCGTGGTGCCCCTGGCCCTGGCCAGCGGCGCCGGTGCGGCCAGCCAGCGCGCCCTCGGCACCGGCGTGATCGGCGGCATGCTCAGCGCCACCGTATTGGGGGTGATCTTCGTGCCCATCTGCTTCGTCTGGGTGCTGTCGATGCTGAAGCGTCGCTCCGCACCTGCTCAATAATCCACGGAGGCCTGAGCGCCATGCACAGACACACCTTGACCGCATCGGCCCTGCTGATCGCCCTGACCCTGGGCGGCTGCTCCATGGCCCCCACCTACGAGCGCCCCGAAGCGCCGGTGGCCGCGCACTGGAGCGGCCCAGCCGCCAAACAGGACCAGGCCGCCAGCGAGCTGGACTGGCGCACCTTCATCATCGACGCCGACCTGCGTCGGCTGGTGGGGGAGGCGCTGGCCAACAACCGCTCCCTGCGCCAGACCCTGCTCGACATCGAGCAGGCCCGCGCCCAGTACCGCATCCAGCGCGCCGACCGGGTGCCGGGGCTTTCCGCCAGTGCCTCGGGCAATCGCCAGCGGGTGCCGGGGGACCTCTCCAGCACCGGCACCTCCACCGTCACCAGCAGCTACCAGGTGGGCGTGAGCCTGCCGGAGTACGAGCTCGACCTGTTCGGCCGGGTCAAAAGCCTCACCGACTCCGCCCTGGAGCAGTACCTGGCCACCGAGGAAGCGGGCCGCAGCGCACGCATCGCCCTGGTCGCCGAAGTCACCCAGGCCTACCTCACCTATGACGGCGCCCAGCGCCGCCTGGCCCTGACCCGGCAGACCCTGGAAAGCCGCGAGGACTCCCTCGACCTGACCGCCCAGCGCCGCGCCGCCGGTGCCGCCACCGCGCTGGATCACCAGGAAGCCCTCGGCCTGGTGGAGCAATCCCGTGCCGAGCTGGAAGCCAACCAGCGGCAGAAGCAGCAGGCGCTCAACGCCCTGGTGCTGCTGATCGGCACGCCGGACGCCGCCAAGGCACTGCCCGAGGCCCCGCGTGACGAGCTGCTGCTGATCCAGGACATCGCCCCCGGTGCGCCCTCGGCGTTGCTGGAACGGCGCCCGGACATCCTCGCCGCCGAGCATCGGCTGAAATCGCGCAACGCCGATATCGGTGCGGCGCGCGCGGCGTTCTTCCCGCGCATCAGCCTCACCGGCAGCTACGGCAGTTCCAGCGCCGAAGTGTCCGGCCTGTTCGATGGCGGCTCGCGCTCCTGGAGCTTCATGCCGACCCTGTCGCTGCCGATCTTCGATGCCGGCCGCAACAGCGCCAACCTCGACCTCGCCGAAGTGCGCAAGGACGCCGCCGTGGCCGCCTATGAAGGCAGCATCCAGACGGCCTTCCGCGAAGTGGCCGACGCCCTGGCCGCCACCGACACGCTGCGCCGCGAGGAAGCGGCCCGCCGCGCCCTGGCCAACACCAGCAACGAGACCCTCAAGCTGGCCAAGGCCCGCTACGAAGGCGGTGTCGACAGCCACCTGCGCTACCTGGATGCCCAGCGCAGCAGCTTCGTCAACGACTCCACGCTGATCGAAACCAGCACCCAGCGGCAGCTCGCCCTGGTCGACCTGTTCCGCGCCCTGGGTGGCGGCTGGAGCGGTGCCGACGCCCGCGTGGAGAGTCGATGAGTTCGAGCCACCCTCCGGGCAACCGCTGGCTGATCCTGCTGGTGGTGGTCCTGGCGTACCTGCCCATCGTCATCGACATGACGGTGCTGCATATCGCCGTGCCGTCGCTGACCCTGTCCCTCGGGGCCAGCGGCGAGCAGGTGCTGTGGATCATCGACATCTACCCGCTGATCATGGCCGGCCTGCTGGTGCCCATGGGCACCCTGGCGGACCGCATCGGCAGCCGGCCCATGCTGCTCACCGGCCTGCTGGTGTTCGTCGGCATGTCCTGCGTGGCGGCCTATGCGCCCACGGCCGGCGCCCTGATCGCCGCCCGCGCGGGCATGGCGGTGGGCGCCGCCATGGCCTTGCCCTGCACCCTGGCGATCATCCGCCGCGCCTTCGAGTCGCCCAAGGAACGCGGCATCGCCCTGGGCCTGTGGGGCACGGTGGCCTCCGCCGGTGCTGCGCTCGGCCCGCTGGTGGGTGGCGCGCTGCTGGAGCATTACTGGTGGGGTTCGGTGTTCCTCATCAACCTGCCGGTGATGCTGCTCATCTGGCCCCTGGCCTATGTACTGGTGCCCCGTGATGCCGGCAGTGGCAGCGGTGGCTGGAAGATCGGCCAGGCACTGCTGCTGATCGCCGGCATCATCGCCAGCGTCCATGCGCTCAAATCCGGCCTCAAGCCGGGCGGGCCGTCCTGGGTCAGCGGCCTCACGCTGCTGGTGGGCGTCCTGCTGCTGGCCGACTTCGTGCGCCGCCAGCTCACCAGCGCCGAACCCATGCTCGACCTGAGCCTGATCGCGCGGCCGGCCATCCGCTCCGGGCTGATCATGGCGCTGGTGGTGTCCGGCGCCCTGGCCGGCACCGAACTCACCATCGCCCAGGAGCTGCAACTGGTGCTCGGCCGCACGCCACTGCAAGCCGGGCTGTTCCTGCTGCCGCTGATGATCGCCGCCGGCGTCGGCGGGCCGCTGGCGGGCTACCTGGCGTCCCTGGTCGGCCTGCGCCGGGTGGCGACCACTGCCTTGCTGTGCTCGGCCATCAGCCTGGCGGGGCTCGGGTTCAGCGACTTCCGCGAGGCGGGGCTGGCCGTGGTCGGCCTGCTGGTATTGCTGGGCCTGGCCCTGAGCATCGGCCTCACCGCATCCTCCATCGCCATCATGGGCGCCGCGCCGGTCAGCAACGCGGGCGCCGCCGGTGCGCTGGAGGCCACCGGCTACGAGATGGGCACCGGGCTGGGCATCACCGCCTTCGGTGTGCTGCTCTCCAGCGTCTATGGCGCCGCCATCCACCTGCCGGGCGGCGTGCCCGAGGCGGTCAAGGACCAGGCGATCCGCTCGCTGTCGGACACCCTGGTCGCCGCCGAGCGCCTCGACGCCACCCTGGCTGCGCCGCTGGCCCAGGCCGGCCGCGAAGCCTTCAGCGCCGCCCACGGTGCGGTGCTGCTTTCCGCCGCCACGCTGCTCGCCGGCCTGGCGGTGGTGGTGTTCCTCTCCCTGGGCAAGGAGGAGGGCAGCGAGCCCGTCGCAGTGGGGCGCTGAGTGCGGCGCGCCGGCTCTGGGCCGGGGCTGCGCATTCAAGGCCTGTCACAATTTCCGCGTCTCCTGTGCCCGGCGGCTGCGCTATCGTTGCGCGCTTTCCATCAACGACAGGCGGGCTCCATGCCATTCGTGCTTCCTCCTTCCATCGCGCGCTTCATCGACGGCGCGCCCCTGACGCGGGATTGCGTCGGTGAGTCCCCGTGCGAAGTCCACGCCTTCAGCCGGGGCAACGACCGTTTCTTCCTCAAGCTGAGCGCCGCCGTCTATGCGCCCACCACCTACAGCGTGCTGCGCGAGGCCAGCGTCCTGCAGTGGCTCGACGGCAAGCTCCATGTGCCCGAAGTGGTGGCCTGCGCCGCCGGCGACGGGCACGAGTTCATGATCACCCGCGCCGTGCCCGGCCAGCCGCTCTCCGAGCTGATGGCGGAGGCGCCCACCGTGCACCAGGCCTTCGGTGAGGCCCTGCGCCAGTTGCAGGCGGTGCCGGTGGAGGGCTGCCCCTTCGACTCGTCAGCCTCCGTGCGCCTGCGCGAGCTGGAGTACCTGGTGGGCCAGGGGCTGATCGCCGACGACTGGGACCCGGAAACCTGGCCCGACCTGCCGACGCCCGAGGCGTTGATCGCCCACCTCCACGCCAGCGTGCCGGTCGAAGACCTTGCCTTCAGCCACGGCGACCTGTGCGACGCCAACCTCTTCCTCGATGCCCGGGAGCGCCTGCACTTCATCGACCTGGGGCGCGGTGGCCTGGCCGACCGCTGGCTGGATATCGCCTTTGCCCACCGCAACCTCGCCGAGGAGCTGTCGCCGGATGCGGCCGAGCGCTTCATCCGCCAACTGGGCATCCCCGACCAGCCGGCCAGGCGCCTGTTCTTCGAACAGCTGGACGAGATGTTCTAAGCCCCTCGCGCGCGCCGATCTAGCTCATCTGCACTATTTCGCCCCCATACCGTGTCGATGGAAAATGACCGGTCCAGGACCCGCTCCAGCCTCTATCAAGGATCGATGCATGCGACTGCCTCGCCCGCTTCTTGCCCTGCCTTCCGCCTTGCTGCTTGCCTTCTCCCTCGCCGGGTGCGTGCCCGAGCCCTACACCAGCGGCTACGGCATGGACGACCCGAGCAACGGGCCCCTGCTGGACAAGGTGGACGCGGCGCTCAAGGCGAACATGGCCGTGGTGCTGGTGGCCGATGTGATGCCGCACAAGACGCTGAACGACGCGCTGACCATGACCCAGTGGACGCCCACGGTGATCTGGCAGAACGAGAGCGACCCGAACATCACCTTCGGTCGCCGCTTCAAGACCAACGAGCTGCAGCGCGACCCCAAGCCCAACAACCTGTTCACGGCCTTCGAGGTGCACATCCTGCCGCCCGGCAAGTACCTGCTCACCGGGGGCGACGACTACCAGATCCGCGGGGTGCTCGACGAGGTCGGCGCCCGCAGCGGCCCGGTCGGCTCGGGTAAAGGCCCCAACGGCACCGCGTACCTGTCCACCGAGATGTACCGCGAGTACTACCGCGAAGAGGTGTGGAAGGACGCCACCTACGGCAGCGAGCTGAAGAGCGAGAAGGTCTGCACCGCCGTGCACGTGGCCAGCGGCGCCTGCGTGGCCTGGGGCGAGCAGCAGTACAGCCAGACGACCCAGGGTGCGGGGGCCGGCTACTACCAGCAGACCGACTCCCGGGACGTAGCCTCGATCAAGGTCCAGGCACGCCTGCCGGCGGACAAGGCCCTCGCCAGCTTCACCGTCCAGGGCGGGCAACTGGTGCTGGCCCCGCGCATGCACCTGAAGAGCCCCAGCGCCCAGTACCAGCGGGCCAAGTGCCGGGCGACCGACCCGACGAAGATCGAGTGCCCGCTGCAGAACTTCACCGTCTACACCTGGCCGGCGCCCATGGACTTCGCCACCTCCGTCATCTCCCCGCGCTACCTGAGCGACAGGCACCAGGAGATGCTGTCCCGGCTCGTGCCCCTGCAACTCACCCCGCTGCGCCAGCAGGGCAAGGAAGACCCGCTCTGGGGCGTACCGCTGTCGTTGACCCCATAAGCCTGGCCCCGCGGAGCTCCCAGCCCTAGAGCTTGGTTCCGCGCGCCTTGTGGCACACCAGCGCGTCCTTCACGTACTGCGTGTAAATGGCCATGTCGCTGTACAGCCACATGGCCTGTACGCCGCTGCAATAGATACCTTCCGATTGCGGGCAGGTCTTCACGTCATACAGCGGGCTGTCGCCGCCCCAGGTGTCCGATGCCTGTTGGGCTGCTTCGGTGGCGGCGCGGATGTATTCGTCCTTCTGGGCGCTGGTCAGGCTGATCGCCTGGTCGAAACCACCCGCTGACCTGGCCATGTCGACGATGGGTTTCTGCAGTTCGCCAGCATTGTCTCGTATCTCCGGGTGGCTCAGCTCCGGCAGCACGCCGCTCGCATCGGCGGGGCAGTTGCCAGCGAAGCTGTATGTCTTCTGCTGGGCCGCCACCACACGCGGGCTGGGGCCGCCCTGGGTGCCGGCGCCCGCCATTGAGCCGCCCGAGTAGGCGCCTGCGCTGCCAGAAGCACTGCTGGTGTCGATGCCCGCTGCATTGAACGCGGCCTGCATCACCTGCTGGCCCTGCGCGGCGTTGCCGGTGTCGTAGGCCACCTTGCTGCCCAGGGCGACGCCGGCGAGGGCGCCGATCATCTTCACCGTGTCCATGCCCGACTCACTGCCTTGCGAGGCGGCGGGCGATTCAGCAGGCGTCGAGGCGTAGCTAGGGGCTGCAGGTGCGGCGCTCGCTGTGACGGCGGGCGTAATGGGCGCCAGGGCGGTGCTGGTGACCGCACCGGAGAGGCTGGTGGGCCTGACCCGAGGCGCCACCTTGGCATTGGCGGGAGCCCAGTCGCCCATGTCCTTGTAGGACTCGGCGGTGAAGGTGCTCAGGTCGCCCTTCAGGCTGATGACCAGGTGCGGGTCGGGCTGGATGCCGGGCACCCGGGAAGGGATGGCGGCCAGCGAGGCCCGCAAGGTTTCGTAGCTGGAGGCCGGCACCTGGCCGACCACGCCCAGGCGGCCGTCCACCACATAGACATCGAGGTAGCTGGCGGCGAGCAACTGGCTGACCTGCTGCTTGAGCCCGGCATCCTTGGCCAGCTGGGCGCTGGAGCCGTCCTGCCGGACCAGGGTGAAGGTGTAGACCTCCGCATGGGGGATCGCCGACACCTCGGCGAACACCGCCTGCTGGGCCTGGGCGCTGTCGACTTCGCCGGCCACCAGCACGATGTCGTCATAGGCCTTGAGGATCAGCTTCGGGTAGCGGCTTGCATACGCCTGCGACAGCCTGGCCACCGTCGGTGCGATGGCGGCCTTGTAGGGGCGGGCGGCTTCGTAGTCCTGCTGCTGTTGGCGCAGGGCGGCGTTGTCCGTGCTCTCGCAGCCGGCCAGCAGAAGTGCCAGGACGCTGAGGCATAAGGTTCTGTTCATGGGATTTCCCTATCGGAGCCGCCTCGCGACGCGGCAGAGCAAGCGGGTTTCGGGCATGGCGGGATAATGGCCAATCGCCGGCTTTCGCTCAATAGCCGGCAGCGCCTGGCCCGCCCGAAGGTCCGGCCCGGCGACACCCTCGCACCTGGGTGGACAGGGCGCTTCCATTGGCGCTGTGTGGATGATGCTCTTCTCATCCACCAGCGGAGTGACCGGCGAGCCCGGAAGGTGGAGCGATGAAGCGCGGTCCACCCTACGCCTGGTCAATCGCCCCCATGCACCGGCCCCCCGCGAATGCGAGGCCTCCGAACCGGCAACACGCCGCCCCCTGGCGAGCTCGAACTT
>BATO01000128.1 GCA_000474255.1 Aquipseudomonas alcaligenes MRY13-0052
AATACAACTAAATACAGCCAGAAAGTGGCGTCCCCTAGGGGACTCGAACCCCTGTTACCGCCGTGAAAGGGCGGTGTCCTAGGCCACTAGACGAAGGGGACGCGGCCCGGAGCTTACAACAGCTATGACGCTTTCTTCCGGCCTTCGCCGCTTTTGCCCTCAGGCTTCGCGTCGAAGTGGCGCGCATTCTAGGGAGCGTTTTGGCACCCGTCAACCCTTCGACAAAAAACTTTTAAAATCAACGAGTTCAGGGCAAAAACTGACACGGAGCTATCAGCAGGGTGGCCAACCCTCTACACTCCCGCAGAAAACGCACACGGGAGCTGTATAAAGATGTCGCCACTCGTGATCACCCTGATGGTGATAGCCGGCATAGCGGTACTGCTGATCATCGGCTACGCCAACCATATGGTGGAGAACAGCAAGCTGGAGAAAGCCCGGCTGCGCGCCGACCTCATCGACAGGTTGCGCCGCACCAGCATCCTCTCCGAAAGCCTGCCCGGCCAGTTCATGACCCCCGCGCTGAAGCTGCAGCTCACCCGCCTGCAATTGCTCTTCTGCGAGCGCCTGCTACCGCTGGACAAGGGCAACGCCCAGCTCAAGGTCCAGGCCGAAGAACTGCGTGGCCTGGTGGCGCTGGGCGAAGGGATGCCGATCCGCAATGCGCCGCTGAAGATCATCAATGAAGCCCAGGCCAAGGAAATCCGCTTCCAGCTGGAGTCCCTGCACGGCCAACTGACCCGCTCGGCCAAGGACGGCTTCATGCCCGTCAACGACGCCAAGCGCTGGGTCAACGAGATCCGCGGCATGCTGGTGCAGCTGCATATCGAATTCTTCACCAACCTCGGCCTGCAGGCCCTGCAGGAAGGCCAACCGCGCCAGGCCCGCCTGGCCTTCGAGCGTGGCGTGCAGTACCTGCAGAAACAGCCGGAGCCCGCCCGCTACCAGAACCAGTTGCAGCAGTTGCAGAACCAGCTGGCCCGCGCCAACGCCCTGGCCCTGGACAAGCCGCCGGCCGCCGATGAGCCGAGCGAGCTCGGGGATGCCCTGAAATCCCTGGACGACGAAGACACCTGGAAGAAGAAGAACATCTACGACTGACCGCCCGGCCCCGCTCAGACAAGGACACCCACGATGAGCATTACCCTCTACGGCGCCCCGCTCTCCCCCTTCGTGCGCAAGGTGCGCTTGTTCCTCCTGGAAAAGGGCATCGACTACCAGCTGGAAATCATTACGCCCTTTGGCCAGCCCGCCTGGTACCGGGAGCTGAACCCGCTGGGGCGCATCCCGGCGATGCGCGACGGTGATTTCACCCTCGCCGACTCCAGCGTCATCTGCCAGTACCTGGAAGAAAAGCACCCCGAACTGGCACCGCTCTATGGCCGCGATGCCCAGCAGCGCGCCCGGGTGCGCTGGCTGGAGAAGTACGCCGATTACGAGCTGGCACCGCTGACCACCTTCTGCGTGTTCCGCAACCGTGCGCTGAAGCCGACCATGGGCCAGCCCTGCGACGAAGCAGCCGTACAAGCGGCGCTGCAGGACAAGCTGCCCCAGCACTTCAACTACCTGGAAAAGACCCTGGGCGATGCCGAGTACTTCGTCGGTGACGAGCTGACCCTGGCGGACCTGGCCCTGTGCTGCCAGCTGATCAACATGGAGCACGGCACCGAGCTGCTGGACAGCGACCGCTGGCCGGCCCTGGCCGCCCACTACCAGCGCATCCGCGCGCGGGAGTCGGTGCAGACGGTATTGCCCGGCGAGCAACGGACCCTGGCCAAGCTCAGCGGCGCGGCCTGACCGCCCTGCCCGCAGAAACGAAAAAGCCCGGCACTTGCCGGGCTTTTTCATGGCGCGACCGATCAGCAGTCGGTCAGGCGCAGGAAGATCGCCGCCAGGTTCTCGATGCCGGCCTGGTCCGCCTCACTGAAGCGGCCAACGCTCGGGCTGTCGAGGTCGAGCACGCCGATCAGCGCACCGTCCTTCACCAGGGGCACCACCAGCTCGCTGTTGGACGCGCTGTCACAGGCGATATGCCCGGGGAAGGCGTGCACGTCCTCCACGCGCTGGGTCTCGCGGGTGCGCGCGGCGGCGCCACACACACCCCGACTGAACGGAATGCGCACGCAGGCGACCTTGCCCTGAAAGGGCCCGAGCACCAGCTGCTCCTGCTTGTTCAGGTAGAAGCCCGCCCAGTTCAGTTCCGGCAGCTCGTTATAGAGGAAGGCCGAGAATTGCGAGGCGTTGGCGATGAAGTCGCGCTCGTCGGCGAGCAACGACTCCAACTGGGCGGCCAGCAGGGCATAGCCCTCGAGGCCGGCACCGGCCTGTTGCAGGTCGATCATCGGGAAGTCTCCAGCAGCGCCCGGCCAACCCATTGGCGGGCGAATTGATAGGCACAACGGCCATTGCGGTTGCCCCGCCCGAGGGCCCAGCGGATGGCCGCTTTTTCCAACTCTTCATTCCATTCCCAGGCCAGGTCACGGGGCGCCAGGGTCTCGATCCAGTGGCGCACCACGGCCAGGAAGTGCTCCTGGGTGAAGGGGTAGAAGGACAACCAGAGGCCGAAGCGGTCGGACAGGGCGATCTTGTCTTCCACCGCCTCATTGGGGTGCAGCTCGCCGTCGACCATCTGCCAATGCTCGTTGTCGCTCTGCTTCTCCGGCACCAGGTGGCGGCGGTTGGAGGTGGCGTAGAGCAGCACGTTGTCCGGCGCGCGCTCCAGCGAGCCGTCGAGCACGCTCTTGAGTACGCGGTAGTCGCCCTCACCAGCCTCGAAGGAGAGGTCGTCGCAGAACATCACGAAACGCTGCGGCAGCTTGGCCACCTGCTCCACCACGCGCGGCAGGTCGGCGAGGTGGTCGCGCTCGATCTCGATCAGGCGCAGGCCGGCACCGGCGTGCTCGGCCAGCAGCGCACGCACCAGTGAGGATTTACCCGTGCCACGGGCGCCCCAGAGCAACGCATGGTTGGCCGGCAGGCCATCGACGAACTGGCGGGTGTTGCGCGCCAGCTGCTCGCGCTGGGCATCGACGCCGATCAGGTCGGTGAGGTTGAGATCCAGGCTCACCTGCAGGGGTTGCAGGTAACCGCCGCGCCCTTCGCGGTGCCAGCGGGCGGCGATGCAGTCCTGCCAGTCGATGGCCGGGCGCAGCGCCGGCAGCAGGGGATCGAGGCGCGCGAGTACCGCGTCGGCGCGCTCCAGGAAGTCGATCAAACGGGAATCCACAATAAACTCCTTGGTTCAGCTCGGAGAGCCGGGCTGTCAGCAGGTGGGATAGGCTATGCTTGGCAAGCCCACGGAACAAGGCCAAATCTTCACGCCCATGGATATCCCGCTAACCCAACGCCTTTCGTTCAAACAGGCCAGCATCACCGTGCTGGTGGCGTTCGTACTCGGGACCCTTCTCAGCATCATTCAGGTCGGCATCGACTACGCCAGCGAGAACGCCTCGCTGGAGCGCGAGATCAATGCGCTGCTGGAAATCAGCCACAACCCCGCCGCCCGCATCGCCTACAACATCGACGCCGAACTGGCCCAGGAACTGGTGCTGGGGCTGCTGCGTTCGCCGGCGGTAATCCGCGCCGAGATCATCGACAACAGCGGCACCGTGCTCGCCAGCGTCAGCCGCCCGCGCACCGAGAGCGACTACCGCATCTTCAGCGACTTCCTCTTCGGTGAGCGCCGGGATTTCCAGGACCCGCTCTACATCGCCCACGCCCCCGCGGAAACTCTGGGCCTGCTGCGCCTGGAAGTGGACACCTTCGCCTTTGGCAACCACTTCCTGCGGCGCTCCATGCTCACCCTGATCTCCGGGTTCGTGCGCAGCCTACTGCTGTCGCTGATCCTCCTGGTGCTCTTCTACAGCATGCTCACCAAGCCGCTGGTGGGGCTGATCCGTGCCCTCAGCGAAGGCGACTCGCGCAGCCCGGTGGACAACCGCCTGCCCTGCCCCACCGGCCACGAGCAGGACGAGATCGGCGTCCTGGTGGACGTGATCAACCGGCAACTGGCGAACCTCTTCGCCGAGATGGAGCAACGCCGCGACGCCGAAGACAGGCTCACCCAGTACCTGGCGGAGCTGGAGAACATCGTCTCGGCGCGCACCGCCGAACTGAAGGCCACCAACAGCCGCCTCAGCCAGTCCAACCAGGAGCTGGACATGGCCCGCACCCACGCCATTGAAACGGCCCAGGCCCGTGCCGCCTTCCTGGCCAACATGAGCCACGAGATCCGCACCCCGCTCAACGGCCTGCTGGGCATGCTCGCCCTGACCCTGGACAGCCCGCTGAACGCCGAGCAACGCCAGCAGCTCACCATCGCCCACGACTCCGGCAACGTGCTGGTGGAACTGCTCAACGACATCCTCGACCTGTCCAAGTTCGAGGCCGGCCAGCTGGAGCTGGAAGCCATCCCCTTCGACCTCGGCGTGCTGGTGGAAGACACCGCCAGCCTGCTGTCGCAGAACGCCGCCCCGGGCGTGGAGCTGAGCTGCCTGATCGACCCGCGCCTACCGGCCCTGGTGGTGGGCGACCCGACCCGCGTGCGCCAGATCGTCAGCAACCTGCTGTCCAATGCCCTCAAGTTCACCCGCTTCGGCCGCGTCGACCTGCGCGTCACACCCACCGCCGAGGGTGTGCTGATCGGCGTCCGCGACACCGGCATCGGCATCTCCAGCGATGCCATGCCCAAGCTGTTCCAGCCCTTCGCCCAGGCCGGCGCCGGCATCACCCGGCAGTTCGGTGGCACGGGCCTCGGCCTCGCCCTCACCCGTCGGCTTTGCGAAGCCATGGACGGCAAGCTGCAAGTGCGTTCCGAAGAAGGCATCGGCAGCCTGTTCAGTGCCGAGCTGCCGCTGGCCAGCCATGCCGATGCCACGCCGGCACCGGCGCTGCAGGGGCGCGTCATCGCGCTGTGCGCCGCCGGTAGCGGCCTGGCCGAACTGCTGAAGACCTGGCTGCCGGCCTGGGGCATCAACTACCAACGAAGCGATGTCGATACCAGCCTGGCAGGCCAGGTGTTCGACCAGATCATCACCGACTCGCCGGAACAACTGCAGCGTCTGCGCGACGAGAGCGCGGCACCGATCCTGCTGATCACCGGCTACGGCAACTTCATCCAGGCCGAACAGGCCACGCCCCTGGCGCCGCTGCAGCAACTGGCGCGGCCATTGGCGCGCTCGGCGCTCTACCAGGCACTGCGCCGCAGCCTGCAGCAACTGCCGGAGGAGCCGGCGCCCAGCCCCACGCCCAAGCAACGGCTGGCGCGCTCGGCACGGGTGCTGCTGGTGGAAGACAACGCGGTGAACCAACTGGTGGCCAAGGGCATGCTCGGCAAGCTGGGTTGTGAAGTGCTGGTCGCCGCCCATGGCGGTGAAGCGCTGCAGATGCTCGCGGAACACCCGGTAGACCTGGTGCTGATGGACTGCAACATGCCGATCATGGATGGCTATGAAGCCACCCGGCGCATCCGCCAGAGCGGCAACTGGCCGGGCCTGCCGGTGGTGGCGCTGACCGCCAACGCCCTGCCGGACGAACGCGAACGCTGCCGCGCCGCCGGCATGGACGACTACCTGGCCAAGCCCTTCCGCCGTGAAGAGCTGGTCGCCCTGCTGGACAACTGGCTGCCGACTACCCAGCCAGCCCAGTGAAACGGCCGAGCAGGTCGGCCAGGCGACCGCGCAGCTCCACCATCTCGTTGAGGTCCAGACCGTTGCTGCACAGCAGTTCGGTGCGCAATGCCGATACCTGCTCGCGCAGCGCGATACCCGCTTCACTCAGCGCCAGGTGCACCTCGCGCTCGTCATGGGCCGCCCGGCGGCGCTGCACATGGCCGAGCTGCTCCAGGCGCTTGAGCAGTGGCGTGAGGGTGCCGGAATCCAGCATCAGACGCTCCCCCAGGGCCTTGACCGTGGGCTGCTCGGGCGGCTTGGCATGCCATTCCCAGAGCACCAGCATGACCAGGTACTGCGGGTAGGTCAGGCCGAGCTGCTCCAGCATCGGCCGGTAGCCCCGGATCACTGCGCGCGACGCGGCGTACAGCTTGAAGCACAGCTGGTTGTCCAGCAGCAGGTCGGCGTCGGGCAGGGCTGGTGGGGTCATTTCAGCAGCGCTTCGATCTCGGTGGCCAGGTCTTCCGGCTTGGTGGTCGGCGCGAAACGCTTCACCTCGCGGCCTTCGCCATCGATCAGGAATTTGGTGAAGTTCCACTTGATGCCCTTGCTGCCCAGCAGGCCCGGCGCGCGGCTTTTCAGCTCGACGTAGAGCGGATGGGCGTCGGAGCCATTGACGTCGATCTTCTTGAACAGCGGGAAGCTGACACCGAAGTTCAATTCGCAGAACTCGGAGATGGCGCCCTCGTCGCCCGGCTCCTGCTTGCCGAACTGGTTGCAGGGGAAGCCGAGCACCACCAGCCCCTTGTCCTTGTATTGCTGCCAGATGCTCTCCAGCCCCTTGTACTGCGGGGTGAAGCCGCACTTGCTCGCGGTGTTGACCACTAGCACGGCCTTGCCGCCGAAATCGGCGAGGGTCTTCTGCTCGCCCTTGATGGTTGTGACGGGGATATCGAAAAGCTTGCTGCTCATGGACTTTCACCTGGAGGAAGGAATGACGGCAGGAAGATAGCTTGCAATTAAATTGCACGCAATTTAATTGCCACAAAAAAGACCCGCTCATTAGCGGGCCTTATGGATCAGGCTTCGCGCGGCACCAGCTTCAGCGACACCGAGTTGATGCAGTAGCGCAGCCCGGTCGGGCGCGGGCCATCCGGGAACACGTGGCCGAGGTGAGCGTCGCAGCGGGCGCAACGCACCTCGATACGGTGCATGCCGTGGCTGAAATCTTCCTTCTCGGCCACCGAGACGTCATCCACCGGCTGGAAGTAGCTCGGCCAGCCACTGCCGGAGTCGTACTTGGCATCGGAGTCGAACAGCGCCGCCCCACAGCACGAACAGTGGTAGATACCCGGCGTCTTGGTGCCGTTGTATTCCCCCGTGAAGGGGCGTTCGGTGCCCCCCAGGCGACAGACGTGGAACTGCGCTTCGCTCAGCTCTTCACGCCAGGATTCTAGGGGTTTGTCCAGCTTTTCCATGGGTCACCTCGGCTACGGAAAAAAGCCCGACCAGTACCTTTTCCGGTCATCGGGCCGCACGTATCATGCGTGGCTTTAGACGCCAGTCTGGCAGCGGCGTTACAGGCTGCCAAGGCGCAGTTTCCTCAGATCGGGACACGAACAACCATGCAGGTCAGCAAATCGAACAAGCTCGCCAACGTCTGCTACGACATCCGCGGGCCCGTGCTCAAGCACGCCAAACGCCTGGAAGAGGAAGGCCATCGCATCCTCAAGCTGAACATCGGCAACCCGGCGCCGTTCGGTTTCGAAGCCCCGGAGGAAATCCTCCAGGACGTGATCCGCAACCTGCCCACCGCCCAGGGCTACAGCGACTCCAAGGGCCTGTTCAGCGCGCGCAAGGCGGTGATGCAGTACTACCAGCAGAAGCAGGTGGAAGGCATCGGCATCGAGGACATCTACCTCGGCAACGGCGTGTCAGAGCTGATCGTGATGTGCATGCAGGCGCTGCTCAACAACGGTGACGAGGTGCTGATCCCGGCCCCCGACTACCCGCTGTGGACCGCCGCCGTGAGCCTGGCCGGCGGCAAGCCGGTGCACTATCTGTGCGACGAGCAGGCCGACTGGTTCCCCGACCTCGAAGACATCAAGGCCAAGATCACCCCGAACACCAAGGCCATGGTGATCATCAACCCCAACAACCCCACTGGCGCCGTGTACTCCAAGGAGCTGCTGGAAGGGATGGTCGAGCTGGCCCGCCAGCACAACCTGGTGCTCTTCTCCGACGAGATCTACGACAAGATCCTCTATGACGAAGCCGTGCACATCTCCACCGCCTCCCTGGCGCCGGACGTGCTCTGCCTGACCTTCAACGGCCTGTCCAAGTCCTACCGCGTGGCCGGCTTCCGCTCCGGCTGGGTCGCCATCTCCGGGCCCAAGCAGCGTGCGCAGAGCTACATCGAAGGTATCGACATCCTCGCCAACATGCGCCTGTGCGCCAACGTGCCGAGCCAGCACGCCATCCAGACCGCCCTCGGCGGCTACCAGAGCATCAACGACCTGGTCCTGCCCAACGGCCGCCTGCTGGAGCAACGCAACCGCACCTGGGAGCTGCTCAACGACATCCCCGGCGTCAGCTGCGTCAAGCCCATGGGCGCGCTCTACGCCTTCCCGCGCATCGACCCGAAGGTCTGCCCCATCGTCAACGACGAGAAGTTCGTCCTCGACCTGCTGCTCTCCGAGAAGCTGCTGATCGTCCAGGGCACCGCCTTCAACTGGCCCTGGCCGGATCACTTCCGCGTGGTCACCCTGCCCCGCGTCGACGACCTGGAGCAGGCCATCGGCCGCATCGGCAACTTCCTCAAATCCTATCGCCAGTAAGGAACGCCAGCATGGGCCAGGCCAGACGCTACCTGCTCACCGGTGCCAGCTCCGGCATCGGCATGGCCCTGGCCCGGCGCCTCGCCAGCCAGGGGCATGACCTCGCCCTCGCCGCACGGCGCGAGGAAACCCTGCAGCAACTGGCCGAAGAGCTGCGCAGCCAGTACGGCCGCACCATCGCCGTGCTGCCGCTGGACGTCACCGACTACGCCGCCTGCAAGGACGCCGTAGGCCTGGCGCAGAACGCCCTGGGCGGCCTCGACGGGCTGATCGCCAATGCCGGCATGGGCCTCGCTGGCAAGGCCGGCAGCGGCCGCTTCGAGCGCTACCGGCAGACCCTGGAAACCAACCTGCTCGGCGCCATCGCCTGCCTGGATGCCGCCGCCGAGCTGTTCCGCGAGCAGGGCCACGGTCACCTCATCGCCATCGCCTCGATCGCCGGCAAGCGCGGCCTGCCCGCCACCGCGGGCTATTCGGCGAGCAAGGCCGGGTTGATCAGCTACATGGAATCCCTGGAGCTGGAACTGCACCGCAGCCCCATCGCCACCACCCTGCTGCTGCCCGGCTACATCGACACGCCGATCAACCAGGACGCCGGGCCCCGTCCCTTCCTCATTGACGTCGAGCGAGGCGCCGCACTGATCGCCCGACACATCGAGAAACGCACGCGCAGCGCCTATGTACCCGGCTGGCCCTGGGCCCTGATCGGCCGCCTGCTGCCGCTGCTGCCCACCTCGCTGATCGCCAGGGCGCTGTGACCATGGACCTGCAGATCGACGATTTCTACAAGGACTGCGCGGCCGGCATGCTGATGCTCTACCAGGCCTTCCCGCGCAAGGTCGCCCTCTATATCGAGGACCTGATCGGCCACGAGGAACCGGACGAGTTCGGCCTGCCCAGCAAGCGCCACCAGAGCTGCCTCGGGGCCCTGATCTGGCTGGCCGAGGAAGGCTACATCCGCTACGAAAGCGCCATTCGCTACGAGGCGCTGGACCAGGCCGTGCTCAGCGAAAAAGGCTTCCTGCGCCTGTCCCGCACCCTGCCCCACGTCGTGCGCAGCGACGACGAACTGCCACCCAGCGTGCGCCGGGTTCACTCAACCCTCGCCCACCAACTGCGCGAAGCGCTGGCCAGCCGCAACAGCGAACGCACCGCCCGCCTCACCCGGCTGCTCTTCGCCGGAGCCGGCAACCCCGCAGGCGACACAGTTTGAAATAGAGCCCAGGTTGAATAGGCCTCTGGCGCACCTTATATAACCCCGCATTACACCGTCTTTCCCTGAGGAGACCGCTTTAACCATGATGCGCATCCTGTTGTTCGTGGCCACCAACCTTGCAGTTCTGGTGATCGCCAGCATCACCCTCAAGCTGCTGGGCGTAGACCGCTTCACCGGCCAGAATTACGGCAGCCTGCTGGTGTTCTGTGCCGTGTTCGGTTTCGCCGGCTCCCTGGTCTCGCTGTTCATCTCCAAGTGGATGGCGAAGATGAGCACCGGCACCGAAATCATCACCCAGCCCCGCACCCGCCACGAACAGTGGCTGCTGCAGACCGTGGAGCAACTGTCCCGCGAAGCCGGGATCAAGATGCCGGAAGTCGGCATCTTCCCCGCCTACGAGGCCAACGCCTTCGCCACCGGCTGGAACCGCAACGACGCACTGGTCGCCGTGAGCCAGGGCCTGCTGGAACGCTTCTCACCCGATGAAGTGAAGGCCGTGCTGGCCCACGAGATCGGCCACGTGGCCAACGGCGACATGGTCACCCTGGCGCTGGTCCAGGGCGTGGTGAACACCTTCGTGATGTTCTTCGCGCGCATCTTCGGCAACTTCGTCGACAAGGTGATCCTGAAGAACGAGGAAGGCCACGGCATCGGCTACTTCGTGGCGACCATCTTCGCCGAGCTGGTCCTGGGCATCCTCGCCAGCATCATCGTCATGTGGTTCTCGCGTAAGCGCGAATACCGTGCCGACGAAGCCGGCGCCCAGCTGGCCGGCACCAACGCCATGATCGGCGCCCTGCAGCGCCTGCGTGCCGAACAGGGCGTGCCGGTGCAGATGCCCGACAGCCTCACCGCCTTCGGCATCAACGGCGGCCTGAAGAACGGCCTCGCCGGCCTGCTGATGAGCCACCCGCCCCTGGAAGACCGCATCGAGGCCCTGCGCCGCCGCGGTTGATACACGGCAAACGAAAAAGGCGGCCAATCGGCCGCCTTTTTCATGCCCGCAATAAACCGCTAGGACCGGTGCAAGCGGAACACCGGCTCGAACAGCGCGTCCAGCCCACGGGAGGCGAACTTCCAGTTCTTCTCCAGCACGTCCTGGCGCTCCAGCAGCGCCACGCTCCAGAGGGGCTCGAAACGCTGGCGCACCTCCGCTTCCGGCACCGAGAACGGCGGGCCGTCCAGGCGCTGCTGGTCGTACTCCAGGGTCACCGCCAGCCCCTCGCAGTGGGCCGGGAGTATCGCCGCGAGGTGCGCCACATAGCGCTCACGCATCTCCGGCGGCAGGGCGATGAGCGCGGCGCGGTCGTAGAGCCCGCCACAGTCTGCGACCTCTTGCGCATCCAGGACGAAGAAATCCCCCTGGAGGATGTCGATGCCGCCCGCGCGGTAACGGCGCAAGGCACCCTCCTCGCTCACCTCAGGCACCAGGCCCTGCTCTTCGAAGAAGTCCGTCACCGCCTTCTCTGCCAGCTCCACGCCCAGCACCCGATGGCCCTGGGCAGCCAGCCAGACCAGGTCCAGGCTCTTGCCGCACAGCGGCACCAGCACCCGCGAGCCCCGGGCCAGGCCAAGCGACGACCAATACTGCTGCAGGTAAGGGTTGACCTCATCCAGATGAAAACCGATCTGGTCGTTGGCCCATCTGTCCTGCCAGAAACTCTCGTGCACAATCCACCTGCCGATTCGATAGGAACACTCAAGAATTTATGCTGGATGTCGATACGTCCAGCCCCGAATATGGCGCCCATCCTAACGGAGGAAACGCCAGATGCTGCCCAGTCTTTTCATATCCCATGGTTCCCCGATGCTCGCCCTCGAACCCGGCGCCAGCGGCCCCGCGCTCGCGCGGCTGGCGCGCGAGCTGCCGCGCCCGGAGGCGATCCTGGTGGTGTCCGCCCACTGGGAAAGCGAACGCCTGGCGATCAGCGGCGGCACGCAACTGGAGACCTGGCACGACTTCTACGGCTTCCCGCCCGAACTCTACGCGGTGCAGTACCCCGCCCACGGCACCCCGGAGCTAGCCGGGGAGGTGCAGCAACTGCTGCGCGACAACGGCCTGGAGGCCGCCATCGACCCGCAGCGACCCATGGATCACGGCGTATGGGTGCCATTGACGCTGATGTACCCCGAAGCCGATATCCCGGTGCTGCAACTGTCCCTGCCCAGCCGCCTCGGCCCCGCCTTCCAGACCCGGATCGGCCACGCCCTGGCCGCCCTGCGCAAACGCGGCGTGCTGCTGATCGGCTCCGGCAGCATCACTCACAACCTCGGCGAACTGAACTGGCGCGCCGGGCCGGAAGTGATCACGCCCTGGGCCCTGGAATTCCGCGACTGGATGGTGGAGCGCCTGGAGGCCGGCGACGAGCAGGCCCTGCACGACTACCGCACCCAGGCTCCCCACGCCCGCCGCAGCCACCCCAGCGACGAACACCTGCTGCCGCTGTATTTCGCCCGGGGCGCCGGTGGGGATTTCAAGGTGAAGCACAGCGGCTTCACCCTCGGCGCGCTGGGGATGGATATCTATAGGTTCGGTTGAGGCCCCGGGCGCACCGAGGGCGGCCCTGTAGCTTTGGTCAAGCAGACACCCTCCCCCTGGCTTTTTGGGGATCTCGGCGCATGCAGCCGCCACTAGCTGCGGACGTAGGGTGTGCTGCGCGCACCTGGTGCTCGCCGGAAGCACCGTGCGGCGGTGCGCACGGTGTTCA
>BATO01000127.1 GCA_000474255.1 Aquipseudomonas alcaligenes MRY13-0052
CGGCGCGGTGCGCAAGCCTTGGGCGTCCAGCCACAGCGGCTGGCGCAGGCCGAGGCCCAGGGGCTGGTCGGCGGCCTGCAGGGTCGGCGGCACGGTACCGTCGAGGGTCCAGGCGAAGCGCTGGCGGCGGCAGTTGGGGTCGCCCTGGGGCAGCGCCTGCCCGAGGGGCCAGCAGATGGCGGCGATGCCCACCGAGGCGGGCTTTTCATCCAGCGGCTGGGCGAGGCCGCGCTGGACGTCGCGGTTGAGCAGCACGTCGTGCACCTGCACCAGCAAGGGCGCTGCCGAGGCCAGGCCGAACTGGCCGGGCACCGGCGTGCCGTCGGGGCGGCCGATCCATACACCGACCAGGTAGCGCGGCCCCACGCCTATGGCCCAGGCGTCGCGGAAGCCGTAGCTGGTGCCGGTCTTCACCGCCAGCGCCGGGCGCAGCGGTGGCAGCGCGTGCGGGTCACGCTCGGGCTGCGCCTGGCCGGAGAGGATGCGCCGCACGATCCAGGCCGCCCCGGGCGACAGCAGGCGCTTTTCGCGCAGGGCGTCGTCGGGTTGCAGGCGCGGTGCGGCGGCGCGGCCTTGGCGGGCGAAGGCGGCATAGCCCCCCACCAGGTCTTCCAGACGCGCGCCGGCCCCGCCGAGGATCAGTGCCAGGTTCGGCTGCGCCCCCGCCGGCAGCACCAGTGGCAGGCCGGCGCTGCGCAGCTCGCCGGCGAAGCGCTTCGGCCCATAGGCTTCCAGCAGTTGCACGGCGGGCAGGTTGAGGGAGGTGGCCAGGGCGTCGCTGGCCGCCACCGGCCCGCTGAAACCACTGGAGAAGTTGCCGGGGCGGTAGTCGCCATAACGGCGCGGCACGTCCTGCAACAGGGATTCGGAGTGGATCAGCCCGGCGTCCAGGGCCATGCCATAGAGGAAGGGCTTGAGGGTGGAACCCGGCGAGCGCAGGGCGCCGACCATGTCGACATGGCCGAAGCGGCGCGCGTCATCCATCTCCACCGAGCCCAGGTACGCGCGCACCGCCATGGTCGAGTGCTCCACCACCAGGATCGCCGCCGAGGTGCGCTCGGGCAGGCGCGCACGCCAGCCCAGCAGCAGGTCCTCCATGCGCCGTTGCAGGGTCGCATCCAGGGTGGTGCGGATCAGCGGCGGGCTGCCCGGCCGGTTCAGCCGTCGCGACAGCAGCGGCGCCAGGCTCGGCTCCCGGCGCGGCGCCAGCAGCACCGGTTCTTCCAGTGCCTCGTCCACCGCTACCTGGGGCCAGATGCCGTAGCCGGCGAGGCGCTGCAGCACCTTGTTCCGGGCTTCGGTGGCGCGCTGGGGGTGGCGGTCCGGGCGCAGGCGGCTCGGCGCCTGGGGCAGGACCGCCAGCAAGGCGGCCTCGGCACGGGTCAGTTGGCTCGGCGGTTTGCCCAGGTAGGCCCAGCTCGCCGCAGCCACCCCCTGCAGGGTGCCGCCGAACGGCGCGCGGTCCAGGTAGAGGGTGAGGATTTCGTCCTTGGACAGGTGCCACTCCAGCTGCAGGGTGCGCCACAGCTGGCGCAGCTTGCCGGCGAAGGTGCGCGGGTGCGGGTCGAGCAGCCGCGCCACCTGCATCGACAGGGTGCTGCCACCGGACACCACGCGCCCATCGCTGAAGTTCTGCCAGGCCGCACGGCCCAGGGCCAGCGGGTTGACCCCGGGATGACGGTAGAACCAGCGGTCCTCGTAGCCGAGCAGCGCCTCCAGGTAATAGGGCGAGACCTGCTGCGGGGTTACCGGGTAGCGCCACACGCCTTCGGCATCGGCGAAGCGCCACAGCGGCGTGCCGTCCTCGGCCAGCACCACCCGCGCCTGGTCGTCCGCCGGCAGGGGCAGCGGGAACAGCCGGTCGGCGCCCCCGAGCAGCACAAGGAGCAGCAACGGCAGCGCAACCCAGCGGCGCTTCAGCAGGCGACGGGCACGGTGCAAGGTGGAGGGGAACGACAAGAATGAGGGCTCCGAAGTGGGACCGTGCGACAGGCCGCTTCGAGGCGACCTGATGATGGGTTTCGCTTCGCTCTACCCATCCTACGAATGAGCGGCACGTTCGCGGGAATGACGGCACCTGACCGTCACCCTCGCGAACACGAGGCCTACTCGAATAGCCTCAGCGGGCCTTGACCACCATTTCCTCCGGCGCATCGCCCAGTGCCTGCCATTCCGGGCGGTACATCGACTCCACCTGGGGCGGCGGCACGCGGTAGCGGCCGGGGGTTACGGCGCGGGCCAGGTACAGCAGGTGGGTGCGTTCGTACTCGCGGATATCCACCGCCGCGACGAAGCGGTCGTCACGGAATTCCTGGTGCTTGATCGCGGCGTTCTGCATCGCTTCCTGCCACTCCTTAACCTCGCTGCTGGCGTCCTGCAGGCTGGCGGCGCTCTGCCCCAGGTTCTGGTTCTCCGGCTCCAGGCCGGCGGGCAGCAGGTCCACCACCAGGGCGTCGGGCGCGCGCATCTTGGCCTCGATGCCGATGTGCACCAGCACTAGCTGGCCGCTTTCCAGGTTGCGGATATCCAGCGGCTTGCCGTCCATGCCCAGGTACTCGCGGTGGATGGTGAAGTTCTCACCCCCCGCCTTGGGCGCCTGGCTCGGGTAGCCGGACAGGGTCAGGCGCTGGTAGAGCGGCGCCTTGGTCTGGCTGGCCAGGGTCAGGGGTTCGGCCAGTTGCGCCTCGTCCAGCTTGAGCCCGCCCCGGTTGTTGTCCAGGGCATGACGCTGGCCGGCCACTTCCAGGCTGGCCTGCCATTGCGGCTCGGCCTTGCCCAGCAGGCTGCGGCCGGCGAGGAACAGCGCGTTGCGATCCTGGGTCGACAGCCACTCCTTGGAGGCCAGCAGGTCGGCGAGATCGAACAGCAGCGCTTCGCGGCGATCGCCGGCGAGGTCGTTCTCTTCCAGCAGGGCGAGGATCATCGCCTGGTCACGCAGGCGGCTGCCGTAGTCGTCGAGCCAGAAAGTGTCGTCGCGCTGCACGGCGAGCCCGGCGTCCAGGGCCAGGTCGGCGCGGGGCTGGTCGCCCATGGCCTTGAGGGCGACGGCCAGTTGCACCAGCGGCAGGCCGGAGCGCGAATCGGCGCGACGCTCGTACAGGCTGCGCAGGGCCCCCAGGGGCGCCTGCTGGCTGCGGGCGAGCACGTAGCCGGCATAGGCCTGAACGGCAAAACGGCTGTGGCCGGGGTACTGGCTGTAGGAGACCTCGATCAGGCTCGGCTCCTGCAGGTAGCGCAGCAGGCGCTCGTTGGCGCGCTTCAGCGGTTCGGCGGGCACGGCGAAGCCCTGGTCACGGGCGCGCAGGAGGAAGTCGCTGACATAGGCGGTGAGCCAGTACTCCTCTTCGCTCTCCGCGCTCCACAGGCCGAAGCTGCCGTTGTAGCGCTGCATGCCCAGCAGGCGCTCGATGCCGATCTCGATGGCGCGGCGGCGCGCTTCGTCCTTCTCACCTTCGATGCCCAGGCGCGACAGGGTCGCCGCATCCGCATAGAGCGAGGGGTAGAGGCCGCTGGTGGTCTGCTCGGCGCAGCCGTAGGGGTAGGCACGCAGGGCGCGGATCTGCTCGCCGATGTTCAGCGGCGGGCGCGAGGAGACGGCCAGCAACGCTTCACGCCCGGCCGGCTCGAAGGCGTCCAGGGTGCCGGCAGGCAGGCTCCAGCTGTCGCCCTTGAGCACCGCGCGGAAGTTCTTCACCAGCGCCGGCCAGGCCGGGCGGATGCCCAGGGTCCAGTCACGGGCGAAGGGTTGCAGGGTTTCGCCGGGCAGCTCCATGCCGTTGACCGAGACCTTGAGCCGGCCCTGCCCGTAGCCACCTAGGGCGCGCACCGGGATGCGCAGGGTGGTGCGCTGGCCGTCGGCCAGTTGCAGCGGTGCGGTCTGGCTGCCGGGGCTGTCGGACAGGCGCAGCTGGCCTTCTGCTTCCAGGCGCACATCCAGTGCCTGGGGCTTGCCGGAGAGGTTGGTCAGGTCCAGCGCCACGGTGGTTTCGTCGCCACCGGCAAGGAAGCGCGGCGCCGAGAGTTCGGCCACCAGGGGCGCGGCCACCACCGTCTTGGCTTCGGCCATGCCGTAGCGGTCGTCGCTCCAGGCCTGGGCCATCAGGCGCAGTTCGCCGTTGAAGTCGGGGATATCGAGGCTGAGCTCGCCCTCGCCCTTGTCGTCCAGGGTCAGCGGCACGCTTTGCAGCGCCACCAGGCGCACCTGGGTCTGCGGACGCTTGCCACCGGCGGTGAGGCCGGCGTCACCGCCAAAGGCGATGGATGCCAGGCGCCCCTGCCCCGCTTCGATGAGCTGGCCATAGACGTCGAGCTGGTCGGCGCCATAGGCCTTGCGCCCGAACAGCGCGGCGAAGGGGTCCGGCGTGGCGTAGTTGGTGATGTTGAGGATGCCGACATCCACCGCGGCGACCAGCACACGCACCTGGCGCGCCGGGCTGCCATCGGCGTTCCTGGCTTGCACATGCACCGCCAGCGGCTGGCTGGGGCGCATCTTCTCCGGGGCGCTGAGGGTCAGCGCCAGCTTGCGCTGGGCGCGGTCGATGGGCAGGTGCAGCAGGCCGACGGCGCGGCGCGGGGTGACCCGCTCCTTGCGCTCGCCGGGGCGTACCACCAGGGCGCTGACGTACAGGTCGTGGCGCGCCCATTCGCGGGCGATGGGGATCTCGAAGGCCTTGCCCTCGGCGGGCACCTCGATGCTCTGCCACCAGAGCGGGCCGTCAGCCGACTCCACCAGCAGGTAGCCGCTGCCGGCCGCGGGCGGGGTGACGGTGACCTTGGCCACCTCGCCTTCGCCGTAGGCGGGCTTGTCCAGCGCCAGCTTGACCTGGTCGGGGCGCACCGCGCCGCCGTCGGTGTTGTCCTGCCAGCGGTAGCCGGCCCAGAAGCGCAGGCTGCTGATGACACCGCTTTGCGGGTCTTCGACCTCGACGCGGTAGGCGCCCCACTCCACCGGGAAGCTGACCTTGGTGGTGCCGTTGGCGGCGACGTCGACCAATTGCTCGTCGACGTTCAAGAACTTCTCGTTGTAGTGGTAGCTCCAGCCTTCGCCGTCGGAATAGTTCCAGTAGTAGTCACGACGCTCGCGCACCAGGCGCACCTTGAGGCCCTTGGCCTCCAGCTTGTTGCCGGCCGGGTCGGCCACCAGCAGCTCCACCTCGGCGAGGCTGTCGGTATCGACCGCCTCACCGTCGAACAGGGTGCGCAGGCCGGGCATGCGCGGCGCCGGCCAGACCGGCTGCTGCAGGCGTCGGGTGATGGGGCGGCCGCCGGTTTCCTGCAGGCTGGCCTGGAGGGTCAGTTGCAAGGGCGAGCGGGCGCTGGCCCAGCGACTGTCGATTTCCAGGGCGCCCTTGCCGGCTTCGTCGAGGGTGGTTTCATCCAGCTCGATGTCCTGGTTCAGTTCCTCCTCGGTCACCGAGCCGAACTGATAGCCGGGCAGGCTTTCCACCGCCTCGCGCAGGGGACGGACGTAGAGCTGGCCCAGTAGGCGGTTGCCCGAGGCCGGCGCGCCGTAGAGGTAACGGCCTTCGACCTGGAAGCGCGCCGCGTCGTCCGGCGCCAGGGGCTCGTCGCTGCCCTTGAGCTCCAGGGCCAGGCGCTCGGGGAGGAAGTCCTCGACCGAGAATTCGTAGAGTTCCTTGTGGCCGTTGCCCAGGTCCATCAGCAATTGCCAGCGGCCGGTGGGGGAGTCCCCGGAGAGCGGCAACTGGTACTGGTAGAGCCCGCCTTCGTCGGGGTTCCAGACGAAGCGGCGGCTGACCTGCTCGTCCGGGCGGCGCACCTCGACCGTCACCGGCTGGCCCGCCACCGCGCGGCCGTCGCCGTCACGCAGCAGGGCGTTGAGCAGCACGGTCTCGCCGGGACGATAGAGATCACGCGGGCCGAATACGAAGAATTGCAGCGGGGTGGCCTGGGGCCCGGTGATGTCGAATTCGGAGAGGTCCAGCGAGGGGGTATCCAGGCGCAGCACGCTGGTCTGTTCGCCCTGGCGCGCCAGCAGCACGCGGGCTTCGCCCGTCAGCGGCAGCTGGGTATGGCCCTGGCCATCGGTCTTGCCCTTGGCGAGGACCTGGCCCTTGTCGCCGAGCAGTTCCAGTTCGACCTCGGCCTGGGCCTTGCCGCCTTCCAGGGCCTGTGTGAAGACGTCCAGGCGGTCCTGGTAGCGGTGGGCGGAGAGGCCGATGTCGCTGAGGCTGAACAGGGTCGCCGGGGTGTAGTAGCTGTAGCTGCCGGAGCGACGCATCACCGCGACATAGACGCCGGGCTGCTTCATCGGCTCGAGGCCGGCGATGGGCAGCAGCAGGGTTTCGCGGGTGTTGCGTGCCGGCTTGAGGTCGAAGCGGCCGGTGTAGACCAGGTCCGCCATCTGCAGCAGGTTGTCGGCCTCCCAGACGCCCAGGGTGCCACGGCGGCCCCATTGGGCCAGCAGCGCGGGCAGCGAATCGGCGCGTACGCGGAAGAAGTCCACGTCCACCGCGTCGACGTTGAGGGCGATCACCGGCAGCCCTTCGGCGAGGCGGGTGGGCAGCAGCGAGCCCTGGCTGGCGAAGCCGACCGTGGCCTGCAGATCACGGGTCTGCAGGTGGGTGACGCTCTCGGCGGCCAGGCGCGCGTCGTTGACCGCGCGCACGCCGGGGTCGACGGTCAGCACCAGGTTACGCTTGGGCTCGAGATGGCGCAGGCGCAATTCCATGAGGTTGTCGGAGAGCTCCCAGGCCCCATCCACCTTGCCGCGCTCGCTGTCCACCAGGTGCAGGCGCTCGGCGAACGGCTGCTCCGGGTCCAGGGGCACGGAGAAGGTCACGGCCAGCGTGCTGGAGCCGTCGAGCTGGGTTTCGGAAACGTCCACCACCTTGAGCTCGCGGCCGGCGAAACGCTTGGCCAGCGCCCCGACATCGGCCGGCGCGCGCTGCTCCTGGACGGCGGCAGGCGGGGCGGGTGGCTTCTCGGCGGTGTGTTCGGGGGTGGAGGAATCGCAGGCGGCAAGAAGCCCCAGCGAGAGGGCCAGTAACAATCCTTTGTACGACGACATGGTGACTCCGGGGAGGGGACGCGCAGGTGCGCGCGCGGCAACTATAGACGAGCCCCGGCGTCCGTAAAGCCCCCTTTTTCACGCTTTTGCAACGCTATACTGCGCAGCCCTTCCGGAGCCTCAGAATGCGCGCCTTTCTCGATGCCTGGCGGCACGTTCCCACCCATCGCCGGGTCTGGGCGCTGGCCGCGCCGATGATCCTGTCCAACATCTCCGTGCCACTGGTGGCGCTGGTGGACAGCACAGTGGTGGGCCACCTGCCCCATGCCCACCAGCTGGGCGCCGTGGCGGTGGGCAGCACCCTCTATATGCTGCTGCTCGGGGTGCTGGGTTTCCTGCGCATGGGCACTACCGGCTTCGCCGCCCAGGCCGCCGGCCGCGCCGATGGCGGCGCGCTGCGCCAGGTGCTGCTGCAGGGCCTGGGCCTGGCGCTGGGCCTGGCCTCGTTGCTGGGGTTGCTGGCGGTGCCCTTCAGCAGCCTGGCCCTGGGGCTGATGAACCCCTCGGCCGAGCTGGACGCCATGACCCGGGAATTCTTCCACCTGCGCCTGCTGGGCCTGCCGGCGGCCCTGGCCAACTACGCGCTGGTGGGCTGGTTCCTCGGCACCCAGAACGCCCGGGCGCCGCTGGCCATCCTGCTGGGCACCAACCTGACCAACATCGCCCTGGCGCTGTGGTTCGTCCTCGGGCTCGACCTGGGCGTGGCCGGCGCGGCCCAGGCGGCGGTGATCGCCGAGTGGACGGGCGCGGCCATCGGCCTGGCGCTGACCCGTGGCGCCCTGCGCCGCCACCCCGGGCGCATCGACTGGCCGGCCCTGCGCCTGTGGCGCGCCTGGCGCCCGCTGCTGACGGTGAACCGCGACATCTTCATCCGCTCACTGGCGCTGCAACTGGTGTTCTTCCTGCTGACGGTGCAGGGCACGCGCATGGGCGACGCCACGGTGGCGGCCAACGCCCTGCTGCTCAACGGCCTGCTCGTGACCGCCTACGCCCTGGACGGGCTGGCCCATGCGGTGGAGGCCCTGTGCGGCCACGCCATCGGCGCGCGCAACCGCCTGGAACTGCGCCGCGCGCTGCTGGTGGCCGGTGCCTGGTCGTTGCTGGCGAGCCTGGCCTTCGCGCTGTTCTTCGCTGTGGCCGGGGGGCTATTCATCGACATGCAGAGCGACATCGGGGAGGTGCGCGCGGTCGCTCACGTCTATCTTCCTTATCTGGCGGTGCTGCCCCTGGTGGCGGTGTGGAGCTACCTGCTGGACGGCCTGTTCATCGGCGCCACCCGGGCCCGCGAGATGCGCGATGCCATGCTGCTGGCGGTGGCACTGAGCCTGCCCCTGGGGGGGCTGCTGCAGGCACAGGGGAACCATGGCCTATGGCTGGCGTTCCTTTGTTTTATGCTGTTGCGCGGCCTGAGCCTTGGCGCCTTCGCCTGGCGCCTGTCCCGAAGCGACGCCTGGTTCACGCATGAGAACTGACTGGAGGAATCCCATGCTCGCCGCTCCGTGCTTCCCCGAAGAAGATCGACGCCAGAAGGCCCTGGATGAACAGGACATCCTGGACACCCCCGCCGAGCTCTACCTCGACACCCTGGTGCGCCTGACCCAGGAGCTGTTCCAGGTGGAAACGGTGCTGATCAGCCTGGTGGACCGCAACCGCCAGTGGTTCAAGGCACGCATCGGCCTCGAGGCCGCGGAAACCCCACGCGACATTTCCTTCTGCGGCCACGCCATCCTCGGCAACGGCCCGCTGCTGATTCCCGACGCGCGCACCGACGCGCGCTTCAGCGACAACCCGCTGGTGGTGGGGGCGCCCTTCATCCGCTTCTATGCCGGCCAGCCGCTGTTCTCCAGCAATGCGCTGCCCATCGGCACCCTGTGCATGCTCGACCCCAGGCCGCGCACCCTGAACCAGCAGGAGCTGTTCCGCCTGCGCGACCTGGCGACCCTGGCCGAGGGCTACCTGCAACTGCGCGGCATGGCCCAGCAGACGCAGAACCTGCGCCGCGCGGTGGACCGCGAGCAGCGCAAGGCCCTGATCGACCCGCTGACCCAGCTGTGGAACCGGGGCGCCCTGTCGCAGTTCTTCCCCAAGGAGATGGCGCGGATGAACAAGGCCGGGCTGCGCCTGGGGGTGATCTACGCCGACCTCGACCACTTCAAGCGCATCAACGACCAGCACGGCCACGCCGCCGGCGACCAGGTGCTGTGGGAAAGCTCGCGGCGCATGACCGCGACGCTGCGCCCCGACGACCTGCTGGTGCGCATCGGTGGCGAGGAGTTCGTCGCCCTGGTGGCGGTGCATGATGGCGAGGAACTGAACCATATCGCCGAGCGCCTGCGCCGCTGCATCGAAGAGAAGCCCATGCGCGCCGCCGGCCAGGAACTGGCCCAGACCCTCAGCGCCGGCACCCTGCTGGTGAGCCCCGAGCAATCGCAGAACGAGGCCCTGGACCTGGCCGACCGGGCCCTGTACCGAGCCAAGCAGAACGGCCGCAATCGCGTGGAGAGCGCCAACTGACGCGGCTGCCCCCTATAAGAAACACCCCTGATGACCTGAAGGAGTTCACATGGCTCAAGCCATTGCCGCGTACCTGCACTACCTGTCGATCTTCCTGCTGTTCTCGCTGCTGGTCCTGGAGCACCGCCTGTTCAAGCTGCCCCTGGACCTGGAGCGCGCGCGCAGCCTGATCCGGGTGGACATCGCCTACGGCCTGAGCGCCGGCCTGGTGCTGGCCACCGGCCTGGCACGGGTGCTGTGGTACGGCAAGGGCACCGAGTACTACCTGAAGAACAGCCTGTTCCACGCCAAGATCGGGCTGTTCATCCTGGTGGCGCTGCTGTCCGCGCTGCCGACCTTCGTCTTCCTCAACTGGCGCAACGAACTGAAGGCCGGCCAGGTGCCTCAGGTCAGCCCGAAGACCGCCAAGCTGGTGATCATGGCGATCCGCCTGGAGCTGTTGCTGGCGCTGGTCATCCCGCTGCTGGCCGCGCTGATGGCGCGCGGGTTCGGCGTGATCTCCTGATCGTCACGTAGCTCGCGCCTTGCTCAGGCGGGAACGCCGGGGAAAGGCGCTGCCGCGAAATAGGGGTTGTTGGCCAGGCGCGCCCGCGCCTGCTGCAGGGTTTCGGCCACCACCTCCGGCCCCTGGGCCAGTCCCTGCAGGTGGACGAACTCCACATGGTGCAGGCCGATCACGCCGAGGATGTGGCGCAGGTAGGGCGAGAGGAAATCCGCCTGGCTGGCCTTGGCACCCAGGTAGTTGCCACCGGAGCTGACCACCACGAAGGTCGGGCGGTCTTCCAGCAGGCCTTCCTTGTTGCCGTCGACCATGGTGAAGCTGCGCTGGATGCGCACCACGTAGTCCAGCCAGAGCTTGAGCGCCGCCGGCACCATGTAGTTGTGCATGGGCGTGGAAATCACCAGGTAGTGGGCGCTCTCCACCTCGCCGATCAGTTGCTCGGACAACGCCAGGGCCGGGTCCTCGCGGTGGGCGCGGCCGGTCACCGCCCGGGCGTAGTCGCCACACAAGGGCAGCAACGGTTCACGCACCAGGTTGCGCACGGTGATCTGGGCGTTGGCGTGGATGCGCTCGGCCATCTCCCGGGCCAGTTGGCCGCCAGGGGATGCGTCTTCATTGGGGCTGCATTCGATCAGCAATACACGGGGCATGATCAGTCCTCCTCGGGACGGAGCGTGGGGGTGGGCAATGGCCGGCTGAAGTGCAGGCCGGTGAACAGCAGGCCCTGGCGGAAATAAAAGCGCTGCGCCAGGGAATTCGCCAGTGCCGTATCCAGCACCAGGCGCTGGCAACCGAGCTGGCTGCCGATCCGTGCCAGCTCATCCAGCAACTGGCCGCCGAGCCCCTGGCTGCGTTGTTGCGGGTCAGCCACCAGGTCGTCGACATAGATGAAGCGGCCGTGGATCAGGTTCTCCAGTTCGCGGTAGCCGGCCAGGGCCAGCACCTGGCCGCCACGCCAGGCACCCAGCAAACGGTAACCCTGCTTCGCCTGGCGACGCACGCGCTGGATGAACACCTCGGGGTCGGGCAACTGCGGGCGCAGCGCCTGCATCACCGGGAAGGCCGCGCGCAACTGTGGGTCGCTCTCCAGGTGCAGCAGTTCGATGGGGCTGGGCTGATCGGGCATGGCCGCTTTCCTCTTCGCTGGGAGCCGCTACTCTAGGCAGGCCATGGACCAGCAACCAGGGCCAAGAATCATCGAAATGACTGGGACATGAGCATGCCGAGCCGCCCCCTGCCCTTCCACCTCGACCGCGACCTGGGCACCCCGGTGTACCTGCAGCTGTACCAGCGCTTTCGCGAGGCCATCGAGCAGGGCCGGCTGCAGCCCGGCGCCCGGGTGCCGTCGCTGCGCAGCCTGGCCAGCGAACTGAACCTGGCGCGGGGCACGGTGGAGGTGGCCTACCAGATGCTGATCGCCGAAGGTTATCTGCTGGCACGTGGCCCCGCCGGGACCTGCGTCTCGCCCCGGCTGACCCCGACGCCCCGGCCCGCCTTGCGTGCCAGCCGCCCGGCCAGGGCCGAAAGCCCTCACACGGCAGAGGCCTCGCCCCAGCCCTTCCAGCTCGGCCTGCCGGCCCTGGATGCCTTCCCACGCAAGCTCTGGGCACGCCTGGCGGCCCGGCGCCTGCGCGAGCTGGGCGGCAGCGCACTGATGGTGCCGGACCCTGCCGGCCACCTCGCCCTGCGCGCGAGCCTGGCGGGCTACCTCGGCATCTCCCGGGGCATCCACTGCCGGCCCGAGCAGGTGTTCATCACCGCCGGCCACCGCGCCAGCCTGGCCCTGGTGCAGCGCGCACTGATGCGGCCGGGCGAGGCCATCTGGCTGGAGGACCCCGGCTACCCCCATGCCCGCCAATTGCTGGAAGGGCTCGGCGTGCGCGGCGTGCCGGTAGCGGTGGACGGCGAAGGGCTGCGGGTGGAGGACGGCCTGCGCCTGGCACCCGAGGCGCGCTTCGCCCTGGTCACCCCCACGCACCAGAGCCCCACCGGCGTGGCGCTGTCGCTGCCCCGGCGCCTGGCGTTGCTGGAACGGGCGCAGCGGGTGGGCGGCTGGGTGCTGGAGGACGACTACGACAGCGAGTACCGCTACCAGGGCCGCCCGCTGCCGGCGCTCAAGAGCCTGGACCGCGAAGGCCGGGTGCTCTATGCCGGGACCTTCAGCAAGGTGCTCTACCCCGGCCTGCGCCTGGCCTACCTGGTGGTGCCGGACCGGGAGGTGGAGCGCTTCCGCGAGGTCGCCGCGCAGTTCGGCGGCGGCTGCAGCGAGCTGTTGCAGGCCACGACGGCGGACTTCATCGACCAGGGCCATTTCGCCCGCCACCTGAAGAAGATGCGCAGCCTCTACGCCCGCCGCCGCGCCCATACCTGCGAGGCGCTGCTGGCGCAGTGCGGGGAGCACCTGGAGATCGACCTGCAGGCCGGCGGCATGCACCTGCTGGCCCGCCTCGCTGCGGGTAGCGACGATCGCCACATCGCCGGGCGTGCCCAGGCGGCGGGGCTCGCCGTGATCGCGCTGTCGCCCTGGTACCTGGGCGACGGCGGCGCGCCGGGGCTCTTGCTGGGCTTCACCAATGTCGCCACGGCGGAAGAGGCAAGGGGGTTGGCAGGAAGGTTGCGGGAGGTGTTGGAGGGTTGTGGGCAGCCAAGCGAATGAATTGGCTGTGCTGGTCGTTGTGGACTCAACGCAAAGGCTCAAAACGGTGCTTCTAGGGCTTTTCTGGACTCATGGCACACCCACCGCATGGGTTTCGCTTCGCTCTACACCATCCTACGAAAGCCGCCAGCCGCAGCGCTCGCCAAATGGTGATGCGCACATCAATGCAGAAAGTTGAGCACCAATCTTGAAGCAGCCGCCAGACGCCCCTTCAGGAGGCCGAGCGTAATCATCGTTTCAGGGGTTGAGCGACATGGATGTCCCGAGAGCCGCGATGGGCCAGGGATGGCCCTTCGCGGCGCGCCCCTGAAACGATGATGGAGCGAGGGAACCCGACGTAGTCGGGCCGGATGCAGGGGCGAGCGCTTTTGGTTACTTTTCTGGCGATTGA
>BATO01000126.1 GCA_000474255.1 Aquipseudomonas alcaligenes MRY13-0052
CATCACTTCCATGCCCTCGGGCACGTAGTTGGCCACCAGGGTGGGGATGCCGATCCCCAGGTTCACGTAGTAGCCGTCCTTCAGTTCGCGGGCCACGCGCTGGGCCATCTGTTCGCGGGTCAGTGCCATTTCAAAGGCCTCATCTTGTTCTGTTATCGGAGAGGATGCTCAGGAGCGAGTGGTGCGCTTTTCGATGCGCTTCTCAAAAGTCCCGCATATCAGGCGATCGACGTAGATGCCCGGGGTATGAATCTGGCTCGGGTCCAGCTCGCCGGGCTCGACGATCTCCTCCACCTCGACCACGGTGATGCGCCCCGCGGTGGCCACCACCGGGTTGAAGTTCTGCGCGGTGTGGCGGTAGATCACGTTGCCGTAGCGGTCGGCCTTCCAGCCCTTGACGATGGCGAAGTCGCCGGTGATGGCCGGCTCGAGGATGTAGGGGCGGCCGTTGAATTCACGGGCCTCCTTGCCTTCGGCGACCGGGGTGCCGTAGCCGGTGGCGGTGTAGAAGGCGGGGATGCCGGCGCCACCGGCGCGCAGCTTCTCGGCGAGGGAGCCCTGGGGCGTGAGTTCGACTTCCAGCTCGCCGCTGAGCAGCTGCTGCTCGAACAGGGCGTTCTCGCCCACGTAGGAGGCGATCATCTTGCGGATCTGCCGGTCTTCCAGCAGCACGCCGAGGCCGAAGCCGTCGACGCCGCAGTTGTTGGAGACCACGGTGAGGTCGCGCACGCCACGGCGGCGGATCTCGGCGATCAGGTTCTCGGGGATGCCGCACAGGCCGAAGCCCCCGGCGAGGACGGTCATGCCGTCGGTGAGCCCTTCGAGGGCTTCCTCGTAGCTGCCTACGCGCTTGTCGAGTCCACTCATGGTGCTGCCTCTTGTGATTGTCGTTGGCCCGGCGCGGGGCCGGTGAGTGGGCCCAAGCTTCTCCTCGTTCGACTCATTTGTTAATTTTGTTTTTCCTCGCTATTGATCGGCAAAACAAATCAATGACCGTCAAGCAACTGCGTGCCTTCCTCGCCGTCGCCCAGAGCCTGAGCTTCGCCCAGGCCTGCGAACGCCTGCACCTGTCCCAGCCGGCGCTGTCCCTGGCGATCAAGAACCTGGAGGAGTCCCTCGGCGGCCAGTTGCTGGTGCGCACCACCCGCAGCGTGGCGCTGACGCCCGAAGGCGAAACCCTGCTGCCCATCGCCCGGCGCCTGCTGGCGGACTGGGATAACGCCGAGGAGCTGCTGCGCCAGCACTTCACCCTGCAGCTGGGCAAGGTGGCCATCGCCGCCATGCCCTCCTTCGCCGGCAACCTGCTGCCGGTGGGGCTGCGCGCCTTCCGCGATCGCCACCCGAAGGTCAACGTGGCGGTGCATGACGTGATCAACGAACAGGTGCTGGAGATGGTGCGCAACCACCGCGTCGAGCTGGGCATCGCCTTCGAGCCGGAATCCCTCGATGGCCTGGCCTTCACGCCCTTCTACACCGACCGCTTCGTCGCCGTGGTGCCAGGGGATTGCCCGCTGGCGCAGCAGAGCGAAGTGAGCTGGGCGGAGCTGCTGGGCCAGCCCTTCATCACCCTGCAGCGCCCCTCCGCCGTGCGCCTGCTGCTGGAGGAGCGGGTGGCGGCGCGCCATGGCCGGCTGCCGGTGGCCCTGGAGAGCCACCAGTTGGTGACGGTCGGGCGCATGGTCGCCCAGGGCCTGGGAGTGAGCGCCGTGCCCAGCCTGTGCATCCAGCAGATGGAGGAACTGGGCGCCCGCTGCATCGCCCTCGGCGAGCCGCAGATCGAACGCCGCGTGGGCCTGCTGTGGCTCGCCGGGCACAGCCTCTCCACCGCTGCCCAGGTCTTGGCAGACGTGCTGCTGCACCTGCGCGACTGGAACCGCCAGGTGCCATCGGGATCAAGTGAATGAGACCAACCCCGAACCTTGTACCGGAGCGGCCGCCCACGGCCCGTGCCATGCTGTGAACATCGCCCGCCAGCGCAGTGGGCCCAGCCGTAGAAGAAGAGGAATCGCCCGATGAACCAGCCCCTGTGGAGCCCCAGCCCGGAACGCATCGCGGCCACGCGGATGGACGCCTTCCGCCACGAGATCAACCGCCGCCACGGCCTCGACCTGGCCGACTACGCCGCCCTGCACGCCTGGAGCGTCGAGCAGCGGGAAGCCTTCTGGCAGGCGCTGGTGGAACTGTTCGACGTGCGCTTCCATGCACAGCCCCGCACCGTGCTGGAGGAAGGCCCGGCCATGCCCAGCGCCCATTGGTTCCCCGGCGCCACCCTGAACTTCGCCGAGCACTTGCTGCGCCGCCGTGACGACCACCCGGCGCTGGTGGCCGTGGCCGAGGACGGCCGCCGCGAGCAGCTCAGCCATGCCGAACTGGCCGCCCATGTTGCCGGCCTGCAGCAGCGCCTGGCCGCCGCCGGGGTGGGCGTCGGCGACCGCGTGGCGGCCTTCATGCCCAACACCTGGCAGACGGTGGTGGGCATGCTCGCCACCGCCAGCCTCGGCGCCACCTGGTCGTCCTGCTCGCCGGACTTCGGCACCCAGGGGGTGATCGACCGCTTCGGCCAGATCGAACCCAAGGTGCTGATCGCCGCCGCCGGCTACCACTACGCCGGCAAGACCCTGGACCTGACCGCCAAGCTCAATGAAATCCTCCAGCGCCTGCCCGCCCTCGACCAGTTTGTGGTGGTGCCCTATGCCCGCCCCGAGGCCCGCGCGGAAGACTTCGCCACCCCGGCCCGGGTCAGCCTGTGGAGTGACTTCTACCGCCCCGGCGGCGAACCCGCCTTCGTTCCCGTGCCCTTCGAGCAGCCGCTGTACATCCTCTACTCCAGCGGCACCACCGGGGTGCCCAAGTGCATCGTCCACGGCGTAGGCGGCACCCTGCTGCAACACCTCAAGGAACACGCGCTGCACAGCGACCTGAAGGCCGACGACACGCTGTTCTACTTCACCACCTGCGGCTGGATGATGTGGAACTGGCTGGCCTCCGGCCTGGCCCTGGGCGCCACCCTGGTGCTCTACGACGGCTCGCCCTTCCACCCCGGCCCCGAGCGTTTGATGGACCTGATCGACGCCGAGGGCATCAGCGTGTTCGGCACCAGCGCCAAGTACCTCGCCGCCCTGGAGAAGGCCGGCGCCAAGCCCCGCCAGAGCCATCGCCTGGAGCGCCTCAAGGCGCTGCTCTCCACCGGCTCGCCCCTGGCCCACGAGGGCTTCGACTACGTCTACCGCGAGATCAAGGCCGAGCTGTGCCTGTCGTCCATCTCCGGCGGCACCGACATCGTCTCCTGCTTCGCCCTGGGCAACCCGGTGCTGCCGGTGTGGCGCGGCGAGCTGCAGTGCAAGGGCCTGGGCATGGACGTGCAGGTGTGGGACGAGGACGGCAGGCGGCTCACCTCCGGCAAGGGCGAACTGGTCTGCGCCCGGCACTTCCCCTCGATGCCGGTGAGCTTCTGGAACGACCCGGACGGCGAAAAATTCCGCGCAGCCTACTTCGAGACCTTCCCCGGCGTCTGGGCCCACGGCGACTACGCCGAGGAGACGGGGCACGGCGGCCTGGTGATCCATGGCCGCTCCGACGCCGTGCTCAACCCCGGCGGCGTGCGCATCGGCACCGCCGAGATCTACCGCCAGGTGGAGAAGGTGGAAGAGGTGCTGGAATCCATCGCCATCGGCCAGGACTGGCAGGGCGACGTGCGCGTGGTGCTGTTCGTGCGCCTGCGCGACGGCGTGGCGCTGGACGAAGCGCTGCAGGCGCGCATCCGCCAGGTGATCCGCGCCAACACCACGCCGCGCCACGTGCCGGCGAAGGTCATCGCTGTCACCGACATCCCCCGCACCCTCAGCGGCAAGATCGTCGAGTTGGCGGTGCGCAACGTCGTCCACGGCCGCCCGGTGAAGAACACCGACGCCCTGGCCAACCCCCAGGCGCTGGAACTGTTCAGGGACCTGCCGGAACTGGCCGAGTGAACACGGCGAGGCCGTAAGCCGGGGGGCAGACCGACGGTTCCCTGGCACTTGCGCGCGTCACCCGCCCTGCGAACCCCATCACGCTTGGACCAATGGCCAAGGGAATGGCCGGGGCACCGGCGCTACCATGGCCGCTTCACCCCACCTGGAACCCGAGATGGATCTCATCCCCCGTGCCCTGCTCTGCCTGGGCCTCGCCCTGCCCTCCATCGCCCTGGCCACGCCCTGCCAGGAGTTCGAACCCGCTACCGCGCGCCTCGAAGGCAAGCTGGAGCGCCAGACCCACCCAGGCCCGCCCAACTTCGAAAGCGTCGAAAACGGCGACGAGGCACGCACCGGCTTCTACCTGGTGCTGGCCGAGCCCGCCTGCGTGAAGGGCAACGATTACGAGACGGACATGGGCGCCGAGCAGGACGTGCGCCTGGTGCAACTGGTGCTGGACGAAGCCGGCTACAAGAAGCTCGAACCGCATCTGGGCCAGCAGGTGACCCTCGCCGGCCACCTGTTCTCCGCCGAGACCGCCTTCCACTACGCGCCGCTGCTGATGCAGGACGTGCAATGGCTGGAGGACCAGCCGACCGCCAGCGCCGACTGCGAAGCCCTGGCCGCCAAGGCCAACGACGCTGTCGGCTTCCACCCGCCCTGGTGGGGCACGGTGAAGGGCGAAGGCCGGCTGCACTTCCACAGCGCGCCGGACAAGGCCTGCACCATCCCCGGCCTGTTCATCATCCCCGGCGACGGCGTGACCATCTACGCCGCCGAGAACGGCTGGATGCAGGTGATGTACATCAACGCCAAGGGCGAGGACTTCAGTGGCTGGGTGGAAGAAAACCGCCTGGACGCCGCCCCGTCGCGCAGTGAAGGCGACGACCAGCCCGAACCGGCCGCCAGCGGCCAGCCCGAGGACGTCACCACCTTCGCCGACCGCTACGCCAACTGCGAGCACTTCCTCGGCGAGGAGCCCTACGACGCAGAGCGAGCCAAGGAACTGGCCCAGGCCGTGGAAGAACTGTGCACCGGCATCGACGCCCAGCTCGACGCCCTGCGCCAGCGCTACAAGGACGATGCCAGCGTGACCCAGGCCCTGGCCGGCTACGAGAAGGTGGAGTGACCCCTCCGCCGCGCCACCCCGACGTGGCGGCAGCCTCTCCTATACTCCTGGCGTCGCCCTGAAACGGACCCCACCGTGCTCGCCAGAACCCTGTGCCTCGCCGCCCTGCTCTGCTGCGCCCTCCAGGCCACCGCCCGGCCCCTGCAGGTCGACCTGTACCTGCCCGATGCGCCGCCGCTGACCATGCTGGAAGCCGGCAACAGCCACGGCATCGTCGGCGACGCCACCCTGCTGGCGCTCAAGCGCGCCGGTTACCAGGTGCGCATCCTCGTCGCGCCCTGGGCACGGGCACAGAAGCGCACCATGGAAGGCCGCGACATCCTCGTCATCCCCCTGTCGCGCACGCCGGATCGCGAAGCCTCCTACACCTGGGTCGCACCGATCATGGAGTTGCAGCGCGCCTTCTTCACCCTGGACGAGCCGGTGAAGGACTTCGCCGAGGCTCGCGCCCGCTACCGCCAGGTCGGCGTCGGCCTGGGCACCGCGCAGAACGAGATCCTCCGCCGCGAAGGCTTCGACGGCGGGCAGATACGCTCCCTGGTACTGGGCGACAAGCCTGCGCAGCTGCTGGAGATGGGGCGCATCGACGCCTGGTTCACCGGCGTCCCCGAGGCGCTCTACATCTGGCCCAAGGTCTCGCACCAGCGCCTGCGCATGAGCCCGCCCCTGGCGGCCACCGACCTCTACCTCGCCTGCTCCCTGGCCTGCAACCCGCAACTGGTGGACGACCTGCGCAAGGCCATCGAAGCCCTGCGGACGGACGGCAGCCTGAAGCGCATCCAGGCGCGGTACCTGAAGGACGCGCAACCGCTACTGGAACAACAGGCTCCGTAGGTCGGGTGCAACCCGACATGAGCCCATGCAAGCCTCGCGGGTTTCACCCGCCCTACGGGTGGGCAGAAGAGTTCAGAGCACGCACACGCCCACCGAAACTCCACCCCCATCGTAGGAGCGAGCTGTGCTCGCGAAGCCCTTTCCAGAGCCCCGGGCTGAAGCCCGGGCTACAGGCCGCGACGACCCGGTAGGTCAGATGCAACCCGGCACGGATGCGCAAACGCATCGCGGGTTGGCGGCGTGGTCAGTAGTGCTTGCCGGGGTCTTCCGGCGGCGGATCTTCTTCGGGCAGGTCTTCGAGCTTGAGCTCCAGCCCCCAGTTGGCGGCATCCTGGGTTGGCGTGGCCTGGGGCGTCGGTGCGGGGGGCGGGGTCGGTGCGGCGGCGCTGGGCCGGGTGCCGGGGCCGTCGCGGTGCAGCTTGAGCTTGAGGCGCAGGTTGTTGGCCGAGTCGGCGTTCTTGATCGCCTCCTCTTCCTGGATCGAGCCCTCGATCACCAGGTCGAACAGCGCCTGGTCGAAGGTCTGCATGCCCAGGGCCTTGGATTTCTCCATGATTTCCTTGATCGAGCTGAAATCGCCGCGCTTGATCAGGTCGCTGATGGTGGAGGTGCCCAGTAGCACTTCCACCGCCGCGCGGCGCTTGCCGTCCGAGGTGCGCACCAGACGCTGGGAAACGAAGGCCTTGAGGTTGTTGCCCAGGTCGTTGAGCAGTTGCGGGCGACGTTCCTCGGGGAAGAAGTTGATGATGCGGTCCAGCGCCTGGTTGGCGTTGTTGGCATGCAGGGTGGAGATGGCCAGGTGACCGGTGTCGGCGAAGGCCAGGGCGTGTTCCATGGTCTCGCGGTCGCGGATCTCGCCGATCAGGATCACGTCCGGCGCCTGGCGCAGGGTGTTCTTCAGGGCGGCGTGGAAGCTGCGGGTGTCCACCCCCACCTCACGCTGGTTGATGATGGACTTCTTGTGCCGGTGCACGTACTCCACCGGGTCTTCGATGGTGATGATGTGCCCGCCGCTGTTGCGGTTGCGGTAGTCGATCAGCGCGGCCAGGGAGGTGGACTTGCCGGAGCCGGTGCCACCGACGAAGAGCACCAGGCCGCGCTTCTCCATCACCACCTTGAGCAGGGTTTCGGGCAGCTTCAGGTCTTCGAACTTGGGGATGTCCAGCTTGATGTTGCGCGCGACGATGGAAACCTCGTTGCGCTGCTTGAAGATGTTGATGCGGAACCGCCCGATGTTGGGCAGGGAGATGGCCAGGTTCATCTCCAGCTCACGGTCGAATTCACCGCGCTGCTCCGGGTCCATGATGGATTCGGCGATACGCGCCACGTCGCCCGGCTTGAGCGGGTCGGTGCCCAGCGGCTTGAGCACGCCGTTGAACTTGGCGCAGGGCGGCGCGCCGGTGGAAAGGTAAAGGTCCGAGCCATCCTGGGAGGCCAGAACCTTGAGCATCGAGGGGAGATCCATGGGAGCGAACGTCCAAAGGGCATTTCGAATAACGGTAGGCGAATTTCGCCCGGCTTCCTGCGCGTGAACGCGCAACCGATGAACTGTATGGGCGCGCCGCGCGCTGGCACAATGAACGGCTCCACAAACCACGAGGAAATCCCATGGCCAAGGCCCTTGCCCGCCACATCCTGGTCAAGACCGAGGCGGAAGCCGAACAGATCAAGCAGCGCCTGGCCAAGGGCGAGGACTTCGCCGTGCTGGCGAAGAAGCACTCGCTCTGTCCCTCGGGCAAGCGCGGCGGCGACCTGGGCGAAGTGCGCCCCGGGCAGATGGTGCGGGTGATCGACCAGGTGATTTTCAAGAAGCCGGTGCGCACCATCCATGGCCCGGTGAAGAGCCAGTTCGGCTACCACCTGGTGCAGGTGTTCTACCGCGAGTGAGCATCCCCGCGTCATTGCTGCCATCCCTCTGCGACCCGCCCGGACCTTGCCGGGCGGGTCGTCTGCTCTATGGCTAGAGCACGCTGACCCAGGGCGAAGGCATAATCTGCATGGTCAGGACGCACAAGCCCACCACCTGGTTGGTCACCGACATGCCCGTCACGTTGGACCAATTCCCGGGTACGGCAAGCGGGCTCGGGTAACAGGGACTGCCGGCAACCTGCAGCTTCATGTTGTTGATTTTCACGGTAGTCGGGCTGGTGATCTGCAAGCTCCAGGGCAAGCTGCCCGCCGCGATGACAGCGCACAACGGATTGCTGCCGGTAATGTTGACCGCAGTCACTGGCGCGATGCTGCCGGCCGGGGACGGTGTGGTGCTGGACAAGGTGATGTTGCAGTTGGCGATCGGGTACGGCATCGGCGGCTTCAGTGTGAAGGTGCCATTCAGATTGAAGCTGATACCCGCAGGACTGAAGACAGCCGCATCAGCTGTGGTGACGCCAGCAACGGCAAGGGCGGCAGTCGCCAGGATGGTGGCTAAGGTTTTCATCATCACGCTCCATGTATATGCGCTCGTTCGAGCTGAAGTGCCCGGACCACTGGGCCGCCTGGAGGTTAGATGCCGGGGGCTGGCGGGATAGCCACCCATTGGCGGGTCCGGCCGGAGCGCCGGCCAACCGGTGTGGCCTTCCGACACATTCCATCGATTTCGCGGCGCCAGGCCGGCAATCCGGGGGCTGTGGCCCCCTTCCGGCCGCCCGCCGACAACCGACTCACCCGAAACAGTGTGAAAAGGCTACAATCGCGCCCTTTTTGCGCGTCAGCGCCCCAGCCAGCCCAGGATTCAACCGTGATCTCCACCGCCAACATCACCATGCAGTTTGTGGTGCTTCCGGTGGAGATTGAGAAGCCCGGATTTATTGGGCTGCAGCCTGGTCCGAATCTCACCGGGACGCGCTAAAAAGCACCCGAAAGCGGAAATCGGTATCGGAATTGGTATCACCGCCCCTCCCTCTCGCCCGTTCTGGGCAACTACCCCCCTCCCCCCGAAATCTATGCTTGCGAAACGGCAAGAGCTTCGGCAGATTGCCTTCTGACCAGTTGGGTTGCTGCCACCACCCTCGCTGGTAAAGCCCGGGAAACCGGTAAACAGGAAACTGGCAGCACAGTCTGAATCTCCTCGCCAACTGCTTCATGAGACCGGGAGAACAGCTAGGGAGGGTTGCCCATGGGCAATATCGCACCGGCTGGTTCAGCAGATTTGCATCAACGCCTTAGGGCGTTCGGTGGCTTTGTCGCAACGCTTTGCTTTGCGGGCGTTGAGCCAGTAACCGCAATTTTGCTGGTCCTTTGCGTCACCGTCGTTTTATCGAAGATGTGAGTCTAGGGTGGTCATGCACGCGGGCATGGCCACTCGAACCTTGGCTTCTCCTTCCCTTACCTCCGCCAGCAGGACTCCGGCAAGCGAGGTCAAGCTGATCAAGCCATGGGTTGCAGCCCCCACCCCTATCCCCTGATCGCCCCCACCCGCAAGCGCTAGCGCCCCTCCCGTCTGCTCCCTCTCCTACCGACGACACAACCAAATTCAACAATTCAAGTAGAACGCTTTACTTTCCAGCGAAGCGGTGGCTTAATAATCCTCGAGATTCCTAAAGCCACAGGAGATATCCATGTCGCTTTCTAGCTTCGGCGCAATTGTGAGAGAGCAACGCCGGGCGCTTGATGTAACCCTGAGCGCGATGGCAACAGCCTTGAAAACATCCACTGCCTTCTTGAGTGCGATGGAGACCGGGCGCAGTAAAATTCCCATGGAGTGGGTAGATAAGATCGCCTCGTACCTGAATCAAAGAGGCGCTCAAATCAACGTGCAACAACTCAAGGCGCACGCCTGCGAAGCCAACGACAGCGTTTCCCTGGAAGGGCTACCGCGGCACCACAAAATGCTGATCGCAGGCTTCGCAAACTCCGACCTCAATCAGGAGCAGCTGGCCAAGCTCGGCAAGCTGCTGAACGAAATCTGGGAGAATGGGAATGACGGGGAATGAAAACCTAGCTGACTATCGTATGCGGGGGCATCGTGTGCCTGAGATGTCCCCGCACATAATCTCTCTGGTAGCACAAAAGCTCTGCGAGATCCTGAAAATTGATCAGAAGTCCTTCTCCCCCAAGAAGATTGGCCGACTGATCAATAAGCTCGAGGCCAACGCTGTAAACATCGACGTCATTGAAGATTGCGAATGGCTGGACTGCACAAGGGCAACAGTCGATCCCCAAACCGGCTGGATCTACATGCCCCGCAAGTTGTTCGCGGAACTGAACAGGAGCAAACCGGAAGCGATCCGAATCTTCCTCCACGAACTTGGACACATCTTTCTCTGCCACAAACCCTTGCTCCACTTTGCAGACGCGCAACCAAAGCAAACACAGGACTCGGAGTGGCAGGCAGATGAATTCGCTGACGCAGTAATTCGGCACCTTGGCCTGGAGAGAGAGCAACTGCAGCTAAAATTTGAAGATTTCTGACTGATTACGCGTGCGGCGTAACCAGCCAGAAGGCGGTAGGTGAGACACCTACCGAAGAAGTTCTCCACTCGCTTCTTGCAACGAAACAAGAAATGTGATAGCAGAGGCCTCCGTAGCAAGAGCCAATGTACACAATGATTGTAGACTTGTCCAGATCAGTAAGTAGTGGCCATCCTCGTATAGGAGCTAGGTCATGACCTACACCGACGAACGGGGCACCTTCATCCTTCGCTGGACTCGCCGCCTGAAAAACGGCCACATTCAGCGTGCTGTGGGCAAGCCCTTCAAGATCTACATCAGCAAGTAAAAAGAAAGGGCTGCCTCGGCAGCCCTTTTCTTAATCAAAACTGGCAATCCAATACTCGTTCAATGCCATCCCTTCTGCGTGGAGCCACACATTAGGCATTTGCTGTATGCCCCATAGCGCCCGTCAAGATGTCGCATAGTCCCTCCGCAGCAATCGCAACCTCCAATCACATCGCCCCTTGAGTGGCGATAGTCCAGCCACACCCTCCACAGGCCCCAGAAGGAGCCCGCCATAGCTAGGGCTGCACAGGCGAGGAATACGTAGGATTTTAGTTCCTCAACGATCTGCTCAATCCCTACTGCTGTGACATCTGCCGGAGAAGAGACAAGCATGCCGAAAGTGCCAGCAGCCATCAGGAGAGCAGGTTGACCGTATAGATTGAAGCTACGTGCGATGGCGGTAAAGTTCATACCGACTCCTTGGTTATGCCAAGGTGGCAGCATGCCTGGGCCGGTAAGAATTTCAAGAGCGACAATGCCGATGGCCCAGCTCCCAAGCACCGGTACAGAGCGCCTGCACTGGGCCGCCTGGATGCGGTGCCCAACCTGCCGGGAGCGGTTCGCCCTGGTGGACGACTGCGAGGCCTGCGCCGGCCAAGGCCTGGTGCCGGCCCCCGTCCCCGGGCCCGGCTGGTGAGCGCTGCGCTAACCGCCCTTCTCCTCCAGAACCATCAGACGCCGCGGGGCGCGAATGACCAGAGTCGCCGCCCCCTGCTCAGCTTCGATCACCTCAATCCCGATGCCCTCAGCTCGCAGCATTTCCAGCAGCTCTTCCCGGTCGATCCCGTCGAGCAGTCGCAGGGTCAGCACATCCCCAGGCGCACAAACTCCCTCGTGTTCTTGCATGGCACGCTCTCCTTTTTCATGGAGCGTACGCCACCCCTCGGGCAGGAATCCGACGGCACTGGGAAATCGGAACCTGCCTACGGGATCACCAGCCGGCAATCTACTGGCAGGCAGTGACGGCCGCCAGCAGCTCCCGCTCGTAGCCGATCCGCTGCCGGCGCTCGGCGAGCAGCGCACGCACCTTCACCTCCAGCGAGTCTCCCGCACGCAGCACCGAAGCCCTGGTGCGGTACCGCGACCTCTGCCAGGAGCGGTTCTCTCTTGTGGACGACTGCGAGGCCTACGGTGGCAAGGGCTTGATGGCAGCACCTGTTCCGTCGCCTGGTTGGTGATCTGGGGCGGTCTAATCGGTATCATTGTATCCGCTTCGATACATTCAATGACCTCGGACTCTTCGGGCAACCAAAATGCCCAGCCACAGGATGGCTCTTAATGCTCAACAGATTCACTTCTGATTATCTTCTGCTACTTCGAGTTATCGCCTCTCACATAGTCGTAGCCGGGCATGCCGCCTCATACTACGGATTGATGAGCTTCACACAATGGCCAAACTCTCCGTACATACAGTCTTCAGCCGTAATTATATTCTTCTTTTTATCTGGATTCACGATCGCCTGGCTATGCGACAGCCGACGGACCAATTCGGGATATAGCTACCAAAATTTTCTATTTGACAGAGCCTGTCGAATATTCATCCCACTTATCCCCGTCCTAGTTCTCTATGCAGTGCTAGAGTATTTCTTCTACCGATCCACCGAGCACCCATACCCCAAAAGCTATGATGTAAAAACATTCTTTGAAAACATATTTCTTCTGCTGCCTGAGCCTTTCTCTAATGATACGTTTGGAACAAACCGTCCACTGTGGTCGGTAGCGCAGGAGTGGTGGCTTTATATTTTCTATGGCGTGCTCGCCTTGACTATCAGCAAGACCAATCGCTATCTGAAATGGGGCCTGATAGGCCTTTTCGGTGCATCACTATCGTTTGTAGTTCTTGATGTGATCGGTAAAGGCAAGGACCTAGGGATTATTTGGTTTATCGGCGCAGGCACTTGGTTCTTAGTAAAAAAAGGTGTCACCAACTCAATCAAAAGCCATGTTCTTATCATTGCAACAGCAATATCAACTTCTATAATGTTTATTTCCTCTATATGGCCAGAGGATGGAACTTATTCCATTATCTGGAACCTAGTTGTGACATTGCCGTTAATATTGACCACGATACTTGCAAGCAGACTCAACAGAGAATTAATCCCAAAACCAGCAGTCGGCCCAATTGAGTATATGGGGCAATACTCTTATACGCTGTATCTTTGCCACTACCCTCTGATGGAATTCATATCCAGAGCTGGGTTCTTTAAAGATGCTCCATGGATGGGCTTCTGTGTAATGTGCTGTGGAAGTTTAGTGCTGGCGCTAGCCATGGCTACTATTTTCGAGTTCCGTTACAAGATATATCGAGATGCTCTTTGGGGAAAACTAGCTCACTTCTCCCAGAAATATGCACCGGTACGTACTAGCGAGACTTGACCTCACTACCGGCAGGACTGAGCCGAACCGAGCAGCTCCCTCTCATAGCCGATCCGCTGGCGGCGCTCAGCCAACAGCGCACGCACCTTCACCTCCAGCGAGTCGCCCGCGCGCAGCGTAGATGCTGCCCAGGGCGGCACAGCCACCTCCGGCACCCGGCAAGGCACCGCCACCGGCACCTCCACGCGCACCAGGCGCGGCTCGGCTTCCTGCCGGCCGGCGCACCCCGCCAGCGCAATCACCCCCACCACCACGATTCCCAGCCTCATAGCCCCAGCTCCTTGTCGATCACCGTCGCGGCCGCGGCACACTGGTCACCGCCGATCCGCTCCTGCTGCAGGCGCTGGGCGGCCGCGTAGTCGCCGACGGCGGCCTTCCGCGCCTCCTGTTGGGCCTGGGCGGCGACCTGCTGCCGCTGTTCGACCTCTGCGTGCAACTGGGCCACGCGCGCGTTCTGCTCGCCGACGGCACTCTCCAGGGCGCCCCGAGCGAGACGGCATTGGGCGGCCAGGCCCTGGGCCTCGTCCAGTTGGGGGCGGTAGTGCCCAGCCGCCAACCAGGCACCGAGGGCGCCGGCGGCCAGCAGCGCCAGGCTGGCCAGCACCAGACGCACAGGGACGCCGATCACGACAGCACCGCCTTCGCCCGCTCCCAGAGCACGCGGCGCTCGGCCAGGCCGGTGAGGCCGCCATTGATTTTGCGGGTGATGCCCTCGAAGTCGCCCTGATCGGCCAGCTCATTGAGCCCGCGCGAGGCCCAGAACCAGGCCGCTGCCATCGCTGCGTGCTCCGGCTGTTCGAGCAGCTCCGGGTGCGCCACCAGGTCGATGCCGAGATCCGTGCTCGCTGCTGCGTGGTTGCCCTTTCCGGTCAACTGGATCAGGCCCCTGCCACGATAGCGCCAGCCGTCGCCGGAGGCCGCCGGGCCGTTGCCCATCCTGCCGCCATAGACGGCGTTCGCGATCGCCTCGGGCTGCCGCTGCAGGCGGAAGGCCAGGCCGTTCGGTGTCTTCACACGTGCCTGCGGGTCTTCAGCGAATCGCGCCGGCCAGGTGCTGGCCAGGGCCTGGGCGCTGTAATTCAGGTTCTCCACC
>BATO01000125.1 GCA_000474255.1 Aquipseudomonas alcaligenes MRY13-0052
ACCCTGCTGCAGCAATTCGGCAAAGCTCGACATGGTGATACCTACAGGTACTTCGTGATCTGCTTGAAGTCTTCAAGGGAGGTGCGCTCGCCAGTAGCGAGGGCGTCCATCGTGTGCTCCAGGCAGTGATCGATGTGATCTTGAATCAGAGTGCGCTTGGCCTGGCATACGGCCTTCTCCACGGCATGCAGCTGCTGCGCGATATCCACGCACTCACGGCCATCCTCGATCATGGTGATGATGCTGCGCAGATGGCCCTCGGCGCGTTTCAGGCGCTTCATGACATCGCTGTGGCTTTGGTGTCGGTGGCCATGGCTGTGTTCGTGATCGCTCATGCCTTGAGTCCTATGCCTCGATGATTTACGCTCGCATCCTATCCCCCCTGGGGGGATACGGTCAAACGACCCTGTTGGTCCTTTGCAAGCTGCAAGACATAGGAAAATGGCTCGCCGTAGTGCCTCGAAGAAACCCGTTATCGCATTGATACTGGCCTTGCTATTGGCCTGGGTAGGGCATTCGCTGGCCGCCATCAAAGCACCGCTGATACCGGGGGATTACTCTGGCGCTGTGTCCCATGGTCATTCCCATGACGTGGACGCGCCGGCATTCCCGAGCCACAAACATGCAGCTGACCATAGCCATGAGATCCCCTATCTCGGGTCGGCGTTGACACTACTGTCACGCCCCGAGCGGGAAACCCCTCCCAGCTCGTTGCGGGCAATTGTCCCTGAAGTGCCGATCTACCTGATCGAACGGCCACCACGCTCTAGGTTCGTGCTCTGAAACCGGCCGCCTCGCGGCCCCAGACCACTACAGCCTAGGAAATCGTTATGAATTCGCTTCCCCTAAGCAGGGCAACGGCGCTGATCGCACGCCTGCGTCGATCACTCTTTCTGCCCTTGCTTACCCTCGCTCTACTGATGGCAGTCATGCCTGAGGCGCTGGCCCACGGAGTTCCCGAAGGAGACAAGGGCTTCATCCAGGAAAGTACCGGCGTGATGTTGGTGCCCTTCATCTACATGGGTGCCAAACACATGATCACCGGCTACGACCATCTGCTGTTCCTGTTCGGCGTGATCTTCTTTCTCTACCGTCTGAAGGACGTAGGGCTGTACGTCACGCTGTTCGCAGTTGGCCATTCGATCACTCTGCTCTTTGGAGTGCTTAGCAACATCAGCATCAGCTCGTATGTGATCGACGCGATCATCGGCTTTTCGGTCGTGTACAAGGCCCTGGATAACCTCGGCGCCTTCCAGCGCTGGTTTGGGTACCAGCCCGATACCCGCGCAGCAACGCTGATCTTCGGCCTGCTTCATGGTTTCGGTCTGGCCACCAAGATCCAGGAGTTCGAGATTTCTCCTGATGGCCTGATCGCCAACCTGATTGCCTTCAACGTAGGTGTCGAGATCGGCCAGCTACTGGCCCTTGGCGGCATTCTCATTCTGATGGGCTACTGGCGACGTACTGCCAGCTTCTGGCGCCATGCCTACACCGCCAACGTTGCCATGATGAGCGCCGGCTTCTTGCTCATGGGCTACCAGATCACCGGCCTGATCGTCTCTCAGTAAGGAATTCTTTTTATGTTCAATACCAAGCTTCCGACCCTCAACGAACTCCCCTCGACAGCACAGCTACTGCGCTCCACGATCATCGCGGCAATCATTGCCTGCGTGCTTCTGGTTACCGTGGTGATGCCTTCGGAGTATGCGATCGATCCCACTGGCGTGGGCCGAGCACTGGGTCTCACACAGATGGGTGAGGTGAAGATCCAGCTGGCTGAAGAGGCCCGCGCCGATGAGGCCGCAGCTCAGACGCCAACTCCGCTGCCAGCTGAAAATATCGCCGCAGCACCTGCAGCCCCTGCCACTACCCCGGCCACTCCTGCCGAGGTCATTCCCGCTCCGGAGCAACCGGCTGCGCCTGAGCAGGCTGCCCTGCAGCATGAAATGAGCATCACCTTGAGCCCGAACCAGGGCGCCGAAGTGAAGCTGGAAATGAAGCAAGGTGCCAAGGTGAACTACAGCTGGACTGCCAATGGCGGCGTCGTTAACTACGATACCCACGGCGATCCTTACAACGCGCCGCGCGACTTCTATCACGGCTACGGGAAGGGACGCTCAACGCCAGAAGATACAGGTGTTCTGGAGGCCGCATTCGATGGCAAGCACGGTTGGTTCTGGCGTAATCGCACTAGCAAACCGGTGACCGTCACCCTGCGAACTCAGGGCGACTACATCAGCATCAAACGCGTGATCTGACGCTTCGTCAGGCAGCCCTACCCGGGGCTGCCACTCACTGTCCGCTGCTGGCCGATTGCAGCCGGTGACAGCGGGCAACTATCGGCCAGAAGCAGTCATCCATGGGTGACAGCAATCGGCTCTGGATTCAACAGGTGAACACAACCAGATTCATAATCGCCGGTGGTGTTTCATTTCGCCTACGATTGATTGGCGTGAAATGTCCTGATTTCGTCTGCCTCAGGCATTTCTGGCAATGTGCAGCATGGCTAACCTCGTAACCTCCTAAACCGCTGAGGAATGCCACAATGTCCGCTCAGAAAACTGCACTCATTGTCATCGACGTACAAGAGTCGTTTCGCGCTGCTTCACGCATTAATCGGTGCCCGGGCATTGCGCCTGACTCATACCCTGGAACCATCGAGTTTTGCCTGTCGGCTACTGCGCCGCAGCTCTTGTGGCGTGCGTCCGACCACACGCATGAAACTGCGAAGCATGTGATCGGCATCGCCGAATCCGCAGCGCCTGGCTATCCCCTCGAACGTCTGGTTGCTGTCCTCAACCAACGGCCGTGCCGACTCAATACGTAGACGTTCGACCGCTTTGGAGGGCGTCACGCCGATAGCCGCCGCAAACACGCGGCCAAACTGGCGCACGCTCATATTGGCAACGTCGGCCAGACGTTCAACGGGCAAATCTTCATGCAGGTGATCGCGCGCATACGTGAGCACCGCACGGATTCGGTCCGAGCCCGGGTCAAAATCCAGCAACGAAGAAAACTGGTACTGCCCCCCTGGCCGCTGATAATAAACCACCAGCATGCGCGCGACGGACCGCGACACTTCCTTGCCCAGGTCTTGCTCAATCATGGCCAGGGTCATATCGATACCCGCCGACATGCCCGCGGACGTCCAGACATTGCCGTCTTCGGTCCAGATTCTGTCTCCATTGACCTGCAGCAACGGGTATCGCGCTTGCAACTGCGGCGCATAGTTCCAGTGGGTGGTGGCCACGCGGCCATCGAGCAAACCGCTCTCGGCAAGCAAAAAGGCGCCCGTACACACACTCGCCGTGCGACGTGAGTTCGCGGATATCTGCCGTATGATCGCGGCCAATGAGGGCATCCTGTCATCGATCGGCGCGGTTGGCGCGCCGACAATGATGAGCGTATCGAAGCGCTCGACAGCCTGTATCGCTTCAGTTGCAATCTGCAGCCCACTCGACGCTTCGATCAATCCGCCCTCCAGTGAGGCAATGGTGAATCGATAGCTTGAGGGACGTCCACGATTGGCGTTACTGAAGGCTTCGAGCGGGCCGCTCAGATCAAGCAGGACAAAGCCTGAGTAAACCAGAAAACAGATATGACGCTGCATGAACGAAACGCCCGAAGTCCGAGTGATGGCGTCATGGTACGCGGTTGCCACCTCTAAGGTCATCACAGTTGTCATGCCGCTGGCGCACGCCAGGTGCCGCGCTTCTTGTCCGAAAGCCAAGGAAAAATGTCCATTGCGCCGGGACCTCGCAACGTACCTTGAATGCACTAAACATGCATGAGGACTTGCAAATGACCTTCAACATTCGTCCCGGTAAATTTCTCGCCTGCGCCCCGTTGCTGGCCGCGTTACTGATGGCCCCCGGCATGGGCAACGCCGCCGAAGACCCGTATGCTGACCCGGTCAAGCCGGCGCTCCCGGCTTCCACTTTCGAGTGGGATTCCAGTCGCACCGCTTTGGTGGTGATCGACCCGCAGATCGACTTCATGAGTAAAGACGGTGCCGGCTGGGCGGTCTTCGGTGAGAGCGTCACCGAGCAAAAACTGGTGCCGCACCTGAACCAACTGTTCAAAGCGTTCAAGCAGGCCGGAGCAACCGTAGCCATCTCACCCCACTACTACTATCCCCACGATCACAAATGGGAGTTTGAGGCGCCAGCAGAGTCCGTGCAGCACAAGCTCGGGCTGTTCGATCGCAAAGGTGCCTTGACGCTCGATGGGTTCCGTAACTCGGGGGCCGATTTCATGCAGGAGTTCAAGCCCTTCATCGAAGACGGCAAGACCATCATCGCCTCACCACACAAGTTGTACGGACCGCAAAGCAACGACCTGATGCTGCAATTGCGCAAACAGCGCATCGACAAAATCGTCCTGGCCGGCATGGCCTCCAACCTGTGCGTTGAGTCGCACCTTCGTGAGTTCCTCGAACGGGGTTTTGAAGTCATCGTCGTGCGTGATGCGGTGGCCGGACCGAAGCTGCCTGATGGCGACGGATACGGTAGCGCGTTGGTCAACTTCCGCTATATCGCCAACGGTGTGATGACTACCGACGAAGTGGTGAAAAAACTCGAAGGGCGGTAATCCTGATAAAGAATGTTCACACCCACGTTCACATCCATATACGGGAGCTCCAGCAGCTCCCGTCTCGATCGGCCAATAGCGATCACTTCGAATCGCTCAGAACAGCCTCCAGCCGGTCGAGAAAGACCCTCACACGATTGGGCACCTGTTGGCGGGTTGGAAGCACAGCCGAGATGAAGAGTTGTTCAGGGGTTGCGTCTTCCAGTTCCACCAGATAGTGCAGTTGCTGAAACACCTTTAACTGGACTGCCAGCCCAATCGAGAGCGCTGGACTCTTAGCGGTGTTGTTGACCCATTCGATCTCTGAATCAGACAGGGAATAGCTTCGATGAAGCTCCTTGGCTGGTAGCTGACTGGGCAAGACCGGATAGGCTGTTCTTTCCACCGATGCCATTGAGCACACCCCACAAGCAAGGCAAAAGCATCAGCATAGACGTCTAGCCAGACGGTGGTTGGTCAGTAAGTCATAAGATCCAGAATGACCTTTTAAATCATTGGCTTACAGAGCGAATGTCCTAATTTTTGCCTTATCTCGGCATAACCCCAGAAACAACCACAACACAGACGACGACAAGCAAAAGCACGGTAGGCAGTGCCTCGATAGAACGCGCCTGTGCTTCAGGCCCGAATGCGCCCGAAATGGCGCAGCCAGCGCACGAAATCATAGATTCGACTCCAGATGCCCGCTGGCAGCGAGAGAGGCGGCAGCAGCGGCTGCGCCTTGCTTGCGATGAATGGCAGCAACGGCGCTGATGGCGCTGCCAATCTCGGAAGCGTCGTAGCGGTCGGGATGGGCGACCGTCATAGGGACGTTGTGCATAGCGTCGGCAAGCGCGCCTATGGCGTTCAAGCGGTCGGCTGGGGAGCCTTGGGCACGGGCGAGAGAGCGAATCTGCGCCAGGGTCTGACCAAGAACGTGCAGCGCACGAACCTGGTTTGCGTCGAGAGCTGGGTTATTCATTGGTGCCTCCTGGTCATGCTGAAAAAATGGTGCTCGGATGCCCCGAGCTGCCCACCACTAAGCAGGTGGCGCAACCGTTAGGCCAAAGGCGAACGGCTTCCTTTCCGTCAGCGCATTTGCTCTTTGGCAAACACGGGGTCATAGAACACTTCGCAGAGCTTCCGGTCGGAGAAGTACAGCACCACGTCAATCGTGCTGAAGAGCGTCCGGTTGATCATATCCAGATCGAGCACGCGCCCGACCTCAGACTGTTTGATCAAGGTGCCGACACGCTGGAAGGTCTGGATAGCGTTGTTCGCGTGCGTAGTGGTGATCGAACCAGGGTGCGCCGTGTTGAGGCTGCCCAGGTACTCCCATGCTTCATCGCCGCGCAGCTCAGCCAGAAAGATTCGATCCGGCGACTGACGCATGCAGGAACGCAGCGCTTCGACCGCAGAGACGCGGCCCTTGCCGTACCCATAAATCATGTGAACGCGGTTCGGGTGATTCTCCAGGAACAGTTCGTGAACGTCCTCGATGGTGACTAGGCGCTCACTGTTGGGCACGCGCTCAATCAGCGACCTGGCGAACGTGGTTTTGCCCGATCCAGTCTTGCCCGCAATGATGATGTTTCGGTGCGACTGGACGCACAGGTCGAGGAAGTCACGCATGCGACCTTCGCGCTTCAAGGCCAACAGCTCGGCCTCGGCAGGCGTCAGGCGAGTGAAGTCGCGCTTCAGCACCAGGGCTGCCGCCTCGGCAGCCGTTGGCTTGTTGAAACTCACGTCATCGAAGGACTCGAAAGCACCCTCGGCGTCCAGCTCATCGAGCGTCTTGACCACCAGCGAATGCTTTCGGATGGAAAGCGACAGCGTGTCGTCGATGCAGGCAGGCGGCAGGACAATCTGGCCGCGTTGCCCGCCTGGCAGCACCACAGACGTGATGCTGGCCAGGGAAATGCCGTTGAACACGGCGATAGCGTTCGCCAGGCTCTTGAGGTAGGGCATGGTCAGCTCGGGAACCTTGACAGGTTCCCAGCCTTGAAAGGTTTTTGCCCACAGCTCGCCGGGGCGATTGATAGTGACCTCGACCACATCACCACGCTCCAGGTGCGGCACGATAGGCCGCATGAGCTGATTAACCGTGGCGTCGCGCCCAAGGGCTAAGCTAGTTGCTGCGTTCAAGGTTATATACTCCGCTGAAATCAAGGTCGCGTGCGACGAAGATTTGCAACCGCTCGCCCTGGTTCTTGTACAGGGTCGGCGGGATGTTAATAGTGTTTTCGAGCGCGGTAGCGGCCATATCCTGGCTACTATCCGAAGTGTTATCGAAGGTGATCCGGTCTGAATCGCCCTGCGACGCCTTGTTAGACAGGAAGTCGCCCACATCGCCAATCATGCTCAACATGATTGCCCCGCCGAAACGCTTCCAGAAATGGGTATCCACCCAGCCACCTAGACCGCCTTCGCCAAGTGGGCCAGCGCCTGGCGAATCGAGGTTGATAACGACGCCGGTAGGCGTTTCAACCCGCGTCCACAGGACGAAGATTCGCGCCTGGCCCTGAGTCATGCCGCCCTGGTACTGGCCGACGACCTTGGAGCCACGATCCAGCAGCACAACGCGGCCATTGGTCGAGTAAATGTCCCGAGTTGTGTAGCAGGTAGTCATGCCGGGCACAGTGGAAACGATCTTGGTTTCGAGCTGGCAGTCCAGCATAGAGCCCTGGGTTAGGGGCGAATAGAGAAAACGGAAAAATCGTACGCTAAGGTTTTCCGGGCAACCGTAGCGGCCTGAACTTCCCGTCTTCAAGCCGGCGGCTCTGCCGCCAGACGTAATCGCCGGTTAGGTTGATGTGTTCCCAACCCAGCGGCGACAGGTATTGCAGCAGCTCGCCGTCCACCGGCTTACCAGCCTCGACCAGCCCCTGGGTGGCGCGTTCCAGATACACTGTGTTCCACAGCACGATAGCCGCCGTCACCAGGTTGAGGCCGCTGGCCCGATAGCGCTGCTGCTCGAAGCTCCGATCCCTGATCTCACCGAGGCGGTTGAAGAACACCGCCCTGGCCAGGGAGTTGCGCGCTTCCCCCTTGTTCAATCCGGCATGCACGCGGCGGCGCAGCTCGACGCTCTGCAACCAGTCGAGGATGAACAGCGTGCGCTCGATCCGGCCCAGCTCGCGCAGGGCCACGGCCAGGCCGTTCTGGCGCGGATAGCTGCCGAGCTTGCGCAGCATCAGCGAGGCGGTGACCGTGCCCTGCTTGATCGAGCTGGCCAGGCGCAGGATGTCGTCCCAATGGGCGCGGACGTGCTTGATGTTCAGGGTGCCGCCGATCAGCGGGCGCAGCGTCGGGTAGGCCTGCACGACCTGCGGCACGTACAGTTTGGTTTCGCCGAGGTCGCGGATGCGTGGCGCGAAGCGGAAGCCCAGCAGGTGCATCAGGGCAAAGACGTGATCGGTGAAGCCGGCCGTGTCGGTGTAGTGCTCCTCGATCCGTAGATCGGACTCGTGGTACAGCAAGCCGTCGAGCACATAGGTGGAATCGCGCACGCCGACATTCACCACGCGGGTGCTGAACGGCGCGTACTGGTCGGAGATGTGGGTGTAGAACAGCCGTCCCGGCTCGCTGCCGTACTTCGGGTTGACGTGCCCGGTGCTTTCGCCCCGGCCGCCTGCGCGGAAGCGCTGGCCATCGGAGGATGAGGTGGTGCCGTCGCCCCAGTGGGCGGCGAAGGCATGGTGGTACTGGTGGTTGACCAGCTCGGCCAGGGCCGCCGAGTAGGTTTCGTCGCGGATGTGCCAGGCTTGCAGCCAGGACAGCTTGGCGTAGGTCAGGCCGGGGCTCGACTCGGCCATCTTGGTCAGCCCGAGGTTGATCGCATCACCGAGGATTGCGGACAGCAGCAACGTCCGGTCTTTGGTCTCGGCACCGTCCTTCAGGTGGGTGAAGTGGCGGCTGAAGCCCGTCCAGTCGTCCACGTCCATCAGCAGTTCGGTGATCTTGATGCGCGGCAGCAACTGGCTGGTCTGGTCGATCAGCGCCTGCGCCCGATCCGGCACCGCAGAATCCAGTGGGGTGATCTTCAGCCCGGACTCGGTGAGGATGGCATCGGGCAACTCGTTGTCCTTGGCCAGGCGGGTGACGATGGCCAACTGCTCGTCCAGCAGCTGTAAACGCTCTTCCAGGTACTGGTCGCTGTTCGGGTTGATCGCCAGGGGCAGGGCCTGCTCGTGCTTGAGCGCGGCGAACTTCTCTGCCGGCAGCAGATAGTCGTCGAAGTCGCGGAACTGCCGCGAGCCTTTGACCCAGATGTCGCCGGAGCGCAGGGCATTTTTCAGTTCGGACAGGGCGCAGATTTCGTAGAAGCGCCGGTCGAGGCCTTCCGGGGTGATCACCAGCGGCTTCCAGCGCGGCTTGATGAAGTCTGTGAGCGCATCGGCCGGCACCTTGCGCAAGTTGTCGGCGTTCATCTCGCGCAGGGTCTGCACGGCTGCCAGCACGCCTTGCGCGGCCGGTGCGGCGCGCAGTTCCAGTACCTCCAGCAGGGCCGGCGTGTAGCGGCGCAGGGTGGCGAAGTTCTCGCCGACCAGGTGCAGATGATCGAAGCCCTCCGGCCGGGCCAGCAGCTCGGCCTCGCTGACGCTCTCGGTGAACTCATCCCAGGGAATCACCGCCTCGATGGCCGCGTAGGGATCGCTGCCGCTTTCCTTGGCTTCCAGCAGAGCCTGGCCGATTTTTGAGTACAGGCGCACCTTGTCGTTGATCGCCTTGCCCTGCTTCTGGAACTGCTGCTGATGCTTGTGCTTCGCGCTGCTGAACAGCTTGACCAGGATACGGTCATGCAAATCGACCAGTTCATCAATCACGGTCGCGGTGCTCTCCAGCACCACGGCGGCCAGGGTCGCGTAACGTCGCTGCGGCTCGAACTTGCCGAGGTCTTTGGGCGTCATCTGCCCACCCTCGCGGGCCAGCTTGAGCAGGCGGTTCTGGTGGATGTGCCGGCCCAGGCCTTCGGGCAAGTCCACCAGCTGAAATGTCTTCAGCCGCTCGATGTGTTCAAGCATGTGCCGGGAGTTGGGTTTCAGCGGTGCCTGTCGCAGCCAGGTCAACCAGGTGATGCTGCTGCCGGCCTTGAGCTTCAACAGCTCGTCCAGCTTGGCCCGATGCGAGTCCGTGAGTGGTTCGACCAGGGCGCGGTAGACCCGCCGATTGGCCCGCGCAATGGCCTCCGAGCAGGCCCGGTCGATCACGCTCAGCGCCGGCAGGATGCGCCGCTTCTGCCGCAGGCTCTCCAGCGCCTGACCGGCCAGCAGCAAGCTCTTGTCGGTTTGCTGGGCCAGCTCGGTCAATTCGCGCACCAGGACGCGGAAGTCCGACAGGCCGAATGGAGCCAGTTGCAGGTAGGTGCGCAGTTCCTGGGCGTGCTCGCGGCGAGTCACGTCCCGCTCGCCGTACTTCGCCCAGCTCGCCGGCTCGGCCTGAACCTGCTTGGCCACCCACAGGATGACCGGCTCGGGCAGCTCGCTGTCGGTGCCCAGCGCATAGCCGGGGTAGCGCAGCAGGCAGAGCTGCACCGCGAAGCCCAGGCGGTTGGCGTCGCCGCGCCGCTGACGGATCAGCGACAGGTCGGAATCGTTGAAGGTGTAGTAGCGGATCAGGTCATCCTGGCTTTCCGGCAACGCAAGCAGGGTGTCCCGCTCCGTGGCCGAGAGGATCAAGCGACGCGGCATGTATCAGTCGTCCGTGCGGAGGTACTGGTAGAGGGTTTCCCGGCTGATGTTGAACTCGCGGGCAAGCTGCGCCTTGGGCTCGCCGGCAGCCGCCCGCTGCCGCAGGGTAGCAGCCTGCTCGTCGGACAGGGCCTTCTTGCGGCCCCGGTACGCGCCGCGCTGCTTGGCCAGGGCGATGCCTTCGCGCTGCCGCTCACGGATCAGGGCGCGCTCGAACTCGGCGAAGGCCCCCATGACCGACAACATGAGGTTGGCCATCGGCGAGTCCTCGCCGGTGAACACCAGGCCCTCCTTCAGGAACTCGATGCGCACGCCGCGCTGAGTCAGCTTCTGTACCAAGCGACGCAGGTCATCGAGGTTGCGGGCCAGCCGATCCATGCTGTGCACCACCACTGTATCGCCTTCGCGGACGAAGCTCAGCAGCGCTTCGAGCTGGGGGCGCTGGGTGTCCTTGCCCGATGCCTTGTCGGTGAACACCTTGCTCACCTTGGCAAACGCTTTGCGCACGAAGGGCTTGGGGGTGTAAGCGGTGCATTGATACCTGTTGGGCTTCGCGTGGCTCAACCCAATCTACCGGTAATTCATGGATGCATGATGCCGAGTCAATAAGTCCGTATTGTAGGTTGGGTTGAGCCGCCTTGCGGCGAAGCCCGACAAAGCGGTGCATTGATACCTGTTGGGCTTCGCGTGGCTCAACCCAACCTACCGCGGTAATTCGTGGATGCAGGATGGGCAGTAAGCCGGTACAGGGAAGTTGGCCTTGGCGGGCTGTCGCTACGCGCCGAGGCCACCCTCCACGCGCGCTGCCCGCAACATTCAACTGGCCCCGGCCAGTGCGCGAACATAGCATGCAGGCGTTCCGCTGAACCCTTGAAGTGCCGGGGGTTACTCAGATACCCGCTGTGGCCAGCGCCTGGCGCAATATCCTCCTGCATGACGCAGGTTTGTGATTGCCCGGCTGGCTGCAAGGCTATTGCAGGACGAGGTTGTAGTTCTCCCGCTTCATCTGCCGGGCCAGCTGCAAGGCCATGACCGGCTCACCGCCGGTACGCTTGAGCAGTTCGGCTACACGCTGCTGCGCCGCACCGGACAGACCGTTGGCCGCTGCCTGGGCTTTGGCGAATAGCCACAGACCGTGTGGCGCACTGGCGCGCTGGATTTTGCAGCCACGCCACTGATACTCGACCATGCCGACGGTGGGATGAATCTTGCGCTCCTGGGCTATATGCGTCGGAGTGCCTGCAGGCAGTCCCTGGCTCCAGGCATTGAATGCCCCGGCATCCGCCGCCAGCAGAGTGCCCCAGTCCTTGAACAGCAGCGCCAGAACCGGCTCCAGGGTGGCCGGAAGCGCATCGTCGGGCAGCCAGGCTTCAGCACGGTCGGGAAACTCGACATCGCCGATACCGGCAAGGTTCATGCGTTCGGTCCAGCGGAAGACATTCGGTGCACGATTTTTCATCAGCGCGGACGGGTAGGGGTCGCGGCCGAGGTGAGCAAACAGCGGGGCCATAAAGCCGAAGTCGGCAATGCTCGGGTGACCACCGAGCAGGTACGGATGGCTGAGAAAGTGAATGTCCAGCGCATCCAGCAGCGCCTCATAGGCGGCCTCATGTGCCGGGATGCTTTGCGGAGTCACACCGAGGAAAGGCAGAAAGGAATTGAAGTAGCTCATCATCTGCGCGCCTGCAGCCAGACGCTCATCACGGTTGTTGCCGGCGTGCACGCTGCGGCCGAATTCGGCGCGCAGGAATTGTTCCTGCTCGGCGCGGTAGGACCAGCGATAGTGCATGGCGGCGGCCAGCAGGCCCTCGGAACCAAAGCCGTCCAGCAGCAGTGCGGTTACCCGCTGAACCGGCGAGGTCGGCAGCATCGGGCGTGCGGGAAAGGCTTGCTCCAGATGGTCGATCATGTCGCTGGTATCCTGCACGATGGTGCCATCGGCCAGCTCCAGAATGGGTACTACCACGGCACCAACCACCGGTACGACTCGCTGCTGAAACGCCGGCTCAGCCGGCATGCGCTCGCGGAAGCTGATGCCTTTCTTGATCAGATACGAGCGAATCTTGCCGGTATACAGGGAGTGCGGCGTGCCCCACAGGGTGATGCATTGCTGGGAATCGGTCATGGCAGGTGTTCTCGGGTCGAGGTGGGAAGCTCAAGGCTCCGCTGAAACAGCAGGGTTTTGCGGAGCCACGAAGCGCGCAGGTTATGACTGACGCCGCTATTGTGGCGGTATGCAATGCCGGTTAGTGAATCACCCCCGTATCGTGCTGGCAAGTCGCTACAGGGTAGAGCTGTCACCGATTGATGACGCTGTGAGCTCCCTCAGACACAGACAGCCGCCAGCATCCAGCCGGGCTGCGACATCGCTTGCTGGGCAGTCTGCTGGCGCTGTGGTGAAATAGGACTTTACGGATAGGAAATTCAACCGCATGAGGCCAAGTATGGCACGAGTTTTGGGCCTCGAAACACGTTCGGCCAAGGAAGGTTGAGCGCTCGCTTGCCGCTCAATGGCAAGAGCTTGGGAGGCAGTATGCATTTGGGCCTGGCGCGCGCGCAGCTGCTTCCCCGCAGCGATGGATACCGCCGCTTCACTGGGTCACCAATTGACGCGCTGGTCTACCTCGTCGGGTTGAGCTGCCAGATCCCAATCCGGCTCGCCTTGCGCACCATCATCCACCGGCGCGTCGCAGCCCTCCCACAGCGGTGGCCCGCGTGCCGGGGTGATGTGCGGGGGGGCAGACTCCACCCCGATGTGGTTCAGGATGTGGCGGATTTCGGCGCTGTGGGTGATGAAGGCAATGATGCGCATCTGCCCACCGCACATGGGGCACAGCGTGAGCGACCAGCCATGCCCCCTTGAAGGAGCTGGATAGCTCCGAGACGATGGTGTCCAGCAATGTGAATTGGTGGACAGCAATGGAACACAAGGACAAGACTCGGCGAGTGCACGACGCCGAGTTCAAGGCGAAGGTGCTGGGCGAATGCCGACAGCCTGGAGCGTCGATCGCGGCAGTGGCGCTCAGGCATGGGCTGAACGCGAACGTGGTGCGTCAGTGGCTGGCGGGTCGGGGAGTCAAGCGGGCAGGCCTGCTGGGATCTGGGTGTGAGGTGCCGGCGGCGGCGTCAGCACCCATGGCCTCGGGCAACCCGGCGCCGGTGGTCGATGCCCAGTTCGTAGCGCTGGCCTTGCCAGCACCGGACAGGCCGCGGCCGAGCGCCGAAGGCCCTGGCATGGCGAACCCGAGCACGCCAGACATTCACATCGAGTGGCGCAGCGGCGCGGCCCGGCTGACGGTGAGCTGGCCGGCAGCGCAGGCCCAGGCGTGTGCGGCGTGGTTGTGCGAACTGGCCGCTGGGGTGACGAAGTGATCCGCATCGACGCGCTGTGGGCGTGCACGGCGCCAGTGGACATGCGAGCCGGGGCGGACCGGCTGCTGGCGTGTGTGGTGCAGACGCTGGGGGCGGCGCAGGCCCACCACGGCTACCTGTTCGCGAATGCGCGTGCCACACGCGTGAAGCTGATCGTCCATGACGGCTGGGGGGTGTGGTGCGCAGCCCGGCGACTCAACGCGGGGCACTTCGTGTGGCCGCGGGGGTTGGAGTCGAGCACCCCGCTGGCCCTGACGCAGGAGCAATTCGATGCGCTGATCGTGGGGCTGCCGTGGCAGCGACTGCACGAGCGGCGGGTGATCACCCGGGTGTGAGCGGATGCCGGAGGCGCAATTGCTGAAGTTGCCGATGGCGGGGCTGGCCTCGTGCGGGCAGCATGGGCGCATGCATGACATGGACGCGCTCCAGAGCCAGGACCTGAGGGGCCTGACGCCACAGGCCCTGGAGGCCCTGGCGCAGCGCATGCTGGTGCATGTCC
>BATO01000124.1 GCA_000474255.1 Aquipseudomonas alcaligenes MRY13-0052
ACGAGCGGCATGGATGCCGCGAGAGGCGCGCCAGGCCATGGATGGCCCATCGCGCCGGCCCCCAGACGACGCTTGCGGCGAACGCACTTCAGTGCGGCCCGAAGGGCGAGCGTAGCGAGTAACGGCGATGGAGTGAGGGAACCCGACGCAGTCGGGCCGGATGATGGGGCAAGTTTTTTGGTTCCTTTTCACCGGGCTGGCGTTCCAGCGATTGGAAAAGGGACTCGCCCGGGTGGGCGAAACCAGAAACATCACCAGAGCTCGGCAATCAGCTGGGCTCAAATCCTCTAGCAACACTTAACGCAGACAGAGCCAAGCGTTTCGCCAGCAGGGCCCGCCAGTGGGCGGGCCCCCGTATCAGTCCACGCTGACCTTGCAATCGAAGGTCTGCTCCGGCGCCACGTCGGCTTCCCAGGGGCGCTGGTAGACCAGCAACAGGCGGCCTTCGCCGCTCTGCGCGGCATTGAAGCGCCAGGTGGACTCACCGGCGCCGCCCACCAGGCCGGCTTCCTCGGGGGTGTCGTAGACCTCCGGGCCGAGGCTGCGCAGCACGCCCGGCGCGGCGTCCTTCACCACCCAGCGGAACCCCGTGGTGGGATTGCTCGGCAGGGTCAGGACCAGCAACTGGCCCTTGTCCAGCTCGATCGGGCAACTGCTCTGTTTCTGCACCACCAGGCTGGTGGATTCATGGGCGCAGGCGGCCAACAGCATCAGGGCGGCGGGCAGCAGCAGGCGGGGAAGGCGGGCAGGACTCATGGACGGCTCCATCGTTCAGGGGCCGGTGCAGCATATCCGCTGCACCGGCCCCTGGGTAGGCGCCGCAGGCGTCAGGCGAACAGCACCTTGGCGACATCGGAGAAGCGCCGGGCGAAATGCACCGTCATGCCGTCGCGCAGGTAATCCGGCAGTTCCTCGTAGGAGCCACGGTTGGCCTCCGGGAGGATCAGCTCGAAGATCTTCTGCCGGCGCGCGGCGATCACCTTCTCGCGCACCCCGCCAATGGGCAGTACCTGGCCGGTGAGGGTCAGCTCGCCGGTCATGGCCACACCCTTCTTCGGTGCCTGGTCGCGGGCCAGGGAGAGCAGGGCGCTGGCCATGGTGATGCCGGCGCTGGGGCCATCCTTGGGGGTGGCGCCCTCCGGCACGTGGAGGTGGACGAAGGCCTGGTCGAAGAACCCGGCATCGCCGCCGTACTTCTTCAGATTCGAGCTGATGTAGCTGTAGGCGATCTCGGCCGACTCCTTCATGACGTCACCCAACTGGCCGGTGAGCTTGAAGCCGCGGTTCAGCGTATGGATGCGCGTCGCCTCGATCGGCAGGGTGGCGCCGCCCATGCTGGTCCAGGCCAGGCCGGTGATCACGCCGGTGCCGGAGAGGAGCTGCTCCTTGCGGAACGGCGGGGTGCCGAGGAAGGGCTCCAGGTCCTTCTGCGCGACCTTGATCTTCGCGGTGGGGTCTTCGAGCATCTTCACCACCGACTTGCGGATGATCTTGCCCAACTGCTTCTCCAGCTGGCGCACCCCGGCTTCGCGGGCGTACCCCTCGATCACCGAGGTCAGCGCGCCGTCGGTGATCGACAGGCGCTCCTTGGGCACACCGGTGCGCTCCAGCAGGCGCGGCCACAGGTGGCGCTTGGCGATGGCGTGCTTCTCCTCGGTGATGTAGCCGGAGAGGCGGATCACCTCCATGCGGTCCAGCAGCGGGCCGGGGATGGAATCCAGGGTGTTGGCCGTGCACACGAACAGCACCTTGGACAGGTCCATGCGCAGGTCCAGGTAGTGGTCGAGGAATTCGACGTTCTGCTCCGGGTCCAGCGTCTCCAGCAGTGCCGAGGCCGGGTCGCCCTGGTAGCTGGCGCCGAGCTTGTCGATCTCGTCGAGCATGATCACCGGGTTCATCACCTCCACGTCCTTCAGCGCCTGCACCAGCTTGCCGGGCAGGGCGCCGATGTAGGTGCGGCGGTGGCCCTTGATCTCGGCCTCGTCACGCATGCCGCCGACGCTGAAGCGGTAGAAGGGGCGGTCCAGGGATTCGGCGATGGACTTGCCGATGCTGGTCTTGCCCACGCCGGGCGGGCCCACCAGCAGCACGATGGAGCCGGCGATCTCGCCCTTGAAGGCGCCTACCGCGAGGAACTCGAGGATGCGGTTCTTGATGTCGTCGAGCCCCGCGTGGTGCTTGTCGAGCACCTTGCGCGCATGGGCGAGGTCGAGCTTGTCCTTGCCGTACACGCCCCAGGGCACGCTGGTGGCCCAGTCCAGGTAGTTGCGGGTCACCGCGTATTCCGGCGAGCCGGTCTCCAGGATCGACAGCTTGTTCAGCTCTTCGTCGATGCGCTTCTTCGCCTGCTCCGGCAGTACCTTGCCCTGCAGGCGCTGGGTGAACTGCTCGGCGTCGGCGCTGCGGTCATCCTTGGTGATGCCCAGCTCCTGCTGGATGATCTTCAACTGCTCCTTGAGGAAGAACTCGCGCTGGTGCTGGCCGATCTTGCGGTTCACCTCGGCGGAGAGCTCGCTCTGCAGGCGTGCCACCTCCACTTCCTTGCGCAGCAGCGGCAGCACCTTCTCCATGCGCTTGAGCACCGGCACCGTGTCCAGCACCTCCTGCAGCTCCTTGGCCGGTGCACTGGTCAGGGCGGCGGCGAAGTCGGTGAGCGGCGACGGGTCATTGGGGCTGAAGCGGTTGAGGTAGTTCTTCAGTTCCTCGCTGTACAGCGGGTTGAGCGGCAGCAGCTCCTTGATCGCGTTGATCAGCGCCATGCCGTAGGCCTTCACCTCATCGCGCTGGTCGCTGGGGTTCTGCGGGTAGTCCACCTCCACCAGGTAGGGCGGGCGATGGCGCTTGAGCCAGCCACGGATGCGCACCCGCGACAGGCCCTGGGCAACGAACTGCAGCTTGCCGCCTTCACGGCTGGCATGGTGCACGCGCACCAGGGTGCCGTGCTCGGGCAGGGTGGACGGGTCGAAATGGCGCGGGTCTTCCGGCGGGTTCTCCATGAAGAACAGCGCCAGGCAGTGGTGTTCGGTCTTGGACACCAGCTCCAGGGTCTCGGCCCAGGGCTCCTCGTTGACGATCACCGGCAGCACCTGGGCCGGGAAGAAGGGGCGGTTGTGGATCGGGATGATGTACACCTTGTCCGGTAGGGTCTGGCCGGGCAGGACGAGGCCTGTGCTGTGGGGGCCGGTCGCTTCTTCGACGAGATCGGCGTGGATGTCCTGATCGCTCATTGGGCACCTGGTAGCTGGGTTCGTAGGGGCTGAAGGTTGGGCATGTGAGGCAGATGGGGCTGTGCCGCGGGCTTTTCAAGCGTGGCTGCCAGGGCTGCGCTGCCGGGCGGTGCTGGGCAACAGCTGGCCATTTGCCTAAAATGTGCAAATTCTGACCACGACCCGCCATGCTAGTTGCCCGCCTTCTGCGCCTCGATGAACAGGCCCACGCCCATGCCCACGATCATCACCAACTGGTGATGTCGCTGTCCGGCCGTGCGGAATTCGAAGTGGGCGGCCGGGGCGGCGAGGTCTGCCGCATGCGCGCCTGCCTGGTGCCGGGGGATGCCGAGCATCAGTTCGCCGGCATGGGCGAGAACCGCATGCTGATCCTCGACCTCGACGAGCAGGGCACCAGCAGCGAAGACCGCGAGTTGCTCGCGCGCCTGTTCGAAACCCCGCGCTACCCCGAGCTGGATGCCGATTTCCAGAACCTCCTGAGCTACGCCGGCGCCGAACTGGCGCGCTACGGCAGCGACCAGATCCTCGCCCGCTCCCTGGGCGGCGTACTGCTGCGGGCCCTGCACCTGCGCCTGTTCGGCGACCAGCCCCGGCGCTCGGCCGGTGGCCTGGACATGGAGCCCCTCGACGCGCACATCCTGCAGAACCTGTCGCGGCGCATCAGCGTCGCCGAGCTGGCGCAGATCGCCTGCCTCAGCCCCAGCCACTTCCACGCCCTGTTCAAGGACAGCGTCGGCCTCAGCCCCCACCAATACCTGCTCAAGACCCGCCTCGACCGCGCCGCCCGCCTGCTGCGCGAGAGCGACCTGGCCCTGGTGCGCATCGCCGAGGAATGCGGCTTCTCCAGCCAGAGCGCGCTGACCAACGCCATGCGCCGCTACCTCGGCCTCACCCCACGGCGCCTGCGCAGCGGCCACTGAGGCGAGGGTGATGGCCAGTTGCTTCCGCCGGCCGCGTGAAGTTCCGCCGATCGACAGCTAATCTGCAATCCAACTGGTTCGCACAGGCCAGGGGCATGGCGCACGAGCCGCCCCCCGTCGGCCGTTCAAAGGGTGGAAGACGACATGCTGCGCTTCACTCCATGGCCTCCCGTAATGGGCCTGATCGGTCTTTTGTGGTGCCTGTGCGGCACGCTCTCGGCGGCGCCCCTGCAGGGCGAGGTGGTCGACGGCCATGGGCAGCCGCTGGGTGATGCGGTGCTCAGCCTGAACGGCCCTTCGGGCAGCGCCGCCACTCCCGACACGGGCGTAATGGACCAGCGCGACAAGCAATTCGCCCCCTACGTGCTGGCGGTGCATACCGGCACCGCCGTGAGCTTCCCCAACAGCGACAACATCCGCCATCACGTCTACTCCTTCTCGCCGGCCAAGCGCTTCGAACTGCGCCTCTACCAGGGCACACCTGCCGAACCCGTGGTGTTCGACAAGCCCGGCGTGGTGGTGCTCGGCTGCAACATCCACGACTGGATGCTGGGTTACGTCTACATCACCGACGACCCCTTCTTCGCCGTCAGTGACGACGCCGGCCACCTCAGCCTCGACCTGCCTCCCGGGCGCTACACCGCCAGCCTCTGGCACCCCCAGGTGCCCAACATGCTGCCCGTCGCTGCGGGCGAGGTGGAGGTCCCGGCCGCCGGCCTCGTCCAGCGCTTCCCGCTGACGCTGCAGGGCGCTCCGGCCGCACAACCGTCCGCGCCGGTGGAAAAAGGCTTCGGTGACGCATTCAAGAGGGCGGCGGGTGAGGCTCAGTAACAGCTTCCAGGCGCGCATCGCCTGCGTCCTCATTCTCCTGCTGCTGGTTGTGGTCAGTGCGCTGTACTTCGCCGTCAAGGCCGCCACAGGCGCCGCCGTGCAGGCCCAGGCGCGCGAGGAGCTGGATATCGGCGGGCGTGTCTTCGAGCGCCTGCTGGAGTCGCGCAGCCGCCAGTTGCATGACGCCGTGCAGGTTCTGGCGGCCGACTTCGGCTTCAAGGAGGCGGTGGCCAGCGGCGACGAGGAAACCATTCGCTCCGCCCTCGGCAACTCCGGTGCACGCATCAACGCCGGTGCGGTGATGCTCCTGGGCATGGACGGCAAGCTGCAGGTCTCCACCGCTGTGCGGGTCGGCAGCGATTCCTCGGCGCGCCTCGCCGAACTGATGCAGGAGCACCAGCGCAATGGCGGACAGGGCCTGCTGCAACCCATCGACGACGACATCTACCTGCTGGTCGAGGCCAACGTCACCGCGCCCATCCCCATCGCCCGCGTGGTCATGGGCTTCCGCCTGGATGCCGATTTCGCCAGCGAGATGCGTGAGCTCACCCACCTCGACATGAGCCTGGTGGCAACCCAGGCGGGTAAGCCGGACATCTGGCTCAGCACCCTGCCTGGCGACCTCGAGGAGGCGCTCAGGAGCGAGATCAAGACCCACGATGGCGACATCCTGCGCATCGGCGAGCGGCGCTACATGGATCGCCGCCTGGTGCTGTCCAGCGGGGCGGACTACCAGGTGCTGCTGCTCCTGCACAAATCCCTGGAGCAGGCCCAGGAGGCCTTCGCGCCGTTGGACCGGGACATCCTGCTGATCGCCCTCTGCGCGCTGCTCGGCTCCCTGGCCGGCGCGCTGTTGCTGGCCCGCAGCGTGTCGCAGCCGGTGCGAGCCCTGGCCGCAGCCGCCCGGCGTATCGGTGAAGGCGACTACCAGAGCACCCTCGAGCTGGACCGCTCCGACGAACTGGGGCAACTGGCCGGCGCCATCAATCGCATGCGCGACGACATCGCCGAGCGTGAGCGGCAGCTCGCCCATAACGCCCTGCACGACACACTCACCGGCCTGCCCAACCGCACCCTGGCGCTGGAGCGCCTGGGCAGCGCCATCACCGCCGAACGGCCCACCGCGCTGCTTTACCTGGGCATCGGCAACTTCCGTTCGGTCAATGAAGCCTGTGGCCCTGGTGGCGGCGACCTCGTCCTGCAGCAGATCGGCCGGCGCCTGCACGCCACCCTGCGCCCCGGCGACAGCCTGGCGCGGCTGATCGCCGACGAATTCCTTCTGCTGCTGGAGGGCACCGACAGCGACAGTGCGGTGGCCGCGGCGGACAAGCTCCAGCAATTGCTGCTCAAGCCGCAGCGCATCGGCAGCCTCGACGTCGCCATCGATTCGCGCATCGGCATCGCCTGCTACCCCGCCGATGGCAGCACGCCGGAGGAGCTGCTGCGCCGCGCCGGCATCGCCATGCAGGATGCCGCCCAGGCGCCTGGCCACCTGCAGCTCTACCAGCAGGGCCGCGACGCCGCCCAGCAGCGCCAGGTGCTGCTGATCCGCGACCTGCGCCATGCCGCCGCGCGGGGCGAACTGCTGCTGCACTACCAGCCCAAGCTGGACATCGCCGAGGGCCGGGTGCTGCAGGCCGAGGCACTGCTGCGCTGGCAGCACCCGCAGTTCGGCCTGGTCTCGCCCGGGGAGTTCATTCCCCTGGCCGAGCGCACCGGCAGCATCCAGTCGCTCACCGCCTGGGTCATCGAAGAGGTGCTGCGCCAGCTCCAGGAATGGGCCGGGCGTGGATTGCGCCTGCAGGTCTCGCTGAACATCTCCACTGACGACCTGATGGGCCGCGAGCTGGTGGAGCGCATGCGCGGCCTGTTGCGACGCTTACGTGTGCACCCCGACCAACTGAGTTTCGAAATCACCGAAAGCGCGGTGATGCAGGACCCGGTCCAGGCGCTGAAGGTGCTCAACGGCCTGCGCGACCTGGGCATCAGCCTCTCGGTGGACGATTTCGGCACCGGCTACTCCTCTCTCGCCCAGTTGAAAAGCATGCCGGTGCAGGAGTTGAAGATCGACCAGTCCTTCATCCGCGAGCTGGACGAGACCAGCGAAGACGCGGTGATCGTCCGCTCCACCATCGACATGAGCCACAGCCTCGGGCTCAAGGTGGTCGCCGAGGGCGTCGAGCACGCCCATAGCCTGCGCCTGCTCGAACGCTGGCGCTGCGACACCGCCCAGGGCTACCTGATCAGCCGGCCGCTATCGGCCAGCGCCTTCGAGGCCTGGATCGCACAGCCACTCCACTCACCCATCGCCGCGGTGCACTGACCATGAACCGATGCCTGGCCCTGCTCATCGCCCTGTCCCTGCCCGCCGCTGCGTTCGCCGATGAGGGCCGCCTGCTGGCCACCGGCGGCGCCACCAGCGTCGAAGGCGCCGCCGGCGGTGGGATTACACCCTGGGCGGTGCTGGCCGGCTACGGCGAGAAGGGCGAGTGGGGCGCCACCGCGTTCGCCACCCGGGTCGAGACCGGCGACTACCGCCTCGACGCCGCCGGGGTGGCCGCCTCCTGGGACAACCGCCTGGAGCTGTCCTACGCCCGCCAGCGCTTTGATCTCGGCACCCTGGCCCGCGACCTGTCGCTGCCGGAAAACACCCTCAGCCAGGATGTGGTGGGGCTCAAGGTGCGGCTGTTCGGCGACCTTATCTACGATCAGCTGCCGCAGGTGTCCCTGGGGCTCCAGTACAAGCGGCAGAAGGACTTTCTCATCCCCTCCCTGATGGGCGCCCAGCGTGACGAGGACACCGAAGGCTACATCGCCGTCAGCCGCCTGATCCTCGGCGGCGCCTTCGGCTACAACCTGCTGCTCAACGGCGGGCTGCGCTACAGCCGGGCCAACGAGCTGGGCCTGCTGGGCTTCGGCGGCGACCGCCGCGACGAACGCTCGGTGCTCAAGGAAGGCTCCATCGCCGTGCTGCCCGACCGCCACTGGGCCATAGGGGTCGAATACCGGGAGAAGCCCGACAACCTCAACTTCGCCGGCGAAAGCGACTGGGCGGACCTGTTCGTCGGCTACTTCCCCAACAAGCACCTGTCGGTGGTGTTGGCCTATGCCCGCCTCGGCGAGATCGCCACCCTCGACAACCAGGACGGCGTCTACCTGTCCGTGCAGGGGAGCTTCTGACATGCGCCGCCTGATCCTCGTCGCCACCCTGGTCCTGGCCGCCTGCGCCCAGCAGCCACCGAGGGACGACAGCCTCTACCAGGACCTGGGCGGCACGCCCGGCATCACCCGCATCGTCGAAGGCATGCTGCTGAACATCGCCAAGGACGAGCGCATCGTCGAACACTTCCGCAAGATCGACATCGAACGCCTGCGCGACAAGCTGGTGGAGCAGTTCTGCGTCGAGGCGGGTGGCCCCTGCGAATACACCGGCGACAGCATGGAGGAGAGCCACAAGGGCCAGCGCCTCACCGAAAGCGATTTCAACGCCCTGGTGGAAGACCTGCAGGACGCCATGGACGCCGAAGGCATCTCCAGCCGCACCCAGAATCGCCTGCTCGCACGCCTCGCGCCGATGCGCGGTCAGGTCATCCACAAGTAGCATTGCAGAGCGGCGGTTGCACCTTGTGGTGCAACCAGGTTGCACGTCTTGTTGGGCAGTCGGAGGATTTCGCAATAACTCCGGAGCTTTTCGAAAGAAAAGGGCGCCACCGCTCTCTACATTCCGCTGTCCCTTTCGCGCGGCCGGGTCGACACTTGACCCAGCGGCGAATCGATATGGCCAGACCGGACCAGGAAGACCAGGTGCAGTCCGGATGGCTTGGCGTCTCGTCCTGAGGCGAGGCATGACGCCTGAGCACCGATGACGGGCAGAGGTTGCACCCCCACGGGTTGCGCCGGGCCCGCAAACCAATCGGTAATTGCCACGAGCAACTGCCAAATGCCAACCAGAGAGATGCGAAATACCCGTCGCACCTCCATAACAACAAACGACAGGGGAGACCCCCAATGAGTATGAGCAACCCGATGCTGATCACCTTCGTGATCTATATCGCTGCCATGGTGCTGATCGGCTTCGCGGCCTACCGCGCCACCAACAACCTTTCCGACTACATCCTCGGTGGCCGCAGCCTCGGCAGCTTCGTCACCGCACTGTCCGCTGGCGCCTCCGACATGAGCGGCTGGCTGCTGATGGGCCTTCCGGGTGCCGTCTACCTCTCCGGCTTGTCGGAAAGCTGGATCGCCATCGGCCTGATCGTCGGTGCTTATCTCAACTGGCTGTGGGTTGCCGGCCGTCTGCGCGTGCAGACCGAGCACAACGGCAACGCCCTGACCCTGCCCGACTACTTCACCAACCGCTTCGAAGACCACAGCCGCATCCTGCGCATCTTCTCGGCCCTGGTGATCCTGGTGTTCTTCACCATCTACTGCGCATCCGGCATCGTCGCCGGTGCCCGTCTGTTCGAGAGCACCTTCGGCCTCTCCTACGAGACCGCCCTCTGGGCCGGCGCCGCCGCCACCATCGCCTACACCTTCGTCGGTGGCTTCCTGGCGGTGAGCTGGACCGACACCGTGCAAGCCTCGCTGATGATCTTCGCCCTGATCCTCACCCCCATCGTGGTGATGCTGGCCACCGGTGGCATCGACCCCACCTTCGCCGCCATCGAGCTGAAGGACGCCACCAGCTTCGACATGCTCAAGGGCGCGTCCTTCATCGGCGTGATCTCCCTGCTGGCCTGGGGCCTGGGCTACTTCGGCCAACCGCATATCCTGGCGCGCTTCATGGCCGCTGATTCGGTCAAGTCGATCCCGGCTGCCCGCCGCATCTCCATGACCTGGATGGTGCTCTGCCTCGGCGGCGCCGTGGCCGTGGGCTTCTTCGGCATCGCCTACTTCTCGGCCCACCCGGAAGTCGCCGGCGCCGTCACCGAGAACCCCGAGCGCGTGTTCATCGAACTGGCCAAGCTGCTGTTCAACCCCTGGGTCGCCGGCGTGCTGCTGTCCGCCATCCTCGCCGCGGTGATGTCCACCCTCAGCTGCCAACTGCTGGTGTGCTCCAGCGCCCTGACCGAAGACTTCTACAAGGCCTTCTTCCGCAAGAACGCCAGCCAGGTCGAACTGGTCTGGGTCGGCCGCGCCATGGTGCTGCTGGTAGCTGTGATCGCCATCCTCATCGCCGCCAACCCCGAGAGCAAGGTCCTGGGCCTGGTGTCCTACGCCTGGGCCGGCTTCGGTGCCGCCTTCGGCCCCGTGGTCATCCTCTCCCTGCTGTGGAAGGGCATGACCCGCAACGGCGCCCTGGCCGGCATGATCCTCGGTGCCGTCACCGTGGTGCTGTGGAAGCAGTTCTTCGGCTGGACCGGCCTGTACGAGATCGTCCCCGGCTTCATCCTCGCCACCCTCGGCATCCTGATCTTCAGCCACATCGGCAACGGCCCGTCCGCGGCCATGGTCAAGCGCTTCGACGAAGCCGAGAAGGAATACCAGGACGCCAGCGCCTGATGATCTAGCCGCCCGGGCCGCAGAGCCCGCGCGGTAAACAATTTGATAGTGCTTCAACGGCCCTCGTCCTCGGACCCGGGCCGTTTTTTTATGCCCGGGAAAACGCCTGCCGCACGGTGACGACCCTTGCTTTTCGTGGGAGCGAATTCATTCGCGATGCGTGTGTGGGGCGGACCGTCGGGTTGCACCCGACCTACGAGGGGGTGCCTACCACCTCCCGGCTCAACCAATCGAAGAACGCCTTCACCGGCGGGTGCCGCTCGCGGCCCGGCACGCAGAGGGTGGAATAGCCCGCGCCCTCCACGCTGATCTCCGGCCGGTAGGGCACCAGCAGGCCGCTGGCGACGCTTTCGGACACCAGGATCGAGCTCGCCAGCACCAGCCCCTGGCCGGCGATGGCCGCTTGCAGGGCGTAGTGCTCCTCGTCGTACTCGCGCTGCGGCGCGGTCTCCAGCAGGCGCTGCTCGCCGGCGGCCTGGCACCAGGCCTTCCAGCCCAGTTCGTAGAGCTGCGCGTTGCGCCAGCGGATGGTGATCAGCGTCGGCTGGCGGTTGCCCAGCTCGGCCACCAGCGCCGGCGAGCCGTAGACGCCGAAGCACTCGTCCAGCAGGCACTGGCTGTGCAGGCTGGGGTAGCTGCCGATGCCGTAGCGGATCACCAGGTCGATGCTGGCGTCCTGGTGCAGGTCCACCAGGGTGTTGCGGGTGTCCAGGCGCAGGCTGATGGCCGGGTGCGCGGCATAGAAGCGCCCCAGGCGGGGGATCAGCCACAGCGCGGCGAAGGCCGGGGTGGTGGACAGGGTCAACTGGCCGCCGCTGCGCTGCGGGCGCAACTGGTCGAGGGTCTGGGTCACGTCCAGCAGCGCCCCGTGCAGGCTGCCGAACAGTTGCTGGCCGCAGGCCGTGAGGCGCACGCTGCGGGGCAGGCGCTCGAACAGCGGTGCCCCGAGCCAGCCTTCCAGGCTGCGGATCTGGTGGGACACCGCCGTGGGCGTCACCGCCAGTTCCTCGGCGGCGGCCTTGAAGCTCAGCAGGCGAGCGGCGGACTCGAAGGTGCGCAGGGCGGTCAGGGGCAGGTTGGCGAACATCTGGGCTCCACGGATGAAATGGATTCATCCCGATGAACTATCGGTCATTTGTCCGGAAATACGGCTGGACCTAGCTTAGTGCCTGTGTTCAGGCCCGTCACCGGCCTCCAAGAAACGACCTTGACCCAGGAGCAACAGATGAACCGCATTCTCTCGATCCAAGGCAGCCCCCGTGGCGAACGTTCCCACTCTCGCCGCCTGCAGGACGCCTTCCTCGCCGCCTGGCAGGGCCAGGACGCCGCCCGCCAGGTGACCCACCGCGAAGTCGGTCGCTCGCCCATCGCCCCGGTCACCGAAGGCTGGATCGCCGCTGCCTTCCACCCCGAGCCGGAGAACCGCAGCGAGGTGATGAAGGCCGACCTGGCCCTCAGCGACCTGCTGGTGGACGAGCTGTTCGCCGCCGACCGCCTGGTGATTTCCGCGCCCATGTACAACTTCGGCGTGCCCAGCGGGGTCAAGGCCTGGGTCGACCAGATCGTGCGCATCCGCCGCACCTTCGACTTCCACCCCGACCGTCCCGGCAACCCCTACACACCGCTGGTGCTGGGGCGCAAGGCGCTGATCATCACCACCCGTGGCGACCACGGCTACGGCCCCGGCGGCGTCAACGCCCACATGAACCACGCTGACGCTTACCTGCGCACCGTGCTGGGCTACATCGGCATCACCGACGTGACGGTGGTGGCGGTGGAGAACGACGAGTTCGGCGGCGACGCCTTCCAGCAGTCCTACCAGCGCGCGGAGCGCGCCCTGGTGGAGCTGGCCGAGGTCTTCTGAGGAGGTCGCCATGGCCTGGTTGTTCCTGCTGATCGCGGCGTTCTTCGAGGTGCTCTTCGCCATGAGCATGAAGTACGCCAACGGCTTCACCCAACCGCTGCCCAGCGCCCTGGTGGTGCTGGCGGCCACCGCCGGCATCTACTTCCTCACCCTGGCCATGCGCGTGCTGCCGGTGAGCGTCGCCTACCCGATCTGGACCGCCATCGGCACCCTCGGCACCGTCATCCTCGGCGTGGCGCTACTGGGCGAATCCATCACCCCGGTGAAGCTGCTGTCGGTGGCGCTGATCATCGCTGGGGTGGCGGGGTTGAAGTGATCAGGGCCGCCACTGGGCATGATCGATGCGTGGTGGAGCCGCTTTTTACCTCCACCAAAGGTTGCCGGGCTTGGCACGTTCTTGTGTCTGATGCGCCCCATCGATGGGTTTCGTACCTCTACCCATCCTACGAAGGCCACCGTCACGCGCGTGCCGAGCCCGTAGGATGGGTAGAGCGAAGCGAAACCCATGCTGACGCACGCTTCGCGAATGGATTCGCTCCCGCGATGGCGGCACTGCGCGCCGCTGGGCGACTGAAGTCACCCCTACGGGAGGTTCCTCTTCGCAAGGCACGGCCATTGCCCTAAGCTGCCACGCTTTCCCCCCATCGAGGCGTTTACGTGAGCTCCCAAGACCCCCTGCACGGCATGACCCTGGCAAAGATCCTCGAAGAGCTGGTCGCCAAGTACGGTTGGGACGGGCTGGCCAAGCGCATCGATATCCGCTGCTTCAAGAGCGACCCGAGCATCAAGTCGAGCCTGACCTTCCTGCGCAAGACGCCCTGGGCGCGGGAGAAGGTCGAGTCGCTGTTCATCGACGTGCGCCGCCGCCAGGAGTGAGCCCTCAGAGCCGGCTGGCCCGCACCGAGGCTTCCGGCATCTGGCACAGGGTGGCGCGGCCCGGCTCCAGGTAGGGCTGGAGGATCGGCGCCATGCCCTTCATCACCTGCACCGGCAGCGCCGAGGTGAAGCGGAAGTTCGACGCCTGGCTGCCCGCCACATAGGCGGTGAGGGTGCCGAAGTGCCGCGGCCCCAGGTAGAAGACGAAGGTGGCGGTGCGGTTCAGCGCCTTGGAGCTGATCACCTGGCCGCTGCGCCCCACCGTCTGCAGGCGGTTATCCCCTGTACCGGTCTTGCCGCCCATCACCAGCGGCTTGCCGTCGGGCTGGGTGAAGGTGCCTTGCAGGCGCCGCGCGGTACCGGCATCCACCACTTGCGAGAGCGCCTCGCGCAACGCCGTCGCCACTTCCGAGGCCATCACCCGCTTGCCCGGCGCCGCCGCGTGGTTGAGCAGGGTTTCGTAGGGTGTGTCGGCGGCGAAATGCAGGCGGTCGATGCGCACTGTGGGCAGGCGCACGCCGTCGTTGACGATGATCCCCATCAGCTCCGCCAGCGCCGCCGGGCGATCGCCCGAGCTGCCCAGCGCGGTGGCCAGGGAGGGCACCAGGTGGTCGAAGGGATAGCCCAGCTGGCGCCACTGCTGGTGGATATCGAGGAAGGCTTCCACCTCCAGCATGATGCGGATGCGCTTGTCCCGGGCGTTCTTGCGCTGTGACTTGAACAGCCAGCCATACACTTCGCTGCGCGGCCCGCCGCTGGCTTCCACCGCCTCGCGGTAGGTGGCCTGCGGGTGGCCCTGCAGGTAGGCCAGCAGCCACAGCTCCAGCGGGTGCACCCGCGCCACGTAACCCTGGTCGTTGAGGTTGAAGGCGCCGGGGCCGTAACGGTCGTACAACTGGTTGATGCGCTTCTCGCCCAGGGCCTCGTTGGGCAGGCGCTCGCGCATGAAGGCGGCGAAGGTCGCGCGGTCGGCCTGGGGCTGCAGGTAGCGGTGGATGGCCGCGAGGCGCGAGGCCCAGGGGCGCAGGCCGTCGAGGAAGGTGGCCATGCGCTCGTCGGCGTCCTTGCCCTTGTACTTGTTCCAGAAGCGCAGCAGGTAGGTCTGGCTCTCG
>BATO01000123.1 GCA_000474255.1 Aquipseudomonas alcaligenes MRY13-0052
AAACCCTATACGTGCTCTTGGTCATGACCTTGGAGAGCAGGGTCATGCCGAACTTCACCGGCGCCGGGAAGCGCAGGCCGCCGGCGTCCAGCGCGGTGGTGGCGTGCTGCTCCTCGTCGGTACGCATCTGTTCGAGGATGGCGCGGGACTTTGCGTCGTCGGCAGGGATCTGCTGCAGGTGGTCGTCCAGGTGCTTGCAGACCTGGTCCTCGGTGGCAGCGACGAAGCCGAGGCTGACCTTGTCGCTGATCAGGCCGGCGACGGCACCGACGCCGAAGGACAGGCCATAGAACAGCGGGTTGAGCACGCTGGGGCGGCCGCCCAGCTCACGGATGCGCTGTTCGCACCAGGCGAGGTGATCGATTTCCTCTTCGGCGGCATGCTCCATGGCCTTGCGCACTTCCGGCAGCTTGGCGGTCAGCGCCTGCCCCTGGTATAGCGCCTGGGCGCAGACCTCGCCGGTGTGGTTGATGCGCATCAGGCCAGTGACATGGCGGCTGTCCGCCTCGCTCATGGGCGCCTCGTCCTGCAGGTTCGCCGGGTTGGGGCGATAGGGCTGGCCCTTGAACGGCAGCAGGGTCTTGAGCGCGGCATCGGCCTGGAGCAGGAAGCGGTCAGCGGGGGAGTACTGGCGTTCGGTGGCCATGGGGCACCTCCGGTAGGCAAGAATGCCGGGCAGTTTAACCCATCGGGCCTGCCCGGGTTTGACTGGGATCAGTCCAGTTCGCGCAGTACCCGGAAGCCCAGTGCGTAGTCATCGTGCCCTGGCTGCTTGAGATCGCGCAGGCTGGTGCGCAGGTACGCCGGCCCGCTGTTCCAGGCACCGCCACGGACCACGCGGGGGCTGCGATCCAGCAAGGCCGCGGCTTGCGCCTCGCTGCCGTCGAAGGGGGCGGCGAAGCGCGAGGCGGTCCATTCCCAGACGTTGCCGGCGGTGTCGTGCAGGCCGAAGGCGTTGGCCGGGTACTGGCCGACCTGCGCCGTTTTGCCGCGGATCGAATTGGGGGTGCCGCAGCCCCGGCAATGGGCCCGTGGCGCGCTCTCGCTGCTGTCCAACTCATCGCCCCACCCGTAGTAGCCTGTACTACCGGCCCGTGCGGCGTATTCCCATTCCGCCTCGGTGGGCAGCCGGTAGCGCTGGCCGGTGACGTTGCTCAGCCAGTCGCAATAGGCGCGGGCATCGAACCAGCTCACATGGATCACCGGGCGCTGCCCGGAGAGGCCCCAGCCTTCGTTGTCGGGCATCGGCTTGCCGGTGGCGCTGGCGTAGCGCTGCCAGTCATCGAAGGTCAGCTCGAAGCGGCCGATGGCGAAGGGCTTGTCGATGGTCACGCGGTGGGTGGGGCGCTCGTTGTCGTTACCGCGCCCGGTGGCATCGCCCATGAGGAACTCGCCGGCAGGGACGATCACCAGTTCCGGGCCCTGGGCGCCGTCCGGCAGGCTGTCGCGCAGGCGCTCGCCGGCCTGTTGGGCCAGGGCGGCGAGTGGTAGCAGCGAGAGGGCGAGGAGTAGCGTGCGGCGCATCAGCCCGGCGGCCAGTGCAGCTGGCGCTGCCCGAGCACGTGCATATGGATGTGATAGACGGTCTGGCCGCCCAGTTCGTTACAGTTCATCACCACGCGGAAGCCTTCGTCACAGCCCTGCTCCTTGGCCAGGCGCTGGGCAGTGTGGACGATATGCCCGGTCAGCGTCTTGTCGTCCTCGGTGAGGTCGTTGAGGGTGTTGATGTGCTTTTTCGGGATCACCAGGAAGTGCACCGGGGCTTGTGGCGCGATGTCGTGGAAGGCGATCACGTGATCGTCTTCATAGAGCTTGCGTGCAGGAATATCCCCGGCGACGATTTTGCAGAACAGACAGTCCACGGACATTCTCCGGCCTGTTATAAGAAGCCCCCGAGTTTAGCGGCGCGTGATTATCCCGGCCAGCCCGCCTGGCCGCACAAGGAGCCTGTGTGAAGAACGACATCCACGATCTGGGGCTGGTGCTGGACTCCAAGGTCAAACTCATCGTCATCGAGTCCTGGGACGAGCAGCGCGTGCTGGAAACCCTGACCACCCTGGCGGTGAAGCGCGGGCTGGGCCTGTTCACCTGGGCGGTGACCGAAGGCCTGCAGCGCCTTGGCTTTGGTGGCGACCCCGTGGGCGAGGGGGCCAGTACCGATGCCGAGGCAGCGCTGCGGCTGATCAAGGCCGATCCGCAGCCCAACCTCTATGTGATGTGCGACCTGCATCCCTTCTTCGACGACAACCCCAAGCTGGTGCGCCTGCTCAAGGAAGTCGCCATGGCCGAGGCGATCCACAAGCCGACCCTGGTGCTGGTTTCCCACGCAATGAAGCTGCCGGCCGAGGTGCAGCGCTACAGCGCCCGCTTCAGCCTGGCGCTGCCGAACGAGGATGAGCTGTTGGCCATCGTTCGCGAGGAGGCCACGCGCTGGAGCGAGCGCAACCGTGGCGCCCGGGTGCGCACCGACAACCGCACCCTGCAGCAGGTGGTGAAGAACCTGCGTGGCCTCAGTCACGGTGAGGCGCGCTCGCTGGCGCGCAATGTGATCTGCGACGACGGCGCCATCACTCAGGAAGATCTGCCGGAGCTGAACAAGACCAAGTTCCAGCTGCTGGACCTTGAAGGCGTGCTCAGCTTCGAATACGACACCGCGCGCTTCGCCGATGTCGGCGGCCTGGCCAACCTCAAGCGCTGGCTGGGTGAGCGCCAGAGCGCGTTCATGGAGGCCAAGCCGGCGTCCATGCCCAAGGGCATGTTGCTGGTGGGCGTGCAGGGCGGCGGCAAGAGCCTGGCGGCCAAAGCGGTGGCCGGGCTCTGGGGGCTGCCGTTGCTGCGCCTGGACTTCGCCTGCCTGTACAACAAGTTCTTCGGCGAGACCGAGCGCAACCTGCGTGATGCGCTCAAGCTGGCCGAGCAGATGGCGCCCTGCGTGTTGTGGATGGATGAGCTGGAGAAGGGGCTGGCCAGCGGCGACCAGGACGGCGGCGTGAGCCAGCGTGTGCTGGGTACGTTGCTGACCTGGATGTCGGAGCGCAAGGCGCCAGTGTTCATGGTGGCCACCGCCAACGCCATCCACCGTTTGCCGCCGGAGTTGGTGCGCAAGGGGCGTTTCGACGAGCTGTTCTTCGTCGATCTGCCGGGTAGCGAGGTGCGGGCAGAAATCTTCCGCATCCACCTGTCCCGTCGCGATATCGACCCGGCGCATTTCGATCTGCCGATCCTGGCGGCGTCCAGCGATGGTTTCTCCGGTGCCGAGATCGAGCAGGCCGTGGTGGGGATGCTCTATGCCGCGCAAGCCGCCCAGGCCAGCGTGAGCCAGGCGCTGCTGTTGCAGCAGTTGCTGGGTACGGCACCGCTGTCGGTGGTGATGGCCGAGGAGCAGGCCAAGCTGCGGGCTTGGGCCGACGGGCGCTGCGTGAAGGCTGACTGAAACGGCGGGAGAGAAGAAAGGCGCCTTGCGGCGCCTTTTTTGTTTTCTATTTCGGTAGATAGGCCTTGTTGATCCGCCCGGCCAGGCGCCGGACCAGCCAGCGCGGCGACAGGCGCGGGCTCATCGCCAGCAGGCGGTTGCGCCAGCCGGGGATGATGATGGCGCGGTTCTTCTCCAGCGCTTTCACTGTGATCAGCGCCACTTCTTCGGCGCTCATCATCAGCTTGCTGCCTTCAAGTTTCTCGCCGGCCATCCGTGCGCCGCGGAAGAAGGCGGTGCGGGTAGGGCCGGGGCAAAGCACCGAGACGCCGACGCCATGGACCTTCAGCTCTTCGCGCAGCCCTTCGGAGAAGTGCAGTACGTAGGCCTTGCTGGCGTAGTAGTTGCTCATCCAGGGGCCGGGCTGGAAGCCGGCTACCGACGCGACGTTGAGAATCTGCCCGGTACCACGGCTGGCCATGGCGCCGCCGATCTCGTGGCAGAGGCGGGCGAGGGCGAGGACGTTGAGTTCGATCAGTTCCTGTTCGCGGCTCCAGTCCTGTTCGACATAGAGGCCGGAGGTACCGATGCCGGCGTTGTTCACCAGCAGGTCGATTTCCCGCTCACCCTGGTTGAGCTCGTGGAGCAGGCCTGAAAGCTGCAGCGGTTCGGCGAGGTCACAGGTGCGGTAGAGCACTTCGACGCCGAAGCGCTGGGTCAGCTCGTAGGCGATGCTTTCCAGCGCGTCACGTTGCCGGGCCACCAGGATCAGGTGGCGACCCCGCCGGGCCAGGGCTTCCGCCAGGGCCAGGCCGAGGCCGCTGGAGGCGCCGGTAATCAGGGCAAAACGAGGCATCGGGAATCTCCGTGTCGGGGCCGGGTTGGACAACGTCAGCCCCGGGAGGTTGCTCAGTTGGACTCGTTCTCTTCCTGTTCGGCGGCCGCGTCGCCCTCGTCCATCGACTCGTCCGGCTCTGCATAGGGTGCGGCTTCGTCGGTCGGTTCGGCATAGTCGGCGCTATCGCCATCGGCCGGCATCTCGTAGCTGCTCATCTCGGAGCGCTCAACGTAGTCCTGGTAGGCCGGGATGCTGATGGCGGCGAGGATGCCGAAGACCACCGGGATAATCAGCCACATCCAGGCCAGGACTTTGACTGCAGTGGTGTTCGGCGGCGGCGGTGCACCGAAGCGGTTGGCGCCGGTGGTGCCGGGGATGAACAGCAGCAGCAGGGGGAAGACGCTGCCGACGATGGGCACGAAGTTCAGCAGGTAGAGCCAGCCCGACCAGCCGATGTCGTGCAGGCGCTGGACGTTGATCTGCACGCTGACGACGATGGCCGCGATACCCAGCACGGTGGCGATGAGGCCGCCGACGATCGGGTGGATGGCGAAGCCGATGCCGGCGCCGACGCCAAGCACGACCAGCAGCGCGATCATGAACACGAAGGACCAGGCCAGGTAGCGCACGCGGCCGATACGGCCGGTGATGCCGAAGGGGCGCAGCTCGCAGTACTGGGGCAGCGCCTCGCCGACCTGGGCCTGCGGGGTGGCGTAAGGCGAGGCGCCCGGTGCCACGGCCGACGATGCGACGGCGGGAGCGGCTTCAGCCAGTTGCGCCTGACGGGCGAGGAATTTCTCGATGATGATGCCGCACGCCTGGCACTCGCCGGACTTGGCCTGCTCGTGGCCACACTTGGGGCAGGTCATGGTGCCGGTGTCCTGCTCGCTTTCTACCGCCGCGAGGGTTTCCGGGTTCGGATGGTCTTCGGTTTCCACCAGGCTGAAGCCGGCGGCGAGGTCCTGTTCCTTGCGCACCTGGGCACCGGCTCGCTGCAGGGCGGCCAGGTATTTGTCTGCCTCGACTTCTTCGAGGTCACGCTTCAGCGCCACGGGGCGCCCGCCGAACAGGCTGTCGATCTTGCTGGCATCGCTCTTGAACAGCTTGGCCAGGTTCTCCTTGACAGTTTCCAATGCCGCACCGGGCATCAGTTCTCCTTCGAAGACGATCTTGTAGCGGGCATCGGACATGCGGGCATCCTTGTCAGCGGCTGGTTAGGGATGGCACAGCGTAATGGTGGCGCACCCTGCGGCACAAGCGGGCTGCCGCACAAAAAACAGAGCTGGTCAGGCGGCTGGCTGCGGCTTCCAGGTGCCGACGAGGCGGCCGTGACGGAGCAGGCGCAGTTGGCCGAAGCCGCTGAACAGCCCTTCGGACAGGAGAGGCCGCAGGAACACCCAGTCGTCGACGCCGAGCCCGGTCGTTGCCGAGCCGATCAGGCGCTCCTGGTTGGGGCTGCGCCCGTAGATGCCGTCATAGGCCAGGCCTGCGGGGGATGCGGGTTCGGCGGGCCAGCCTCCGCCATAGAGGTAGTAGGCGTTCTGCCGGTTGGGGTTCCAGGCTTCGAGCATGCCCTGGGCCTGTTGCAGGTAGGGGAGGGGGCCGCGTTGAACCTTGAGTACCGGCGTGGCGATCCACATCGCGCTCTGGTGGCTGGCCAGGAGGGGCGTGTCGAACTCGGCGGGCTTGAGCAGGGCCGAGCCGACGGCGACTTCGTTCAGCGGTGTCGGTCCCTTGGCGTGCAGGGGATAGGTGAGACTGCCGGCGCCATTGAGCAGCGGTTGCCTGGGCCAGATGGCGGGGAAGGCGCGTGCGGCATCGATGAAGGCCGCGTATCGCTCGTTGGCGGCAGTAAAGGCTTGCTGGCTGTCGGTCCAGAGCGGTGCGTGGGCGACCTGGGCGTCGTAGCCCATCAGCCCGCGCAGTTGCAGCAGCGTGCTGTTGTCGGCGAGCAGTCGCAGCGTCTGCGCCAGGTTGGCAGCGTCGGGGTGGCCGCCGCGTTGCAGGCCGATATCGATCTCCAGGGCGATGCTCATGGGCTTCTGCAGGGCCTTGGCGAGCTCGAGGTACTGGACGAGGCGCTGCGGGCTGTCGATCAGCCAGGTGAGCTGGCGTGTAGGGTCGAAGCCCAGGCCATTGGGCAACTGCTGGTAGAAGGCGAGGGCGGCCGCTACCGGCAGCGGCTTGCCCAGCAGCAGGTCGGCGTCGGGGAAGGCCTGTGCCAACTGGTTGGCCTGGGGCTGGTGGAAGACCATGAAGCGGCGCGTAGTCAGGCGTTTGGCGAGGTAGTCCAGCAGGCCATTGGAAGCCAGGGACTTGGCCACCAGGCGCAGGGGCAGTTTGCCCAGGCGCTGGGCGAGCCGGTCGGCATTGGCGTCGAGGCGGTCGAGGTCGATGACCAACTGCGGCACGCCGCCGCCTTCCTGCTTCAACAGGCTCTGCAGGTCGGCGAAATAGGCTGTGTGGGGGCGCCCCTGGTCACCAGGGCGCATAGCCCAGAGCCCGAGCGCCCCGAGTGCGCCCAGGCCGAGCAGGTGGCGGCGTTTCAACGGGGCCAGCGCTGGCCGAGTTGGCTGGCCCTCTGGAGGGCGGCGCGGTACTCGTTATCCAGGCGCTTCACCAGTTCTTCCACCGTCGGCAGGTCGCTGATGTCGCCCACGCCCTGACCGGCGGACCAGACGGTCTTCCAGGCCTTGGCCTCGTCACTGATGGGCTTGAGCTTTTCGCCGTAGTTGACGTCGGCCTTGTCGGTAAGGCGCTTGAGGTCGTAGCCGGCGGCTTCGAGGCTCTGGCGCATGAAGCTGGCCGGTACGCCGGAGACGGCGGGCGTGTGGACGATATCGGCGGCCTTGGCGTCGAGGATCATCTGCTTGTAGGGCGTGTCGGCGTTGCTCTGGCGTGTTGCGATGAAGCGGGTACCGAGGTAGGCGAGGTCGGCGCCAAGCATCTGCGCGGCGAGTATCTCGTGGCCGTGGTTGAGGCAGCCGGCCAGCAGCAGGGTCTTGTCGAAGAACTGGCGGATCTCGGCGACCAGGGCGAAGGGGCTCCAGGTGCCGGCATGGCCACCGGCTCCGGCCGCCACCGCGATCAGCCCATCGACGCCGGCTTCGGCGGCCTTTTCGGCATGGCGGCGGGTGGTGACGTCATGGAACACCAGGCCGCCGTAGCTGTGCACCGCGTCGACCACTTCCTTCACCGCCCCCAGGCTGGTGATGACGATGGGCACCTGCTTCTCGACGCAGATGGCCAGGTCCGCCTGCAGCCTGGGGTTGCTGTTATGGACGATGAGGTTGACCGCATAGGGCGCAGCTTCCGCCACCAGGCCCGCCTCGATCTCGTCGAGCCAGGCGCGGAAGCCGGCACTGTCGCGCTGGTTGAGGGCGGGGAAGCTGCCGACGATGCCCGCATTGCTGCAGGCCAGGACCAGTTCCGGGGTCGAAACCAGGAACATGGGCGCCGCGACGACGGGCAGGCGCAGGCGTTGTTCAAGCAGGGCGGGCAGTGACATCGGGCACTCCTCTTTAGCGGTCATTCGTGAGTCAGAAGGGTTTGATCACCACCAGAATGACGATGGCGAGCAGGAACAGGACCGGGACTTCGTTGAACCAGCGGTAGAACACGTGGCTGCGGCCGTTCTCGCCACGGGCGAACCGCTTGAGCATGGCGCCGCAGACGTGGTGGTAGCCGATCAGCAGGAGCACCAGGGTGAGCTTGGCGTGCAGCCAGCCCTGTTTGAACCAGGCCGGGTTGAGGTAGAGCATGCCGGCGCCGAGCAGCAGGGTGAGGACCATGGAGGGCTGCATGATGCCGCGATAGAGCTTGCGCTCCATGATGCTGAAGCGTTCGCGGCTGGGCGCGTCTTCGGCCGAGGCGTGATAGACGAACAGGCGTGGCAGGTAGAAGAGACCGGCGAACCAGCATACGACGGCGATGATGTGGAAGGCCTTGAGCCAGAGATAGAGCATTGGATGTTCCCTGATGTGAGGTGGGTCCGATAGTAGAGGCTCCGGCGGTCACGCGTCACCTCGACGGTTGGCCCTTGGCCGATGCGGCTTTATCATCGGCGGCTTTCCAGTGGGTAGGGTGCGGTCGATGTTCAAGCTAGCTACGAGGGGTGGCGTTCTGCCTCTCCGGTCGCACCGCGCCGGGCGTCACTGATGTCGCGCTGGGAGGTCCGCATCAGCGACCCGCGCCGTGAGCGGCTGGTGCGCTGGTTGGTACTGGTCCTGTTGCTGGCGCTGCCGGTGGCGTTCTTCGCCGGTGGCTGGTTGCGAGCCGAGGGCATGGCGGATGCCGTGGCGGAGCGCGACAGCCTGCGCGCGCAACTGGATGAGCGCACCCGTGCACTCGAACAGTTGCAACAGCGCCAGGCGGTACTGGTAAGCGGCGAGCGACTGGGGCTCCAGGCCAACGAGCAGAGCCGCCAGACCATCAAGATGATGGAAGAGCAGGTTTTCAAACTGCAGCAGGAACTGGCGTTCTACCGTGGCGTGCTGGCACCGGACAGCCGCCGTGAGGGATTGCGCATCCGCGCTTTCGAGTTGCATGGCACGGACCAGCCACAGCGCTTCCGTTTCCGGCTGATGCTCAGCCGGGTCGGCAAGGATGACCAGCCGATCAAGGGGACGCTGCGTGTGCGAGTGATCGGTCGTCAGGACGGCAAGGAGGCGAGCCTAGAGCTGGCGACGCTTTCCCGCGAGATGACGCAGCAGGATGTTGTGTTTTCCTTCAAGCACTTCCAGGCGATTCCCGAAGCGGGACGTTTCGCCGAGCTGGAGCTGCCGGAAGGCTTCAGTCCCCGTCAGGTAAAGGTGCGCGCGCAAGTGGACGGCCAGCAGAAACCGCTGGAGCGCACATTCGAGTGGATTGACGAGGAGTCATGACGAGCATGTTCAACAAACAGAAACCCAAGGCTGATCTGCAGCGTTTCAGCGGCAAGACCAGCATCATCGCCATCGGCGCGGAACTGGAGGGTGATCTGCGCTTCCAGGGCGCGGTGCAGGTGGACGGTCGCCTCAAGGGCAACCTCAATGCCAGCGAAGGGCTGGTCAGGGTCAGCGTCGAAGGCCTGGTGGAGGGCGAGATCCGCGCACCTCACGTGATCATCGACGGGGAAGTGGTCGGTGATGTATTCGCCTCCGAGCACCTGGAGCTGGGTGCCAAGGCACGGGTACGCGGCAACCTCTATTACGGGCTCATGGAGATGGCCATGGGGGCGCAGATAGAAGGGCGCCTCGGGTACATCAAGGAAGCGCAGCGCCTGTTGGAGGCGCCGGCCGGTCCGGAAAGCCAGGACGCTTAATAGTTGACCAGTTTTCTAGGGTAAGCGGATAATGCGTGGCCACAGCGCAGTAAGGCGGCGTCAAGCCGGGAGAGTTACAGCATGAGTGTCGAATCCTTCACCCCCACAGCCCTGATGTTTACGCATGGAGCGGCAAACAAGGTGAAGAACCTGATCGATGAGGAAGGCAATCCGCGGCTCAAGCTGCGCGTCTTCGTCACGGGCGGTGGCTGTTCGGGCTTCCAATACGGTTTCACGTTCGATGAAGACGTGGCTGACGATGACACCATTGTCGAGCGCGATGGTGTGAGCCTGGTGGTCGATCCCATGAGCTTCCAGTACCTGGCCGGTGCGGAAGTGGATTACCAGGAAGGTCTCGAAGGCTCGCGCTTCGTGATCAAGAACCCGAATGCCGCCACTACCTGCGGCTGCGGTTCGTCCTTCTCGATCTGATCATCCTTCGCTGATACCGAAACGCCGTGCTTATGCACGGCGTTTTCGTTTGTGCAGTTTGGTCAGGCGGGGTAGATGGCGCCGAGGATGCGCAGGCCTTTGGCGCCGGTCACGCTCGGGCGGTTGGTAGGGATGCCTTCGAGGCAGCAATGGGCCAGCCAGGCAAAGGCCATGGCTTCGACCCAGTCTGCCGGTACGCCTCGGCTGTCGGTGCTGCTGACCTGGGTGCCGGGCAGCAGCTCGGCGAGGCGTTGCATCAAGGTGCCATTGTGGGCGCCACCGCCGCAGACCAGCAGATCGCGGGTTTCCTCTTGGGATGCCTTGAGTGCTTCTGCCATGCTGCGAGCGCTGAGCTCAAGAAGGGTGGCTTGCACGTCCTCTGCCTTGAAGGCGGGAAGCTTGGCCAGCTGCGTTTGCAGCCAAGGCAGGTTGAACAGTTCCCGGCCAGTGCTCTTGGGGCCGCGCGTGCTGAAGAACTCATCCTTCAGCAGTGTGCTCAGCAACTGCGGCTGGACCTGGCCACTGGCTGCCCAAGCGCCATCACGGTCGTAGTCCTGGCCGAGGTTGAGCTGGATCCAGGCATCCATGAGTACGTTGCCGGGGCCGCAATCGAAACCACGCACCTGCTGGTTGGGTTCGATCAGGCTGAGGTTGCTGAACCCACCGATGTTGAGCACGGCGCGGTTGCCTCTATCATTGTCGAAGAGCGCCTCGTGGAAGGCTGGCACCAGGGGCGCACCCTGGCCGCCGGCAGCAACGTCGCGGCGCCGGAAGTCACCGACCACCGTGATGCCGGTGAGCTCGGCCAGCAGGGCGCAGTTGCCGATCTGGATGGTGAAGCCGCGCGCTGGTTCGTGGCGCACGGTTTGGCCATGGCTGCCGATTGCGCGGATATCTGCGGCTGTGAGGCCTTTTTCGCGAAGCAGTTGGGCGATCCCCGAGGCGGCCAGTTCGACCCAGCGTTGTTCGGCCAAGGCCGCGCGTGCGAGTTCGTCTTCGCCTGGTGAACATAGCGAGAGCAACTCCTGGCGGAGTGTGTCGGGCATGGGGATGTAGTGCGAGGCGATCAGGCGGGTGTGTTCGCCTTGGTCGATCAGGGCGATGTCCAGCCCATCCAGGCTGGTTCCGGACATCACTCCGAGGTAGCGCGGCATCGAATCAGCGCTTGTTCTGCGCGAGCATGGTGGCCTTTTCCTGGTCCATGCGTGCCATCAGCGGCTTGCTCATCTGCAGGAAGCGCTTCTTCTCTGCAGCGGCGAGCGGGTCAGCCATGGGCAGCTTCACGCCGAGCGGGTCGACGTGTTGGCCGTTCACCTGGAACTCATAGTGCAGGTGCGGGCCGGTGGAGAGACCCGTGGTACCGATGTAGCCGATGATCTGACCTTGCTTGACGGTGCCGCCGGTCTTGATGCCTTTGGCGAAACCCTGCATGTGACCATAGAGCGTCCGGTACTTGCCGCTGTGCTGGATGATCACTGCGTTGCCATAACCGCCGCGACGCCCGGCCAGGAAAATCTTGCCGTCACCGGTGGCCTTGATCGGCGTGCCGCGAGGCGCTGCATAGTCGACGCCCTTGTGCGCGCGGATCTTGTTGAGGATCGGGTGGCGGCGGCCGAGCGAGAAGCGCGAGCTGATGCGGGCGAAGTCCACCGGGGTACGGATGAATGCCTTGCGCATGCTGGTGCCGTCATCACGGAAGTAGCTTGCGATGCCCTGGCTGCTGGTGAAGCGCACGGCGCTGTAGGTCTTGCCGCGGTTGGTGAAACGAGCGGCGAGGATGTTGCCGGTGCCCACCTGCTTGCCGTTCACCGACTTCTCTTCATAGATGACTTCAAATTCGTCGCCTTCACGGATGTCGAGGGCGAAGTCGATGTCGTAATCGAAGATATTGGCCAGGTCCATGGTCAGGTTGTGAGACATGCCGGCGCGCTTGGCCGATAGGAACAGGGAGCTATCGATCACGCCATGGGCATAGGCGGTATGGATGTCCGGCTTGGCCAGGTCTCGCTTGAAGTCATAGCCCTTGTCAGTCTTGGACAGGGTGACGGTCTCGAGGTCGCTGAGCTTGGAGTGCAGGCTCTGCAGTTCACCCTCGGGGCTCAGGCGGAATTCGAAGGCCTGGCCGATCTTCAGGCGACTGAGGTCTTTGGCGTCCTTGCTGCTGTTGAGCACATCGTGCAACACGGTGGCGGACAGGCCGACCTTGCTGAAGAGCGTGGACAGGGTATCACCGTTGCCTACGGTGACCGTATGCAGGCCGGGATCTTTCGGGGGTTCGCTGGAGGCAAGGTCGCCCTGGGGCTTTTCGTCCTTGTCCGCGTCTTTATCGGCGCTGTTCTGGTTGTCTGCAGGGCGCTCGATGTTAGCGAATGGCGAGCTGCCCTCTTCCCCGATGACTGCGTCTGGTCGGAGGTCGTCCTTTTCCTGGATGAGGGCCTCTGAGCCGTTCTCCATTTCCAGGTTGATATAGGTCTTCTTCGCCTCGACCTCGCGAGACGGGAACACCAGCAAAGCCAGGCTGAGCAGCGCAGCTACACCGCTTGCGGCCAGCAAATGGCTTTTCGGGTAACGCGGCGCTTTAGGAACAATATGCGTCATGGCGAGTGGTGTTTTTAGAATGTGAACTAACTGCCTAAAATATAACCAAAATCCGGTGTAGGCAACCTCAAGATCCTGCCTTCCGCCGGTTGGTACCGCCCCGGGCGCAAAACTTGTAATTAGTCAGCGATCTTGTATGTTTGGTTCCCTTTCGGTTTCTCTAGTGTTTACGGGGCTGTCATGAAGTCGGTTGAAGAGCAGCTGGCGCTTATCAAGCGCGGCGCGGAAGAGGTTTTGGTCGAGTCCGAGCTGGTTGAAAAGCTCAAGCGGGGGCAGCCCCTTCGTATCAAGGCGGGGTTCGATCCGACTGCGCCCGATCTGCACCTCGGTCATACCGTCCTTATTAATAAGCTGCGTCAGTTCCAGGAGCTGGGCCATCAGGTCATCTTCCTTATAGGTGACTTCACCGGGATGATCGGTGACCCCAGCGGCAAAAGCGCCACTCGCCCGCCTTTGACTCGCGAGCAGGTCCTGGACAATGCCGAGACCTACAAGACCCAAGTCTTCAAGGTTCTCGACCCGGCCAAGACCGAGGTGGCGTTCAACTCCACCTGGATGGACCAGTTGAGCCCGGCGGACTTCATTCGTCTGTCTTCGCAGTACACCGTCGCTCGCATGCTGGAGCGCGATGACTTCGACAAGCGCTACACCACCAACCAGCCCATCGCTATTCATGAGTTCCTCTATCCGCTGGTTCAGGGGTACGACTCGGTGGCCCTGCGTGCGGACGTGGAGCTCGGGGGGACCGATCAGAAGTTCAACCTGCTGATGGGGCGTGAGCTGCAGCGTGCATACGGGCAGGAGTCTCAGTGCATCGTCACCATGCCGCTGCTCGAGGGCCTGGATGGCGTGAAGAAGATGTCCAAGTCCCTGGGTAACTATGTGGGTATCCAGGAAGCGCCGGGCGTTATGTACAGCAAGCTCGTTTCCATTCCTGATGTGCTCATGTGGCGTTACTTCGAGCTGCTCAGCTTCCGCTCCGTGGAGGAGATCGAGCAGTTCCGTCGTGATGTTGAACAGGGCGCCAATCCGCGTGACATCAAGATCAAGTTGGCCGAAGAGATCGTCGCTCGTTTCCATGGCGAGGAAGCGGCGGCTTCTGCTCATCGTTCTGCGGGGAACCGTATGAAGGAAGGCGAGCTGCCGGAAGACCTGCCGGAGATCGAGCTGCTATCTATAGAGGACATGCCCATTGCGTCTGTCCTTAATAAGGCAGGGCTGGTGAAGAACGCTGCTGTCGCTCGTGATCTGCTCGGTTCGGGTGGTGTGCGTGTTGATGGCGTCGTTGTGGATCGCGGCTTCATCTTCAAGCTTGGCGCGGTGCACGTCTGCCAGGCCGGAAAGAAGGCGTTTGCGCGCATCTCGTTGAAGGCTGAATGATTTTTTCATTTAAGTGTTGACGTGCCGTTTCTGATCCCTATAATGCGCACCACTTCCACAGCAGAAGCCAAGAAAAACCTCTTGCAAATCAAAAGGTTAAGTAATGGTGGGGTGGTTTGATCTAGGTCGAATCGATGCAGTGGAAGGGTGGTGCCAGGTTGGGTTTTGGTGTCGCCAGCCTCTTCCGGATGAGTTCGAAAGAAGCTGAAAAGAGGTGTTGACAGCGAGTTGAAATGCTGTAGAATTCGCCTCCCGCTGATGTGAAGCGAAAGATTCACGGAAAGCGCAAGTCGTTGAGTAGAAAGAAAAAATTCTTCGAAAAACAGCTTGACAGATAGAAAGGCTGCTGTAGAATTCGCGGCCTCGGTTGAGG
>BATO01000122.1 GCA_000474255.1 Aquipseudomonas alcaligenes MRY13-0052
CCAGCTGGCTGGCGATACGCGCTGCGGTCATGCCTGGCCTCCACGGCTGGGCAAGGCGAAGGCGGCGCGCCCGGCGGCACCGAGCACGGCGTCGTTCTGCGGGGTGTGGATGCGGCTGCAAAGCACGTCGCGGTAATGCCGTTCCAGCGGGTTGCCCCGGGCCAGGGCCGGGTTGCCGATGGCTTCCACGCCCAGTTCCACGGCGGCGATGGCCTGGGTGGTGACCAGGTACTTCACCTGAGTCGCCTCGCTGGCGGGGATGCGGCCCTCGGCGGCGGCGTCGAGCAGGACGCGGTTGGACAGCAGCAGCGCGTCGATACGTCCCACCAGTTCCTGGAAGCGCGGCAGGCTGGAGAGCGGCGCGCCGAGGTTGGCCGGCGTGCGCTCGGCCAGCCAGCCCACCAGCCAGTCCCGGGCGGCGCGGGCGACGCCGTCGTAGATGCTGGAGAGCAGCACCGCGAGCCAGAGCACGCCGCTGGAGTCCAGCTCCGAGGGGCGCGGCTGGCTGGCGGGGAGAATGTCCACGGCGTATTCGTCGGGCACCAGTACGTCGTCGAAGACCACGTCGTGGCTGCAGGTGGCGCGCATGCCCAGGTGGTCCCAGGTTTCCTCGATGCGGATGCCCGGTGTGTCGCGGTGCACCAGCCAGGTGCCAACGCGGGGCTCGGCTTCGTCGCTGCGCGCCCACACAGAAAGCCAGGTGAGCCCGGGGATGCCGGTGGAATAGATCTTCCGCCCACTGATGTGCCAGCCCTCGGGCACGCGCCGGGCGATGGTGCCGGGCAGGCCGCCACGGGCGGGGGTGCCCAGGTCCGGCTCCACGCGCAGCGCATTGATCAGCGCGCCCTCTTCCACCGCCTCGCGGGCCAATTGCAGGCGCAGGTGCTCGGGCCAGGCCTGGTTGGCCTGCAGGCGCGCGTGTTGCAGGTACTGCATCACCAGCACCAGGGCGGTAGACGGCTCGCCCCGGGCCACGGCGGCGATCACCCGGCGCGCCTGGGCCAGGCTGGCCTCGCTGCCGCCGAGGCGACGCGGCACGGTGAGGGCGATGAGGCCGTACTCGTGCAGCCGGCGCAGGTTGGCGTGGGGGAATTCGCCGTGGCGGTCGTAATGGGCGGCGCTGGCGGCGAACTCGTCGCTGAGCTGGGCCAGCAGGTCGGCGAAGGCCGGGGAATCGAGGTCGGGCACGCGGGCCGTCTCCTTGGCGGTTTTCAGGTCGAGGCTCATCGTTGGGCGGTCCGTGCGAGGGTGTGGACGAAGGGGCTGGCCGGCGCTTCGACGCCGAGCAGGGTGAGCAGGTGCTGGCGCAGCTCCTGGAAGCCGCGGCTGGCGACCTCTCGCGGCCGCGACAGGCGCACGGGGATCTGCTCGGCAATGCGCCCGGCCTCCAGCACGACGACGCGATCGGCCAGCAGCACGGCCTCGTCGACATCGTGGGTGACCAGCAGCACCGAGGGCTGGTGGGTGCGCCACAGCTCGATGATCAGTTGGTGCATGCGGATGCGGGTCAGGGCGTCCAGCGCGGCGAAGGGTTCGTCCAGCAGCAGCAATTGCGGCTCGCGGACCAAGGCGCGGGCCAGGGCCACCCGCTGCGCCTCGCCACCAGACAGGGTGCCGGGCCAGGCATCGAGACGATGGCCCAGCCCCACTTCCTGCAACGCGGCCAGGGCGCGGGTCTGCGGGTTGGCGCCGCGCAGGCCGAGGGCGACGTTGCGCCAGGCGCGCTTCCAGGGCATCAGCCGGGGCTCCTGGAACACCGCCGCATGGGCCTCGGGCACTTCCAGCGTGCCGCCGTCCACCGCATCCAGCCCGGCCAGGGCCCGCAGCAGCGTGGTCTTGCCCGAGCCGCTGCGCCCCAGCAGGGCGACGAATTCGCCGGCGCCCAGCTCCAGGTCGAGGCCGTCGAGCACGGCCTGGCCGGCGAAGCGACGGGTCAGCCCGCGCACGCGCACCGGCGGGCGCAGGCGTTGCAGCGCAACATCCATGATCAGTTCCTTATGAAGGTGGGGCGCCAGGCCAGGGCCAGGCGTTCGAGCAGGCGCACCAGGGCGTCGATGGACAGGCCCAGCACGCTGTAGACAATGAGGCAGATGACGATCACGTCGGTGCGCATGAAGTCGCGGGCGTCGTTGACCAGGTAGCCGAGACCGGCGCTGGCGTTGATCTGCTCCACCACCACCAGGCCCAGCCAGCTGATGCCGAAGGCGTAGCGCAGGCCGACGAAGAAGGACGGCAAGGCGCCGGGGAGGATGACGTGGGCCACCAGCTCCAGGCGGCTGAGCCCGAACATGCGCCCGGCCTCCACCAGCTTGGGGTCGACGCCACGGATGCCGGAGAACAGTGTGAGGTAGACCGGGAAGGTGGTGCCGAGGGCGATCAGGGCGATCTTCGGTGTCTCACCCACGCCGAACCAGAGGATGAACAGCGGCACGATGGCCAGGAACGGCAGCGTGCGCAGCATCTGCACCGGGGAGTCGATGATCAGCTCGCCGCGCCGCGACAGGCCGGCCAGCAGGGCCAGCACGGTGCCGAGGGACACGCCTATGGCCAGCCCGCTGAGGGCGCGCTTGAGGGACACCCCGAGGTGCCCGGCCAGCTCGCCGCTGGCGATCATCTGCCAGAGGGTGTCGCCGATGGCGCTGGGTGCGGCGATGATGCGCGCCGGCAGCAACCCCGTGCGGGAGGCCAGCTCCCAGAGCAGGAGCAGCACCAGCGGGCTGACCAGGCGCAGGCCGAGGTTGCTCCAGCCCTTCCAGTGCAGGGGCGCCAGCAGGGCCGTCAGTGTGGTGCCCGGGGGCACCAGGGCGTTGCTTCGCCGGGACATTCCTTCTCCTCGCTCAGGGCCTTTCCAATGGTCGGGGGCCGCAGGCGGGAGATTGGATCGAGCCCGCTGCAGCCTGGCTTGACCCACATGCTATCCATCTAAAAAACCGCAGTGAAATTCGATCTGGTTCTAATCTAATATACAAATTGCGCATCTAACCTATGCAGTTACATGCAAGATGCTTTGGTTATGAGCCTGCCGCAGCCCCTTCCTCCGCCTGGTGCGCCACGCGCTGGGCCACGGTCTCGCCGAACAGCCCCACCGGCGCTTGCAGGTTGCCGAGGAAGCGCGGGTGGATCAGCCACAGGTCGATCACCGGCTTGAAGTCGCTCACCGGCACCACTTCCAGGCGCTCGCGGTGGCGGCTGTTCTCCAGCAGCGGGCGCGGTACCAGGCCGAAGCCCAGGCCATTGGCGATCAGGCCCAGTTGCAGCTCGGTGCCGAAGGTCTCCAGGTTGATGCGCAGCGACAGCCCCTCGTCGCTCAGGGCGCGTTGCAGGCCGGCGCGGAAGCCGCAGCCATCGGGGTTCAGCACCCAACCGCGCTGGTAGCAGTCGGCAAGCTTGCAGGAGCGCTTGCGCACCTCGCCCTTGGCCGCGACCACCACCAGGTCCATGCGCGCCAGGGAGCGCCCGACGATGCCCTCGGGGAACACCTTGCCCGCCGGGAACAACGCCGCCACGGCGTCCAACTCGCCGTTCTCCATCTTGCCCAGCAGGTGGCTGCCCCAGCCGGTGGAGACCTGGGTCTGCAGGTCCGGGTAGAGGGCCTTGAGCTGGCTGAGGGCATCCAGCAGCACCACGTCGCCGATGGTCTGCGGCACCCCCAGGCGCAGCGCGCCGCTGGGGGAGGAATCGCTCAGCACCAGTTCGCGCAGGGCGTCCATCTCGCGCAGCACCGAGCGGCACTGCTCGTACACGCGCATGCCCATGGGCGTGGGCTTCAGCGGCTTGGTGTTGCGGTCCAGCAGGCTGACGCCGAGGGCCTCCTCGAAGTTCTGCACGCGCCGGGTGATGGCCGGCTGGGTGAGCTGCAGGGACTCCGCCGCCTGGCTGATCGACTGGCTGCGGATGACGGCCACGAATGCATCGATATCATCTATCTTCATTCTTTATTCGCATAATAAATGGCTGGAAGAATACGCAAGAAGAATAATATCTTTTGCCCCGGCACGGTAGCGGTTACCGCTGCGCACTCACGGACATCGAGGGAACCATGTCTCAAACGCCCAACCTCGGACGGCTACGCGGCTTCATCGTCGACCTCGCCGACCTCCTCGCCCAGGCACCGGACGAGCCACGGATACTCGACCAGGGCGCCGCACTGCTGCGCGACCTGGTGAGCACCGACGACTGGCTGCCGGACGCCTACGCCCAGCCCAGCCCGGAGCGCTACCAGCAGTACCTGCTGCACGCCGACTCGCGCCAGGCCTTCTCCATCGTCAGCTTCGTCTGGGGGCCCGGCCAGTCTACCCCGGTGCACGACCACCGCACCTGGGGGCTGATCGGCATGCTGCGCGGCGCCGAGCTCAGCCAGGGCTTCTCCCGCAACGCCGACGGCAGCCTGCGGCCCCAGGGCGCGGCGGAATCCCTGCAGCCTGGCGATGTGGTCGCCGTGTCGCCCCGGGTGGGCGATATCCACCAGGTGCGCAACGCCTTCGAAAACCGCACCTCCATCAGCATCCACGTGTACGGCGCCAACATCGGTGCGGTGCGCCGCGCCGTCTATGCCGAGGGCGGCGTCGAGAAGCCCTTCATCTCCGGTTATTCCAACCTCCACCTGCCCAATATCTGGGACCTGTCGAAAGAGAGCCTGGCACCATGAGCCGTATCCCCAGCCGCAGTTTCGCCGCCATCCGATCCGCTCTCCTGGCCGCCGAGGAAGTCGCCCTCATCGACCTGCGCGAGGAAGCTGCCTTCGCCGAGGAACACCCGCTGTTCGCGGCCAATATCCCGCTCTCCAAGCTCGAACTGGAAGTACTCGACCGCGTGCCCCGCCACGACACCGCCGTGACCCTCTACGACGACGGCGAAGGCCTGGCCGAGCGCGCCGCCGAGCGCCTGCTGCAACTGGGCTACAGCGACGTGGCCCTGCTGGAAGGCGGCCTGGCTGGCTGGCGCGAGGCCGGCGGCGAGCTGTTCCGCGACGTCAACGTGCCCAGCAAGGCCTTCGGCGAACTGGTGGAAAGCCAGCGCCACACGCCCTCCCTCGCCGCCGAAGAGGTGAAGGCGCTGCTGGATGCCAAGGCCGACGTGGTGGTGCTCGACGCCCGCCGCTTCGACGAATACCAGACCATGAACATCCCCGGCTCCATCAGCGTGCCCGGCGCCGAACTGGTGCTGCGCGTGCGCGAACTGGCGCCGGACCCGAGCACCCAAGTGATCGTCAACTGCGCCGGGCGCACCCGCAGCATCATCGGCACCCAATCCCTGGTGAACGCCGGCATCCCCAACCCGGTGGCCGCCCTGCGCAACGGCACCATCGGCTGGACCCTCGCCGGGCAGACCCTGGAGCACGGCCAGCAGCGCCGCTTCGCCGAGGTCGGCCAGCACACCCGCGAGCAAGCCGCACAGGATGCCCGCGCCGTGGCCGACAAGGCCGGCGTGCACCGCGCCAATCTCGCGCAACTGCACAACTGGCGCGCCGAAGCCGGCCGCACCACCTACCTGTTCGACGTGCGCACCGAAGAGGAATACCGCGCCGGCCACCTGCCCGGCGCACGCTTGGTCGCCGGTGGCCAACTGGTGCAGGAGACCGACCACTGCGCCAGCGTGCGCGGCGCCCGCATCGTCCTGGCCGACGACGACGGCACCCGCGCCAACATGACCGGCTCCTGGCTGGCGCAACTGGGTTGGGAGGTGCATGTGCTGGATGGGCTCACGGCAGCGGACTTCAGCGAAAGCGGCGCCTGGCGCCCCGCCCTGCCCGCCCTGCCCCAGGTCGAAGCCATCGCCCCGCAGACCCTGGCCACCTGGCTGGAGCAAGGCGACACGGCGGTGCTCGACTTCACCACCAGCGCCAACCACGTCAAACGCCACATCCCCGGCGCCCGCTGGGTGCTGCGCGCCCAACTGAGTGAAGCCCTCGCCGCTGCCCCCAAGGCCGAGCGCTACGTACTCACCTGCGGCAGCGGCCTGCTGGCCCGCTTCGCCGTGGACGAAGTCGCCGCCCTCACCGGCAAACCCGCCTTCCTGCTCGACGGCGGCAACACCGCCTGGGCCGACGCCGGCCTGCCGGTAGAAGCCGGCGAAAGCGGCCTGCTGTCACCCCGCATCGACCGCTACCGCCGCCCCTACGAAGGCACCGACAACCCACGTGAGGCCATGCAGGCGTATCTCGATTGGGAGTTTGGGTTGGTGGAGCAGTTGGGGCGGGATGGGACGAGTGGGTTCTTTGTGGTGTGAGGCAAAACTGTTATGCGGGTGCCTGGCATGGGCGCCCGCAACCCTGCTTTGCGCTACCAGGACCTGGCCTGCATATTGTAAAGAAACGGATTTCAGCCAAGGCCGAACATCTACAGCTCGGGCTACACTCGCTCCCCTCAACAGCAGCGGCCCGTTCGCCATGCAAGACGACGAAGTCGTACTCGACCTCAACTACGTAACCTCGCCACTGTATCTGCGACAGGCCATCGCGCTTTTGATCGGGCTACCGCTTGATCGAGAGTTCAATTGGGGCTTCTTTAGCCACTGCTTACGTACTCGCCCCGACTTGGCCCTGCCTAAGCGGTTAAAGGTGATCGGGAATCCACGACTTAGCCTGCGCTTCCCAGAAGAGTCACGAATGCTTTCAACGTGGCTGAGTGAATGGAGATTGCTGCGCCCTGAAACCGAGGTCTGCTTCGTTCTTCACGACTGACAAGCTCAACGGTAAAGCTGCTGTCGTATCCATTCACAGAGCTGAAATGCTAGATGTGTCGCCTACTTATAACTTGGTACTGCACAAACCCATGAAGAAACTCATAGCAATCTCTTTCATCCTTCTAAGCGGCTGTTCAATTTTCCCTGAGACCAAGGAAGAGCTTCTGCAATCGGGCACCAAAGGCCCAGAGTATTGCTTTGCCGACGAGAGCGAACTGGTCGCCAAGCGCGTTGAGATGTACTTATCGAAGTGCTTTAAGCCAAGTTACGTTCGCACTGGCGAAGTCACAGGCTTCGTAAACAGCCAGCAGTTGAAAAAAGAAATAATCAACGGAGCTACGGACCTTTCAGTTTATTCGCCATCAGGCACGGGCGCCGGCTATTTCTTGAATGCCCTGATTTCAAAAGGCGACGCCAGTTGCAAGACGAAAATGTCCGTTACTGCTTACAATTTTGCGTGGGAAAGACATTTTGGAAGACTGAAAGAAAGCGCAGAAGGAAGCGAGCCGGGATGTGGTCTTTGAATCAAAGATACATTGGGAATCCGTGTTGAGTGTCTAATGGAAAACGCACTAACAAGCATAATCAAGGAAGAAATAGCCAAGTGGCATGCATTCCCTTGGTGGCCTACTGATCCAATGGATCCCGAGTTTGATGGGGAAGCCAAGAGCATTGCAAAGCAGCTTGGACGGATTCACTCGGAGAGAGATGCTGCGCTCTGCCTTAGCCGTGTATTTACTTCGTCATTTCAGGCATGCCCGCAGTTTTCACCTGAGGCATGCCTTGAGCCAGGCAGGTCGCTGTATATCCGGCTGGTTGCGGAGAGGCTTATTTTCTGATGTCGATTTTTCAGCTACAACGGACAGTTAACCAAGCCGTCTTGCTGCTAATGCAGGCGTCCTGCTCTAACCGATAACTGTCACTCTCATCTATTCCCATGCCATCAGGGTCTCTTCATCGTTGTACAGCCCGGCATGGGCGGCTACGAGGTCAAGTTCAGCAGCGGGATTCTGGCTCGGAAGCCAGACCTCCAATGGCACACCATCTATAGCGAAAATCGTGTAGGGGCACTGCTATAACGGGACGTATGTTTAATGATTGATAGAACGTTGTTCATTTCACTCCCTGCTCCTCAAGCGAGCCGACTGGGTCAACTCTCAGCAGCTGGACGCCTCAAGCCTCTTTCCCATACGGGCTGGGCAGATCGTTGCGTTCGAGCAGGTATTCCATCGAGTTGTTGATCGCCCACACCATCAGCGCATCCAGCGTCATATCGAGGGGTTGGCCCTTCAGCAGCGGTTCGAGCCGCTGCACGGTGCCGGGATAGTCTTCGGTGTGGAAGCGGAATCGCCCGTAGTTGCCATGGCGGTCCACCAGGAGATAGGTGCAGTAGTGGTCATCGTCCGACCAGCGCCCGAAGCAGAAGTAGTTGGCGCTTAGGTGCGCGATCTGCTCCTTCGACAACTCCTCCTCGACGAAGTAATCGCCGAAGTTCCAGGCGATCGCCGGGCAGAACGCGTGCAGGCACTGGTAGGAGGTCGAGGTCGAACGCCCGTAGATCTCGAGAATGCGACGGTCGCCCCAGCGGCCGCGATCTGCAATGACGTCGTAGATGGCGAAGCGCTTCCTGAACAGCGCCTTCAACTCTTCCGGCATGGCGAACGCATGCTGCGTCTCGGCGCTCAGCAGATCCTCGTCGGAAACAGCGCCCGACCACTCGAACAGCGTGCCGTCCTGGAAGTACTCGTCGAAGTACAGCTCATAGGTTTCCCCCTCCTCGTCGTAGAACGCATGCAGGCTCCGGCAGAACGACTCGAAACGGTTCAGGGCCTCAGGCCAGGTCTCGTCCGCACCACCACGGAGATACTCGCCGTAGCTGTTTTCACCAGCGGGTTTGGGCTGGATGCCGAGGATGCCTTTGAGTTTTTCGAACACGATGCGGGCCTGATGAGAGATTTGGTGGATGCGAGGACATTAGATGAAAAGGGCTTTATCTGGATGGGCGTGGTTATCGAAACGCGTGTTGGGTGACAAGAACCTTGCCGTTCCAGGGCATTAGCCTTTCGAGTCAACTGCGATGGAAGAAGCGGCGCTTCGCTGATCGCGAAGGCCCACTCCATATCAATTTCTAGCGGCAGTCCTGCCTATCCATTTCAAACCTATTGAGCAACCGACCATTTTCTGCGGAATAAACATATCGAAGCGTTAACCCCCTGCTCAACGGTGAGTTCTCACCTTTCTGATCAGCACATTGTTGTTCAACCACGGAAGCACGCATTGCGCTGAAATCGATGTCCTTCTCGTAGGTCTCGAAATCAAGGAGTGTCATATCGAGAGCAATCACGTAGTCGTCAGTGAACGTGGCCTTAGTCAGCACGGTGATTTCATCGAGCTGTATTGGCGTCTTCGCGTTGATTTTCTCGACCTCTGCCCTCGCCTGCTCGGCCAGCGATGCTGACTGATACGGCGCTGGCCCGATGCCCACTATCCATCTTCCTATTGCTCCAATCGCGATGGCTATCAGGATGACATACCGCCATTTGAGAGGCTTTCTTGTGTTCGCCTTGGGAGCTTCGTGCCCTTGCTCGGCGATCAGGTCTTCGCTGAAGTCAGTCGCCAGTATGGTGCGGGCTTGTTCGACGCAGGCTTCTGGCACCTGCAGTCGCACGCCGCCCATGGCGTTGGAGTAGAGCGAGTCGGCGGTGATGGTGTGTTCATCGGCGACGAACGCGGGAATACCTTCGGATTCCAGCTTGGCGCGGGCGACGTGCGCTTCGATGGCTAACGAATAACGAGCGATGGTGATCATGACGTCCTTGTTTTATCGAGTCTGAAAAGGCGGTGTTTTCAGTGGGGCGCCTACGCCCCTGTTGCGCTCGGCGCAGCGTTGAGGAGCATGTATGCCCCCTGCTTCACCGCCGCTGCCAACGATGCGTTTTTTCTACCCTTGGACGCAAGTCGTCCGGCATTCGGCTCGGCATTGATCACGCGCGGCGCACAACCACCACCTGACAAAAAGGGGCTGCAATAGCAGCTGTTGCCTTAACTGCCAATGGTGAGGTCTGGAGCGAACCGCCAACGCGTCGTCCACAGGACTCCTCGTCCTCCTCTTGCTCTAAATCCTCCCCCTCCCTATCCTCCCCCGCCACGGTCAATCCCGTGGCCGGGTTTAGCGACCCGAAAGACATTGGCGCGTTTGCGCCAGCTGGTGCATGCGAGAAACGGCGGATGTTTCTTGCAGGCATTGGCACGCATGCAGTTTTTCTGCACCGCTCTATGGCGGACCGCGTGGGGAGACCCTCGGGTCTGCCGGATTCCAATGTCTCCGGTTCGCTAACCCCGCGCGGTCTGCCACCCTTTCGTTTAGCGACGTAGGTGGCAGCTCCTTAACCGACATTGGAGCTACGCCCATGCATGACGCATCCACCCCCATCACCTTTCAACGCCACTGCCATCAACTGCGCGCGGTGATGATCGACAACCGCCCCTGGTTCGTCGCCATCGATTTCGCCCTGATGATCGCCGCTGCCCGGCCCTATCGGCTGACCAAGCGCCTGTATCCCCACCAGCACCGTTTCGCGATGCTGCGCTTTGCCACCGGTCGTTGCGAGGAACTGGAGTTGATCAGCGAGGCCGGGCTTTACCGGGCGCTGTATCGCTTCGGGCACCCGGAGCATTGCGCGTTGAGCCAGTGGCTCAGCGATGAGGTGATCCCGGCGCTGTACGACTATCACCGCGAGGTCGATGCCAGCCCGCGACGCATTCTGATGACCTGGGCGAACCAGCGTGTCGGCGCCCTGCGTTGGCAGGGGGAGCTGTGGATCGCGCGGCGGGACCTGCCGCATTTCATGGCGGCGCACGATGACCCGGCGCTGAGTGATGGACCTAGCTGGAAGCGGTTCTTCTAGGGCAGCAGCGAGTACGCCGCATGGAGGTGCGGCGTTTCCGGCCCCGGCGGCGCCCGCTGGCCGGCCAACTACCATTCAGCATGTTTATCCCCGCCAATACGGCCGTGAATGGCGGTTCGGCGCGGCTTGACCTTGAACCGGACTTGAACCTTAGGGTTCGACCCAGCGCCCCGTGCCCTTCGTCTTCGGGCGCGCTACGGACTTGAGGAGACCCCATGCAAACCATCCTGGGTGCCACCGGCCAGATCGCGGTGGAGTTGGCGCGGGAGCTGAACCGCGCCTATACGACGGACCTTCGGCTGGTGAGCCGCAGCCCGCGCAAGGTCAATGACGCCGATACACTGCTGCCGGCGGACCTGCTCGATGCCGGGCAGGCGGCCAGGGCGGTCGAGGGGAGCGACACCGTGTATTTCACGGCGGGCCTGCCGCCGGATACGCAGCTCTGGGAGACGCAGTTCCCGGTGATGTTGAAGAACGCTCTGGAGGCTACCCGTGCGGCCAAGGCTCGGTTCGTCTATTTCGACAACACCTATATGTACCCACAGGACGCCCGCCCACTGACCGAGGCGACGCCGTTCGAGCCGGTCGGGCGCAAAGGCCGGGTGCGCGCGAAGATGGCGTCGATGGTGCTGGAGGAGATGGCGCGGGGAGAAATCCCGGTGCTTATCGGCCGGGCCCCTGAGTTCTATGGCCCGGACAAGACGCAAAGCATCACCAACACCCTGGTCATCGACAAACTCAAGGCGGGCCAGACGCCCCGCGTACCGGTGCGGGATGACACCCGACGCACCCTGATCTGGACCCCGGACGCGAGCCGCGCGCTGGCGGCCCTGGGCAATGCGCCGGATGCTTTCGGGCAGACCTGGCACCTGCCCTGCGATGACGACCGGCTGACCTACCGGCAGTTCGTGGCCCTGGCGTCCGAGTGGGTTGGCCGCGAGCCCTCCTATAAGGTGCTCGGCAAGTGGACCTTGCTGGCCGCCGGCCTGGTGTCCCGCCAGGTGCGCGAGCTGAGGGAGCTGCTGCCGCGCTACGAGCACGACAATCTCTTCGACTCCTCCAAGTTCAAGCAGCGGTTCCCCGAATTCGAGGTGACCACCTACCGCCAGGGACTCGAACAGGTGCTCGCCGGCTCGATTCGCCAGGCCTGATGAAAACGCCGCATGAAAGTGCGGCGTTTTCTTTGTTGCGTGTGCCGGACAGGAACGGTGGGCTGAAGCGGAACGCCGCCCGCCCCCCCTACAGGACTGTCGTGATTCACCTTGGACGTAGGGTGTGTTGCGCGCACCTGGAGCTCGCCGGAAGCACCGAGCGGAGGTGCGCACGGCACACCCTACGGCACGCGTTCACCCTGCCGGTTCTTCCACTTGAGCTCGAATGAAAACGCCGCATGGGAATGCGGCGTTTTTTGTGGGATGCACCCCGCCTCAGGCCGCTCTGCCCTGCCCCGCGCGGCGGCGCGACGAAAGCGGCAGCAGGTGGCGCAGTTCCTCTTCGACGATGCGGTTTTCGAGGCGCATGTCGAGCATGGGGCAGCTCAGTTCCAGGCAGTCGCCGTGCTGCAGGTGCGTGGCGACGATCTCGCTGTCGAGGCGGCTGAACAGGTAGTGCACCATGCCCGGCTGGAGGAACTGCGGGTGCTGTTCCAACAGGGCTTCGCCGGCTTCCCGCGAGGCGCGCCAGGCCTGCGGGTCGAGGCGCAGGTGGGTTTCGCTGAAGCAGGTGCCATTGCGCTCGATGCGTTGCCGCAGGTGCAGCGGTTCGTCCAGCTCGCCCAGCAGCAGTTCCGAGGCCACCGCGCATTCCAGCAGGTGGGCGCGGGCGGATTGGCCCTGCAGCGGGTCGTGCAGGTCGTGGCCGAGGGTGACGCCGATGTGGAGCAACTGGCCCCGCGAGCCCACCAGGTAGATGGAGACCAGGCAGGCGTCCGCCGCGATGGCCTGGACGTGGTACGGCACTTCGAGGTCATCGCGGTCGATGCGCAGGACGCGGCCATTGCCCTTGTAGAACCAGCCCGCGTCATCCCGCGCACCCAGCGGCAGGCCGCTGACGTGGGTGAGCAGCGGGTTGTCGGGCATGGCGGGCGGGCGCAGGCGGGTTTCCTGGCGCAGGGCGGGCAGCGTCTGGGTCAGGCCCGGCAGGTGGCGCAGATGCGCCAGGTGGTCCTGGTGGCGGCGCGCACAGTCTTGCAGGGTCTGGTAGAGGCCGCTGCTTTCGCCGTGGACGCGCACCGTATGCGCGGGGTCGTCGCCCAGCAGGCCGATGCGCGGCCCACCGCTGTGTTCGATGTCGAGGACTTTCAGGTAGTCGCCCATTTCAATTACTCCCTTATTAACAATGCGCGGTTGGCCGGTAGCTCTGTGCCGCGCGCTGTTTGCGCGCGACGCTCCTTGAGCCCGAAGGCCAGACACAGGCCGCTGAGGCTGCCGGCCAGCGCCAGGTAGAGGATCGCCGGCAGGCCGTGGTGGGTGGCGAGGTAGCCAGCGAGGATCGGCGCCAGGCCGCCGCCGAGGATTTCCCCGAAGCCGATGACGATGCCGGTGGCCGCTGTGAGCAGGTGTGGTGCCACCGACTCGCCGGTGAGCGGGCCGACGGTCAGGCAGATGAGGCTGAAGTTGAAGAAGGTGATGCAGAACAGCACCCCGAACAGCAACCAGGGCTGCGCTGGCGTGACGATCAAGGTGGCCACCAGTGCCGCACTGGCGCAGAACGACAGGAGCACCATCGGCTTGCGCCCGAAGCGGTCGGACAGCCCGGGGATGACCAGTTGCCCGACGAAGCCGCCGAAGCCGATCGCCGAGATCACCAGCGCCATCGCCTCCAGCGACAGCCCGAGGTGGTCGGTGAGGTAGCTGGGCAGCAGCGCGCAGAGCACGAACTGGCAGGTGAGGATGCAGAACATGATGCCGATGTTGCGCCGCACGTTGCCGCTGCCCAGGGCTGCCAGCCACAGGTGCCAGGGCCGCTCCGCCGTGGTGGCGGCCAGCGCCGGGACCGGGCGGTAGGTGCGCTGCAGCAGCCAGGCGAGGATGAACCCCGGGATGGCGACGCTGACGAACACCCAGCGCCAGGAACCGAGCCAGGCCAGCAGGCCGGCGGCGATCAGTGGGCCGAACCCGAGCGCGAGGATCGGGAACACCGCCTGCTGCACACCGAGGTTGAAGCCGCTGCGCCGGGGGTGCGAGACCTGGGTGGTGACGCTGATGCTGGTGGGCGTGAACGCGCCTTCCGAGAAGCCCATGAGGCCGCGCAGGAGGATCAGCCCGAGCACGCCCCCGGCCAGGGCGGAGAAGCCCGAGAGCAGGGAGAACGCCAGCACCGAGACCACCAGCACGCGCTTGGCGCCGAGCCGCTCCACCAGGCAGCCCATGCCCAGGGCGGAGACGCCCCAGGTGAGCGCCAGGGCCGCGGAGATGTTGCCGAGGTCCTGATAGTCCAGCTGCAGGTCGCGCATGATCAGCGGGAACAGCGGCAGGATGATGAAGCGATCCAGCCCCACCAGGCCGAAGCTCAGCGACAGCAGGATCACCATTCGTGTTTCGTAGCGGGCATCCCAGCCCGTATCGCTTGCCTGCTTGCGCATGGCCTGCCCTCCTCAACTAAGGAGAAAGAGGGTGGCGCGGGTTACCCCGCGCCACCGTGCCCGAGGGTACTCAGGCTGCCCATTCACCGAGTGCCATTTCAGCGGTGAAGCCCGGCCCGAACGCGGCGAGCAGGCCTTTGCTGCCGGGTTTGGGGGAGCTGTCGAACTGCCGGCGGAGCACGTCGAAGACCACGACGCTGGCGATGTTGCCGGCCTCCGACAGGCTGGTGCGCGAGAGCGAGACACGCTCGGACGGCAGGTCC
>BATO01000121.1 GCA_000474255.1 Aquipseudomonas alcaligenes MRY13-0052
GGAAGGAGTTGATGCCCATGAACAGGGTGATCTGCCAGGCCAGCGCGGAACGCCAGATGGGCCCGCCATGCAGCGGCCCGGGCGTGCCCTGGGCCGGCGCGCTGTGCTGGGCGAGCTGCGGGCTCCAGGCCGCCATCGCCAGCAGCGGCAGGACGATCACCGTGCCCAGCGCCAGGCGCCAGCCGTGCTCCGCGCCTTCGGCCAGGGGCACCGCGACCATGGAGGCCAGGGCCGCGGCGACACCCATGGTCACCGCGTAGGCGCCGGTGAGGCTGGCGATGTTGTTGGGGAAATCGCGCTTGAGCAGGCTCGGCAGCAGCACGTTGCCCACGGCGATGCCGGAGCCGATCACCCAGGTGCCCAGGTACAGGCACCAGACCGAACCCAGCGAACGCAGCACGATGCCGCCGGCGATGAGGATCAGCGCGCCGAACAGGGTGGGCTCCAGGCCATATTCCCGCGCCAGCATGGCGGAGAACGGCGAGATCAGGGCGAAGGCCAGCAGCGGCAGCGTGGTGAGGATGCCGGCCTCGGCGTTGGACAGGCCGAACTCCGGCTGGATCAGCCCCAGCAACGGGGCCACGCCGGTCACGGGGGCACGCAGGTTGGCGGCGATCAGCAGGATGCCGAGGATCAGCAGCGCGGGGCGCGCGACCGAAGCGGTGAAGGTGCGGGTGTTCATGGACAGGGCCAGCGAAGGGAAAGCCGCTACGTTACGGCCTACTCCAGCCGGCTGAATCTGGATATATTGCCGATCTATTTTCAAATCCGGCCAGAATTCGCCATGTCACTGGAACGCGCCCTGCGCATCGACCCGGACCTCTCCCACAGCCCCGCCGTGGCGATGAAGGTGGACACCTCCGACAGCCGCAGCGAAGCGCCCATGCACAGCCACCGCAAGGGCCAGCTGATCATCGCCCTACGCGGCGGCCTCACCTGCGAGGTGCCCAACGCCATGTTGATGGTGCCGCCGCAATGCGCCATCTGGCTGCCTGGCGGCACGCCCCACAGCAACCGCGCCACGGCCAACGCGCACATCTGGTTCCTCTTCGTCGAACCCGGCTGCGCCGAGCTGCCGGACGAGTGCTGCACCCTGAGCATCACCCCGCTGCTGCGCGAAGGCATCCGCCACCTGGCCGAGCTGCCCTGGGACTACCCGCCCGGCAGCGCCACCGACCACCTGGTGCGCTTCCTCCTCGCCGAACTGGCGCGCATGCCCCGCGAGCGGCACCTGCTACCGATTTCCGACGACCCGCGCATCCGCCTGATCGCCCAGGCCCTGGCCGACGACCCGGCCGACCGCGGCACCCTGGCGCAATGGGCCGCGCGGGTGGCCATGAGCGAACGCAGCCTGGCGCGCCTGGTGCTGAAGGAAACCGGCCTTAGCTTCGGCCGCTGGCGCCAGCAACTGCACCTGCTGATCGCCCTGCGCCTGCTGGCCGGCGGCGCCACGGTGCAGCATGTCTCGGGCGAGCTGGGCTACGAATCGGTAAGCGCCTTCATCACCATGTTCAAGAAGGCCCTGGGCATGCCGCCGGCCCGCTACTTCGCCGCGCTGGAGGGCTAGAAAGCCACTGTCGGGTTGCACCCGACCTACAGCCGATTCGTTCCGGTGGATGGCCCGTAGCCCGGGCTTCAGCCCGGGGTTTCAATCGACCCCGCCTGGTGGATGAAAAGAGCGTCATCCACCCTACCCGCACCGGATATGCACGCGCCCGAAAGCCTCACCACCCTAGGGTGGACCACGCTCCACCGGTCCACCAAGCGAGGCCGGGCCTGGCACCCAAGCCCCGCCCCAGCCCCCGATCGTGGGAGCGAATTCATTCGCGAAAAGCAGCCCCGCGCCCGGGCATCGGTCCGGGCTCAAGATCGGCTCCGATCGGTGGATGAAAAGAGCGTCATCCACCCTACGCGTGCCCCCCAACACCCTTCCCCCTTGGCGCAGCCCGCCCGCGAATGCGATTCTGTCGCCCGTCCTGCAGCAGCCATCGGGGGAGAGGCAATGGACGCGGCACGCATCGAAGGTTTCCTGCTGGATCTGGACGGCACCCTGGTGGATACCGAGAGCATCAACCTGGCGAGCACCGTGGCCGCCATCGAGGCCCTGGGCCTGGTGGGCGCCGCCGAGCTGTGCGAGGCGCTGGTGGGCATCGACTGGCCGGCCTACCGCCAGCGCCTGTTCGACCACTACGGCGATGACTTCCCGCTCAAGGACTTCGGTGCCGCCTACTTCGCCCACAAGGCGAAGATCATGGAGAACGGCCTGCCGCTCAAGGCCGGCGTGGTGCCGCTGCTGGAGGCCATGCGCGCAAGCGGCCGGCCCATGGCCATCGCCACCTCCTCCGGCCGCGAGACCGCCGAGGAGCACCTGGAGCTGGGTGGCATCGCCCACTACTTCGATGCCGTCGCCACCCGTGACGACGTGCCCCTGGGCAAGCCCGACCCGGCCCTGTACCTGCTCGCCGCCCGGCATATCGAGCGCCGCCCCGGCCATTGCCTGGCCATCGAGGACTCCATCCCCGGCGTCGCCGCTGCCCACGCCGCCGGCGTGCCGACGCTGATGGTGCCGGACCTGCGCCAGCCGCCCGAAGCGACCCGCGCCCTGTGCCTGGACGTGCTGCCGAGCCTGGTGCAGGTGCTGGAATTGCTAAGGCGCCAGGGCGTGGTCTGAGATCACCTGAACAAAGCCCGCGCTACGCCGCTCTCAACAAGGGAAGTGCCGCCGGCCGGTTCCCGGTGGCCACCCACCCGGGAGCGAGCGATGCCTACCCACGACAGCGACCAGGTCACCTGGCTGGTCGAACATTCCATGCTCGAAACCGCGCGCCAGCGTGCGCGCCTCTACGCCGGCCAGCCGCGCCTGTGGCAGCCCCCCTATGCGCAGACGCGCCCGCGCAGCGTCACAGCCGTGGCCTCGGTCTGGGTGACCGTCTACCCCGCCTCGATCATCACCGCCGAGGGCGGCTCGGTGCTCCAGGCGCTGGGGGACGAACGCCTTTGGGCGGCCTTCTCCGACCTGGGCATCCAGGGCATCCACACCGGGCCGCTGAAACGCTCCGGCGGGCTGCGCGGGCGTGACTACACCCCCACCGTGGACGGCAACTTCGACCGCATCGGCCTGGATATCGACCCGAGCTTCGGCACAGACGAACAGCAGGTGCACCTCAGCCGCGTGGCCGCCGCCCACAACGCGGTGACCATCGACGACACCATCCCCGCCCACACCGGCAAGGGCGCCGATTTCCGCCTGGCGGAGATGGCCTACGGCGACTACCCCGGCATCTACCACATGGTGGAGATCCAGGAAGCCGACTGGCCGTTGCTGCCGGAGGTGCCCGAGGGGCGCGACGCGGTGAACCTGTCGCCGGAGACGGTGGACGCCCTGCGCGACCGCAACTACCTGGTGGGCCAGTTGCAGCGGGTGATCTTCTTCGAGCCCGGGGTCAAGGAAACCGACTGGAGCGCCACGCTGCCGGTGCAGGGCGTGGACGGCAAGCGGCGGCGCTGGGTGTACCTGCACTACTTCAAGGAGGGCCAGCCGTCGCTGAACTGGCTGGACCCGACCTTCGCCGCGCAGCAGCTGATCATCGGCGACGCCCTGCACTCCATCGACGTGCTTGGCGCCCGCGTGCTGCGCCTGGATGCCAACGGCTTCCTCGGCGTCGAGCGGCGCGCCCAGGGCAACGCCTGGTCGGAGAGCCACCCGCTGTCGGTCACCGGCAACCAGCTGCTCGGCGGCATGATCCGCAAGGCCGGCGGCTTCAGCTTCCAGGAGCTGAACCTGACCCTGGACGACATCGCCGCCATGTCCCAGGGCGGCGCCGACCTCTCCTACGACTTCATCACCCGGCCCGCCTACCAGCACGCGCTGCTCACCGGCGATACCGAGTTCCTGCGCCTGATGCTCAACCAGATGCACGCCTTCGGCATCGACCCGGCCTCGCTGATCCACGCCCTGCAGAACCACGACGAGCTGACCCTGGAGTTGGTGCACTTCTGGACCCTGCACGCCAACGACACCTATGTGTTCAAGGGCCAGAGCCTGCCGGGGTCCATCCTCCGCGAGCACATCCGCAGCGAGATGTACGAGCGCCTGGCCGGCAAGGACGCGCCCTATAACCTCAAGTTCGTCACCAACGGCGTGGCCTGCACCACGGTGAGCATCATCACCGCCGCCCTGGGTATCACCGACCTCGACGCCATCGGCCCGGCGGACATCGCGCGCATCCGCCAGGTGCACCTGTTGCTGCTGATGTTCAACGCCATGCAGCCGGGCATCGTCGCCCTCTCCGGCTGGGACCTGGTGGGCGCCCTGCCCCTGGCGCCCGAGCAGGTGGAGGCATTGCTGGCCGACGGCGACACCCGCTGGATCCACCGCGGCGCCTACGACCTGGCCGACCTCGACCCCAGCGCCGAACGCTCCAGCGAGGGCCTGCCCAAGGCCCGCAGCCTCTACGGCAGCCTGGTGGAGCAGCTGCAGGACCCGGACTCCTTCGCCGCCCAGGCCCGGCGCATGCTGGCGGTGCGCCGCGCCTACGGGGTGGCGTCGAGCCGGCAGATCCTCATCCCCGAGACGCAGCACCCGGCGCTGCTGGTGATGGTCCACGAGCTGCCGGCCGGTCGCGGCATCCAGGTCACCGCGCTGAACTTCGGCGCCGAGCCGCTGAGCGAGGTCATCGTCCTGCCCAACGTCCCACCGGGCCCGGTGGTGGACATGATCAACGAGCGCCTGGAAGGCGACCTCACCGAACAGGGCGAGCTGCGCCTGGAGCTGGATGGCTACGAAGGCCTGGCCCTGCGCGTGGTGACCCATGCGCCATTGGGCATGTAGGGCGGGGCACGGCGCCTGCTCGGGCGTACGACGTAGGAGCGAGCGCTGCTCGCGAAGCGCTCATCCATCACCGCCCCCGGGCTGAAGCCCGGGCTACGGGGCAACCTGCGAATCGCTGTGCGCGGGATCGTCGGGTTGCACCCGACCTACGCCACCAATATCCGCCTGGGACACGGACGTAGGAGCGAGCTCTGCTCGCGAAGCCCTCACCCACCACCATTCCCGGGCTGAAGCCCGGGCTACGGGGGGCCAGCGACTCATCACGTAGGGCGGGTGAAACCCGCGACAGGGGGCTCGATCGTAGGGCGGGTATCGCTTGCCGGGCGCGCGGGCGCGTTTTTTTCGCCGCCATCCATGGCCGCGCACCCGGCGCTGGCATACCCTAGCGGCCTTCCGGCCTCGCGCCTTCCCCTATTGGAGATCCCCCATGTACCAGGACACCGTCACCCTGACCGTCAGCGCCGAACACCATGGCCGCGAGAACGAGGCGGTGGACAACGCCGCCGTGGATGTCGGCCTGGAGACCGTCACCCCCGGCGTGATGAAGGTGCACTTCAACGGCCAGCTGGCCGCCCCGGACGAGCCCACCCATGTGTGCATCACCCTGAACAACGGCCTGTCCTACTACGGCCCGATCACCGGTGGCGACGCCAATGCCGAAGGCGGCTGGCTGAGCTTCGAATGCGACATGCTCGACCCCGAACTGCTCAAGTGACCACCCCGGCGCGCTGCTCCAAAAAAGGGACGAGCGCGCCGACCCGCCCCGTTATGGTTCAGCCAGGCGCCACTGCAGCGGGCTGAATCCACGCCACCGCCGGCGCCCCTCGCAACGCTGCATTCCTTGCCCCGCAAGGGCTGCATCCCCCTCGCGCACCCGCCGCCCCGGCACCTGGCATGCAACCTGCTTTTGCTACCTCGGCACTGAGGGGGATCCCCCTACAGGAGCCTCCCGGGCGGTCGCCGATGACCCACCCACCGGGACGGAGGGCCAGGGCAACGACGCCCGCGCGGCCCTTCCGCACACCACACGAACACCAGGCAAAGGCGCCTGGAGCCGCTAGACGGTTCCAGGCGTTTTTTTTTGCGTTTTTTTCCGCACGCCCCGGCAGCGGCTTCGACAGAGGAAGGCACATGAACGCCATCGTCACCCCGATCAAAAGCGAGATCCTGGTCGTCATCGGCAACGGCATGGTCGGTCACCACTGCGTGGAGCAGTTGATCGAACGCGGTGCCCTGGCGCGCTACCAGGTGCACGTCTACGGCGAGGAGCGCCAGCGCGCCTACGACCGCGTGCACCTTTCCGAATACTTCACCGGCAAGGACGCCGAGGCCCTGGGCCTCGGCGAACCCGGCCTGTACGCCCGCCACGGCGTGCACCTGCACCTGGGCGAGGCGGTGCTGGAGATCGACCGCGAGCGCCGCGAGGTGGTCACCGCGACGGGCCGCCAGCCCTACGACCGCCTGGTGCTGGCCACCGGCTCCTACCCCTTCGTGCCGCCGATCCCCGGGGCCGAGGGCCGCTCGCGCCTGGTCTACCGCACCCTGGACGACCTGGACGGCATCCGCGAGGCCGCCGCCAGCGCCCGCCGGGGCGTGGTGGTGGGCGGTGGCCTGCTGGGCCTGGAGGCCGCCAACGCGCTGAAGTCCCTGGGCCTGGAGGCCCACGTGGTGGAGTTCGCCCCCCGGCTGATGCCAGTGCAGCTGGATGCCGACGGCGGCGCCGCCCTGCGCGCCCGCATCGAAGCCCTGGGCGTGGGCGTGCACCTGTCGCGCGCCACCCAGGAGATCGTCGTCGGCGAGGAATACGCCTACCGCATGCAGTTCAATGACGGCGAATTCCTCGAAACCGACCTGATCGTCTTCTCTGCCGGCATCCGCCCCCAGGACGCCCTCGGCCGCGCCGCCGGCCTGGAGGTGGCGCCGCGCGGCGGCGTGGTGATCGACAACGACTGCCGCACCAGCGACCCGGCGATCTTCGCCATCGGCGAGTGCGCCTCCTGGAACGGCAGCGTCTTCGGCCTGGTCGCCCCCGGCTACAGCATGGCGCGCAATCTCGCCGCGCTGCTGGCCGGCCAGCCCCACGAGCCCTTCACCGGCGCCGACATGTCCACCAAGCTCAAGCTGCTGGGGGTGGACGTGGGCTCCATCGGCGATGCCCACGCCGCCACCCCCGGCGCGCGCAGCTACCGCTTCATCGACGAAGCCAGCGCCAGCTATCGCCGCCTGGTGGTGTCCGCCGATGGCCAGCACGTGCTGGGCGCGGTGCTGGTGGGCGACAACAGCTACTACGACACCCTGCTGCAATACGCGCAGAACGGCATCAAGCTGCCGGCGGAGCCCTCGGGCCTGATCCTGCCCCTCGGCGACGCCGCGCCAACCCTGGGCGCCGACGCCCTGCCCGCCAGCGCGACCATCTGCTCGTGCCACAACGTCAGCAAGGGCGCGGTGTGCTGCGCGGTGGACGCCGGCTGCACCGACCTCGGCGAACTCAAGGCGCAGACCAAGGCGGCCACCGGCTGCGGCGGTTGCAGCGCCCTGCTCAAGCAGGTGTTCGAGCACGAGCTGAGCGCCCGGGGCGTGGCCGTGGACAAGAGCCTGTGCGAACACTTCGCCCACACCCGCCAGGAGCTCTACGCACTGGTGCGGGTGGAGGGCATCCAGACCTTCGAGGAACTGCTGGCCCGCCACGGCCGCGGCCACACCGGCTGCGACACCTGCAAGCCGGCGGTGGGCTCGATCCTCGCCTCCTGCTGGAACCAGTCCATCACCGACCCGGCGCTGGTGCCGCTGCAGGACACCAACGACACCTTCATGGCCAACATGCAGAAGAACGGCACCTACTCCATCGTGCCGCGCATCGCCGGGGGCGAAATCACCCCGGACAAGCTCATCGTCCTCGGCCAGGTGGCGAAGAAGTACGACCTCTACACCAAGATCACCGGCGGCCAGCGCATCGACCTGTTCGGCGCCCAGCTGCACGAGCTGCCGGCTATCTGGGGCGAGCTGATCGCCGCCGGCTTCGAGACCGGCCACGCCTACGGCAAGTCCCTGCGCACGGTGAAGTCCTGCGTCGGCAGCACCTGGTGCCGCTACGGCGTGCAGGACAGCGTGGCCATGGCCCTGCACCTGGAGAACCGCTACAAGGGCCTGCGCTCGCCGCACAAGATCAAGTTCGCCGTCTCCGGCTGCACCCGCGAATGCGCCGAGGCGCAGAGCAAGGACATCGGCGTGATCGCCACCGAGAAGGGCTGGAACCTCTACATCTGCGGCAACGGCGGCATGCGCCCGCGCCACGCCGAGCTGTTCGCCACCGACCTCGATGACGAGGGCCTGGTGCGCGCCATCGACCGCGTGCTGATGTTCTACGTGCGCACCGCCGACAAGCTGCAGCGCACCTCGGTGTGGCGCGAGAGCCTGGAAGGCGGGCTGGACTACCTCAAGGCGGTGATCCTCGACGACAGCCTGGGCCTGGGCGCCGAGCTGGAAGCGCAGATGCAGCTGGTGGTGGACCGCTACGAATGCGAATGGGCCAACGCCCTGAAGGCCCCCGAGAAGCTCAAGCGCTTCCGCACCTTCGTCAACGACCGGCGCGGCGACCCGGACATCCACTTCGTCCAGGAACGCGGCCAGCGCCGGCCGATCAGCGCACGCGAACTCCACCTGATCCCCGTCACCGAGGAGGCACTCTGATGAGCCCATCCAACGCCCTGCAACTCGACACCTCCACCGCCACCCAGTGGCGCCCGCTGTGCAGCCGCCACGACCTGGTGGCCAATTCCGGCGTGGTCGCCTGGCTCGATGGCGAGCAGGTCGCCCTCTTCCACCTGCCCCAGGCGGACGGCGAGCGCGTCTTCGCCCTCGACAACCGCGACCCGAAATCCGGCGCCAACGTCATCGGCCGCGGCATCGTCGGCCAGCTCAAGGGCGACCTGGTGATCGCCTCGCCGCTGTACAAGCAGCACTTCCGCCTGGAAGACGGCAGCTGCCTGGAATACCCCGAACAACGCCTGCGCACCTGGCCGGTACGGGTCAACGGCGACGCGGTGGAAGTGGCGATAGACACGTTGTAGGGGCGAATTCATTCGCCCAGGGCGTAGGTCGGGTGAAACCCGGCAATCACGGCACCGCGCCACACGCGGGTTGCACCCGCCCTACGGGGCCACTCCTTGCCTCGACGTGGGAGCGAATTCATTCGCGAAATAGGCGAGCGCCGATGCGTTGGGCCTCGCTACGCTCGGCGCCAACCTACGGGCGGGAGCACAGCCGTTCAGGCGGTTCCGCCCTGCTCCTGCCGGGCGTCGGCGTCCAGCCATTGGCCGGCTTCGAAGCGGTTGCGGCCGCCCTGCTTGGCGCGGTAGAGCAGGCGATCGACGGCTTCGACGAAGGTCAGGGCGCGGTCGTGGCGGGTAGGGATGATGGTGCCGACGCCGAGGCTGATGGTGAGCAGCGAGGCGACGCCGGACTTCTCGTGGGGGATGCAGCGCTCGCGCAGCAGGCGGCGGCAGCGTTCGGCCACCTGGCGGGCGGCGTCGGCGTCGGTTTCCGGGAGGATGAGCACGAATTCCTCACCACCGAAGCGCCCCACCAGGTCCCGTGGGCGGTTGGCGGCGGCGGTGAGCGCCTGGCCGACGCTCTTCAGGCAGTCGTCACCCTGGATATGGCCGTAGTGGTCGTTGTACTGCTTGAAGTAGTCGATATCGAGGAGGATCAGCGAGAGCGGCTGCAGGGTGCGCTGGGCGTTGGCCCATTCCACGTCGAGGGTCGAGTCGACCATGCGCCGGTTGGCGACGCCGGTGAGGCCGTCCTTGTAGGAGTACTCCTCCAGTTGCTTCTGCAACTCCACCAGCTTCTGCTCGGCGTGCTTGCGCTCGCTGATGTCGAACATGAAGCCGATCAGCGCTTCCACCTCGCCCGCCTCGTCGCGCATCACGTGCACCACGTCGCGTATCCACACGTAGTCGCCGGCGGCGGTCAGGGCGCGGTAGTCGGCTTCATGGTCGGTACCGGCCTGGGATTGGGAGACGCAGAAGGCGACCACCGCGTCGCGGTCCTCGGGGTGCATGCGCTCGGCCCAGTCGTTGACCCCGACCCAGCTCGCCGGGCTCCAGCCCAGCAGGGTTTCGATCTGCGGGCCGATGTAGGCGAAGGTCATGGTCTTCCAATCGATTTTCCAGGGGATCGCCTTGGTGGATTCCAGCAACGTCTTGTAGACCGCGTTGGTGGTTTCGACTTCTTCTCTCATGACGGTTGATCTCGGCGACTGCGTGATGGCCTATCGCCTCTTATACAGGCGTGCAAAGCCCGCCAACAGGGCGTTTGGTCGGTTTTGATCGGCCTATTTGCCGGCGGCGAGGCGGTAGCGCGCCAGGTCGGACGCCGAGAGCACGCGCATCTGCCGGGGGTCGATGCGTTGCATGTCTTCCAGCAGGCTGGGCGGGATGTTCATTTCCTTGAAGTAGGCGGCGGAGTTGTAGCGCACGCCCTTGTACAGCGCCTGGTCGCGGGAGGAGTCGCCGTGGGCGTAGTACGGGCGGTGCAGGCCCACCGAGCCGCGCACCATCTTGCCGCGCCCGGCGGCCAGCAGGTAGACGCAGGTGCCTTGGCACAGGCCGGTGGACGGCACCAGCGCGTCGAAGCCGGTTTCGCGCAGCAGGCGGCCCATGCGGATGGCCTCCGGCACGCTGCCGCCGATGCTGTCGAGGATGACGATCTTGCGCGCGAACTTGCCGGGGTGGCCGAGCACCCCCTTCATCAGTGCGTCGTAGTCGCCGGGGGCGATGTCTTCGGAAACCTTGGCCACCAGCATGGGGCCGCTCTTGTGCTGCACGGCCTCCACCTCGACCCGGGCGAAGGCGGCGGCCGAGCAGAGGGTGGCGATGCCGAGGACGGCGAGCCGAAACGACGAGCTGATCATGGAGCGAAAACCCTGACGAACACCTGGGGAAGGTGCGCACGATACCTGCTGCGAAGGGCGTAGGACAGCTCCCCCGCCACTCAGCCCTGGCCGCCGCCCTGCTGCAGGCGCCAGCCGCATTCGCGGGCGCCGTCGAAGTCCAGCTCCTCCACTAGGCGGACGAAGTTGAGGCAGGCATCGCGCAGGGGCGGCGGCGCCTTGTGCAACAGCGGCTCGGTGTGGTCCAGGGCTGCCAGGCTGCCGGTTTCCAGCAGCTCCAGCACCTTGTCCAGAATGGTCTGCCAGTCCGCCATGGCCAGGGCGCCGGCCTGCTCGGCGGGCACCCCGCGCGGCGCGGGCGCGGCACCGATTTCCGGGAAGTGCACGAGCAGCGCGGCGCTGCTGCGGTCGAGCAGGCCCTGCAGTTCGTCGAGCCAGGGCGGCTCGTGGAGGAACGCGGCGGCGCCTTCCGGGGCGACATGTATGCCCTGCTGCTCCAGCTCCCCGGTGCGCGCGCACAGTGCGCTGGCGCCCATGGTGCCGGAGCTGCCCTTGAGGCCGTGCAAGGCGCCGACCACGCTGCGCAGGTCACCGGCGGCGACGGATTCGCGCAGGCGCACCAGTTGCTTCTGCATCTCGGTGTCGAAGCTGGCGAGCACCGAGAGCAACAGCTTCAGGTTGCCGCCGAAGCGCGCCAGGATCGAATCCCGGGATTCCACCACCGCGGCATCGCCCGTGGGCTCGACAGGTGCCGGCTCAGGCCGTGCCACCGCGCCGGGCTCGGTCCAGCGCAGCAGGGTGGCCACCAGCTGGTGGATGTCGATGGGTTTGCCGACGTGGTCGTCCATGCCGGCGTCGAGGCAGTTCTGGCGGTCCTGGGCGGCGGCGTTGGCGGTCATGGCGATGATCGGCAGGGTCGGGTGGCGCCCGTCGGCACGGATGCGCCGGGTGGCTTCCAGGCCGTCGATATCGGGCATCTGGATGTCCATCAGCACCGCGTCGAAACCCTGGGCGTCATCAAGTACGGCCTGCACGCCTTCCAGGCCGCCTTCGGCCAGGCACACGCGGGCACCCTCGCCCGCCAGCAGCTCGGAGGCCACCTGGCGGTTGAGCGGGTTGTCTTCCACCACCAGCAGGCGCAGCCCCTGCAGGCGTTTCTTCGGCCCCTCCAGCGCCACCGGTCGCGGCGCTTCCAGTTGGCCGAGGGCGCGCTGCACGGCACTGGCCAGCTGCATGGGGGTGACCGGCTTGGTGAGGAAGCCGGCGAATGGCGCACCGCCCTGTTGCTGCCGATCGGCCAGGACCTCGCTGCCGTGGGCGGTGATCATGAGGATGCGCGGCACCTCCAGCTCGCCGGCCAGGGCCTGGATCGCCTGGCTGGTGGCGAGGCCGTCGAGGCCGGGCATGCGCCAGTCCATCAGCACCAGGTCGAAGGGCTCCAGGCGCCCCGCCGCTTCGCGCACATGGCCGACGGCAGCTTCGCCCGTGGAGGCGTACTCGGCCTGCCAGCCAAGGGACAGCAAGGTGCGCAGCAGCACTTCGCCGGCCGCCGGGTTGTCGTCCACCACCAGCAGGCGCAGCGGTGCGTCCACGCCGGGGCAGGCGGCGCGCAGGGCGCCGGGCTCGGCCAGCTCCATGGACACGTCGAACCAGAAGCGGCTGCCCTTGCCCGGCTGGCTTTCCACTTGCAGGTGGCCGCCCATCAGCTCGATCAGGCGTTTGCAGATCACCAGCCCCAGCCCGGTGCCGCCGAAGCGCCGCGAGGTGGAGGCTTCGGCCTGGGTGAAGCCGTCGAAGATGCGCTCCAGCTGCTCGGGGCTGATGCCGATGCCGGTGTCGCTGACCGAGACCCGCAGCAGGGTCGAACCCTCGAACAGGCCCAGCAGGCGGAAGCCCACCACCACCTGGCCGACGCTGGTGAACTTGAGGGCGTTGCCGGCGAGGTTGATGAGCACCTGCTGCAGGCGGAAGCTGTCGCCCACCAGGCGCCGTGGCAGGCGTGCGTCGAGGTCGAACATCACTTCCACGTCCTTGTCGCCCTGGTTGCCGGCGAGCACCACGGCGAGGTCGCGCATCAGCGCTTCCAGTTCGAACTCGTGGGGGTCGAGCTGCAACTTGCCGGCTTCGATCTTGGAGTAGTCGAGGATGTCGTTGAGCAGCCCCAGCAGCGAGCGCGCGGCGGTCTGCGCCTTGACCACGTAGTCCAGCTGGCGGCCGTTGAGGTCGGTGCCCTGGACCAGCTGCAGCATGCCCAGCACGGCGTTCATTGGCGTGCGGATCTCGTGGCTCATGTTGGCCAGGAAGAAGCTCTTCGCGGCGCTGGCGGCATCGGCCTTGTCGCGAGCCTCCAGCAGACGTGCTTCCAGTTCGCGCTGGGCGGTGATGTCACGATTGATGCCGGTGACCTTGGTCGGCGCACCCTGGGCGTCGCGCTCGATCTGCGCCGCCGCCTGGATGAACAGCACCTGGCCGTTGGGGCGGACGATGCGGAAGATCGGCTCGTAGCGCGCGCTGCCGTCGATGGCGGCGAGCAGTTGCTTGGCCACCCGGTCGATGTCTTCCGGGTGAACACGCGCTTGCCAGTGCTGGAGCAGCAGGCCCTGCTCGTTCTGCTCGGGCGGCATGCCGTAGATCTCGTACATGCGCTCGTTCCACTGCAACGAGTCGTCCGCCAGGTTCCACGACCAGATGCCCAGCTCGGCCACCTCAGCGGCCAGCAGCAACTGGTCACGGGCGGCCAGCAGGCTCTTGCGCTGCTGGTGCTGCTGGGTGAGGTCGGTGATGACGCACACCAGCCGCCGCTCGCCATTGCTGCCCATGGCGGCCAGGGTCAGTTGCATGGGGAAGCTGCTGCCGTCGCCGCGCAGGCCCCAGAGTTCCTGGCCGCTGGGCCCGCCGGCGGTGGCCTGGTCGGTGTAGCTGGCCAGCAGTTTGGCGAAGGCCCCGCGCGAGGCTGGGTCCACCAGCTCTTCCAGGCGACGCCCGGGCATGGTCTCGGGGTCGCAGTCGAAGACCACGCCGCCGGAGGGGTTGAAGGTGTGGATGCAGCCGTCGGTGCCGAAGGTGATGACCGGGTTGACCGCCGTGTCGAGCACGGCGCGGGTGGTGGCGAGGCTTTCCTCCAACTGGTGCTCGGCGGCCTTGCGCTCGGTGATGTCCAGGGCGATGCCCAGGTAGCCGGTGACCTTGCCGCCGGCGTCGCGGATGGCGGTGATCACCAGGGTCACGGGGAAGCGCGTGCCGTCCTTGCGCACGTAGGTCCACTCGCGGGCCTCGACGCCCTCGTGCTCGGGCACATGGACGAAGACGCGGAAGCCGCGGATCGGCTGGTGGTAGCGCTCGCTCAGCTCTTCGCTGCGGGACACCACTTCGGCGGTGTCGTGGAACAGCGCCGGCGACTGGCGCCCCACCAGCTCCGCCGCCGAGTAGCCCAGCAGGCGCTCGGCGCCTCGGTTGAACACGCGGATCAGGCCGTCGGTGTCGGTGGCGATGATGGACACCTCCGACGCCGAGCTGAGCACGCTGTCGAGCAGCACGTTGGTGGCCAGCAGCTCCTTGGTGCGCGCCGCAACCTGCTCTTCCAGCCCGGCATTGAGCTCGAGGATGCGCGCCTCCGCGTACTTCTGCGCGGAGATGTCGCGCACCGTCTTGGAGATGCCCACCACCTGGTGCAGGCGGTCATGGATGGGCGCGATGGACAGGGAGACGTTCACCAGGCTGCCGTCCTTGCGGCGGCGCTGGGTGTCGAACAGGGCGATGCGCTCGCCCTGGCCAACCCGGCGGAGGATGTCGCGCTCCTCGTCGAAGCGCTGCTCGGGAACGATCAGTTCCTTGAGCAACCGGCCGATGGCTTCCTCGGCGCCATAGCCGAAAATCGCCTCGGCGCCCGGGTTCCAGGCCGTCACCGTGCCATCCAGGGCCTGGCCGACGATGCCGTCGGGCGAGCTTTCGACGATGGCCGCCAGGCGCGAGCGCTGCTCGAACACCTGCTGCTTGCGCCAGCCGCTGACGCCGTTGGCCCCCACCAGCGCGGCCAGCAGGCAGGTCAGAGCCAGGCCGCCGCCCCAGGCCAGGCGGGGCGAGAGCAGGTTGAGCTGGGCGGTGAAGGCCGGGTAAGCGGCC
>BATO01000120.1 GCA_000474255.1 Aquipseudomonas alcaligenes MRY13-0052
GCGCAGACAGAGCCAATGAATTCGCTCCCACGGGGTTTGTGAGTGTGGTGTTCGGCGCAAATCGCGCCCATAAAAAAGCCCCGCACGGGGCGGGGCTTCTTCATGGCCGGTGAGGCTTAGGCTTGAACGACCGGGATATTGGCGTTCGCAGCGGCTTCGCGGTACTCGGCGATCTGGTCGAAGGACAGGTAGCGGTAAACGTCGGCAGCCATGCTGTCGATGCTCTTCGCGTATTCCATGTACTCCTCGACGGTCGGCAGCTTGCCCAGGATGGACGCGACGGCTGCCAGCTCGGCGGAGGCCAGGTACACGTTGGCACCATCGCCCAGGCGGTTCGGGAAGTTACGGGTGGAGGTCGAAACCACGGTGGAGTTCGACGCTACGCGTGCCTGGTTACCCATGCACAGCGAGCAGCCCGGCATTTCCATGCGCGCGCCGGCCTTGCCGTAGATGCCGTAGTAGCCTTCCTCGGTCAGTTGGTGCTGGTCCATCTTGGTCGGCGGCGACAGCCACAGGCGGGTCGGAATCGAGCCCTTGACCTTGTCCAGCAGCTTACCGGCAGCGCGGAAGTGGCCGATGTTGGTCATGCAGGAACCGATGAACACTTCGTCGATCTTGTCGCCGGCAACGGTGGAGAGCAGGCGGGCATCGTCCGGGTCGTTCGGAGCGCAGAGAACCGGCTCTTTCACGTCGGCCAGGTCGATCTCGATGATCTCGGCGTATTCGGCGTCCTTGTCGGCTTCCATCAGCTGCGGGTTGGCCAGCCAGGCTTCCATCGCTTGGGCGCGACGTTCCATGGTGCGGGCATCGCCGTAGCCTTCGCCGATCATCCAGCGCAGCAGGGTGATGTTGGACTGCAGGTACTCGGCGATGGCCTTTTCCGGCAGCTTGATGGTGCAGCCCGCAGCGGAACGCTCGGCGGAGGCGTCGGACAGCTCGAACGCTTGCTCGACGGTCAGGTCGTCCAGGCCTTCGATTTCCAGGATGCGGCCGGAGAAGGCGTTGATCTTGCCCTTCTTCTCGACGGTCAGCAGGCCTTTCTGGATGGCGTAGTAGGGGATCGCATGGACCAGGTCACGCAGGGTGATACCGGGCTGCAGCTTGCCTTTGAAACGCACCAGAACGGATTCGGGCATGTCCAGCGGCATGACGCCGGTGGCGGCGGCGAAGGCCACCAGGCCGGAACCGGCCGGGAAGGAGATGCCGATCGGGAAGCGGGTGTGGGAGTCGCCACCGGTGCCGACGGTGTCAGGCAGCAGCATGCGGTTCAGCCAGCTGTGGATGATGCCGTCGCCAGGACGCAGGGACACGCCGCCACGGGTGCGGATGAAGTCCGGCAGGGTGTGGTGGGTGGTGACGTCGATGGGTTTCGGGTACGCGGCGGTGTGGCAGAAGGACTGCATCACCAGGTCGGCGGAGAAGCCCAGGCACGCCAGGTCTTTCAGCTCGTCGCGGGTCATCGGGCCAGTGGTGTCCTGGGAGCCGACGGTGGTCATCTTCGGCTCGCAGTAGGTGCCCGGGCGAACGCCGGCTACGCCGCACGCCTTGCCGACCATCTTCTGCGCCAGGGTGAAGCCCTTGCCGCTGTCGGCGGGCTGTTCCGGCTTCTTGAACAGGTCGGAAGAACCCAGGCCCAGTTCGGCACGGGCTTTCTCGGTCAGGCCACGGCCGACGATCAGCGGGATACGGCCGCCAGCGCGGACTTCGTCGAGCAGCACCGGGGTCTTCAGTTCGAAGGTGGTGATGACATCGTCGGTGCCGTGCTTGCACACCTTGCCGGCGTGCGGGTAGACGTCGATCACGTCGCCCATGTTGATGTTCGATACGTCGAACTCGATCGGCAGGGCGCCGGCGTCTTCCATGGTGTTGTAGAAGATCGGGGCGATCTTGGAGCCGAAGCAGAAGCCGCCAGCGCGCTTGTTAGGCACGTAGGGGATGTCGTCGCCGAAGAACCACAGCACCGAGTTGGTGGCGGATTTACGCGAGGAACCGGTACCGACCACGTCACCGACGTAGGCGACCGGGAAGCCCTTGGCCTTGATCTCTTCGATCTGCTTCAGCGGGCCGATGGCGCCTTGCTGCTCGGGGACGATGCCGTCACGGGCCATTTTCAGCATGGCCAGGGCGTGCAGCGGGATGTCCGGGCGCGACCAGGCATCGGGAGCCGGGGACAGGTCGTCGGTGTTGGTTTCGCCGGTGACCTTGAACACGCTCAGGCTGTACTTGTCAGCGATGGCGGGCTTGCTGGTGAACCACTCGCCAGCGGCCCAGGACTCCAGCACGGCCTTGGCGTGGGCGTTGCCAGCCTTGGCTTTCTCGGCTACGTCGTGGAAGGCGTCGAACATCAGCAGGGTGTGCTTGAGCTGTTCGGCAGCGGTGGCGGCCAGCTCGGCGTCATCCAGCAGCTCGACCAGGGTGGCGATGTTGTAGCCGCCCTGCATGGTGCCGAGGAGTTCGGTGGCGCGCTGTTTGGAGATCAGCGGGGACTTGGCTTCACCCTTGGCGACGGCGGAGAGGAAACCGGCCTTTACATAGGCCGCTTCGTCCACGCCCGGCGGAACGCGGTTGGTGATCAGGTCTACGAGGAATTCTTCTTCGCCGGCCGGCGGGTTCTTCAGCAGCTCTACCAGGCCTGCGGTTTGTTCGGCGTTCAGCGGCTGGGGCACGATACCCTGGGCGGCACGCTCTTGTACGTGTTTGCGATAGGCTTCAAGCACAGTTTTACCCTCATCAGTGGTCCCAAGGAGTTGTCCGGGACGCTCATCCAGGAATCCAGCGAACACGTGCGCCGCGCAGCTTTGTGAGCTGCCTGGCCAGGGTTTCGTTGGTTCCATCCAGAAGCTGTTTTCAAAGTTTTACGCCGGAAGGAAGGCCTGATGAGGGCTGGCGCAAGGCACTCGCTGGGGAGTGCCCAACGCCAATTTTCCTGCCGGGTGGACTGTGCTCGTGACGCTTTGAAAACAGCTTCCAACGGACATTGGCGCCTAAAATGGCGGGCCAATTCTAAAGGAAAGCTGAGCCGAAGTTAAGACAAAAGCCCTGGGTTTCTTGGGGTGACCCTGCCTAGACAAAGGGCTAAGATGCCGGCCTGTTCGTGCTTTCCCAGACCCTCCCGCCATGTCCAATCAGCGCATCAAGACGCCCTGCGTCGGCCTCTGCTCCACCGTCTACGGGGATCTCGTGTGCCGTGGCTGCAAGCGCTTCCACCATGAAGTGGTGAACTGGAACCTCTACAACGACGAGGAAAAACGCGCCGTCTGGCGTCGTCTGGAAATCCTCCTGGTCCAGGTGATGACCGCAAAACTCGAGGTTTTCGACGAAGATCGCTTGCGTATGCAGCTGGAGCAACGCCAGGTCCGCTTCGTGCCGGAGCAGTCCGCCTATTGCTGGGCCTACCAGCTCATCGCCCGTGCCTCGCGCATGATCAACCGCCTGGATGCCTACGGCGTGGCGCTGATGCCCGAGTTCCGCGGCTGGACGTTGCCGGAGCTGCGCGAGGCCATCGATCGGGAGTTCTTCCTTTTGTCGGAAGCGCACTACGATCGCTACATCGCGCCGCGCTTCCTGCTGGAGGGAATGGAGAGCCGCGTCTGAGCCCTTCATCCACGGCAGCGAAACGCCAGGCACGAAAAAGCCGCCCATCGAGGCGGCTTTTTCATGGGGCGGGTCAGCGCTGGGCGACCAGTTCCTCCAGGTGGGCGATGATTTCGTCCGGCTTGAGGACCAGCACGTCGCTTTCCAGCGAGTCCAGCACCACTTCGGCGGTGTTGCCGATCAGTGCGCCGGAGAGGCCGGTGCGGGCGATGGTGCCAATCACCGTCACCGCCGCCTTGAGCTTGTGGGCAACGTGGGGGATGAGCACGTCGGCTGGGCCTTCCTCCACGTGCAGGCGCTCGTCGCTGACGTCGAACTCCTCCTGGAAGCTGCGGCATTCGGCGCGGTAGCGCGCCTCGATGCTTTCCTTGAGCTGGAAGGTCGGGTCCGCTGCCGAGAGCATCGGCGAGGGGTGGGCGCTGATCACGTGCAGGGTGCCCTTGGCCAGCCCGGCGATGTCGTAGCCGTGGCTGATGATGCTGGCGTGCAGGGTGCGGTGCTCGCCGTCGCTGTTGCCGACGTCCACGGCCGCGAGAATGATGCCGCCGGTCCAGGGCGTGTCGGTCTTCACCATCAGCACCGGGCCGGGGCAGTAGCGCAGCAGCTTCCAGTCGTCCGGCGTCAGCAGGAAGCGCTTCAGCGGGTTGTCCGGCACATGCTGCTTGATCACCAGGCCACAGCCTTCGGCCTGCTGCACGGCGATCACGGTCTGGTGCAGGTTTTCGTTCCAGGCCTGCTGGCTGGTCACGCTGTAGCCTTCGCTGGCGAGCGCGCCGGACAGGTCGGCGAGGTAGGCGGCGTGATCCGCCTTGCGGTCGCAAACCAATAGGTGCAGGTGCGACTGGGTCACCCCGGCGATCAGTTTGGCGCGCTTGAGCGCCAGGCCATCGGGGTGGTTCGGATCAACTACCACGAGGATGCTGCGGATGGCTTGCATGGTCGTGCTCTCCCTGGAAGACATATAGCTGGAACCACTGTAGCTGCCCTGGACGCTTCGCGTTCTTGACATATATCAGTGCATCAAGCTGGCTGCGGCCTGCAGCCCCCGTATAATGCTCCGCCATTGCCCGCCCGACCAGATTGCCATGCCCTTGTCCGCCATCCCCGCCGTTCCGTTTTCCCTCGTCATCGCCCGCCAGGGAGCGCCTCGCCCATGAACCTCCCGGAAATCCACGACTTCCTTGGCTGCCGCACGCCTGCCGCCTGGGTGGAGGCCGCGCTGGCGGACCAGGAAACCCTGCTGATCGACCACAAGAACAACGAGTACAAGGCGGCGTCCACCGCCATGGCGCTGATCGCCAAGTACAACACGCGCCTGGACCTGATCAATTTCATGTCGCGCCTGGCCCGTGAGGAGCTGGTCCACCACGAGCAGGTCCTGCGCATCATGAAGAAGCGTCGCGTGCCGCTGCGCGCGGTATCTGCCGCGCGCTACGCCTCTGGCCTGCGCAAGGTGGTGCGTAACCACGAGCCGGCCAAGCTGGTGGATACCCTGGTGGTGGGCGCCTTCATCGAGGCGCGCTCCTGCGAGCGTTTTGAGGCGCTGGTGCCGCACCTGGACGAAGAACTGGGCAAGTTCTACTTCGGCCTGCTGAAAAGCGAAGCGCGCCACTACCAGGGCTACCTGAAGCTGGCCTACCAATACGGCGAGACGGCGGACGTGGATGCGGTGATCGAGAAGGTCCGCGACGTGGAGCGCGAGCTGATCGAGAGCACGGACGAGGAGTTCCGCTTCCACAGTGGCGTGCCGGTCGCCCAGTGAGCCGACGACACCCCACATGAAAAAAGCGCCCCGAGGGGCGCTTTTTTTGTGGCCGGGGAGGGCTCAGTCCTTCACTTTCAGGTCCAGCGCCAGGTCACGGGCCGCCTTGGTGGCGAGCACGCCCATCAGCTGGCCGATCTCGTCCTGGCGGCTGCTGGCGCCGTTCTGCCCGGCGCCCATCATCACGCTGGGCACCGGCGCCTGGGCGGCGGCCTCGGCCCACACCTTGTTGATGGCGATCAACGCATCGAGCTTGGGCTGCAGCGCGCCGTCCGCCTTGATCACCGCTTCGCGGGCATAGGCTTCGGCGTCGGCGGTGATCTTGGTGGCCTGGGCGGTGATGCTGGCCTTGTCACGCAGCAGCTCGGCGGTCTGCTTCTCGATCTCGGCACGGCCCTTTTCGCGCTCGGCGTTGATACGCGCCAGCTGCTTCTCGGTCTCGGCCTGGGTGGTGCGCTCGATCTGGTCGCGCAGGGTTTCCTGGCGGCGGGCTTCCACTTCCTTCTCACCGCGGGCGGTGACCAGCAGCTTCTCTTCCTCTTCCTTCAGGCGGTTCTGCCGGGCCACGGCCAGCTCGGCCAGGGCCTGCTGCACCTTGACCATGCGCTGCTTGTACTGCGGGTTGGGGTCGACGTTGGTGATGCGCGCCTCCACCACTTCCACGCCGTATTTGCGGAACTGCTGCTGCTTGCGCACCGGCATGCCCTTGGCGTCGATCACCTTCTCGGTGATGAACTGGCTGGCGTTGTTATCGCCGAAGCTGCCCTGCTCGGTGCCGGCCTGGAGGATGGCGGTCTGTTGCGGCACGTGGCCACGCGGGCCACGCACTTCCTTGCGCTTGATCAGGTAGAGGCCGTCGTTGAGCTGGTTTTCGAACTCGGCGGCGAACTCGCTGCGGGCGCCGGCGTAGAAGTCGTCGGCGGTCATCAGCGAGGCGGTGGCCTGCAGGGTTTCCTTGATCGCCGGTACCAGCGCGGTGCGGATGAAGTTCTCCGGGTTGCGGTATTCCTGGGCGATCTTGAGGAACTGCTCGCCGCTGGGCAGGCGGAAGCGCGCGGAGGACTCCACCTTGGCGTCGACGTTGCCGAGGAAGACGATGGGGAAGGCCTCGATGGTGGCGCCCAGGGAGTCGTTGTCGCTGGTGTCGTCGATCTGGTTGAGCGCTTCGGTGAGCACCGACTGCACGCTCAGGGCCTTCTTCCAGGGCGTGGCGCGGCCGAACCACTTGGTGGCGTAGCCGACGTCATCCACCACTTTCTCTTCGCCGAAGATGGTCCGCACGTGGGTGGCGAAGCCGGCTTCGTTGTAGAAGAAGATGCCGTTGAACAGCACGAAGGCGGCGGCCGTGCCGGCGACGATGCCGACCAGGTACTTGATATAGGGGGAATCGCTGAACGGCATGGTCGCTCCTTGACGTGAAATCGAAAGCGGCGATGCTGCTGGCCGCGTGCCATCCCGTCAAGGAGAGCCGGCGCGGCCTGCGGAGGAGTTCGCGTTGCGCGGCTCAGTCGAGGCCGAACGGTGCCTGGCGGAAGCCCTGTTCGTCGACTTCCAGAGCCCAGCCCTGGCGATCCCAATCCCCGAGGACGATGCGCTGGGCGGGCAGGCCGCCCACTTGCAGTTCGTGCACGGCGGGGCGGTGGGTATGACCGTGGATCAGCGTCGGTACGCCCTGTTCGGCCAGCAGGCGCGGGATTTCTTCCGGGGTGACGTCGGTGATTTCCACCGCCTTCTGCCGGGTCTGCATGCGGCTTTCGCTGCGCAGCTTGCGCGCCAGTTTGTGGCGGGTGGCCAGCGGCAGGTGGCGCAGTATCCACAGCACAACGGGGTTGCGCAGGATGCGCCGCATGCGCATGTAGGCCGCGTCGCGGGTGCACAGGCTGTCGCCGTGCATCAGCAGCACCGGGTGGCCGGCCAGCTCGACGCGGCTCGGGTCCGCCAGCAGGGTGCAGCCGGCCTCGCGGCAGAAGCGCGTGCCGATCATGAAGTCGCGGTTGCCGTGCATCAGGAAGATGCGCGTGCCGCCATCGGCCACCTGGCGCAGGGCCTGGGCGATGGAGCGTTGGAAGGGGGTCATGGCGTCGTCGCCGATCCAGGCCTCGAAGAAGTCACCCAGTATGTAGAGCGCTTCGGCCTGGCTGGCGCGGGTCTGCAGGAAACGAAGAAACGCCCGGGTTATATCCGGGCGCTCCTCTTCAAGATGCAGATCGGAGATCAGCAGGATCACTCGACGATCTCGGCCTTCTCGATGATCACGTCTTCTACCGGTACGTCCTGGTGGCCGGACTTCATGGTGGTGGCCACGCCCTTGATCTTGTTGACCACGTCCATGCCTTCGGTCACTTCACCGAACACCGCGTAACCCCAGCCCTGCACGGTCGGCGCGCTGTGGTTGAGGAAGCTGTTGTCGGAAACGTTGATGAAGAACTGCGCGGAAGCCGAGTGCGGCTCCATGGTGCGGGCCATGGCCACGGTGCCGACCTTGTTCGACAGGCCGTTGTTGGCCTCGTTCTTGATGGAGGCGCGGGTGGTCTTCTGTTTCATGCCCGGCTCGAAGCCGCCGCCCTGGATCATGAAGTTGGAGATCACGCGGTGGAAGACGGTGCCATCGTAGTGGCCGGCCTTCACGTACTCCTTGAAGTTGGCCACGGTTTCCGGGGCTTTGTCTTCGAAGAGTTCCAGGGTGATGACGCCATGGTTGGTGTGCAGCTTGATCATTTCGGTATTCGCTCTGTCGAGAATTCGAAGGCCTGTCAGGGGGTTGACAGCTTCGGCTATGATAAGCGCTTTGATTTGACCGGCCTACCCTGTGCCGCGCACCCGTAGACCTAAGGATCCCATGAGCAAGCCTGAGACCCCCGCCGCCGCCAACTTCCTCCGCCCCATCGTCCAGGCCGACCTGGATGCCGGTACGCACGCCAAGATCGTCACCCGCTTCCCGCCGGAGCCCAATGGCTACCTGCACATCGGCCATGCCAAGTCGATCTGCCTGAACTTCGGCCTGGCCCAGGAATTCGGCGGTGACTGCCACCTGCGCTTCGACGACACCAACCCGGCCAAGGAAGACCAGGAATACATCGACGCCATCGAAAGCGACGTGAAATGGCTGGGCTTCCAGTGGTCCGGCGAGGTGCGCTACGCCTCCAACTATTTCGACCAGCTGCACGCCTGGGCCATCGAGCTGATCAAGGCCGGCAAGGCGTTCGTCTGCGACCTCAACGCCGAAGAGATGCGTGAATACCGCGGCAGCCTGCACGAGGCGGGCAAGAACAGCCCGTTCCGCGAGCGCTCGGTGGAAGAGAACCTGGATCTGTTCGCCCGCATGAAGGCCGGCGAGTTCCCGGATGGCGCCCGCTCCCTGCGCGCCAAGATCGACATGGCCTCGCCGAACATCAACCTGCGCGACCCGATCCTCTACCGCATCCGCCACGCCCACCACCACCAGACCGGCGACAAGTGGTGCATCTACCCCAGCTACGACTTCACCCACGGTCAGTCGGACGCCATCGAGGGCATCACCCACTCCATCTGCACCCTGGAGTTCGAGGACCATCGCCCGCTCTACGAATGGTTCCTGGCCAACCTGCCGGTCCCCGCGCAGCCCCGCCAGTACGAGTTCTCGCGCCTGAACCTGAACTACACCATCACCAGCAAGCGCAAGCTCAAGCAACTGGTGGACGAGAAGCACGTCAGCGGCTGGGACGACCCGCGCATGTCGACGCTCTCCGGCTACCGCCGTCGCGGCTACACCCCCGAATCGATCCGCAATTTCTGCGAGATGGTCGGCGTCAACCGTGCCAGCGGCGTGGTCGACATCGGCATGCTGGAATTCAGCATCCGTGACCACCTGGACGCCACCGCTTCCCGCGCCATGTGCGTGCTCAAGCCGCTCAAGGTAGTGATCACCAACTACCCGGAAGGCCAGGTCGAGAACCTCGAACTGCCGCGCCACCCGAAGGAAGACATGGGCGTTCGCGCGCTGCCCTTCGCCCGCGAGATCTACATCGACGCCAGCGACTTCGAAGAAGTCCCGCCGGCCGGCTTCAAGCGCCTGATCCCGGGTGGCGAAGTGCGCCTGCGCGGCAGCTACGTGATCCGCGCCGACGAAGCCATCAAGGATGCCGCCGGCAACATCGTCGAGCTGCGTTGCTCCTATGACGAGAACACCCTCGGCAAGAACCCCGAAGGCCGCAAGGTCAAGGGCGTGATCCACTGGGTGCCGGCCGAGGCCAGCGTCGAGTGCGAAGTGCGCCTGTACGACCGCCTGTTCCGTTCGGCGAACCCGGAGAAATCCGAAGAGGGCGGCAGCTTCCTCGACAACATCAATCCGGACTCGCTGGTGGTGCTCACCGGCTGCCGCGCCGAGCCGTCCCTGGCCAATGCACAGCCTGAGGAGCGCTTCCAGTTCGAGCGCGAAGGCTACTTCGTCGCCGACCTCAAGGATTCGCAGCCCGGCAAGCCGGTGTTCAACCGCACCGTCACCCTGCGTGATTCCTGGGGGCAATGATGGCGCTGTCGATCTACAACACCCTCAGCAAGGTCAAGGAAGCCTTCCAGCCCCTGGAAGGCAACAGCGTGCGCATGTACGTGTGCGGCATGACCGTGTACGACTTCTGCCACATCGGCCACGCCCGCGTGATGGTCGCCTTCGACGTGGTCACCCGCTGGCTGCGTGAGCGCGGCTACGACGTGACCTACGTGCGCAACATCACCGACATCGACGACAAGATCATCCGTCGCGCCCAGGAGAACGGCGAGCCGTTCGAGGCCCTGGTCGACCGCATGATCGCTGCCATGCACGAAGACGAAGCGCGCCTCGCCGTGCTGCGCCCGGACATCGAGCCCCGTGCCACCGGCCACATCGCCGGCATGCACACGATGATCCAGACCCTGATCGACAAGGGCTTCGCCTATGCCCCCGGCAATGGCGACGTCTACTACCGCGTGGGCAAGTTCGAGGGCTACGGCAAGCTGTCCCGCCGTCGCATCGACGAGCTGAAGATCGGCGCCCGCATCGAGGTCGACGAATCCAAGGAAGACCCGCTGGACTTCGTGCTCTGGAAGGGCGCCAAGCCCGGCGAGCCGAGCTGGGAATCGCCCTGGGGCGCTGGCCGCCCCGGCTGGCACATCGAGTGCTCGGTGATGTCCACCTGCTGCCTGGGCGAGACCTTCGACATCCACGGCGGCGGCCCGGACCTGGTGTTCCCCCACCACGAGAACGAGATCGCCCAGAGCGAGGCGGCCACCGGCAAGCTCTACGCCAAGGCCTGGATGCACGCCGGCGCGGTGCGCGTGGACGGCGAGAAGATGTCCAAGTCCCTGGGCAACTTCTTCACCATCCGCGAGGTGCTGGAGAAGTACCACCCGGAAGTGGTGCGCTACCTGCTGGTCTCCAGCCACTACCGCAGCCCGATCAACTATTCCGAAGACAACCTCAAGGAAGCCAAGGGCGCCCTGGAACGCTTCTACACCGCCCTGCGCGGCCTGCCCGAGGCGCCCGCCGCCGAGGGCGAAGCCTTCGTCGAGCGCTTCAATGCCTCCATGGATGACGACTTCAACACCCCCGAAGCCGTCGCCGTGCTGTTCGACATGGCCCGCGAGGTCAACCGCCTGCGCGACACCGACCTGGCCGCTGCGGCAGCCCTGGCGGCCCGTCTCAAGGCCCTGGGCGGCCTGCTCGGCCTGCTGCAACTGGACCCGGACGCCTTCCTCCAGGCCGGCGCCACCGGCAAGGTCGACGCGGCCGAGGTCGAAGCCCTGATCCAGGCGCGCCTGCAAGCGCGCGCGGACAAGAACTGGGCCGAGTCCGACCGCATCCGCGACCAGATCACCGCCCTGGGCGTGGTCCTGGAAGACGGCAAGGGCGGCACCACCTGGCGCCTCGCCGAGTAGTCGTACGCGTCATGAACGAGGCCGCTTTCGAGCGGCCTTTTTCTTTTGCGCCAATGCCTTCACCGAAACTCCACGGCAACTCCATCTGCGGTCCACGCAGCCTGCACGGCGCGCGTGCATAAAGGCGTCCCGCCCCGAGGAAAAGGACGTCGCCGTGGACATCACCCTGATCAACCCGCCCCACACCGCCATCGGCAGCCGCATGCCCCGCGAGCACCTGCCACCCCTGGGGCTGCTCGCCATCGGCGGGCCGCTGCTGGACGCGGGCTTCCAGGTCTCGCTGCTGGATGCGGACCGCGAGGGGCTGAGCGTGGCGCAGATCGTGGCGCGCATCCAGGCGGCGGCGCCGGATGTGGTGATGCTCGGGCACTCCGGCTCCAGCTCGGCGCACCCGACGGTGGTGGACATCTGCCGTGCCCTCAAGGGCGTGCTGCCCGGGCTGGTCATCGTCTACGGCGGCGTGCACCCCAGCTATCACTGGGACGAAATCCTCCAGGAGGTGGCGGAAGTCGACTTCATCGTACGTGGGGAGGGCGAGCAGACCGCGCTCTCGCTGATGCAGGCCCTGGCGCAGGGGCACCCGCCACTGGACGTCCACGGCATCGCCCTGCGCTACCTGGGCGAACCCTACGTCACGCCTGCCGCCGCCATGCTGCGCAACCTCGACGACTACCGCGTGGGTTGGGAGCTGATCGACCACGCCCACTACTCCTACTGGGGCGGCAAGCGGGCAGTGGTGGTGCAGTTCTCCCGGGGGTGTCCCTACCTGTGCAACTACTGCGGCCAGCGCGGGTTCTGGACCCGCTGGCGGCACCGCGACCCGGTGCGCCTGGCCCGGGAGCTGGCACGCCTGCACCGGGAACAGGGCGTGGAGCTGATCAACTTCGCCGACGAGCTGCCCACCGGCTCGCGCAAGATGTGGAAGGCCTTCCTCGAAGCCTTGATCGCCGAGGATGTGCCGCTGCTGCTGGTGGGCTCCACCCGTGCCGGCGACATCGTCCGCGATGCCGACATCCTCCACCTGTACCGCAAGGCCGGGGTGATCAGCTTCCTGCTGGGCATCGAGAGCTACGACGAAGGCACCCTTGAGGCGATTCGCAAGGGCGGTACCACCCGCGAGGACCAGGAGGCCATCCGCCTGCTGCGCCGGCACGGCATCGTTTCCATGGCCACCTACGTGATCGGCTTCCAGGAGGAAACCGACGCCGACTACTGGCGCTCCCTGCGCCACCTGCTGCGCTACGACCCGGACCAGATCCAGCTGCTCTACGTCACCCCGCACCGCTGGACGCCCTTCTACGAAACGGCCGAGCAGCGCCGGGTGATCCAGACCGACACCCGTCGCTGGGACTACAAGCACCAGGTGCTGGCAGTGCAGCGCGTGCCGGCCTGGCGGGTGTTCCTCTGGTTCAAGACGATCGAGGTCTGCATGCAGGCCCGCCCCAGGGCCCTTGGTCGCCTGCTGTTGCCCCCGGATGCTGACTTCCGCCATGCCATGGTCTGGTACACCCGCATCGGTCGTCGCGTGTGGTTCCACGAGCTGGCGGAGTTCCTCTTCGCCACGCGGCTGCTCAAGGCGGGGCCGACGCTCCGCGAGTTCCTTGGCGCCTCGCTGGCAGGGCGTGAATACCTGCTGGACAAGCGCAAGGGCAGGGCGGCGGTGGAGGTGATCGCGCGGGCCGCGAGCTGAATGGGGGAGCCGCGCGCTCCCCGGTCGCTCAGCGGGTCAGACCCACTGGTCGCTGCGCTTGCGTTTGACCCGCAGCATGGTCGGCAGGATCAACCCGAGCAGCAGGCCTGCGCCGGCGATGCTGCCGCCGTAGACCATGTAGCGCATCAGCACCTGCTTGTTCTCGTCACCCAGTTGCGCCTGCACCTCGCGCAGTTCGGAGCGGGCCTGGCTCAGCTCGCTGTCCAGGGCCGCGCGGGCGGCCTGGGCTTCGTCGATCAACGCCTTGCGCGAGTCCATGGTCTCCTGCATGCCTTGCACGCGGGTTTTCCAGGTCTCGTCGATACCGCCCAGCTCGGTGCTCAGCTCGGTCACCTTTTGTTCCAGTTGCGGCAGGCGCTCGGCCTGGCCGGGCACCGATTGCAGGTCGCGGGTGGGGATCCACACGGCGCTGCCGTTCTCGCCGCGCACCTGGCTGTAGTCGCCCTGGGTGCTCAGCAGCTCGACTTTCTGCCCGGAAACCAGGGTGCCGACGATGCGGTAGCCATCGGTGGGGCCGCTGCGCACATAGGTGCTCAGGCTGTCGCTCACCCAGCGCGTGTTGTCGGCTTTCTCCTCGGCCTGCGCGGGCATGCCGGCCAGCAGCAGGCCGCCCAGCAGGCAGACGCCGATGGCGCGGGAGGAGAACGAAGGAGCACGGGCGAGCAGATGACGGGTCAGGGGCATGGGGCAATCTTCACTGGCTATGGAACGGAACCCGAAGCGCGGGCGTGATAAGCGCCGGCCAGGCGAGCATCGCATTCAGAAAGAGCGATGGCTGCGCAGCGCCCGGGTGGCGAATGGCCACGCCATCCACCCGGTTCGAGCCGACAGCGAACTGACAATCCGCGACCCCGCGTAGTTCACTCATGGCCCTGCAAGCGAGACGGGTGGTCGAGCGGAAAAGGGAGCTCATGCCGGATAGCTAGTCGAGATACAAGGGTGGCCCTCACTCCACCGGGCACTCCGTGCAGCTGCACCGCATGGGTTTCGCAAAGCTCTACCCATCCTACGGGGCCGTATTCGTATGGGGCCGCATTCGTAGGATGGGTAGAGCGGAGCGAAACCCATCATTTCGCAACACGACGATTATCCGGGTGTAGCAGGTAGGTCGGGTGCAACCCGACATCGTCGATGCATGAGCCACGCGGGTTTCACCCACCCTGCGGAGCTGATCGATGTGTAGGGTGGATGGCGCATTTTTCATCCACCGGCGATGCCGAGCCGCGCTGCGTTACCAACCCAGGGCCACTCGTAGCCCGGGCTTCAGCCCGGGAAGGCAGGCCTCAATGCAGCGCCCGGGTCACCAGGTAGGTGAGCAACTGCGGGTCGTCGCCCGGGTCGAGGGTGCGCACCGGCTTCGGCAGACCTTCCATCACCGCGTGCCAGAAGGCCTGGGCGGCTTCGTCGTCGCGGTAGAAGCGCACCAGCCAGTCGGTGCTGCCGTCCATCAGCACCTGGGTCGCCAGCAGGCGGCCGATGCCCTGGCGGCGGTAGCGCTTGAGGATGAACAGGTCCGCCAGTTCCAGCGCATCCATGCCCGGCAGCTCGCTGCGCTCGATCAGCAGGAAGCCGGCGATGAAGCCATCCACCAGCACCAGGTTGGCGCTCCATTGCGGTTCCTGCCAGTAGCGCGCCAGGTGCTCCTCGTGGATGTAGAAGCGCCCGTCCGCCTCCACGTCTTCCTCCTCCCAATCCGAGGATTCATAGGAGTAGAACTGGTACAGGTTGCGGATCAGCTCGGCCTGTTCGGGGCCGGTCTGCAGCAGTTCGAGGGTGACGTCGCTCATGGTCGGGGTTCGTGATGGAAGAGGGCGCGGCATTCTACCCAAGGCGCCGTGGCCATACGCAAACGGGAGCCCCATCGAGGCTCCCGTTTTCGTTTCAGGTTTGCGCCCGCTCCGTTACTTGTTGCCGGTCAGCGCCGCGTAGCTGGTCATCAGGTTGCGGTAGTCGGGGATGTGGTTGGAGCACAGGGCGGCCAGGCCTTCCACGTCGTTGCGCCAGTCGCGGTGCAGTTC
>BATO01000119.1 GCA_000474255.1 Aquipseudomonas alcaligenes MRY13-0052
CGTGGAGGGCTTCGGCTCGCCGGCCGACATGGCTCCCAGCAACTGCTTGGCTGCGTTGAACACGTGCAGGCAGGCCCCACAGCGCACGGCGCCTTGGGCAGCGCCCAACTGCGCGCGGCTTACGCGGAAGCTGGTCTGGCAATGGGGGCACTGGGTGACGAAGCTTTCGGTCATGCGGCGGTCCGTGTGAAACAAGGCGCCAGTCTACCAACTCGGTAGCACGCTGGCGCGGGTCTGCTCATGGGGCGTGGCTCAGCGACGTACACCGCTGATGCGCACCCAGCCGTCCTTGTCGGCGGTGGGGTCGAGCACGAAGGCGTCGGCATAGGCGGCGCGGACTTCCTCGGCCTGCTCGGCGAGGATGCCGGACAGCGCCAGGCGGCCGCCGGCCTTGACCAGTGCAGTGATCTGCGGCGCCAGGGACACCAGCGGGCCGGCGAGGATGTTGGCCACCACCACGTCCGCCTGCTGTTGCGGCATGTCGGCGGGCAGGTAGACGGGGAACAGGGCCGGGTCGATGCCATTGCGCGAGGCGTTGTCGCGGGAGGCTTCCAGGGCTTGCGGGTCGATGTCGGTGCCCACCGCCTGGCGCGCGCCGAGCAGCAGGCCGGCGATGGCGAGGATGCCCGAGCCGCAGCCGAAGTCGATCAGCTCGCAGCCGTCCAGCTCCTGGCCGTCCAGCCACTCCAGGCACAGGGCGGTGGTCGGGTGGGTGCCGGTGCCGAAGGCCAGGCCCGGGTCCAGCAGCAGGTTCACCGCGTCCGGCTCCGGGGCTTGGTGCCAGCTGGGCACGATCCACAGGCGGCGGCCGAAGCGCATGGGCTGGAAGTTGTCCATCCAGCTGCGTTCCCAGTCCTGGTCCTCGATGCGCTCGATCTGGTGCTCGGGCAGCGCGCCGCCGGTGAGCAGTTCCAGGTGGGCGACCAGGTTGGTTTCGTCGGTTTCGGCTTCGAACAGCGCCAGCAGGTGGGTGTTGGACCAGAGCGGGGTGGTGCCGAGGTCGGGCTCGAAGATCGGCTGGTCTTCGGCGTCCATGAAGGTCACGGAGACGGCACCGACTTCAAGCAGCGCGTCTTCATAGGTTTCCGCCTGATCCGGGGTGATGGCGAGACGGACTTGTAACCAGGGCATGGCGGAACCTCGATGCGACGTGAAAATGTGGCCCTTATGGGCACCTTGAAAAACCTGGGCGATGGCAACGCAGGTAGTTTTTGGGATGCCTTCATGGGGCGGGCAAGCTTACTTGAGGCTCTGATGCCACGCCAGCCGGGCGTTCCGGGCGGTCCAGGCCGCGATAGGCGAGGTGGCAGGCGCCGCCGCCGAGCAGGGCGGGCAGCAGCAGGTTGAGCACCGGCACCAGCGCCAGCAGCAGGATCAGCAGGCCGAAGGCGATCATGGCGCCGCGCTGGCGGCGCACCGCTTGCATCTGCTCGGCGCCGCTGGCCAGACCAGACAGGGCGGCGGGCACCAGGAAGCGCACGTTGAGGTAGCCCAGCAGGATGATCAGCAGCACGCCGTTTATCAACGGTATCGCCAGGCACAACAGTGGGCCCAGGCCGATGCCCAGCCAGGGCCCCAGGTGGTAGCGCCCGGCGCGCAGCAGGTCGCTGGCCGCCGGGCTGCGCGAGGCCAGGCCCGGGTAGGGCTTGAGGGCGCGCTCGCGCAGGCTGCCCATCAGCACCCAGCGCAGGGCCAGGCGGATGCTGATGACGATGGCCGCGACGAACAGCACGCCGACCATGGCCAGTGCCAGGAGGGCGGAATACACCAGCATCAGCCCCACTGCCGGGGCGATTCCGGCCATGCCGCTGACGGTGGCCGGGCCGCCAGTGAGGCTGGGAATCAGACCGAACATGGCGGCGCCGGAGACGACGAAGAACGACAGCAGTCCGGCGGCCTTGAGGATGATTTCGGCATGGGCGTAGAAGACCCAGCTCCAGAACACCAGCGTCAGCAGGCAGAGCCCGGAAGAGCGCAGGAGGATGCCGGGGCGCAGGCTGGAGCGCAGGGCCAGGCCGAGGCAGATGAAGGCTTCGCCAAAGGCCGGGCCGATGGCAAGGATGCGGGACTTCAGGGACATGGCGATCCTTCGCGTGAAATGCAGAAGGGCCGCATTATGCGGCCCTTCCAGGGTTGCCGGGCTTACTTCTTGCCCAGTTTGTGCTCGAGGTAGTGAATGTTCACGCCCCCCTTGCGGAAACCCTTGTCGCGGGTCAGGTCACGGTGCAGCGGGATGTTGGTCTTGATGCCGTCCACCACCAGCTCATCGAGGGCGTTGCGCATGCGCGCCATGGCCTCGTCGCGGTCCTTGCCGTAGGTGATCAGCTTGCCGATCAGCGAGTCGTAGTTCGGCGGAACCGAATAGCCGCTGTACAGGTGCGAATCGACCCGCACGCCGTTGCCGCCGGGCGCATGGTAGTACTGCACCTTGCCGGGGCTGGGCATGAAGTTGTCCGGGTCTTCGGCGTTGATCCGGCATTCCAGGGCGTGACCACGGATGACCACGTCCTCCTGCTTGATCGACAGCTTGTTACCCGCGGCGATGCTGAGCATCTCCTTGACGATGTCGATGCCGGTGACCATCTCGGTGACCGGGTGCTCGACCTGGACGCGGGTGTTCATCTCGATGAAGTAGAAGTGGCCGTTCTCGTAGAGGAACTCGAAGGTACCGGCACCGCGGTAGCCAATCTCGACGCAGGCCTGGACGCAGCGGGCCAGCACTTCGGCGCGGGCCTTCTCGTCGATGCCGGGGGCTGGGGCTTCTTCCAGCACCTTCTGGTGACGACGCTGCAGGGAGCAGTCGCGGTCGCCGAGGTGGATGGCATTGCCCTGGCCGTCGGAGAGCACCTGCACTTCCACGTGACGCGGGTTGGTGAGGAACTTCTCCAGGTAGACCATGGAGTTGCCGAACGCAGCACCGGCTTCGGTACGGGTCAGCTTGGCCGACTTGATCAGCTCGTCGGCGCTGTGCACCACGCGCATGCCGCGACCACCACCGCCACCGGCGGCCTTGATGATCACTGGGTAACCCACTTCCTCGGCGATGGCCAGGGCGGTGGCTTCGTCTTCCGGCAGCGGGCCGTCGGAGCCCGGAACGGTCGGTACGCCGGATTTCTTCATGGCGTCCTTGGCGGACACCTTGTCACCCATCAGGCGGATGGTGTCGGCCTTGGGGCCGATGAAGGCGAAACCGGAGTTCTCCACCTGTTCGGCGAAGTCGGCGTTCTCGGCGAGGAAGCCGTAACCCGGGTGGATCGCCGTGGCGCCGGTGACTTCGGCGGCACTGATGATCGCCGGGATGTTCAGGTAGGACAGGGCAGCCGGGGCCGGACCGATGCATACGGTCTCATCGGCCAGGGACAGGTGCATCAGCTCGCGGTCAGCCGTCGAGTGCACCGCCACCGTCTTGATGCCCAGCTCCTTGCAGGCGCGCAGGATGCGCAGGGCGATCTCGCCACGGTTGGCGATCAGGACTTTTTCCAGCATCACAGGCTCTCCGCGGTTCAGACGATGGTGAACAGCGGTTGGTCGTACTCAACCGGCTGGCCGTTCTCCACGAGGATGGATTCGATCACGCCGCTGGCTTCGGCCTCGATGTGGTTCATCATCTTCATCGCTTCGACGATGCACAGGATGTCGCCCTTCTTAACGGTCTGGCCGACTTCGGCGAAGTTCGCCGAGGTGGGCGAGGCGGCGCGGTAGAAGGTGCCGACCATCGGCGAGCGCACCACGGTGCCGTTGAGTTTCTTGGCGGCCGGGGCGGCGTCTGCTGCCGGGGCGACCGGGGCTGCTGCGACCGGAGCCGGTGCCGGGGCGGCCATCGGTGCGGCGTAGATCGGCTGGGCCATGGCGGCCTGCTTGCTGTGGCGGCTGATGCGCACGGACTCTTCGCCCTCGCGGATCTCCAGCTCGTCGATACCGGATTCTTCCAGCAGCTCGATCAGTTTTTTGACTTTACGGATATCCATTAATTATCAACTCCCAAGGGTGAGGTCAGGGGCGTTCAAGGTGTTCTAGCGCCGCGTCCAGGGCCAGGCGGTAGCCGGTGGCACCCAGACCGCAAATCACTCCCACCGCAACGTCGGAGAAGTAGGAGTGATGGCGGAAAGGTTCTCGCTTGTGCACGTTGGAGAGGTGCACTTCGATGAATGGGATGCTCACTGCGAGCAACGCGTCACGTAGGGCGACACTTGTATGCGTGAAAGCGGCGGGATTGATCAGGATGAAGTCCACGCCTTCGTTGCGTGCGGCATGGATGCGATCGATCAGTTCGTACTCGGCATTGCTCTGCAGATAAAGCAGGTGATGCCCCGCCTCGCGGGCTCTGCGCTCCAGGTCCTGGTTGATTTCGGCCAGGGTGGTGGCGCCGTACTTGTCGGGTTCGCGGGTGCCCAGCAGGTTGAGGTTGGGGCCGTGCAGGACGAGCAGGGTGGCCATGCGATGTCTTCCTTATTGGGGGCCAGGCGGGACTATGCAGGAAAGCCCGAGAGGCTGTCCATATGCCGGTAGTAGTCGACACGATGCCCGTAGTTTGCGGCAGATTTGTGAAAATCGGCTCAAAGCCGCTGGGCAGCGCCTTGTAGCTTGGCGGCGAAGTCCGTCGCGGTGATCTCACCTACGACACGCGATTCCGACCATTCGTCACCATTGGGGGCGAAGAACAGGATGGCGGGCGGGCCGAACAGCTTGTAGCGGTCCAGCAGCGCGCGCTGTTCGGGCGTGCTCGCGGTCATGTCGAAGCGCACCAGGTGGTAGGCGCCCAGTTGGCTGGCCACCTCGGGGGCGGTCAGCACTTCGCGCTCGATCACCTTGCAGCTGATGCACCAGTCGGCGTACCAGTCCAGCAGCAGCGGCTTGCCAGCGGCCTTGGCTTCGGCCTGGGCGGCGGCCAGTTCGGCCGGGGTGGTGATGGTCTGCCAGGCACCGGTCGTGCTGGCGGTGACGGCTGCAGCACCCGGGCGGCCCAGGGGGCGCAGCGGGTCCGACTCGCCCTTGAGGGCGCCGGTCCAGGCGGCCACCGCGTAGACCAGCAGCACCAGCCCGGCCAGTTGCGCCAGGCGCTGGCGGGCGGTTTTCGGGGTGAACTCCAGGGCGCCGAGGAACAGCGCCACGCCGCCGGCCAGCAGGCCCCACAGGGCCAGGGACAGCGGGCCGGGCAGCACGCGTTCCAGCAGCCACACCGAGACGGCCAGCAGCAGTACGCCGAAGGCATTGCGCACCGCGACCATCCAGTTGCCGGACTTCGGCAGCAGCGTGCCACCGCCCACGGCGAACAGCACCAGGGGCGCGCCCATGCCGAGGCCGAGGACGAACAGCTTGAGCCCGCCGCCCAGGGCGTCGCCGCTGGCGCTTATATAGAGAAGGGCGCCGGCCAGGGGCGCCGACACGCAGGGCGAGACCAGCAGGCTGGAGAATACCCCCAATGCCGCCGCGCCCCAGATCGAGCCGCCGCGGGTGTTGCCGGCCAGGCGATCCAGCGGGCCGCTGATGAATTGCGGCAGGCGCAGCTCGTAGAGGCCGAACATGGCCAAAGCGAACACCGCGAAGAAGGCGGCGAAGGGCACCAGCACCCAGGCCGATTGCAGGCGTGCCTGCAGGTTGAGTTCGGCGCCGAACACGCCCATCAGCGCGCCGAGCACCGCGAAGCAGGCGGCCATGGGCAGCACATAGGCCAGCGACAGCACCAGGCCGCGGCTACCGCCCACCTGGCCGCGCAGCACCACGCCGGACAGGATCGGCAGCATGGGCAGCACACAGGGGGTGAAGGTCAGGCCGAGCCCGGCGAGGAAGAACAGCGCCAGCTCGTGCCAGCTCCAGCCCTTGCCCACGGACGGGATTGCACCGTCCAGCGCCGCCGGGGCGTCGCCGATCTGCAGGGTTTCGGTCTCCGGCGGGTAGCACAGGCCCTTGTCGGCGCAGCCCTGGTAGGTCACCTGCAGCTTGAAGGGACGATTGGACGGGTTGTTCAGCGGCAGGTCGACGTCGAGGACTTCGTAGTACACCTCCACGTCGCCGAAATATTCGTCGGTCTTGTGCTTGCCGGCCGGCAGCTGCGCGTCGCCCAGGGCTATGTCCGCCGGCTCGGTGCGGAACTGGAAACGGTGCTTGTAGAGGTAGTAGCCCTCGGCGTTGGCGAAACGCAGCTTGATCGAGGTCGGCGAGCTGTCCACCAGGCTGAGGCGGAAGGCCTCGCGCACGGGGAGGAAGTCCTTGCTGTTGTTCAGCGCGGCTCCGAGGGTGGAGCTGGGGCGGTTATCCAGCAGCCCGGCGCTGGCGGGCAGGGCGACCAGCAGCAGGATCAGGGTCAGCAGACGGCGCATGGAAGTCTCGGCAGGCGAAGGTGCCGGGCATGATAGCGGAGCCGGCCGCCGCCATGCAGCGCTGATCCTGTAAGCGGTTTTCTCGGCTGCCCGGGTGGTCGTGGCGCAGCGACCGTGCCCGCCCGGCGGCGACGCGCTTCGCTGTTGCGGGGCGCGACACGTCGCCGCAGGGGTCAGACGCGGAAGGCTTGCACCGCGCGGGTCAGGTCGCCGCCCAGCTGCAGCAGCTGTTCGGCCTGGTCGCGACTGCGGCCGATGCGCTGCAGGTTGTCGTCGCCGAGCTGGTGGATCTCCTCGCTGTAGCCACGGATCTCGGTCACCGCACCGCTCTGATTGGCGGTGGCTTCGGCGATCTGCCCGGCGGTGTCGGCGATGGTGCGGATGGCCGCGACTATCTCGTCCAGTGCGCCATCGGCGGCGGCGGCGCGGGCGGCGGTCGCCTCGGCGTGCTCCACCTGGGCGCGCATGCCCTGTACCGACTGATGGGCGGCGGTCTGCAGGCGGCCGATCAGCTCCTGGATTTCGCCGGTGGCGCCGGCGGTGCGTTGCGCCAGGGTGCGCACTTCGTCGGCGACCACGGCGAAGCCCCGGCCCTGCTCGCCGGCACGGGCGGCCTCGATGGCGGCGTTGAGCGCCAGCAGATTGGTCTGTTCGGCGATGCCGCGGATCACCACCAGCACGCTTTCGATGGTGGCGGACTCCTGGGCCAGGCGCTCGATGGCGATGGCGTTGCCCTGCACCTCGCCGACCAGGCTGTGCATGCCCTCCAGGCTCTGGCCAATGATGCGCTGGCCTTGCTCAACGGCGCGCCCGGCGTCGTGGCTGGCAGAGGCGGCCTGGCTGGCATCGCCCGCCACCTGCTGGATGGTCGCCTCCAGTTCGCCCAGGGCGTCGCGGATCTGCGCGGTGCCGCCGGCCTGGCGTTCGGCCCCGGCGTGCAGGCCACCGTTGAGGTCGGCCAGGGTGTGGCTGCTGCCGGCCACCTGCTCGGCATGGTGGCGGATGGTGCCCACCAGCTCGCCGAGGTAGGCGCGCAGGCGGCCCAGGGACTGTTCGATGCCGCGCAGGTCGTCGATCTTCGAATCCAGGGCGATGGGCTTGCTGAAGTCGCCGGAGGCCCAGGCGGAGAGGGACTGCACCAGGCGCCCGAGCACGCGGGTGAGGTTGCGCTGGATGCGGTCCACGGCCAGGGCGATGAGCAGGATCAGGCCTATCATCAGCCCTTGGATCACCCGTACCTCGCCCTGGATGCGGCCATGCTCGGAGCGCACCAGCGGCTCCAGCGCGGCCAGGGCCTGGCGCAGGGCGTCGAGGCGGGCGCGGGTGGTGCCGGCCAGTTCGGCGCGGCTGGTGATCAGTTGGCGGGTGCGCTGCAGTTCGGCCGGGTAGCGCTTGAGCAGGCTGGCCAGGTCGCGCTTGAGGGCGATGCCGCGATCCTCGGCCTGTTTCGTCTCGGTCGCGGCTTCGGTGGCGGCCAGGCCCATCATCGCGGCGAAATCATCGGAGGCGGAGCTGGAGGCGTCGGCCAGGCCCAGCAGCGGCAGGGCGTCGAGGCGCGCGGATTCCATGCTCAGGGCGGCCAGCTCGCGCTCGACGTCGGCGGCCAGTTCGTCGCGGCCGCTCTCCACCAGCTTGACCCGGGCGTGGGCCAGGCGGGTCAGGTGCTGGGCGGCAGCCAGCAGGGGCTTGCGGTATTCGGCGGCCTGGCTGGGGTCGCCTTCGTCGGCGTAGCGGGCCAGCTGTTCCAGGGCGCCGTCGATCTCGCGTTCGGCCTGTAGCAGCAAGCCCTGCGGGTCGCCGGCCAGCTTGCCGGCGGCCAGCAGTTGGTCGCGGCTGAAGGCGCGCAGGTCATCGATGCTGGCGCGCAGGGTGGTGGCCAGTTGCGGCGGCAGCTGCGTCATGCGCTGGTCGAGTTCGTCCAGGCTCTGGGTGGCGGCGCTGTGGCGCAGGGCGTCGCCGCTGCCGAGGTAGGCTTCGATGTTGGCGCTGACGTCGCGCTGGAAGCGCTGGGCCAGGTCCATGTACTGCTCCATCACCTGGTAGGGGCGTTCCAGGGCGCGCTGCGACCACCAGAGGGTGACGCCCAGGGCCAGGCAGACGGTTACAAGAAGCAGGGTGTTGAGATTGGTGAGCTGTTTCAGGCGCATCGGGGCCTCGACCGACTACAGAACGGACAGGCCCTGAAAGATATTGCGGTTCGGTTTCAACCTGATGACAGCGTGAACTGCGTCACGCCCGCCGGTCGGCCTCAGGTGAACAGTTCGACGCGGTTGCGACCGCCGTGCTTGGCGCGATAGAGCGCTTCGTCGGCCTGCTTGGAGAGGGCGTTGCTGTCGAGGTCGTCGCGCAGCTCGGCGATGCCGGCGCTGAAGGTGCAGGACAGGTCATGGGGCTGCGCCGGGTAGTGGATCTCGGCGAAGCGCCGGCGGATTTCGTCCAGTACGCGGTGCGCCGCCTCCAGGTCGGTATCGGGCAGGACGATGGCGAACTCCTCGCCGCCGTAGCGCCCGATATGGTCGGTCTTGCGCAGGCGTTGCTTGAGGAACAGCGCCAGGCTCTTGATCACCCGGTCGCCCATGGGGTGGCCGTAGGTGTCGTTGACCTTCTTGAAGTGGTCGATGTCGATCATGGCGAAGGTCAGCGGGCGACCGTCGCGACGCGCTCGGGAGCGGGCATCTTCCAGCAGTTGCAGGGTGTGGGTGTGGTTGAACAGCCCGGTGAGGCTGTCACGCACCATCCGCGCCTTTAGGCTGCGGGCGCGCTTGGCGCGGTTGCGTACCGTGGCGATCAGGTGGCGCGGCTTGATCGGCTTGGTGAGGAAGTCGTCGCCGCCCTCGCTCATCGCATCCAGCTGCTTGTCCAGGTCGTCCTCGGCGGAGAGGTAGATGATCGGCACGCTGACGTAGCGCTCGTGCTGGCGGATCACCTTGGCCAGCTCGGTGCCCAGGCATTCGGGCATGTACATGTCGAGGATGATCAGGTCCGGCTGGAACTCGGCCAGCGCACCCATGGCCAGGGCCGGCTCGGTGATGGCCTGGGTGACGATGCCGGCGCTGTTGAGCACCATTTCGGTGTGCATCGCCTGGGCCTTGGAGTCGTCGACGATCAGCACCCGGTACGGCTCGTAGTGGGCGGTGCGGGTCAGGGTCTCGATCTTCTCCAGCAGGCTGGAGGCATCCAGGGCACCGGTGAAGTACTCCTGGCCCCCGGCGCGCACGGCGGCCAGGCGGGTCGGCGTATCGGTTTCCTCATGGCTGAAGAACAGCACCGGCAGCTTGTGCTCCAGGCCTTTCTGCGCCTCCAGGGCCAGCTCCAGTCCCGTGCCGCGACCGGCGAAATCCACTTCCATGACGATGGCGGCCGGATGGCGCTCGGCCATGGCGGCGCGGAAGGCATTGGCGCTGTCGCAGGTCTGTACGTAGAGGCCGAAGAAGTCCATCTGCTGGGCCAGGCGCTGGGCCCGCTCCTGATCCTGCAGGGCCAGGTACACCGGCTTGCGCAGGGGCGGCAGGAAGGTCTGTTCCAGTTGGTCGCCATGGCGCAGGCCGGTGCGCGACAGGCGCTGCATCAGTTGGCTGAGCTCGGTGATCAGGTCGCTGGAAAGACGGCCGCGGTTGGCCTTGACGGCTTCCAGGCAGTGCTTGATGCCCTGTGCCAGCTGGGTGTGTTCGGGTTGTTCGAAGCGTTCCGCATAGCGCAGCAGGTAGCCGTTGGCTTCGGTCAGCTCGGCCAGGTCGGCGCTGGTCCACTCGGCGCGCTGCAGGCGTTGCCAGACTTCCAGAAGATGGCGCGCCTGGTGGATCACTCGTTGTGCAAAGTGATTCTTGAGGCGATCGCGGCTCGGATCTTCATGCTCGGTCATGGCGTTGCTTCTAATGCTCGACCGCAGGATTTTGAGTGGGCGGTCAGAATGGTGGCTCTATGCTAGCACTTGATAATGCGTACGCTAGTACCGCCGATCTAATGACGCCAGTATTTTTTCACGGAGAACCATTAGGTCACAGTTGTGCTGTGCGGCCCGTCTCAGGTTGCGGCCCACTCTTGGTTTGGCCATTTGTCGCTGGCAAGGCCCGGCGCTTCACTTATAGTGCAGAGCCGGATGGCACCCTCCTCGCAGGTTGCTGTCGAAACTGCCGAGCTGAACGAGTTTAAGGACATAGCCATGCTGGACTGGAAGAAGCGTGCGGGTCAGGCACGAGATCGCGTCGATGATTCGGTGGATGACGTGCGCAGCTACCTGGGCGGAATCTGGCTGAGCCGCGCCCTCGGTGCGCTGCTGGGCCTCTACCTGGTGGGTGCGATCATCGTGGGTTGGTACTGGAGCCAGGAACCCGGGCTGTTCCCGGTGCAGCAGAACGCCCAGGCTGCCGCCGAGCGTGCCCAGCGCAAGCTGGTGACCGGCTACACCACGGTCGAGACCCTCAAGCAGGTCGGCCAGACCCTGCTCGACAAGCCCGGTGGCTACCTCTCCAACGACCTGGCTCCGCCCGGCCTCTGGCTGGACAACATGCCCAGCTGGGAATACGGCGTGCTGGTTCAGGTCCGCGACCTGTCCCGCGCCCTGCGCAAGGACTTCGCCCGTTCGCAGTCGCAGTCCACCGAAGACGTCGACCTCGCCCGTGCCGAGCCGCGCTTCAACTTCGACAACAAGAGCTGGGCCCTGCCGGCATCGGAAACCGAGTACCAGGAAGGCATCCGCGCCCTGGACCGCTACCTGGCCCGTCTCTCCGACCCGAACCAGTCCTCCGCGCAGTTCTATACTCGCGCCGACAACCTCAACAACTGGCTGGGCGACGTCGCCACGCGCCTCGGCTCGCTGTCCCAGCGCCTATCCGCCAGCGTCGGCCGGGTGCGCCTGAACACCGACGTGAAGGCCCTGGAAGCCCAGGAAGGCGTGGTGCCCAAGGTCAGCGAGGAGATCGTCGAGACGCCCTGGCTGCAGATCGACAACGTCTTCTACGAAGCTCGTGGCCAGGCCTGGGCGCTGTCGCACATCCTGCGGGCCATCGAAGTGGACTTCGCCGACGTGCTGGCGAAGAAGAACGCCACCATCAGCGTGCGGCAGATCATCCGCGAGCTGGAAGCCGCCCAGGAACCGCTGTGGAGCCCCATGGTGCTCAACGGCAGCGGCTTCGGCGTGCTGGCCAACCACTCGCTGGTGATGGCCAACTACATCTCCCGCGCCAACGCCGCCATCATCGACCTGCGTCAGCTGCTCGAGCAGGGTTGATGGCCATCAGCGAACGCGAGGCGGCGCACCGTGCCGCCTCCGATGCCGAGCGCATCGCCTGGGTCGACGAGGCCGATGGCCTGCTCGGCGAACTGCCCCGGGCCGAACTGCGTGAGCGCGGCCTGATCGGTCGTGGCACTTTCATCCTCCTCTTCGATTCCGCCGGGCGCCTCTGCGTGCACCGGCGCGCCCTGAGCAAGGCCGTGTACCCCGGCTACTGGGACCTGGCCGCCGGCGGCATGGTCGCGGCTGGGGAGGGCTACGCCGAATCCGCCGAGCGCGAGCTGGAAGAGGAACTGGGCATCGCCGGCGTGCCGCTGGTGGAGCACGGGCGCTTCTTCTTCGACGAGCCGGGCAATCGCCTGTGGTGCGCGGTGTTTTCCGCCGTTTCCGATGCGCCGTTGCGGCTGCAGCCGGAAGAGGTGCTCGAAGCCCGTTTCGTCGACCTGGCGGAAGCCGCTGCCTTGCAGCCCTGCTGCCCCGACTCCCAGCGCGCCCTGCAGCTCTACCTCGACACCTGACCCAGGCGCGACGGTATGCCCTGAGTAGGGTGGATGACGCTTTTCTCATCCACCGATCGGCGCCCCCAGTGCTATCGCTGGCCGTAGGCTGGGCTTCAGCCCACCGCTCTCGCTCGATGCCAACCTGTGGGCACCCCATTTTCCCCTGCCGAACCCGCGCCAGGCGCGGGTTTGTGCGATATTCCGGACCCTTTCGTGCGGGATGCTGCACAGCGAGGCGGGTAGGTCGCTATTCTGTCGATCAATGGCGCAATTTCGTACTTAGCATTCGCGCCGAATGCTGCTAAATTTCGCCGCCTTTCAAGCCCGGCTTCCCCGCCGGGTCTGCGCTGCCCCTGCCAGAGTGGGGCTTCGCGGTCGGCTCCCGCCGACCAGTCGCTATCCTGACCCCTACGAGGAAAGCCGGTGGTCAAGAAAGCTTCGTCCTTCGCCGCATTAAGCGGCCTGGTGTACTCCACCGACAGCGGCCGGCATTGCCCGGACTGCGCCCAGCCAATTGACGCCTGCGTTTGCAAGCGAGCCTCCGTGCCCGCTGGCGACGGCATTGCCCGTGTTCGCCGGGAAACCAAGGGCCGCGGTGGCAAGACGGTGACCAGTATCAGCGGCGTGCCGCTCGACGAGGACGCCCTCAAGGAGCTGGCCAGCGCGCTCAAGCGTCGCTGCGGCACCGGTGGCGCCCTGAAGGACGGTGTGATCGAGATCCAGGGCGATCACGTGGACCTGCTGCTCGAAGAGCTCGCCAAGCGCGGCTTCAAGGCCAAGAAATCCGGCGGTTGATCACCGGCTTTCTAAACTGACTGCAGCTGATGCGGTCAACACCCCAACGTCACACGACCGAATTAATCTGCCCAAGCCCGCCCCACATGACCGGCGGGCCTGGCTCTTTTCTATCCCACAGGGGGAATCCGATGTCTGCACGACGCACGCGCAAGGACGATGGCAGCAGCTGGACCGTGGCCGACAGCCGCAGTGTCTATGGCATCCGCCATTGGGGCGCCGGTTATTTCGCGATCAATGACGCCGGCCGCGTCGAAGTCCGCCCGAGTGGCGCCGCCAGCGAGCCGATCGACCTGTTCGAACAGGTCGATGCCCTGCGCGAGGCCGGCCTGTCCCTGCCGCTGCTGGTGCGTTTCCCCGGCATCCTGCAGGACCGCGTACGCCAGCTGACCGGCGCCTTCGACGCCAATATCGAGCGCCTGGAATACCAGAACCGCTACACCGCGCTGTACCCGATCAAGGTCAACCAGCAGGAAGCGGTGGTGGAAAACATCATCGCCACCCAGGACGTCTCCATCGGCCTGGAAGCCGGCTCCAAGCCCGAGCTGCTCGCCGTGCTGGCCCTGGCGCCCAAGGGCGGCACCATCGTCTGCAACGGCTACAAGGACCGCGAGTTCATCAAGCTGGCGCTGATGGGGCAGAAGCTCGGCCACAACGTCTTCATCGTCATCGAGAAGGAATCCGAGGTTCAGTTCGTGATCGAGGAGGCCGCCGAACTCAAGGTCGCGCCCCAGGTCGGCCTGCGCGTGCGCCTATCGTCCCTGGCCTCGTCCAAGTGGGCTGACACCGGTGGCGAGAAATCCAAGTTCGGCCTCTCCGCCGCGCAACTGCTGTCCGTCGTCGAGCGCTTCCGCAAGGCCGGCATCGAGCAGGGCGTGCGCCTGCTGCACTTCCACATGGGTTCGCAGATCGCCAACCTGGCCGACTACCAGCACGGCTTCAAGGAAGCCATCCGCTTCTACGCCGAGCTGCGCAGCCTCGGCCTGCCGGTCGACCACATCGACGTCGGCGGCGGCCTGGGCGTCGACTACGACGGCACCCACTCGCGCAACGCCAGCTCCATCAACTACGACATGGACGACTACGCCGGCGTGGTGGTGGGCATGCTCAAGGAGTTCTGCGACGCGCAGGGCCTGCCGCACCCGCACATCTTCTCCGAGAGCGGCCGCGCCATGACCGCGCACCATGCGGTGCTGGTGATGCAGGTGACCGACGTCGAGCGCCACAACGACGAAGTGCCGAAGATCGCCAACCTCGAAGAGCAGCCGGAGATCGTCCGCTGGCTCGCCGACCTGCTGGGCCCGACCGACGCCGAGATGGTCACCGAGACCTACTGGCGCGCCACCCACTACATCAGCGACGCCGCCACCCAGTACGCCGAAGGCAAGCTGACCCTGGCGCAGAAAGCCCTGGCCGAGCAGACCTACTTCGCCATCTGCCGCCGCCTGCACAACCAGCTCAAGGCCCGCCAGCGTTCCCATCGCCAGGTGCTGGACGAGCTCAACGACAAGCTGGCCGAGAAGTACATCTGCAACTTCTCCGTGTTCCAGAGCCTGCCGGACACCTGGGCCATCGGCCAGGTGCTGCCGATCCTGCCGCTGCACCGCCTCGATGAAGAGCCGGTGCGCCGCGCTGTGCTGCAGGACCTGACCTGCGACTCCGACGGCAAGATCAAGCAATACGTCGACGAGCAGAGCATCGAGACCAGCCTGCCGGTGCACGAAGTGCGCGAGGGCGAGGACTACCTGCTGGGCGTATTCCTGGTCGGCGCCTACCAGGAAATCCTCGGTGACATGCACAACCTGTTCGGCGACACCGACTCGGTGAACGTCTACCAGCGCGAGGATGGCAGCGTGTACCACGGCGGCATCGAGACCCACGACACCATCGAGGACATGCTGCGCTACGTGCACCTGTCCCCCGAGGAACTGATGGCGCTCTACCGCGACAAGGTCTCCGGCGCCAAGCTCAGCGCCCGCGAGCGCACCCAGTACGTCGACGCCCTGCGTCTCGGCCTGACCCGCTCGTCCTACCTGTCGTCCTGATCCATCGCACCATGAAAAAGCCCGGCCCAGCGCCGGGCTTTTTCATGGGCGGCTATCCGCCCTGCTTTTGTGGGAGCGAATTCATTCGCGATGAAGCTTCAGGCTCGACACCTCACCCACAGCTCGCGCGATCCCCTGTAGGGGCGAATTCATTGGCGCTGTCTGCGTAAAGTGTTGCTAGAGGATTTGGAGCCCGGTTGATTGCCGAGTCTTGCTGATGGTTTCTGTTTCGCCTTGCCGGGCGAGTCACTTTTCTCAATCGCCAT
>BATO01000118.1 GCA_000474255.1 Aquipseudomonas alcaligenes MRY13-0052
AAATTTTTCTTTAGCCACGACAGTAAACCTCTTACTTAAAGGGCTGAATCAACCTTGTTTTTTAACCAGGGCTTCGACGACATTCGACGGAGCTTCGGCGTATTTGGAGAATTCCATGGAGTAGCTCGCGCGACCCTGGGACATGGAACGTACGTCGGTCGCATAACCGAACATCTCGCCCAGCGGAACCTCGGCACGAATTACCTTACCGGAAACGCTGTCTTCCATCCCCTGAATCAGACCACGACGACGGTTCAGGTCACCCATCACGTCACCCATGTAGTCTTCAGGAGTTACCACCTCTACCCGCATGATAGGCTCAAGCACTTTACCGCCGCCCTTCTGGGCCAGCTGCTTGGTCGCCATGGAGGCAGCGATCTTGAACGCCATCTCGTTGGAGTCGACGTCGTGGTACGAACCATCGAACACGGAGGCCTTCAGGCCGATGAGCGGATAGCCGGCAACAACGCCGTTCTTCATCTGCTCTTCGATGCCCTTCTGGATCGCCGGGATGTATTCCTTCGGAACCACACCGCCAACGACTTCGTTGGTGAACACCAGACCTTCGGTGATGTTGCCTTTCTCGTCCACATCGGCAGCCGAGAAACGGATCCAGCAATGACCGAACTGACCGCGACCACCGGACTGACGAACGAACTTGCCTTCGATCTCGACGTTGTCCTTGGTGATGGTTTCACGGTAGGAAACCTGCGGCTTGCCGATGTTGGCCTCGACGCCGAACTCGCGCTTCATGCGATCGACGAGGATGTCCAGGTGCAGCTCACCCATACCGGAGATGATGGTCTGGCCGGTTTCTTCGTCGGTCTTGACGCGGAACGACGGGTCTTCCTGGGCCAGTTTGCCGAGGGCGATACCCATCTTCTCCTGGTCAGCCTTGGTCTTCGGCTCAACAGCTACCGAAATAACAGGCTCCGGGAAGTCCATACGCTCGAGGATGATCGGCTTCTCGATGTCGCACAGGGTGTCACCGGTGGTGACGTCCTTCATGCCGATCAGAGCGGCGATGTCGCCAGCGCGCACTTCTTTGATCTCGTCACGCTGGTTGGCGTGCATCTGCACCATACGACCAACGCGCTCTTTCTTGCCTTTCACGGAGTTGACGACCGACTGGCCGGACTCCAGAACGCCCGAATAAACGCGAACGAAGGTCAGGGTACCAACGAACGGGTCGGTAGCGATCTTGAACGCCAGCGCCGAGAACGGAGCAGCGTCATCAGCATGACGCTCGTCGTACTGCTCTGCGGTGACATCTTCCTTCGGAGTGTCGGCCAGATCAGGATGGATACCCTTGATCGCCGGAATCTCGGTCGGAGCAGGCAGGAAGTCGATGACGGCATCGAGAACCAGGGGCACGCCCTTGTTCTTGAAGGAGGAGCCGCAGACAGCAGGAACGATTTCGCAGGCGATAGTACGCTGACGCAGGCCGGCCTTGATCTCTTCGATCGTCAGCTCACCCTCTTCCAGGTACTTGTTCATCAGCTCTTCGTTGGCCTCGGCAGCAGCCTCGACCATGTTGTTGCGCCACTCACTGGCCAGCTCAACCAGATCCGCAGGAATCTCTTCCTCGCGGTAGGAGGTGCCCTTGTCGTCTTCGTTCCAGTAGATGGCCTTCATCTTCAGCAGGTCGACCTGTCCTTGGAAGTCATCTTCTGCACCGATGGCCAGCTGAACCGGAACCGGGGTGTGACCGAGACGGTTCTTGATCTGACCAACGACGCGCAGGAAGTTGGCGCCAGCGCGGTCCATCTTGTTCACGTAGACGATACGCGGAACACCGTACTTGTTGGCCTGACGCCATACGGTTTCGGACTGAGGTTCAACACCGGAAGTGCCGCAGAACACCACGACAGCACCGTCCAGTACGCGCAGGGAGCGCTCAACTTCAATGGTGAAGTCTACGTGGCCGGGAGTGTCGATGACGTTTACGCGGTACTTGTCGTACTGACCGCGCGAACCTTCCCAGAAGGTAGTGATCGCAGCGGAAGTGATGGTGATACCACGCTCCTGCTCCTGCACCATCCAGTCGGTGGTAGCAGCGCCGTCGTGTACTTCACCCATCTTGTGGCTGAGACCGGTGTAGAACAGGATCCGCTCGGTCGTGGTGGTCTTGCCCGCGTCAACGTGGGCACAGATACCAATGTTCCGGTAGCGGTTGATTGCTGTATTACGAGCCATAAAGCCCTCGCAGAAGAATAGATGCCGTTATTAGAAGCGGTAGTGCGAGAACGCTTTGTTGGCCTCGGCCATACGGTGTACGTCTTCACGCTTCTTGACAGCAGCGCCTTTGCCTTCAAAGGCATCCAGCAGCTCGCCAGCGAGACGCAGGGCCATGGACTTCTCGCCACGCTTGCGGGCGGAGTCAACGAGCCAGCGCATGGCCAGTGCATTGCGACGGGACGGACGAACTTCGACCGGAACCTGGTAGGTAGCACCGCCTACACGGCGGGACTTGACTTCGACCAGCGGAGCGATGGCGTCGAGAGCTTTCTCGAAGATCTCCAGGGGATCGGTGTTCTTGCGGGTTTTGACGGTATCCAGAGCACCGTAAACGATGCGCTCGGCTACGGCCTTCTTGCCGCTTTCCATCACGTGGTTCATGAACTTGGCGAGGATCTGGCTTCCGTATTTCGGATCGTCCAGGATCTCACGCTTGGCTGCTACACGACGTCTTGGCATTGATAAGCCCTCAAACGGTCTTCAGGTTAGCCCGGAACCATAACCACTCGGCTACGTCCGACCTTACTCTTATCGACTCAATAAAATTGAAAATCAGTGAGCGAACCGAATTACTTCGGACGCTTGGTACCGTACTTCGAACGGCCCTGCTTACGGTCTTTGACACCGGTGGTGTCCAGAGAACCGCGAACGGTGTGGTAGCGAACACCGGGAAGGTCTTTTACACGACCGCCACGGATCAGCACTACGCTGTGCTCTTGCAGGTTGTGACCTTCACCACCGATGTAGGAGGTGACTTCAAAACCGTTGGTCAGACGAACACGGCAAACCTTACGGAGTGCGGAGTTCGGTTTTTTCGGCGTAGTGGTGTACACGCGGGTGCACACGCCACGACGTTGCGGGCAGTTCTGCAGCGCAGGAACGTCGGATTTTTCGACGATACGCTTGCGCGGCTGACGTACCAGCTGGTTGATAGTTGCCATCTATAAGCTCCACTGTTGTCTTTCGACGCTATTGCCCTAAAGCAAAATGGCAGGGCGCTTGCCCTGCCAAATTTAGGGGTGCATGAGTCTAAAGAGACTAATTCCCCCAGTCAAGACAAAGCCCCGGGCGACACGGGTCGCCCGGGGCTTTGCACTCAATTGCCGCTGGAGTTCAGCGCTTCGGTCAGCGCCGCTTCCACTTCGCTCGCGCTGACACGGACCGGCTTGCCGGCTTCGCGTTGACGCTTGCGCTCGCTGTGGTAGGCCAGGCCGGTACCGGCCGGGATCAGACGACCCACTACAACGTTCTCCTTCAGGCCACGCAGGTAGTCGCGCTTGCCAGTAACCGCCGCCTCGGTGAGGACGCGGGTGGTTTCCTGGAAGGACGCTGCGGAGATGAACGACTCGGTCGACAGCGATGCCTTGGTGATACCCAGCAGGACGCGCTCGAACTTGGCGATGAAGCGATCTTCGGTCGCCAGACGTTCGTTCTCTTCCAGTACCTGGGTCAGTTCCATCTGGTCGCCCTTGATGAAGCTGGAGTCACCCGACTCGGCGATCTCGACCTTACGCAGCATCTGACGCAGGATGGTCTCGATGTGCTTGTCGTTGATCTTCACGCCCTGCAGGCGATACACGTCCTGGATCTCGTTGACGATGTACTTGGCCAGAGCGCTGACACCCAGCAGACGCAGGATGTCGTGCGGGTTGCTCGGGCCGTCCGAGATTACTTCGCCGCGGTTTACCTGTTCGCCTTCGAACACGTTCAGGTGGCGCCACTTCGGAATCAGCTCTTCGTACGGATCGGAACCGTCGGTCGGAGTGATGACCAGGCGACGCTTGCCCTTGGTCTCTTTACCGAAGGAGATCGTGCCGCTGATTTCCGCCAGGATCGACGGCTCTTTCGGACGACGCGCTTCGAACAGGTCGGCAACACGCGGCAGACCACCGGTGATGTCACGGGTCTTCGAAGTCTCTTGCGGGATACGGGCGATAACGTCACCCACGCCCACTTGAGCACCGTCAGCAACGCCTACCAGGGCGTTCGCCGGCAGGAAGTACTGGGCAGGTACGTCGGTACCCGGCAGCAGCAGCTCCTTGCCGTTGGCGTCGACCAGCTTCACGGCCGGACGGATGTCCTTGCCAGCCGCCGGACGATCTTTCGGATCCAGGACTTCGATGTTGGTCAGACCGGTCAGTTCGTCGGTCTGACGCTTGATGGTGATGCCCTCCTCCATGCCGACGAAGGTAACGGTACCCTTCATTTCGGTCACGATGGGGTGGGTGTGCGGGTCCCACTTGGCGACGATGGCGCCCGGATCGACCTTGTCACCTTCCTTGACGCTGATGACAGCACCATAGGGCAGCTTGTAGCGCTCACGCTCACGACCGAAATCATCGGCAATGGCCAGCTCGCCGGAACGGGAAACGGCAACCAGGTGACCGTTGAGGTTCTCGACGTGCTTCAGGTTGTGCAGGCGGATGGTACCGCCGTTCTTGACCTGGACGTTGTCGGCTGCGGAAGTACGGCTGGCCGCACCACCGATGTGGAAGGTACGCATGGTCAGCTGGGTACCCGGCTCACCGATGGACTGGGCGGCAATTACGCCGACCGCTTCACCGATGTTCACCTGGTGACCACGAGCCAGGTCGCGACCGTAGCACTTGGCGCAGATGCCGTAGCGGGTTTCGCAGCTGATCGGCGAACGCACGATCACTTCGTCGATGCTGGCACGCTCGATGAACTCGACCCACTGTTCGTCGACCAGGGTACCGGCCGGGACGATGACTTCGTCCGAACCCGGCTTGAACACGTCACGAGCGATCACTCGACCCAGTACGCGCTCGCCCAGAGGCTCGACCACGTCGCCGCCTTCGATATGCGGAGTCATCAGCAGGCCCTGTTCGGTGCCGCAGTCGATCTCGGTCACTACCAGGTCCTGGGCCACGTCGACGAGACGACGAGTCAGGTAACCGGAGTTCGCGGTCTTCAGTGCGGTATCCGCCAGACCTTTACGAGCACCGTGAGTGGAGATGAAGTACTGGAGTACGTTCAGGCCTTCACGGAAGTTCGCGGTGATGGGGGTTTCGATGATGGAGCCGTCCGGCTTGGCCATCAGGCCACGCATACCGGCGAGCTGACGGATCTGGGCCGCGGAGCCCCGCGCACCGGAGTCAGCCATCATGTACATGGAGTTGAAGGACTCCTGATCGACTTCCTTGCCCTCGCGATCGACCACCTTCTCTTTCGAGAGGTTGGCCATCATCGCCTTGGACACTTCGTCGTTCGCCTTCGACCAGAGGTCGATCACCTTGTTGTACTTCTCGCCCTGGGTAACCAGGCCGGAGGCGTACTGGGATTCGATCTCTTTCACTTCCTCGGTGGCCGCGTCGATGATGCGAGCCTTCTCATCCGGGATGACGAAGTCGTTCACACCGATCGAGACGCCTGAAATGGTGGAGTAGGCAAAACCGGTGTACATCAGCTGGTCGGCGAAGATGACGGTGTCCTTCAGGCCAACCACGCGGTAGCACTGGTTGATCAGCTTGGAGATCGCCTTCTTCTTCATCGGCTGGTTGACCACGTCGAACGACAGGCCGGCCGGAACCACCTGGAACAGCAGCGCGCGGCCGACAGTGGTGTCGACGATGCGGGTGTTCTTGGTCACGGAGCCGTCGCGGTCGTTCACGGTCTCGTTGATACGGACCTTCACGCGGGCGTGCAGGGACGCTTCGCCAGCGCGGAATACGCGGTCGACTTCCTGCAGGTCAGCGAATACGCGACCTTCGCCCTTGGCGTTCACCGCTTCACGGGTCATGTAGTACAGACCCAGTACCACGTCCTGCGACGGCACGATGATCGGCTCGCCGTTGGCGGGGGACAGGATGTTGTTGGTGGACATCATCAGCGCGCGCGCTTCCAACTGAGCCTCGAGGGTCAGCGGGACGTGAACGGCCATCTGGTCACCGTCGAAGTCGGCGTTGTACGCCGCGCAGACCAGCGGGTGCAGCTGGATCGCCTTGCCTTCGATGAGCACCGGCTCGAACGCCTGGATACCCAGACGGTGGAGGGTCGGTGCGCGGTTGAGCAGCACGGGGTGTTCGCGGATGACTTCGGCGAGAACGTCCCAGACCTCGGGCAGTTCGCGCTCGACCATCTTCTTGGCCGCCTTGATGGTGGTGGCCATGCCACGGGCTTCGAGCTTGCCGAAAATGAACGGCTTGAACAGCTCGAGGGCCATCTTCTTCGGCAGGCCGCACTGGTGCAGGCGCAGGGTCGGGCCCACGGTGATCACGGAACGACCGGAGTAGTCCACGCGCTTACCGAGCAGGTTCTGACGGAAGCGACCTTGCTTACCCTTGATCATGTCGGCCAAGGATTTCAGCGGGCGCTTGTTCGAGCCGGTGATGGCACGGCCACGACGACCGTTGTCCAGCAGGGCGTCGACAGCCTCCTGCAGCATGCGCTTTTCGTTGCGCACGATGATGTCCGGAGCAGCCAGGTCAAGCAGGCGCTTCAGGCGGTTGTTACGGTTGATGACGCGACGGTACAGATCGTTCAGGTCCGAAGTCGCGAAACGACCGCCATCCAGCGGAACCAGCGGACGCAGGTCCGGCGGCAGCACCGGCAGGACGGTCAGCACCATCCACTCGGGATGGTTGCCGGAGCCCTGGAAGGCTTCCATCAGCTTCAGGCGCTTGGACAGCTTCTTGATCTTGGTTTCCGAGTTGGTCTGCGGAATCTCTTCACGCAGGCGACCGATCTCGTGCTCCAGGTCGATGGCGTTCAGCAGCTCGCGAACAGCTTCGGCACCCATGCGGGCGTCGAAGTCGTCACCGAACTCTTCGAGGGATTCGAAGTACTGCTCGTCGTTCAGCAGTTGGCCCTTCTCGAGGGTGGTCATGCCCGGATCGATTACCACGTAGCTCTCGAAATAGAGCACGCGCTCGATGTCACGCAGGGTCATGTCCAGCAGCAGGCCGATACGGGACGGCAGGGACTTCAGGAACCAGATGTGGGCGACTGGCGAAGCCAGCTCGATGTGGCCCATGCGCTCGCGGCGCACCTTGGCCAGGGCGACTTCGACGCCGCACTTCTCGCAGATCACACCGCGGTGCTTCAGGCGCTTGTACTTACCGCACAGGCACTCGTAGTCCTTCACCGGGCCGAAGATCTTGGCGCAGAACAGGCCATCGCGCTCCGGCTTGAAGGTACGGTAGTTGATGGTCTCCGGCTTCTTTACTTCACCGAAGGACCAGGAGCGGATCATCTCGGGCGAGGCCAGGCCAATACGGATGGCATCGAACTCTTCGATTTGACCCTGGTTTTTCAACAGATTCAGCAAGTCTTTCAAGGCCTTTCCTCCTCACGGACCCGCTGCGACCGGCCTTGACCAGCCGCAGCGTGTGGGCGTCTCGTGTTATTCGGTTTCCAGTTCGATGTCGATGCCGAGCGAGCGGATCTCTTTGATCAACACGTTGAAGGACTCGGGCATGCCGGCCTCCATGCGGTGATCCCCGTCCACGATGTTTTTGTACATCTTGGTACGGCCGTTCACGTCGTCCGACTTCACGGTCAGCATTTCCTGCAGGGTGTAGGCGGCGCCATAGGCTTCCAGCGCCCAGACCTCCATCTCCCCGAAACGCTGGCCACCGAACTGCGCCTTACCACCCAGCGGCTGCTGGGTAACCAGGCTGTAGGAGCCGGTGGAACGTGCGTGCATCTTGTCGTCGACCAGGTGGTTCAGTTTGAGCATGTACATGTAGCCGACGGTGGTCGGGCGCTCGAACATGTTACCGGTACGACCGTCGAACAGGCGCATCTGGCCGCTTTCCGGCAGATCGGCCAGCTTCAGCATGGCCTTGATCTCGCGCTCCTTGGCACCGTCGAACACCGGGGTCGCCATGGGCACGCCGGCACGCAGGTTCTTCGCCAGGTCGAGGATTTCCTGGTCGCCCAGTTCGTCCAGATTTTCCTGACGGCCACCGATCTCGTTGTAGATCTCGTGGAGGAACTTGCGCAGTTCGGCGACCTTGCGCTGCTCTTCGAGCATGCGGTTGATCTTCTCGCCCAGGCCCTTAGCCGCGAGGCCAAGGTGGGTTTCGAGGATCTGGCCCACGTTCATACGCGACGGTACGCCCAGCGGGTTGAGGACGATGTCCACCGGAGTGCCATTGGCATCGTGCGGCATGTCTTCGACCGGCATGATCACGGAGACCACACCCTTGTTACCGTGGCGGCCCGCCATCTTGTCGCCCGGCTGGATGCGACGCTTGATGGCCAGGTAGACCTTGACGATCTTCAGTACGCCCGGAGCCAGGTCATCGCCCTGCTGCAGCTTGCGCTTCTTGTCTTCGAACTTGTCGTCGAGCAGCTGACGGCGGTCGGAGAGGTAGGCCTGAGCCTTCTCCAGCTGCTCGTTCAGCGCGTCATCGGACATGCGCAGCTTGAACCACTGGCCGTGCTCGAGGCCGTCGAGGAAGCCGTGATCGATCTCGGCGCCTTTCTTCAGGCCAGCACCACCTTCAGCCTTGGCACCAACCAGGGCGGAACGCAGGCGCTCGAAGGTTGCACCTTCGACGATACGGAACTCTTCGTTGAGGTCCTTGCGGATCTCGTCGAGCTGCATCTTCTCGATGGCCAGTGCGCGGCTGTCACGCTCGACGCCGTCACGGGTGAAGACCTGAACGTCGATGACAGTGCCCTTGGTGCCGGTCGGCACACGCAGGGAGGTGTCCTTAACGTCGGAAGCTTTCTCACCGAAGATCGCACGCAGCAGCTTCTCTTCCGGAGTCAGTTGGGTCTCGCCTTTCGGAGTGACCTTGCCAACCAGAATGTCGCCAGCGCCAACTTCGGCACCTACGTACACGATGCCCGCTTCGTCCAGCTTGTTCAGTGCCGCTTCACCCACGTTCGGGATGTCGGCAGTGATTTCTTCTGGGCCGAGCTTCGTGTCACGCGCCACACAGGTCAGTTCCTGGATGTGGATGGTGGTGAAGCGATCTTCCTGGACCACACGCTCGGAGAGGCAGATGGAGTCTTCGAAGTTGAAACCGTTCCAGGGCATGAACGCGACGCGCATGTTCTGACCGAGAGCCAGCTCACCCATGTCGGTGGACGGGCCGTCGGCGAGGATGTCGCTGCGCGAAACCTGATCACCTTTCTGCACCAGCGGACGCTGGTTGATGCAGGTGTTCTGGTTGGAACGGGTGTATTTGGTCAGGTTGTAGATGTCCACGCCGGCTTCACCGGTTTCGACTTCGTCATCATTGACGCGAACAACGATACGGCTGGCATCGACGGAGTCGATTACGCCACCGCGACGCGCCACGACGCAGACGCCGGAGTCACGGGCGACGTTGCGCTCCATGCCGGTACCGACCAAGGGCTTGTCGGCACGCAGGGTCGGCACGGCCTGACGCTGCATGTTCGAGCCCATGAGTGCACGGTTGGCGTCGTCGTGCTCGAGGAACGGAATCAGCGAGGCAGCGACGGATACGACCTGCTTCGGCGATACGTCCATCAGGGTGACGTCTTCCGGCGCCTTGACGGTGAATTCGTTCAGGTGACGTACGGCCACCAGCTCGTCGACCAGTTGACCCTTCTCGTTCATCGTTGCCGATGCCTGGGCGATGACGTGGTCGGCCTCTTCGATAGCGGAGAGGAAGACGATCTCGTCGGTCACCTGAGTGCCATTGACCACACGGTACGGGCTTTCCAGGAAGCCGTACTGGTTGGTGCGGGCATAGGTTGCCAAGGAGTTGATCAGACCGATGTTCGGACCTTCAGGGGTCTCGATCGGGCACACGCGACCGTAGTGAGTCGGGTGTACGTCGCGGACTTCGAAGCCAGCGCGCTCACGGGTCAGACCACCTGGGCCGAGTGCGGAGACGCGGCGCTTGTGGGTGATCTCGGAGAGCGGGTTGTTCTGGTCCATGAACTGGGAAAGCTGGCTGGAGCCGAAGAACTCCTTGATCGCGGCAGCCACTGGCTTGGCGTTGATCAGGTCCTGCGGCATCAGGCCTTCGCTTTCGGCCATCGACAGACGCTCTTTGACCGCGCGCTCTACGCGCACCAGGCCAACGCGGAACTGGTTCTCGGCCATTTCGCCAACGCAACGCACACGACGGTTACCCAGGTGGTCGATGTCGTCGACGATGCCTTTGCCGTTACGGATGTCGACGAGAGTCTTGAGGACCTCGACGATATCTTCCTTGCTCAACACGCCCGAACCTTCGATCTCGGTGCGACCGATACGACGGTTGAACTTCATGCGGCCAACAGCGGACAGGTCGTAACGCTCGGCGCTGAAGAACAGGTTGTTGAACAGGGTCTCGGCGGCTTCCTTGGTCGGCGGCTCACCGGGACGCATCATGCGGTAGATCTCTACCAGGGCTTCCAGTTGGTTGCCGGTGGAGTCGATCTTCAGCGTATCGGAGATGAACGGACCGCAGTCGATGTCGTTGGTGTACAGGGTCTCGATGCGGACGACCTGAGCCTTGGCGACTTTCACCAGGATGTCGGTGGTCAGCTCGGTGTTGCACTCGGCGATGATTTCGCCGGTAGCCGGATGCACGATTACCTTGGCGGTAGTGCGGCCCAGGAGGTAGTCCAGAGGGACTTCCAGCTCCTTGATACCGGCCTTTTCCAGCTGGTTGATGTGGCGCGCAGTGATACGGCGGCCCTGCTCGACGATGACCTTGCCGCTCTCGTCCTTGATGTCGAACACGGCGATCTCGCCACGCAGACGCTGAGGAACGAGCTCCAGGTTAAGGTTTTCACCTCGGACGTGGAAAACGTTGGTCGCATAGAAAGCGTCGAGCACTTCTTCGGTGCTGTAGCCGAGCGCGCGCAGCAGTACCGAAGCCGGCAGCTTGCGGCGACGGTCGATACGCACGAACACGCAGTCCTTCGGGTCGAACTCGAAGTCCAGCCAGGAGCCGCGGTAAGGGATGATACGAGCGGAGTACAGCAGCTTGCCCGAGCTGTGGGTCTTGCCGCGGTCGTGATCGAAGAACACGCCCGGCGAACGGTGCAGCTGGGAGACGATGACACGTTCGGTACCGTTGATGATGAAGGTACCGTTCTCGGTCATCAGGGGGATTTCCCCCATGTAGACTTCCTGCTCCTTGATGTCCTTGATCGCTTTGTTCGACGACTCTTTGTCGAAGATGATCAGACGGACTTTCACTCGCAGCGGCACGGCGAAAGTTACGCCGCGCAGCACGCATTCCTTGACATCGAAAGCCGGCTCGCCCAGGCGATAGCCGACGTATTCCAGAGCGGCGTTACCGGAATAGCTGATAATCGGGAATACAGACTTGAAGGCCGCGTGCAGGCCGATATCACGAAACTGGTCCTTGCTCGCGCCTGCCTGCAGGAATTCGCGGTACGAATCCAGCTGGATGGCCAGGAGGTAGGGTACATCCATGACGTCCGGCAACTTGCTAAAGTCTTTGCGGATACGTTTTTTCTCAGTGTATGAGTAAGCCATCAGCGTTCCCCAGCTTGGTCACCTGCTTGTTTGGCTCCCCCGACGGGAGTAGCCAGAAAATCGTGCAAACCCCTTGGTTTGCGCCACCTCTCGGGTGGTCTTTCACGTCCTGGACGGGGCATGCGCCAACCATCTAGAACGGAAAAAGGCCGGTGGCATAAGCCACCAGCCATCAGCCTCGCGCGAGTCGCTCGGGCTGTAGACGCAAAGTCGTCGCTTACTTGAGCTCGACTTTGGCGCCAGCTTCTTCCAGAGCCTTTTTGGCAGCTTCGGCTTCTTCTTTCGAAGCGCCTTCTTTGACCACGCCCGGGGCGCCGTCAACAACTGCTTTGGCTTCTTTCAGACCCAGACCGGTCAGTTCGCGAACGACTTTGATGACGTTCACTTTCTTCTCGCCGGCTTCGGTCAGAACGATGTTGAACTCGGTTTGCTCTTCAGCAGCAGCAGCAGCAACAGCCGGGCCAGCAGCAACGGCGGCAGCAGCGGTCACACCGAACTTCTCTTCCATCGCCTTGATCAGTTCAACAACTTGCATCACGGACATTTCGGATACGGCGTTGATGATGTCTTCGTTGGTCAGAGCCATGACTCTAATTCCTGTATTGATGGACGGCCTTTGGTGGCCATCGGATTAAACGAGTTTACGTAGAAGAAGCAGTGCGCCTGGATCAGGCAGCAGCGCTTTCCTTCTGGTCGCGAATTGCCGCCAGAGTACGAGCCAGCTTGCTGGTAGCGCCTTGAATCACGCTCATCAGCTGCGATACGGCCTCGTCGTAGGTCGGCAGGGTTGCCAGTACGTCGATCTGGTTAGCTGCAATCAGCTTGCCTTCGAACGCGGCAGCCTTGATCTCGAACTTGTCCTGACCCTTCGAGAATTCCTTGAAGATACGAGCGGCAGCGCCCGGATGTTCATTGGAAAATGCGATCAGGGTCGGGCCTTTGAACACGTCGCCGAGGACTTCGAAAGAAGTACCTTCAACGGCGCGACGAGCCAGGGTGTTACGCACGACTTTCACGTACACACCAGCCTCGCGGGCCTCTTTACGGAGTCCGGTCATGGCTCCCACAGTCACGCCACGGGCATCAGCCACGACAGCGGAGAGGGCAGCTTTGGCAGCCTCGTTGACTTCAGCGACGATGGCCTTCTTGTCTTCGAGTTTAATTGCCACGGGTTCACTCCTGGATGTTACCGGTTCGTCCAGCCGAGGCCGGACGGCGTTTTGGTGTCTGATTCGGTAAACGAATCGGGAGCACCATCTGCGTAGGCTCGGGAATCGCTTCCCGGTTTGAGGCTTTCACCGCCTACGGTCTTGGATAGCCCCCGCCAGGCAGGGACCCCAATACCTGCGCAGCGGGCAAGCCCGCTGCGACTTCATTCTTTAGGCTTCCAGGGAAGCCTGATCGATCTGCAGACCCGGGCCCATGGTGGTGCTCAGGGTCACGCGCTGAACGTAAACACCCTTGGAGGTGGACGGCTTCAGACGCTTCAGGTCAACCAGCAGGGCCTCGACGTTCTGCTTCAGCTTGACCGGTTCGAAATCGATCTTGCCAACAGAGGCGTGGATGATGCCGTTCTTGTCAGTACGGAAGCGCACTTGACCAGCCTTGGCATTCTTGACGGCAGTGGCCACGTCCGGGGTCACGGTACCGACCTTCGGGTTCGGCATCAGACCGCGCGGACCGAGGATCTGGCCCAGTTGACCGACGACACGCATCGCATCCGGGGAGGCGATAACAACGTCGTAGCTCAGGTCGCCGCCTTTCATCTCGGCAGCCAGTTCGTCCATGCCAACGCGATCAGCGCCAGCGGCCAGAGCGGCTTCAGCGCCCGGGCCCTGGGTGAACACGGCAACGCGAACGCTTTTGCCGGTGCCGTTCGGCAGCACGGTGGCGCCACGAACAACCTGGTCGGATTTACGCGGATCAACGCCCAGGTTGATAGAGATATCAACGGACTCTTTGAACTTGATGGTCGACAGCTCAGCCAGCAGCTTGGCCGCGTCTTCGAAACCGTATTGCTTGCCGGCTTCGATTTTCTCAGCGATAGCCTTCTGGCGCTTGGTCAGCTTAGCCATTTACACACCCTCCACGTTCAGGCCCATGCTACGAGCGGAGCCGGCGATGGTACGCACGGCCGCATCCAGGTCAGCTGCAGTCAGATCAGCCTGTTTAGCCTTGGCGATATCTTCCAGCTGGGCACGGGTAACAGTGCCGACCTTCTGGCTGTTCGGGCGAGGCGAGCCGCTGGTGATGCCAGCCGCTTTCTTCAGCAGCACGGAAGCCGGGGTGCTTTTGGTTTCAAAAGTGAAGCTGCGGTCGCTGTACACAGTGATGATCACGGGAGTCGGCAGACCGGGTTCCATACCCTGGGTCTTGGCGTTGAACGCCTTGCAGAATTCCATGATGTTCACGCCGTGCTGACCCAGAGCCGGGCCGACGGGCGGGGACGGGTTGGCTTGAGCAGCCTTCACTTGCAGCTTGATATAAGCCTGAATCTTCTTAGCCATCTATAACTCCAATATCGGGTTCAAACGCCTTGAGGCTCCCCGCTTGCTTTCGCGTTTATCCCAGTGACGACAAAACCCCGCAACCGATGGCTGCGGGGTATGGGATGCCTATTTCAGCTATGCCTTTTCGACCTGGCTGAACTCCAGCTCCACCGGCGTGGAGCGGCCGAAGATGAGCACGGCAACATGAATCCGGCTCTTCTCGTAGTTAACTTCCTCAACGACACCATTGAAGTCCGCAAACGGACCATCAATGACACGAACCGTTTCGCCCGGCTCGAACAACGTCTTGGGCTTGGGCTTGTCACCGCTGTCCGCAACGCGACGCAGGATAGCCTCAGCCTCTTTATCAGTAATCGGAGCAGGCTTGTCGGCAGTACCGCCAATGAAGCCCATGACACGAGGGGTATCCTTGACCAAGTGCCAAGTACCCTCGTTCATTTCCATCTGAACCAACACATAACCAGGGAAGAATTTGCGCTCACTTTTGCGCTTCTGGCCGTTCCGCATCTCAACTACTTCTTCAGTAGGGACGAGAATCTCACCAAAACCATCTTCCATGCCGGCAAGCTTCACGCGCTCGACCAGCGACCGCATTACGTGCTTTTCATAACCGGAGTAGGCATGCACAACGTACCAACGCTTAGCCACGGCGCACCCTTAACCTACAATCATCGAAACGAGCCAACCGAGCAGGGAATCAAGCCCCCACAGCAGCAGCGCCATTACCAAAACAACAGCCACAACAATCAACGTGGTCTGCGTGGTTTCTTGACGAGTCGGCCAGACGACCTTGCGGATCTCCGCACGGGCCTCTTTAGCCAAAACAAAGAATGCTTGCCCCTTGGCAGTCTGCAGCGCTACAAATGCAGCACCCGCACCAAGAACCAGCAAAACGAGAACGCGATAGATAATCGGCTCAGCAGAGAAATACTGATTACCAACCACACCCACGGCGACAATTGCAGCCACAACGATCCACTTCAGAACGTCGAAGCGTGTTTCTTTGGCTTCAGCCTTGGCATTCATCAGCTAGGACCTTGTGAATATTTGCCAAACTTCCTTTCTGGAAATTTGGCAGGCCAGGAGGGAATCGAACCCCCAACCTGCGGTTTTGGAGACCGCCGCTCTGCCAATTGAGCTACTGGCCTGTAACGAAGTCAGGCCGACCATTATGCCGGCCTGACGGAGTTAGATCAA
>BATO01000117.1 GCA_000474255.1 Aquipseudomonas alcaligenes MRY13-0052
TCGGCCTGACCATCTACCTGCTGGTGCGCCAGCTGGAGCGCCGCCTGCTGGGCCTGGAAAGCGCCGCCTCGCGTATCGCCCACGGCAAGCTGGATGCCCGCGTGCCGGCCAAGGGCGCCGACTCGGTGGGGCGCCTGGCGGCGGCCTTCAACGGCATGGCCGAGCAGCTGCAGCAATTGCTCTCGGTGCAGCGTGAGCTGGTGCGGGCGGTTTCCCATGAGCTGCGCACACCGGTGGCGCGCCTGCGCTTCGGCCTGGAGATGATCGCCGACGCCGAGACCGAAACCGCCCGGCGCAAGTACATGGAGGGCATGGACGGCGATATCCAGGAGCTGGACAAGCTGGTGGACGAGATGCTGACCTACGCCCGCCTGGAGCAGGGCACCCCGGCGCTGAACTTCCAGCGCGTGGACCTGGATGCGCTGTTCGACCAGGTGATCGCCGAACTCGCCCCGCTGCGTGTCGCCGTGCGTGTCGAGCGTGGCCAGTGCCTGACCGCCAGCGGCGAAGGTGCCTGGGTCGAGGCGGAGCCGCGCTACCTGCACCGCGCCCTGCAGAACCTGGTGAGCAATGCCATGCGCCACGCCGAATCGCGGGTGCGGCTGAGCTACCAGATCGGCCACAAGCGCTGCCGCATCGATGTCGAGGACGATGGTCCCGGTGTGCCGGAAAGCCATTGGGAGCGCATCTTCACCCCCTTCCTGCGCCTCGACGACAGCCGCACCCGCGCTTCCGGCGGCCACGGCCTGGGGCTGTCCATCGTGCGGCGGATCATCTACTGGCACGCCGGCCGCGCCCAGATCGGCCGCAGCGATGGCCTCGGCGGCGCGCGCTTCAGCCTGGTCTGGCCCCGCCGCCAGGGCGATGGGGATTTGCCGCCGTAACGTGCCCCGGCCTGCGGTCGTGCCCGGGCTTTTGTGGGAGCGGTTTCAACCGCGAAAAGGCCGATCGCGAATGAATTCCCACGTAGGTTGGGCTGAGGTACGAAGCCCAACATTGCGAGGCTGACGGACGCGCGTGCCGTTGGGCCTCGCTGCGCTCGGCGCCAACCTACGGGTGTTCAACACGTAGGATGGGTAGAGGTACGAAACCCATCGCTTCGGAGGTGATGGGTTTCGCGGAGCTCGCGGAACGCCGCCCGCCCCATCCTACGTCGAGACCTGATCCAGACGGCTCAGCGCACCGCCACCAGGCTCAGCAGCCGGTCGTCGTACAGCTGGAAATGCCCCTCCAGCTCACACCCCGTCATCCATTCGCCAGCCAGGTCGATCAGCAGCCGCAGTCGCGCGGTTTGTGTGGTGCCGTCCACCGACAGCAGCTCGGCATCGTGGAAATAGAAGCGCTTGCCCACCAGCGGGTAGAGCGCCTTGAACAGGCTTTCCTTGAGGGAGAAGGTCAGGGTCACGCGCTCGGCCTGTGCTTCGGCGGGAAGCAGGGCGAGGCGTTGCAGCTCGGCGGGGGTGAGGATCTCTTCGGCCAGGCGCAGGGCGCGTTCAGGTTCCAGGCGCTGTTCCATGTCCAGGCCCAGGCCTCGCCAGTCTCCCTTGCGCGCCACCAGGGCCATCGCCCAGCCGGCGCCGTGGGTGATGGAGCCACTGACGCCCGCCGGCCAGATCGGCGCGCGGTCCTCGCCGGTTGCCGGCACCTCGCCCCGCCCGGTCAGGGCCAGCAACGCCGCACGGGCGCAGAGGCGGCCCGCCAGGTACTCGCCACGGCGCTTGGCCACCGAGCGCTGGATAGTGGCGGGCGCGATGATGGCGCAGCGGGCGAAATCCTGCTCGGCCAGCTGCGCCGGGTCGAAGCGGCAGGCGCGCAGGGCGATGCCGGGCAGCTGCGTGGCGAAGGGCCAGGCGGATTCCAGGGGGGTACAGAAGGCGGGGAGGGCGGGCGTCATGGGCGCATTCTGCCGTGCCGGCCCGATGGGAGCCAGCCTCTGCGCCGGTTACATATGTTTGCAATCGGGTTACCAAAGCTAAACGGATGCCTGGCGGGCTATTTGCCAGACTAGCGCTGCGTTTCTTCTGGAACGCAGGTGAGGTTGTAGCTTGGAGTCCTGGCCACTGGTCGACTCCGGGCGTTTTCTCTGAATCGAGAACGGGAGCCCTTCTGGGGCTCCCGTTTTTTTTCGTGCCGTGGCCATGGCTGCCCGTCTCAGGACGCTGTTCCGATGCCCGTTCCCGATCGTTCAGCCGAGGTTCAGTGAGGGTTCAGGGGCGGTTCAGTGCCCGCCAGGCAGGATGGCTTCCGTGTTCAAGCACGAATTGAAATCCATCGGAGGAACTCCTCATGAAAAGCATCCTGACTCCCATCGCTCTCGCCGCCGGCCTGGCCTTCGCCGCCACTTCCGCCCAGGCAGCCGATCCCTTCGTCAGCCTGACCTGGGGCCAGACCAACAACAACATCCAGAACTCCTCGGCGCTGAATGCCAACCTCGGTGACCCGAGCCTGGACAAGGTGATCCACAAGACCGGTACCTGGGGTGTACGGGCCGGCATGATGGATGACAGCAGCCGCTACTACGCCACCTACGAAAACTTCTCGGACACCGACCGTGGCAACAAGCTGCGCCAGCAGAACCTGCTCGGCAGCTATGACGTCTTCCTGCCCCTGGGCGACAACAACACCAAGCTGTTCGGTGGTGCCACCCTCGGCCTGGTGAAGCTGGAACAGGACGGCACCGGCATGCGCCGCGACAGCGACATCGGCTACGCAGCGGGCCTGCAGGCCGGTATTCTCCAGCAACTGAACAAGAACACCTCCATCGAGGCCGGCTATCGTTACCTGCGCACCAATGCCAGCACCGAAGTCGCGCCCCACGGCGGTGACAAGCTCGGCTCGCTGGACCTGCACAGCAGCTCGCAGGCCTACCTGGGCGCCAGCTACAAGTTCTGACCAGTGCCATGCACGGCCGGGCCAAGTGCCCGGCTTTTTGCTTGAGGAAATGCCAATGAAATTGCTGGTTGTGGAAGACGAGGCACTGCTGCGCCATCACCTCCATACGCGCCTCGGCGAGCAGGGCCACGTAGTCGACGCGGTGCCGGATGCCGAGGAGGCGCTGTACCGCGCCGAGGAATACCACCACGACCTCGCGGTGATCGACCTCGGATTGCCCGGCATGAGCGGCCTCGACCTCATCCGCCAGCTGCGCAGTGCCGGCAAGGCATTCCCCATTCTCATCCTCACCGCGCGCGGCAACTGGCAGGACAAGGTCGAAGGCCTGGCCGCCGGTGCCGACGATTACGTGGTCAAGCCGTTTCAGTTCGAAGAGCTGGAGGCGCGCCTCAACGCCCTGTTGCGGCGTTCCTCGGGCTTCGTCCAGTCCACCATCGAGGCCGGCCCCTTGCTGCTCGACCTCAACCGCAAGCAGGCGCAGATCGACGGTGCGCCCATGGCGCTGACCGCCTACGAGTACCGCATTCTCGAGTACCTCATGCGTCACCATCAGCAGGTGGTGGCCAAGGAGCGGCTGATGGAGCAGCTCTACCCCGGCGACGAGGAGCGCGACCCAAACGTCATCGAAGTGCTGGTCGGGCGCATCCGCCGCAAGCTGGAGGGCGAGCACGGCTTCAAGCCCATCGAGACGGTGCGCGGCCAGGGCTACCTGTTCACCGAGCGCTGCCGTTGAGCCACGCCGCCAGCCCCCGCCGTCGCGCCGGGTTTTCCCTGCGCCTGCGCCTGATGCTGGGCGCCACGGCGCTCGCGGTCCTGTTCATGCTGGTGCTGCTGCCCCTGCTGCGCAGTGCCTTCGACTACGCCCTGGACCAGGCCATCGAGAAGCGCCTGGCCGCCGACGCCAGCGCGCTGATCGCCGCCGCGCGCATCGTCGACGGCCGCCTGGACATGCCGGACAAGCTGCCCGACGAGGAATTCGACAACCTCGACGCCACCCAGCTCGGCTACATCTACGACAGCGACGGCAAGCTGGTCTGGCAGTCGCGTTCCTCCACCGACGAATCCGTGCACTACGAGCCCCGCTATGACGGCCGTGGCCACGAGTTCACCCGAGTGCACGACGTGCGTGGCCGCGAGTTCTTCGTCTACGACGTGGAGATCGACCTGCTACGCGGCCAGGCCGCGGCCTTCAGCGTGGTCACCATGCAGCCGATGAGCGACTACCAGGTGATGCACGACGGCTTCGTCCATCAGCTGTACCTGTGGCTCGGTGCTGCACTGTTGCTGCTGCTGACGCTGCTCTGGTTCGGCCTCACCTGGGGCTTCCGCAGCCTGCGCCGGCTCAGCGAAGAGCTGGACCAGGTGGAAGCCGGCGCCCGTGACTCCCTCAGCGAGGAACACCCGCGCGAGCTGCTGCGCCTCACCGGTTCCCTCAACCGCCTGCTGGAGAGCGAGCGCCTGCAGCGCGAGCGCTACCGCAACTCCCTCGATGACCTGGCCCACAGCCTGAAGACCCCGCTTTCGGTGTTGCAGGGCGTCAGCGAGACCATCAACAAATCCGCCAACCCCGAGCAGGCCCATGTACTGCGCAGCCAGATCGAGCGCATGAGCCAGCAGGTGGACTACCAGCTGCAGCGCGCCACCCTGCGCAAGAGCGGCCTGGTGCGCCACCGCGTGCGCCTGGCGCCGCTGCTCGACCTGCTCTGCGAGGCGCTGGACAAGGTCTACCGCGACAAGCAGGTACGGGTCGAACGCGCCTTCGACCCCGCCCTCGACGTGCCCGTCGAACAGGGCGCGCTGCTGGAGCTGCTCGGCAACCTGCTGGAAAACGCCTACCGCCTGTGCCTCGGCCATATCCGCGTCAGCGCCCTGCAGGGTGCCGATTTCTGTGAGCTGCGGGTGGAGGACGACGGCCCCGGCGTGCCGGTGGACCAACGCGCGCGCATCCTCAAGCGCGGCGAGCGACTCGATGCTCAGCATCCTGGCCAGGGCATCGGCACTGCCGTGGTCCGCGACATCGTCGAAAGCTTCGACGGTGAACTGGCCCTGGACGACTCCAGCCTCGGCGGCGCCGAGTTCCGCATCCGCCTGCCCTTGCATTGAGGGTTGGCGGGTTTTCCCCGCTCATCCGGCTTCCTTCCTGGCGGCGGATGTTCGCGAGGTGGCAGGAGGCTGCAGATTCGCATCCAGGGAACGCCGTTCGGCGTTCCATCCCTCCTGTCACCGGCGTGATTTCGAAGACCCACTAAGCTGTGATTCGCCTCCGTGCCCGCGCGCATTTCCTCCCTGGAGTCGATGCACGTGAATTTTTTTCGAAGGGCTGTCGAAACCCGCGCAGCCCGTTCGACTAATGGACAGAACCGCCAGCCTGGCGGGCATGAACCCCGAACAAGAAGGAGCGACACGATGCGATTCATGGTGATGGTCAAGGCAACGAAGGAATCGGAAGCCGGCGAGATGCCCAGCGAGGCGCTGCTCACGGCGATGGGCGCCTACAACCAGGAGCTGATCGACGCCGGCATCATGCAGGCGGGCGAGGGGCTGCACCCCAGTTCCCGTGGGGCGCGGGTGACCTTCTCCGGCAGCAGCCGCACGGTGACCGACGGCCCCTTCGCGGAAACCCGCGAGCTGGTGGCCGGCTACTGGATCTGGGAAGTGGAATCCCTGGAGAAGGCCATCGAGTGGGTCAAGCGCTGCCCCAACCCGATGAGTGGCGAGTCGGATATCGAGATCCGCCAGATCTTCACGATGGAAGACTTCGGTGCCGAATTCACCCCGGAACTGCGTGAGCTGGAAGAGCGTCAGCGCACCCAGATGGCCGCCGACAAACAACAATAAGGAGCTGACCATGCGTATCAATGCCTACCTGATCTTCGGCGGCAACTGCCGCGAGGCCTTCGAGTTCTACAACCAGACCCTGGGCGGCGAGCTGCAGGTGATGACCTTCGGCGCATCACCGGCCGCCGAGCATGTGCCCGCGCAGTTCCACGACCGCGCCATGCATGCCTGCCTGACCATTGGCGACCAGTCGCTTATGGCCTCCGACACCACGCCGGAACACCCCTATGACGGCATCCGTGGCTGCTCGGTGTCGCTCAACGTCGACTCCATCAAGGAAGCCGAGCGCGTGTTCGCCGCGCTCTCCGCCGGCGGCAAGGTGCAGATGCCGCTGGAGGCGACCTTCTGGGCCGCGCGCTTCGGCATGCTCGAAGACCGCTTCGGGGTGCCGTGGATGGTCAACTGCGAGAAGGACCAGTAAGCCGCGAAAGCCGATGCGTGGCGCCGCTCCACAGGGGCGGCGCCCGTTCATCCCGGGTGCTTTCCGGTTGTGAAAGGGTGCGCGAGGAGGGTCACTCGTCCTCGGCGGACTCGAGCAGTTCCTTCGGCACTTCGCTGCGCAGCATCAGCTGGCATTGCTGGCTGTCGGGGTCGAAGACGATCACCGCCTGCTTTTTCTCCAGGGCACGGCGCACCCGGGCGACCCGGGTTTCCAGCGGGGTTTCGTCGCCGTTGTCGGTGCCGTCGCGGGTGACGAAGTCTTCGATCAGGCGGGTGAGGGTGTCGGCTTCGAGCAGGTGGTGGGGAATCAGCATGGCGGACCTCAGGGGCAGGCGGCGATCCTAGCGCGATGACCGCCGCGACGCCATGCGCGGGCGTCGGCTCAGGCGGAGTCCTCGCGCAGGTCCTGGCGCATCAGCAGGCGGTCGAGGGTGGCGAAGAGCAGGGCACTGTCCAGGGGTTTGCCGAGGAAGTCGTCCATGCCCGCCTCGGACCCGGCATCGCGGTGTTCGTCGAGGATGTGCGCGGTCAGCGCGACGATGGGCACGGCCACCAACTGGCGGTTGCGTTCGAACTGGCGGATGCGCTTGGTCGCCTCGAAACCGCCCATTTCCGGCATCTCGCAATCCATCAGGATCAGTTGCACGCCCGCCGGGTCGCGCTCGTATTCGTTCACTGCGGCCACGCCGTTGGCCACGGTGCGCACCCGGTAGCCGCGCTTGCGCAGGAAGCCCTGCACCACCAACTGGTTCACCGCGTTGTCCTCGGCCACCAGGATGCAGGGGGCGGAGCTGGAGTCGCTGAAGGCCTCGCTGAGGATTGGGCGCGGCTCCTGGCGGCGCTCCTGATAGAGGTCGCCGAGGGCTTCGCGCAGGGGCACCACGGCCAGGGGCTGGGCCATGGCGATCAGGCGCAGGCCGTTGCTCTGGGGCAGGTTCTGGCATTGCTCGGGCGGGCACAGCAGGAGGATGCGCTGCCCCGGTTCCAGGCGCGGGCGCAGGGAGTCGAGCCAGTGCGCGGCGCTGCCCGGCCAGGGCGCCACCAGCACCAGCAGCGGCGGCACGGCGAAGTCGTCGAGGTATTCGTTCAGGCGCTCGGGCGTCTGGCAGCGTTCGGTGCGCATGCCCCAGCGGCCCAGCAGGCGGCTCAGGGCGTCGAGGCCGAGGCCGTCGAGGGAGGTGAGCAGGGCGGTCTTGCCCTTGAGCAGGCGCAGCAGCTCGTCGTCTTCCTCGGTGCCTTCCTGCAGCGGCATGTCGAAGGCGAAGCGCGTGCCCTGGCCGGGCGTGCTCTGCACCTCGATGCGGCCGCCCATCATTTCCACCAGCTCCTTGCTGATGGCCAGGCCCAGGCCGCTGCCGCCGTAGCGGCGGGTGGTGCTGGAGTCGCCCTGGGCGAAGGAATCGAACAGCTGGGACAGCGCCTCGTTGCGGATGCCGATGCCGCTGTCGCTGATGGCGAAGATCAGGTGCGGGTCGCCGAGGGAGTTGGAGCGGCGGCAGACGTTCACCGCCACATGGCCTTCGGCGGTGAACTTGAGTGCGTTGCTCAGCAGGTTCATCAGCACCTGCTTGAGGCGCGTGGGGTCACCCTTGATGCGCCGCGGCACGCCGCTTTCCAGGCTGATGTAGAGGCGCAGGCGCTTGTCCAGGGCCTGGGCGGTGAACAGGCTGAGGGTGTCGGAGAGCAACTGCTCCAGGTCGAACTCGATGTGTTCCAGGGTCAGCTTGCCGGACTCGATGCGGGCGTAGTCGAGGATGTCGTTGATCACCGCCATCAGCGCGCTGCCGGAGCTGGAGATGGTGTCGACGTAGAAGCGCTGGCTGCGGTCCAGCGGGGTTTCCTTGAGCAGTTGCAGCATGCCCAGCACGCCGTTGAGGGGCGTGCGGATCTCGTGGCTCATCTTGGCCAGGAAGCGGCTCTTGGCGCGGCTTTCGACATGGGCCTGCTCGGCCGCCTGGCGCGAGCGGAAGCCTTCTTCCTTGAGGGTGTTGATGCGGTCGGCGAGGCCGATGGACAGGGTGATCAGTTCGATGGTCACGCCGATCTTCACCACCGTGGCACCGAAGATGCCCAGCACCTCCACGCCCAGCGAGCCGGTGGTGGCCTGGATGAAGGCGAACAGCAGGATGCCCCAGGCCAGCGTGTAGTAGGAGCCGTAGCGCACGCCGCGGCGCCAGACGTAGATGCCGGCCAGCAGGAGCAGCAGCGAGACGGCGGAGACGGTGAGGCTGGCGAGGATGTTCCAGGCCTGCAGGCCGATCAGCGGCGCCGAGAGGAAGATCGCCATCGTCACCAGCATCGCCACCCGCAGCGCCGTGTCGAGGCGCGGGAAGTACTGCTTGGCGTGGAGGAAGTGGCGGCTGAACTGCACGGCGGTGAGGCAGTGCAGGTACATGAGGATGTAGATGCTCACCGACTGGAAGGCCACGTGTTCGGGCAGCAGCTTGAACAGCATGCCGTCGAAGCAGGCGGCCAGCAGGCCGACGTTGAGGTTGTAGGCCAGGTACCAGAGGTAGGCCGACTCGCGCAGCGAGATGTAGAGGAACAGGTTGTAGAAGAACATGGCGAACAGCACGCCGTAGAAGGCGCCGTTGAACCCCATGAGGTTTTCCTGGGCCGCGGCGCTGGCGCCATAGGTGCTGAAGAACAGCGGCACGAAGAGGGTGCTGGTGCTTTCCACCCGCAACAGCAGGGTGTTGCTGCCGGGCTGCAAATCGAGGGGGAACCAGAAGTTGCGCACCTGCACCGGGCGCTGGGCGAAGGCGAAGCTGTCGCCGCTTTCCTGCTCCTGCAGGTGGCCGTCGGGGTCGAAGAGGAAGACCTTGATGTGGTCCAGCAGCGGGTAGTTGGCTTCCAGGTAACCCGAAAGCGGGTGCTGGCGGCTGTTGACCAGGCGCACCTTGAACCACCAGACCGAGCTGTTCTTGCCCAGGTTGGCGTGCTCGCCGTGGACCGGGGTGAAGGCTTCGTCGGGCAGCTTGCGCAGGTCGCCGACCTGCAGCGTGCCGTCCCGATCCTCGAGGTAACCCAGGAAGGGGCTCAGGGACAGGCGCAGGTCGTCACGGTCGAGGGGGGCGCTCGGAAGCGCCCAGGCCTGGCCGGCAAGGCAGAACAACAGGAGCGCCAGACAGAGGCGAGGCATCCTTTCACCCCGTGGTTTTTATGACCTGTGGCCTGGCACTTTGCCTTTATGTGAGGTGGCCTTCAAGCGTCGCTTTCGCCCTTGCCTACGAGACTTCCGACAGTCGGTACGCGCGTGTCGTTTTCCATCTGCGCGGTGTGTTCCAGCTGGTGGCTGAATGGCTCCAGGGAGTTCTGCGCATTGTCGGCGTCGCTGGCGAATACCGGCGGGCTCATCATGTAGGCGCCCAGCAGCCGGGCCATGGCTTCCAGGCTGTCGATGTGGGTGCGCTCGTAGCCGTGGGTGGCGTCGCAGCCGAAGGCCAGCAGGGCGGCACGGGTGTCGTGGCCGGCGGCGATCGCCGACTGGGCATCGCTGTGGTAGTAGCGGAACAGGTCGCGACGAACGGGGATGACGTTCTTCTCCGCCAGCTTCAGCAGGTGCCGCGAGAGGTGGTAGTCGTAGGGGCCTGCCGAGTCCTGCAGGGCGACGCTGACGGCATGCTCGCTGGAGTGCTGGCCGGGGGCGACCGGAGCGATGTCGATGCCGACGAATTCGCTGACGTCCCAGGGCAGCGCGCCGGCGGAACCGGAGCCGATCTCCTCGGTGATGGTGAACAGCGGGTGGCAGTCGATGGGCGGCACCAGCTTGGCTTCGGTGATGCCCTTGAGCGCGGTGAGCAGGGCGGCGACGCCGGCCTTGTCGTCCAGGTGGCGGGCGCTGATGTGGCCGCTCTCGGTGAACTCGGGCAGCGGGTCGAAGGCGACGAAGTCGCCGATGCACACGCCGAGGGATTCGCAGTCGGCGCGGGTCGAGCTGTAGGCGTCCAGGCGCAGTTCGATGTGGTCCCAACTGATGGGCATGCTGTCCACTTCGGTGTTGAAGGCGTGGCCGGAGGCCAGCAGCGGCAGCACGCTGCCACGGATCACCCCGGTGTCGGTGAATACGCTGACGCGGCTGCCTTCGGCGAAGCGGCTGGACCAGCAGCCCACCGGCGCCAGGGCCAGGCGGCCGTTGTCCTTGATCTGGCGGACGATGCCGCCAATGGTGTCCAGGTGCGCCGCCACCGCGCGGTCGGGGCTCTTCTGCCGGCCCAGCAGGGTGGCGCGGATGGTGCCGCGACGGGTCAGCTCGAAGGGGATGCCCATCTCCTCCAGGCGCTCGGCGACGTAGCGCACGATGGTGTCGGTGAAGCCGGTGGGGCTGGGGATGGCGAGCATCTCCAGGAGCACCTGGCGCAGGTAGTTGATATCGGGTTCGGGAAGTTTTCTGGCAGTCATGGCGTCTCCTTGGCGAGGTGCCGGGCCCGCAGGCCCGGGGCTCAGGACAGCTGCTGGCTGAGGGGGAACAGCAGGTCGATGAAGCGCTCGGCGGTGGGCTGCGGCTGGTGGTTGGCCAGGCCGACCCGCTCGTTGGCTTCGATGAACACGTAGTCGGGCTGGTCGGCGGCGGGCACCAGCAGGTCCAGGCCCACCACCGGGATGCCGAGGGCGCGGGCGGCGCGGACGGCCGCCTCGCCCAGGCGCGGGTGGAGGATGCCGGTGACGTCTTCCAGGGTGCCGCCGGTGTGCAGGTTGGCGGTGCGGCGCACGGCGAGGTGGGTGCCCTCGGGCAGCACATCGTCGTAGCCGTAGCCGGCGTCCCTGAGAGTGCGTTCGGTCTCGTCGTCGAGGGGGATGCGGCTTTCGCCACCGGTGGCGGCCTGGCGTCGGCGGCTCTGCGCCTCGATCAGCGAGCGGATGCTGCGCTGGCCGTCACCGACGATCTCGGCCGGGCGACGGATCGCCGCCGCGACCACGTCGTAGCCGATCACCACGATGCGCAGGTCGTGGCCCTGGTGGAAGCTCTCCAGCAGCACGCGGCTGTCGAAGCGCCGGGCGTTGTCGATGGCCGCTTCCACCTCGGCGGCGCTGCGCAGGTCCACGGCCACGCCATTGCCCTGCTCGCCGTCCACCGGTTTGACCACCAGGGCGCCATGTTCGGCGAGGAAGGCGGCGTTCTCCTTCTCGGTGCCGGCCAGGCGCTGCGCCGGCAGGCTGAGGCCGGCGCGGGCCAGGGTGCTGTGGGTGAGGGTCTTGTCCTGGCACAGGGTCATGCTGACGGCGCTGGTCATGTCCGACAGCGATTCGCGGCAGCGCACGCTGCGCCCGCCCTGGCTGAGGCTGAAGAGCCCGGCGCGGGCGTCGTCGACGCGCACCTCGATGCCGCGGCGGTGGGCCTCGTCGACGATGATCCGCGCATAGGGGTTGAGGTCCTCTTCCGGGCCGGGGCCGAGGAACAGGGTCTGGTTGATACCGTTCTTGCGCTTGATGGCGAAGGTCGGCAGGTCACGGAAGCCCAGCTTGGAATACAGCGCCTTGGCCTGGCGGTTGTCGTGCAGCACCGACAGGTCGAGGTAGGCCAGGCCACGGCTCATGAAGTGCTCGATGAGGTGGCGCACCAGCGCCTCGCCGACGCCGGGGCGGTTGCATTGCGGGTCCACCGCCAGGCACCAGAGGCTGGAGCCGCCTTCCGGGTCGTGGAAGGCCTTGCGGTGGTTGAGGCCCATCACGCTGCCGACCACCTGGTTGCTGGCCGAATCCTCGGCCAGCCAGTACACCGGGCCGCCCTGGTGGCGCGGGGTGATGGCGTCGTGATCCACCGGCAGCATGCCGCGGCTGCGGTACAGCTGGCTGATGGCCTGCCAGTCGTCCTCGCTGTGGGCACGGCGGATGCGGAAGCCACGGAAGGCCCGGCGCGCCGGGCGGTAGTCGGTGAACCACAGGCGCAGGGTGTCGGAGGGGTCGAGGAACAGCTGCTGCGGTGCCTGGGCCAGCACCTGCTGGGGCGCCGCGACGTACAGGGCGATGTCCCGCTCGCCGGGGCTCTCGGCCAGCAGCTCGCGGGCCAGGCTGGTCGGGTCCGGGTAGGTGTGGCCCAGCAGCAGGCGGCCCCAGCCGCAGTGCAACACCTGGACCTGCTCCGGCTGTTCATCCTTGTGCTCTTCCGCCAGGCGTGCCTGCAGGCGCTCGTAGGAGGGCGCCTGACCGCGCAGCAGACGCTGGCTCTGCACGTACTGCTGGCTGGTAAAGAATTTCATCGCGAATCTCTCCTTAGAGCCCCTGCTCGTTGAGCCAGAGGTTGAGCGCCGCCATCTGCCACAGCTTGGAGCCGCGCAGCGGGGTCAGGTCTTCGCCGGGGTTGGCCAGCAGGCGTTCGAGGGTGGCGGCGTTGAACAGGCCGCGATCCTGGCTCGGGTCCAGCAGCAGCTCGCGCACCCAGTCGCGGGTCTTGCCTTGCAGGTGCTTGAGCCCGGGCACGGGGAAGTAGCCCTTGGGCCGGTCGATCACCTCGTGGGGGATGACCTGGCGGGCGACTTCCTTGAGCACCTGCTTGCCGCCATCGCCCAGCTTGAAGCGCGAGGGGATGCGCGCGGAGAGCTCGACCACGCGGTAGTCGAGGAAGGGCACGCGGGCCTCCAGGCCCCAGGCCATGGTCATGTTGTCGACGCGTTTGACCGGGTCGTCCACCAGCATGATGGTGCTGTCCAGGCGCAGGGCCTTGTCCACCGGGTCTTCGGCGCCGGGGCGGGCGAAGTGCTCGCGGACGAAGTCGCCGGCCACGTCCCCGGTGAGCCAGGCCGGCTGCACGGTGTCGCGGTAGTCGGCGTGGCTGCGGTCGAAGAAGGCCGCGCGGTAGGTGGCGAAGGGGTCGGCCGTGTCGGCCAGCGGCGGGTACCAGTGGTAGCCCGCGAACAGCTCGTCGGCACCCTGGCCGCTCTGCACCACCTTGCAGTGCTTGGAGACTTCGCGGGAGAGCAGGTAGAAGGCGATGCAGTCATGGCTGACCATCGGCTCGCTCATGGCGCGGAAGGCCGCGGGCAACTGCTCGATGATCTCGTGCTCGCCGACCCGCAATTGGTGGTGGCGGGTGCCGTAGCGGCGGGCGATGAGGTCGGAGTATTCGAACTCGTCGCCGCGTTCGCCGCCGGCATCCTGGAAACCGATGGAGAAGGTCAGCAGGTCCTCGACGCCGGCCTCGGCCAGCAGGCCCACCAGCAGGCTGGAGTCGACGCCGCCGGAAAGCAGCACGCCCACTTCGCGGGCCGCGCGCTGACGCACGGCGACGGCATCGCGCAGGCTGCCCAGCAGCAGGTCGCGCCAGTCGGCCAGTTGCAGCCCGGCCTCGTCGGCGCGGTGGCCGTAGTCGAGGTTCCACCAGGTGCCCTGGTCGATGTTGCCGTCGGCGTCGACCATCATCCAGCTGGCCGGCGGCAGCTTCTCGATGCCCTTGACCAGGGTGCGCGGTGCCGGCACCACGGCGTGGAAGTTGAGGTAGTGGTTGAGCGCCTCGGCGTCCAGGGTGCCGTCGATGTCGCCACCCTTGAGCAGCGCCGGCAGGCTGGAGGCGAAGCGCAGACGGCTGGCCGTGTGCGACAGGTACAGCGGCTTGATGCCGAGGCGGTCGCGGGCCAGGAACAGGCGCTGGCTGCCCGGCTCCCAGATGCCCAGGGCGAACATGCCGTTGAGCTTGGGCAGCATGTCCTTGCCCCAGGCGTGCCAGGCCTTGGCCAGCACCTCGGTGTCGCCGCCGGAGCGGAAGCGGTAGCCGAGGGCCTGAAGCTCTTCGCGCAGTTCGGGGAAGTTGTAGATGGCGCCGTTGAAGCTCATCGCCAGGCCCAGGTCGGGCTCGACCATCGGCTGCGCCGAGCCGTCGGACAGGTCCATGATCTTCAGCCGGCGGTGGCCCAGGGCGATGGGGCCTTGGCTATGGAAGCCCCAGGCGTCGGGGCCGCGAGGGGCGAGGTGATGGGTGATGCGTTCGACCGCAGCCAGGTCGGCGGGTCGTTTGTCGAAGCGTAACTCTCCAGAAATGCCGCACATAAGTCCTTACCGGTTCTGCCGTTGGGGATACCGCCCGCTTTATGCAGGCAGTAAGAGTCCGACCGGTATTTTTGCGGATGGTTTAGATCAAATAGTTATTAGCCAAAGAGCCGCTTTGTGGCACCGGGAACTCACCTCAGGGGCGGCCGCAGGCGCGGTTGGCGGGCACGGCGATGTCCATCAGGCGTGGGTTCGGCAGGCGCAGGCTGGCCATCAGCGCCGCATAGGCCTCGGCGTTGGCCACCTGCAGGCGCGGGTTGTGGGCGCGTTCCTCGGCGATGCTCGAACGGGTCCAGCCGCGATAGTCGTGGCCGGGGCACACCTCGGTGTCGTCCGCCAGCGCCAGCAGGCGCCCCAGGCTGGCCCACTGGGCACGGGCGTCGCCGTTCTGGAAGTCGGTGCGCCCGGTGCCACGGATCAGCAGGGTGTCGCCGGTGAACACCCGCGCCTGAGTGCCATCGGCGGGGCTGGCGGGCAGCAGGAAGCAGTAGGAGTCCGCGGTGTGCCCAGGGGTGTACCAGGCGATCAGTTCGCGGGCGCCGAAGCGCAGGCGCGTGCCGTCGGTGAAGGTGAAGCTGGCGCAGGTGCTGCCGCTTTCGGCGCCGAATCCACTCTGGCAGCCGGTGGCCTCGCGCAGGTCGCCCAGGGCGGTGATGTGGTCGGCGTGGGTATGGGTATCGAGGGCCAGCACCAGGCGCAGCCCGAGTTCGTCGAGCAGGCGCCGGTAGGCGTCGAGCTGTTCCTTCACCGGGTCGATCAGTACCGCCTCGCCGGCGTCGGCGAGCAGGTAGGTGTAGGTGGAGCTTTCGGCATCGAAGAGCTGGCGCAGCAGCATGGTGCAATCTCCTCAGATCAGTTTCTGCAGGGCCACCGACAGGCTGGTGATCACCAGCAGCACCGCGAACAGGCGTTGCAGCGCCGGGCCGCCCAGGCGGTACGCCAGGCGGTTGCCGACCAGCATGCCGAGCGCGCCGCCGAAGGCCAGGGCGCCGAGCAGCAGCGCGGGGGGCTGGGCCTGCCCCAGGTAGAGCAAGAAGCCGCCACCGGACACCACCACGACCACCGCCAGGGAGGTGGCGGTGGCGGCCATGACCGAGAGCGGCGTGAACCAGAGTAGCGCCGGAACCACCAGGAAGCCGCCGCCGACGCCCATCAGCCCCGAGAGCACGCCCACGCCCAGACCGATGGCCAGCAACGGCAGGTAACGCAGTGGGCCCGTGCCGGCGCGTGACTGTTGGGCGCCGCGCCACAGGCGCCAGGCGGACCACAGCACCAGCAGGCAGAAGCCGGTGATCAGCAGGCCCTCCGGTACCCAGTGCCCGAGCCACTGGCCCAGGGCGTTGCCGGGCAGGCCGCTGGCGGCGAGCAGCAGCACC
>BATO01000116.1 GCA_000474255.1 Aquipseudomonas alcaligenes MRY13-0052
CGCGCGCCCGCGGCCTGGGCGCCGGCCTGGCGAAGCGCCTGGCGGTCAGCGTGCCGTCCCATTGCGCGCTGCTGGAGGCACCGGCCCGCGAGCTGGCTGCGGCCTTCGCCGAAGTACAGGTGCATCGCCCGCAGCTCGGCTACCTCAGCGGCACCACGGCGCGGCCGATCCACGACCCCGAGCGCCTGCGCGACGACCTCGCCTTCAACATGTGCCGCGTCGTCGACTGGCACGGCACCCTGCGCAACGCCTACGAACGCGGCGTGCGCCTGCACATCGAACTGCCCCCCGGTGCCGTGCTCAGCGGCCTGGCGCGGCGCGTATTCGACCAAGGTACGGTGATCGCTTTCCAGGGCACCCGCCGCGATACGCTGGACGCCCTGCTGCGTCGGGAGGTAGGTCGAACGCCCTGACCCCCGCGCGTTTCGAAGCACAAGAACAACAACTTCGACAGAACCGAGGACAACAACAATGATCATCTACGGTGTCGCCTTTCTCGCCCTATGCACCCTGGCAGGCCTCCTCATCGGAGAACTGCTGGGCAAACTGCTCGGTGTCCCCGCCAACGTCGGCGGCGTGGGCATCGCCATGCTGCTGCTGATCTTCATCGGCAGCTACCTCAACAAACGCGGCCTGATGAGCGCCAAGTCCGAACAGGGCGTGGAGTTCTGGAGCGCGGTCTACATCCCCATCGTGGTCGCCATGGCCGCCCAGCAGAACGTGCTCGGCGCGCTCTCCGGCGGGCCGATGGCGATCCTCGCCGGCGTCGCTGCGGTGGTGCTGGGTTTCGCCATGGTTCCGGTGCTGGACAGGCTCGGACAAAAGAAGCCCTCGGCGGCCCCCGCTGAGCCCCTGACCCAAGCGCAACGGTGACCGCCATGTACGAATCCATGTTGAAAGTGATCAACGGCTACGGGCTGATCAGCGGCTTCGCGGTGATCGGTGTGACCATGTGGCTGTCCTACTGGCTCTCCGACAAGCTCACCCGTGGGCGCCTGCACGGCTCGGCCATCGCCATCTTCCTCGGCTTGGTGCTGTCCTATGTGGGTGGCGTGGTCACCGGTGGGCAGAAGGGCCTGGTGGACATCTCCCTGCTGTCGGGCATCGGCCTGCTGGGGGGCGCCATGCTGCGCGACTTCGCCATCGTCGCCACGGCCTTCGGGGTGAACATCGAGGAGCTCAAGCGCGCTGGTGTTTCCGGGGTGATCTCGCTGTTCGTCGGCATCGGCACCTCCTTCGTCGCCGGTGTCGGCGTGGCCCTGGCCTTCGGCTACACGGACGTGGTCAGCCTCACCACCATCGGCGCCGGGGCGGTCACCTACATAGTCGGGCCGGTCACCGGTGCGGCCATCGGTGCCAGCTCCGAGGTGATGGCGCTGTCCATCGCCGCCGGCTTGGTGAAGGCCATCCTGGTGATGGTGGCGACGCCCTTCGTGGCGCCGCTGATCGGCCTCAACAACCCGCGCACGGCGGTGATCTTCGGCGGCCTGATGGGCACTTCCAGCGGCGTGGCCGGCGGCCTGGCGGCCACCGACCCGAAGCTGGTGCCCTATGGCTGCCTGACCGCCGCCTTCTACACCGCGCTGGGCTGTTTGATGGGCCCGTCGGTGCTGTTCTTCGCCATGCGTGGGCTGATGGGCTGAAGCCTTGTCCTACAAGCGGCGCTGGGGTCGGGCGCCGCTTTGGTTTAGCATCCCGCGTCTTTCGGGGTGCGGCGGCCCGCTGGAGCACCGCGCCGTTTTCCTCTCGCCCAGCCTGGTTGCCTCCGATGCCTTCATTGCGTGCCTGCCTGCTCATCCCCCTGCTGCTTCTACCCGCCATCGCCCAGGCCGCCGAGGTTGACGGCGCCAGCCTGAGCCTGCTCTGGGCGCTGCCGTTCGCCGGCATCCTGCTGAGCATCGCGCTGCTGCCGATCATCGCCAGTGACTTCTGGCACCACCATTTCGGCAAGATCACTGCCGGCTGGACGCTGCTGTTCCTGGTGCCCTTCGTCGCCAGCTTCGGCGCCCACGCGACGCTGGCCATGGGCGTGCACGTGCTGTTCGGCGAGTACCTGCCCTTCATCGTGCTGCTGCTGGCGCTGTTCACCATCTCCGGCGGCATCCTGGTGCAAGGCAACCTGCACGGCTCGGCCGGGCTCAACACCCGGCTGCTGGCCCTGGGCACGCTGCTGGCCTCGGTGATGGGCACCACGGGTGCGGCCATGCTGCTGATCCGCCCGCTGCTGCGCGCCAACGACAACCGCCGGCACAACGCCCATGTGGTGGTGTTCTTCATCTTCCTGGTGGCCAACGTCGGTGGTGGCCTAACACCCCTGGGCGACCCGCCGCTGTTCCTCGGCTTCCTCAAGGGCGTGGACTTCTTCTGGACCCTGAAGCACATGGCCGTACCGGTGCTGGCCATGGCGCTGCCGTTGCTGGCGATCTTCTACGTGATCGATCGCTACCTCTTCAGCCGCGAAGACGAACTGGCTCCCGCCGACCCCACCCCCGATGCGCCGCTTTATGTCCATGGGCAGTTCAACTTCCTGCTGCTGGCCGGCGTGGTCGGTGCGGTGCTGCTCTCGGGGGTGTGGAAGCCGGGCATCGGTTTCGACCTGCTGGGCACCCGCGTGGAACTGCAGAACCTGGTACGCGACGGCCTGCTGCTGGCCCTGGCGGGGCTGTCGCTGTGGCTGACCCCGCGCTGGGCACGCAAGGGCAACGAATTCAACTGGGGGCCGATAGTCGAAGTGGCCAAGCTGTTCGCCGGCATCTTCATCACCCTCACCCCGCTGATCGCCATCCTTCGCGCCGGCCGCGACGGACACCTGGCAGCGGTGGTCGCCGCCGTTACCGGTGCCGATGGCCAACCGCTGGACACCATGTACTTCTGGATGACCGGGGTGCTGTCCAGCTTCCTCGACAACGCACCCACCTACCTGGTGTTCTTCAACCTCGCCTCCGGCGACGCTCAGGTGATGATGGAGCAGTTGCCACAGACTCTGCTGGCGATCTCCATGAGCTCGGTGTTCATGGGCGCCATGACCTACGTCGGCAACGCGCCGAACTTCATGGTCAAGGCCATCGCCGAGCAGCGCGGCGTGAAGATGCCGAGCTTCTTCGGCTACCTGCTCTGGTCCTGCGCCGTGCTGCTGCCGCTGCTGGCGGTGCTGCAGTGGGTGATGCTCTAAGGGGGCGCTCGGCGCTCCCTGTAGGGGCGACTTCAGTGGTTCTGTCTGCGTTAAGTGTTGCTAGAAGAATTGAGCCCAGCTGATTGCTGAGTTCTGGTGATGCTTCTGGTTTCGCCCCCCGGGCGAGTCCCTTTTTTCAGTCGTCGGGATGCCGAACCACAAAAAAGGAACCAAAAACGCTCGCCCCTGCATACGGGTCTGGCTTCGCCAGACTCCCCTCGCTCCATCATCGTTACTCGCTACGCTCGCCCTTCGGGCCGCACTGAAGTGCGTTCGCCGCAAGCGGCGTCGAGGGGCACGCCGCGAAGGGCCATCCCTGGCCCATCGCGGCTCTCGCGACATCCATGTCGCTCAACCCCTTCCACGACGATTGCGCTCGGCCTCCTGAAAGGGGCATTTGGCCGCCGCTCCAACGTCTTCGCCAGAGCCTTCATCGATGTGCGCATCACGCTCGGGGCACGGTGGCTTACGTAGGGTGGCGTAGAGCGAAGCGAAACCCACGCGGTGGGCGTGACAGGGAGTCATAAATGTTCGGAAAGTACCGTGCTTGAGGCCTTTCTTTAAAATCACAACAGCTAACGCAGACAGAGCCACTTCAGTCGCCCACTGGCGCCGCCTTCAACCCCCGCGCGCCAGGCTGTACATCCGGCATTCGGCCAGCAGCGCCAGCAGGTTCGGGTCGCGCTCCTTGGCCTTGAGGAAGACCACGCCTATGTGCTGCTGCAGGCGGTAGCGCGCCTGCAGCGGGATGAGCTTCACGCGGTTCTCGTACACCGCGGCGATGCGCCCGGGCAGCAGGGCGTAGCCGACCCCGGAGCTGACCATGCTGAGCAGGGTGAAGATGTCGTTCACCTGCATCGCCACCTTCGGCTCGAAGCCCGCCTGCTGGAACACCCGGCCGCCGTCGCGGTGGGTGGCGAAGCCCTGGGTCAGGGTGATGAAGGTGGAGTCGGCCAGGTCCGCCAGGTCCACCTCGGGCTGGCCGGCGAAGGGCGAGTCGGTGGGCACGGCGAGGAAGATGTCGTCGGAGAACAGCGGCAGCTGCTCGCAATCGCCATCGCTCACGCCCTCGTCGAGGGACACCAGAATGGCGTCCAGCTCCATGTTCTTCAGCTTGTAGAAAAGATCGACGTTGGAGCCGAGGATCAGGTCGATGTTCAGCTCGCTGCGCCGCAGCTTCAGGCCCATGATCAACTGCGGCACCGTCTTCACCGTCAGCGAATAGAGCGAGCCGAGCTTGAAGCGCTCGGCCGAGAAGCCTGCCGCTTCACGGGTCAGGCGCACCGTCTCGAGCACGTCCTGCACCAGCTTCTGCGCACGCTCCTCCAGCACGAAGGCGCTCTCCAGCGGTGTCAGGTTGCGCCCCTCGTGCTTGAACAGCGGGCAGCGCAGGGCGCTCTCCAGGGAGTGGATGGCGCGGTGCACGCTGACGTTGCTGGTGTTCAGCTCGGCCGCTGCGCGGGAGAGGTTGCCGCTACGCATGAAGGCGAGAAAGGTCTGCAGCTTCTTCAGGGTGAGTTCGTCGTCGATCTGCATGGCACCGCGTCCCGGTCCGGGTGATTGAGCGAAGCCCTCATCCTACAAGTTCGCGCCCGCGAACCCGATGGGACCTTTAGTGAATAAGCTAATAATGCATAAGTAAATAAATTCTTATTCCTTAACAGATATATGGGCAGCCCCTAGACTCCTCCTCGTCGAAACATTGCAAGGAGGGCTCGCCATGCGCAGCCAGGCCATTCGTTACCTGATCCTGCCGGGATGGCAGGGCTCGCCAGACGAGCATTGGCAGAGCCATTGGCAACGCACCCTGCCCAACGCCAGCCGCGTCGAGCAGGCCGATTGGGACCTGCCCGAGCGGGACGCCTGGGTCGCGGCGCTGGAGCGCGCCATCGATGCCGAGCGCACGCCGGTGATCCTCATCGCCCACAGCCTCGGTTGCGTCACCGTCGCCCACTGGGCCCGGCAGGCCGACCCGGACGTGCTGCGCCGGGTACGCGGTGCACTGCTGGTGGCGCCGGCCGACGTCGAGCGCCCCGGCTGCCCCGAACCGCTGCAGGGCTTCGCCCCGATTCCCCGGGCCGCGCTGCCGTTCCCCACGCTGCTGGTGGGCTCGGACAACGACCACGCCGCCAGCACCCCGCGTGCGCTGGAGCTGGCGCGCCAGTGGGGCGCCGAGCCGGCCATCCTCGCCGGTGCCGGGCATATCAACGTGAAGTCCGGCCACCATCTCTGGGAGCAGGGGTTCGCCTACCTCTACCGGCTGCAGGGTCGCATCGAGCAACTGACCCGCAAGCGCGCCTGAGCACCTGCCCAGGATCGGCTGCGCGTCGGAACAACGGCGTTGAAAACGACATCGGGCTTGCCCATTTGCAGCTCGTGAACTTCGCGCCCCCGGCTGTTTTCGCCTTGTTCTTCTCCAGCTCGCTCGATCCCGAACAGGTTCATTTTTCAATGTGACGCCAGGGCCCGCTGCTTCGCAGCCAGGGCCCGGCGGGAGATTTCGTTCATGACCCAGGAACATACCGGCCAGCCCCTGCTGAGCTTCGCCGATGCCGACCGCAGCCCCCTGAGCATCCGCGCCCGCGCGCTGGTGTTCGTCGACGCCCGCTCGCGGCGCCTGCGCGAGGAGGTGGAGCAACTGGCACCGGCCGCCGTGCCGGTGCTGATCCAGGGCGAGACCGGCACCGGCAAGGAGTTGCTGGCGCGGCAGATCCACAAGGGCAGCGAACGCCCGGGGCTGTTCGTGGCGGTGAGCTGCAGCGCCATCAGCAAGGTCTACGCCGAGGCCGAACTCTTCGGCCACGCCCCGGGTGCCCATGCGGGCTCGGCCAGCAGCCGCGCCGGCTGGTTCGGCTCGGCCAATGGCGGCACCCTCTACCTCGACGAGATCGGCGACCTGCCGCTGCCCCTGCAGGCCAAGCTGCTGGCGGCCCTGGAAAGCCGCGAGGTGACCCGCGTCGGCGCTGCCCAGCCGACCCCGGTGGACGCCCGCCTGGTGGCCGCCACCAGCATCGACCTGGCCAAGGCGGTGGCCGCCGGCAAGTTCAACGAGCGCCTGTACCAGTACCTGGATGAAGGCCGCGTCGAGCTGCCGCCGCTGCGCGAGCGCCCGGACGACATCCTGCCCCTGGCCGAATACTTCCTCGGCATCTACGCCCAGCGCCTGGACCTGCCGCTGCCCTTGATCAGCACCGCCGCCCAGGCCGCGCTGGAGAGCTACCCCTGGCCGGGCAACACCCGCGAGCTGGAGAACAGCGTGCACTTCGCGCTGCTGGTGAGCGACGGCGACGAGGTGCTGCCGCAGCACCTCAACCTGCCGCCCGCGCCGAGTTATGCACAGCTCGCGCTGCAGCTGCGCCAGCTGGCCGCCAACGATGTGGATAACCTGCGGCAGCTGTTCGCCGAGGTGCTGGCGGGGTAAAGCGGTGGATCGACACCCCGGAGGCAGGCCCTAGCCGTGCAGGTGGAACAGCTTGTGCACGATGCGCCAGCGGCCGTCGATCTTCAGCAGCGAGAGGTAATCGGTGAAGTCCAGGCCGGCGTAGACGTCGGTGACCTTGGCCAGGGCGGTGTCGCCGGTGAGGTCCAGGGACTCCAGACGCCACACCGGCGCTTCGCCCTCGGCCACCACCGGGCCCCTGGCCTGCAGGCCGGCGATGAAGGCTTCCGGCGAGAGCCACTGCAGGTCCGGGCCGAAGTGCCCGACGATGCGGCTGTCGGGGTGGAAGGCGCTGCGCAACAGCGTCGCGTCCGCCCGCACCATGCCTTCCACGTAATCCCGTACCACCGCCTCGATGGCCTGGCGTTCCGCTTCCATGTCCGTGCTCCTGTCGCGTGGGAAAGGCCAGAGCCTAGCCCGCCCGGACCGATACCGCAGCTCCCGATGTTCCGTACCGCGAACCCTCCCAGCCGCCATAACGCCCATCGCCCCGATGCGCGGCACGGCTCGGGGCTGGACGGTGGATCGGAGACGCGCGACCCACCCTACGGGCGCTTCATCTCACGGGGCCTGGGTCAATGGATCTGCCCGGCCGCCTGGAGGCGCTCGCGGGTGGCGCGCAGGCGCGGCAGGGGCAGGCATACCAGCAGGGTGGCAACCAGCACGCCCACGCCCATCAGCGGCAGGTTGGCCAGGCCCATCCCGGTGCTCAGCCACAGGCCGCCGACGAAGGCGCCGCTGGCGTTGCCGAGGTTGAAGGCGGCGTGGCTGAGGGTGGCGGCGAGGCTGGCGGATTCGCCGGCCTGCTCCACCAGCAGCAGTTGCAGCGGCGAGGAGATGGCGAAGCTGGCCACGCCCCAGAGGAACAGGCAGGCCAGGGCCAGCACCGGCACCTGGGCGAAGACGAACAGGCCCAGCAGGCACAGGGTGCTCACCGCGAAGGCGCCGGGCAGGGCGAAGCGGAAGCCCTTGTCCGCCAGGCGGCCGCCCAGCAGGTTGCCGAGGGTCAGGCCGATGCCGAACAGCAGCAGGGCGAAGTTGGCATGCTCGGGGCTGAAGCCGGAAACATCACGCAGCAGCGGGCTGATGTAGGTGAACACGCCGAACAGCGCCACCGACGACAGGCTGCACACCCCCAGCGCATGCAGCACCGGCCGGCGGAAGATGCCGTCCCAGGCACCGGCGGCGCTGGGTTGTGGCTTGGCGGTGGCCGGCAGCCAGAGGAACTGCGCCAGCAGGGTGAGGAAGCCCAGGGCCGCCACCACCATGAAGGTCACCCGCCAGTTGGTGGCCTGGCCCAGCCAGGCGCCGGCCGGCACCCCGAGGACGTTGGCGATGGTCAGGCCGCTGAGCACCAGGGCCATGGCCGAGGCGCGGCGGTGGGGCGGTGCCAGTTCGGCGGCCAGCAGGGTGGCGCAGCCGAAGAAGCCGGCGTGGCTGAAGGCGGTGAACATGCGCGCGGCCATCAGCCATTCGTAGTTCGGTGCCAGGGCGCAGCCGAGGTTGCCCAGGGCGTAGGCGCCCATCAGCCAGAGCAGGGCCTGGCGGCGCGGCAGGCGGCCCAGCAGCGGGCCGAGCAGGGGCGCGCCGATGACCACGCCCATGGCATAGGCGCTGACCAGCAGGCCGGCGTCGGAGAGGCTCACGGAGAGGTCCTGGGCCACCTCGGGCAGCAGGCCCATGATGATGAATTCGCTGCTGCCGACGACGAAGCCGCCAAGGGCCAGTGCCAGCAGCGGCAGGGAGAGGAGGGTGCCTGGATTCATGGTGTTTCCGGTGGTGGGGCGTTTTGCGAGGGGCGCGGATTCTACGCGCTTTCCCTGGCAATGACCTGACAGTCGAGCAGGTTCAGGCGTTCCACCTCGCCCTCCAGCGGCAGCACCCCGAGGGCCTGTAGCACGCGGGTGGCGGCGCGCTCGCCGATCTCCAGGGCCGGCGGGCGGATGGTGGTCAGGCTGGGCAGCAGCATCTCGGCGAAGGGGTAGTCGCCGAAGCCCATCACCGCGCAATCCCCCGGCAGGTCCAGGCCCGCCCGTTGCGCGGCGAGCAGGCCACCGGCGGCGAGGTTGTCGTTGGCGAAGATGATCGCGTCCGGCCGCTGCGAGCGCTTCATCAGCGCCTCCATGGCCTGCTTGCCGGCCTCGAAGGGCGCCAGGCCGCTGCTGGGCACGAAAACCCAGGGCTCGAGGTCGGCCTCGCGCAGGGTGTCGGCATAACCGTCGCGGCGGTCCAGGGCGCTGAAGTCGCCGGCGGCGCTGTTCTGCACGAAGGCGATGCGCCGGTGGCCCTTGTCCAGCAGGTAGCGGGTGGCGGCGACGCCCACGTCGCGATGGAGGAAACCCACCTGCATGGGCGCGCGCTCGGGCTGGTAGTCCCAGACCTCGACCACCGGGATGTCCGCCTCGGCGAGCATCTTCTCGGCGCCGGGGCTGTGGAAATGGCTGGTGACCACCAGGGCCGCCGGCGACCAGCCGAGGAAGGCGCGCACGGCGCTCTCTTCCTGTTCCTCGGAGAAGTAGCTGGAGGCCAGCAGCAGTTGGTAGCCGTGGCGCGCCAGGGTGTCGCTGAAGCCCTGGATGGTGTTGGCGAAGATCGGCCCCGAGATGTTGGGGATGACCATGCCGACGATGCGCCCGCGCGCCGAGGCGAGCCCGCCGGCCACGAGGTTGGGCACGTAGCCCAGCTCGGCCACCGCCGCTTCGATGCGCCCGCGCAGCTCCTCGGAGACCTGCTCCGGCTGGTTGAAGTAGCGCGACACGGTAATGGCGGAAACGCCAACGCGCTCGGCCACGGCGCTGAGGGTGACGCGTCCTGCGCCTCGGCGCTTGCGGGGGCTGCTCATGAATTGTTAATCCTGAAAGGCATATAAAAGTAATTTTTAATTATTTGACGATCTATTGGCGTCGCTCTGATACTGGCGATGTTAGCGCTAACAAATACCGGCTGTCTGCCTTTTTGCTGCCACTCGCACGAGCGAGACCAGACCGCGACAGCCCACAAGGAGCCTGCAAGCAGCAGGCGCGTCTGGTCTCCGCAGGGCAGTGAAACGAGCATGAGCATCCATAACCATCCGGCCGCACCGCGCGGTCTTCGCAACACCCACGGCGGGCGCCGCAGCCCGCTGGCCATCGGCATCCTCCTGGCGGCGCTGGGGAGCGCCGCCGGGGCCGCCGAGAAAACCACCGGCGCCACCGAGGACGGCCAGAAGGCCGCGCCGACCCTGAACACCGTGACCGTCACCGCCACCCGCCGCGAAGAGACGCTGCAGAAGGTGCCGGTGGCCGTCTCGGTGGTGGAGGGCGAGCAGCTGGAGCGCGACAACCGCAACGGCGTCTCCAGCATCGTCAGCCAGGTGCCGACCCTGAACTTCCGCGCCGGCGCCTCGAACAAGGACACCTCGCTGTTCATCCGCGGCGTGGGCACCATCTCCACCTCGCCGGGCGTCGAGCCCACCGTCGCCACCGTGGTCGACGGCGTGGTCTACGGCCGTCCCGGCCAGGCCACCCTGGACCTGCTCGACCTGGAGCGCATCGAAGTGCTGCGCGGCCCCCAGGGCACCCTGTTCGGCAAGAACGCCTCGGCCGGCGTGCTCAACATCGTCACCAAGGAGGCGCCGGAAGAGACCCACGGCTACGTTGACTATTCGCACTTCGGCGGCGGCAACGAGAACCGCCTGCGCTTCGGCATCGGCGGGCGCCTCAGTGACAGCCTCAAGGGCTCGCTGACCACCCTGCTGGGGGGCTACGACGGCAATGTCGAGAACGTGCACAACGGCCATGACGTCAACGGCTACGACCACAAGGGCGCGCGCGGCAAGCTGGAATTCGAGCCCAACGAGGACTTCCGCTTCACCCTGATCGCCGACTACATGAAGAGCCGCGACGACATCGCCGCCGGCCCCATCACCAAGGTCACCAACGCCGGTTTCGCCAGTGCCCTGCTGCCCGTCACCGCCGACAGCGATTCGCGCAAGCTGAACAACGACCAGCGCACCTATGTCGACGACGTCAACCAGGGCCTGTCCGGCCAGTTCGACTGGCAGCTGGGCGACTACACCCTGACCTCCATCAGCGCCTGGCGCGGCTGGGAGAACACCCAGTTCCAGGACGGCGACCGCCTGGCGACCCTGCCGGTGGCGGCCTCCCACGACAAGGGCGAGGTGGATTACAACCAGTACTCCCAGGAGCTGCGCCTGGCCTCGCCCAAGGGCGAGTTCCTCGAATACGTCGCCGGTGCCTACGTCATGCACAGCAAGGCGGAGGAAACCTATCGCCGCCTGTCCATCACCGGTTCGGTGCCCAACACCGGTCGCGCCGACTACAGCGTGACCGGCGACAGCTACTCGCTGTTCGGCGAGAGCACCCTGAACTTCACCCAGGACCTGCGCGGCATCTTCGGCCTGCGCTGGACCCACGACGCGCTGGAATACGACCACCGCCGGGTTTCCACCTCGCCCACCGCCGTGGCCGGCGTGCAGCCCTCCACCGCCAGCAGCGGCTCGGTGGACGAGGACGGCTGGTCCGGCCGCATCGGCCTGCAGTACGACCTCAGCGACGCCGTCACCGCCTACGCCACCTATTCCCGTGGCTACAAGGGGCCGGCCTACAACGTGTTCTTCAACATGCAGCCCCGTGACACCGGCGCGCTCAAGCCGGAGACCTCCGACTCCTACGAGGTGGGCCTCAAGGCCAGCGCCCTGGGCGGCCGCGCCACCGCCAACCTGGCGGTGTTCCACACCGACTACGACGACTACCAGGCCAACTTCCCCGACCTGGTCGCCGGTACCGTGGTCACCCGCCTGATCAACGCCGGCGCGGTGAAGACCCAGGGCGTCGAGCTGGACTACGCCTTCCAGGCCACCCGCCAGCTCAAGCTCTCCGGCGCGGTTGCCTACACCAAGGCGCGCATCGACAGCTTCCAGTGCCCGCCGGGCGCCGCCTCCAGCTGCAACGTCGACGGCTCGCCGCTGCCCTTCAGCCCGGACTGGAAGAGCTACGTGCGCGCCGACTACGTGATCCCGCTGGACAACGGCCTGGATATCGAACTGGCCACCGACTACAGCTGGCAGGACAAGGTGCAGTACAGCCTCGACCAGAACCCCGACACCATCCAGGGCGCCTACGGCATCTGGAACGCCAGCATCGCCCTGGCCGATTACAACCAGGGCTGGCGCGTCGCGCTGCTCGGCAAGAACCTAGCCGACAAGTCCTATTCGCCGCTGCTCGCCACCGGTACCGGCTACGTCTACCGCGTGGTGCCGCGCGATGACGAACGCTACTTCGGCGTGCAGCTGCGCAAGGACTTCTGACCCCCAAACCGCCTTGTGTGAACGGACTGCCGAGGCCCGCCCAGACGGGCCCGGCAGGACCTCCACGACATCACCAGGGAAAACCGACATGACCGCATCGCAACGCACACTCAGACTGGGCGCATTCCTCATGGCCACCGGGCACCACGTCGCCGCCTGGCGCCACCCCGACGTCCCCGCCGACACCCTCGATTTCGCCCAGTACAAGCACCTGGCGCGTATCGCCGAGGCGGCGAAGTTCGACGCCCTGTTCGTCGCCGACAGCGTCGCCGCGCCCACCGGCGAAATCGCCAGCCAGATGGCCCGCTCCACCTACTTCGAACCGCTGACCCTGCTCAGCGCCCTGGCTGCCGTCACCGAACGCATCGGCCTGGTGAGCACCGTCACCACCAGCTACAACGAGCCCTACCACGTGGCGCGCAAGTTCGCCTCGCTGGACCACATCTCCGGCGGCCGCTCGGGCTGGAACCTGGTGACCTCCGACGCCGCCGCCGAGGCGCTCAACTTCAACCGCGAGGCCCACCTGGGCCACGCCGAGCGCTACGCCCGCGCCCGGGAATTCCACCAGGTGGTCACCGGCCTGTGGGACAGCTGGGAGGACGACGCCTTCCTCCGCGACAAGGCCAGCGGCCAGTACTACGACCCGGCCAAGCTGCACGTGCTCGACCACCAGGGTGAGCATTTCCGCGTACAGGGCCCGCTCAACGTCGCCCGCTCGCCCCAGGGCCGGCCGGTGGTGGTGCAGGCCGGCTCCTCGGAGACCGGTCGCGAACTGGCCGCCGAGACCGCCGACGTGGTGTTCACCGCGCAGACCTCCCTGGCCAAGGCCCAGGCCTTCTACGCCGATCTCAAGGGGCGCCTGGCGAAGTTCGGCCGCCACGAGGATGACCTGAAGATCATGCCCGGCGCCTTCGTTGTGGTCGGTGCCAGCGAGGCCGAGGCGAAGGAGAAATTCGAGCAGTTCCAGGAACTGGTGGACCCTCGTGTCGGCGTCGCCCTGCTGGGCCGCATGCTCGGCAACTTCGACCTCTCCGAATTCCCGCTGGACGGCCCGCTGCCCGAGCTGCCGCTGACCCAGGACGGGCAGCAGAGCCGGCAGAAACTGCTCACCGAACTCGCCGGGCAGGAGAACCTCACCCTGGCCCAACTGGGCCGGCGCATCGCCGGGGGGCGTGGCCACCACAGCCTGATCGGCACCCCGGCGCAGATCGCCGACGAGCTGCAGGCCTGGTTCGAAGGGCGCGGCGCCGACGGCTTCAACGTGCTGGTGCCGCACCTGCCCGCCGGGCTCGAGGACTTCGCCACCCAGGTGGTGCCCGAGCTGCAGCGCCGCGGCCTGTTCCGCACCGAGTACCAGGGCCGCACCCTGCGCGAACACCTCGGCCTGGCGCGGCCGGCGAACCGCTTCGCACGCCCTGCGTGAACAGTCACCGGGGCCCGCACACGCGTGGCCCCGCCAACCTCAAGTGAGACCCCTATGACCTATATCGCCGCCCCCGACCGCTACGAACGCATCCCCTACCGCCGCGTCGGCCGCAGCGGGCTGGTGCTGCCGGCCCTGTCCCTGGGCCTGTGGCACAACTTCGGCGACGCCACGCCCATCGACACCCAGCGCGCACTGTTGCGCACCGCCTTCGACCTGGGCATCAACCACTTCGACCTGGCCAACAACTACGGGCCGCCCTATGGCAGCGCCGAGATCAATTTCGGTCGCCTGCTGCAGGAAGATTTCCGCGCCCACCGCGACGAGCTGGTGATCTCCACCAAGGCCGGCTGGGACATGTGGCCCGGCCCCTACGGCCAGGGCGGCAGCTCGCGCAAATACCTGCTCTCCAGCCTCGACCAGAGCCTGGCGCGCCTGGGCCTGGACTATGTGGATATCTTCTACTCCCACCGCTTCGACCCGGACACGCCTCTGGAGGAAACCGCCGGCGCCCTGGCCAGCGCGGTGCAGCAGGGCAAGGCGCTGTACGTGGGCATCTCCTCCTACTCGGCGGGCAAGACCCGCGAGCTCGCCGCCCTGCTGCGGGAATGGAAGGTGCCGCTGCTGATCCACCAGCCGGCCTACAACCTGCTCAACCGTTGGGTGGAGAAGGACCTGCTGGCCACCACCGAGGAACTCGGCACGGGCGTCATCGCCTTCACCCCGCTGGCCCAGGGGCTGCTCACCGGCAAGTACCTCGGTGGCGTGCCGGAGGATGCGCGGGTCAACCGCCCCGGCGGCGCCTCGCTGCGCCCGGAGCACCTGTCCGAGGCCAACATCGCCCGGGTGCGTGCGCTCAACGAGATCGCCCAGCGCCGTGGCCAGAGCCTGGCCCAGTTGGCCCTGGCCTGGACCCTGCGCGACGCGCGGGTGACCTCGGCATTGATCGGCGCCAGCCGCCCGGAGCAGATCGTCGAGAACGTCGCCGCCCTGGACAACCTCGCCTTCAGCGCCGAGGAGTTGGCGGAGATCGATCGCCACGCCGTGGAAGGCGGCATCAACCTCTGGGAAAAACCCTCCACCGACTGGCAGGACTGACCATGCAACGACTTCGACTGGGTGCCGCGTTGCTGGCGCTGCTGGCCCTGGCGCAAGGCGCCCTGGCCGACCCCGCGACCCTGCGCATCGGCTACCAGAAAGGCTCCGCCAGCCTGGTGCTGGCCAAGGAGCACGGCCTGCTGGAGCAGCGTTTCCCCGGCACCCGCGTGCAGTGGATCGAATTCCCCGCCGGCCCGCAGATGCTCGAGGCGCTCAATGTCGGCAGCCTGGATGTGGGCTCCACCGGCGACATCCCGCCGATCTTCGCCCAGGCCGCTGGCGCCGACCTGCTCTACGTCGGCGCGGAGCCGCCCAAGCCCCAGGCCGAGGTGATCCTGGTGCCGGAGGACAGCCCGATCCAGTCGGTGGCCGAGCTCAAGGGGCGCAAGGTGGCGTTCCAGAAAGGCTCCAGCGCCCACAACCTGCTGCTGCGGGCGCTCAAGGCGGCGGGGCTGTCCATGGCCGACATCCAGCCGCTGTTCCTCACCCCGGCCGACGCCCGTGCCGCCTTCGAGCAGGGCAGCGTGGACGCCTGGGCGATCTGGGACCCCTTCTACTCGGCGATGGAGCTGGAAGGCCACGCGCGCCTGCTGGCCAACGGCGAGGGGCTGGGGCTGAGCGGGCCCTTCTACCTGGCCGCGCGCGATTACGCCGAGGGCGACCCGGCCTTCATCCACGCGCTGCTGGACGAACTCACCCGCGCCGAAGCCCTGACCCGCGACGACCGCGAGGCGAGCATCGCCCTGCTGGCGAAGTTCATGGGCCTGGCCCCGGCGGTGATCGAACGCAGCTTCCAGCACCGCCCGGCCTCGCCCATCGGCCCAGTCACCGACGAAATCGCCGCCGCCCAGCAGCGCACCGCCGACCTGTTTCTGGAGAACCGGTTGTTACCCAGGCGGGTGGATATCGGCCGCGCGGTGTGGCGGCCGTAGGGGGGCGAGGCCTGTGATGGGTTTCGCTGCGCTCTACACCATCCTACGGGTGGTTACGGATTGCCGGTGGCTGATCGGTGTGTAGGGTGGATGACGCTCTTTTCATCCACCAAGCGATGCCGCAGGGAACGGGCTTTCTGGTGGGAGCGAATTCATTCGCGAAAGGCCCGAA
>BATO01000115.1 GCA_000474255.1 Aquipseudomonas alcaligenes MRY13-0052
CTGCAATCCGAGAACGGCCTGCTGGGCATGGGCGCCTTCCCCACCGAGGACGAAGTCGACGCCGACATGATCAACGCCGGCAAGCAGACGGTCACCGCCAGCAAGGGCGCGGCGATCTTCGACTCCGCCGAATCCTTCGCCATGATCCGTGGCGGCCACGTCGACCTCACGGTGCTGGGCGCCTTCGAGGTGGACGTGCAGGGCAACATCGCCTCCTGGATGATCCCCGGCAAGCTGGTCAAGGGGATGGGCGGCGCGATGGACCTGGTGGCCGGCGCCGACAACATCATCGTCACCATGACCCACGCCTCCAAGGACGTTGAGTCCAAGCTGCTCAAGCATTGCAGCCTGCCGCTCACCGGCTGCCGCTGCATCCGCAAGGTGCTCACCGACCTGGCCTACCTGGAGATCGAGGACGGCGCCTTCATCCTCCGCGAACGCGCCCCCGGCGTCAGCATCGAGGAGATCGTCGCCAAGACCGCCGGCAAGCTGATCGTCCCGGACGACGTGATCGAAATGAGCTTCTGATTGCTCTTCCGCCTCGCGGACGAAACGCCACGCACGCTTCGTCCGCGGGGCGGTCTTTTGTTCATCGGCCAGGCCCGTGCGGCGTGGCCCCGCAGGAGATCCGCATATGCAAGACGTCGTCATAGTCGCCGCCACCCGCACCGCCGTCGGCAGCTTCCAGGGCTCGCTGGCCAACATCCCCGCCCCCGAGCTGGGCGCTGCGGTGATCCGCCAGCTGCTGGCCCAGACCGGCCTCGATGGCGCCCAGGTGGACGAGGTCATCCTCGGCCAGGTGCTCACTGCAGGCAGCGGCCAGAACCCTGCGCGCCAGGCCGCCATCCTCGCCGGCCTGCCCCACGCCGTGCCGGCCATGACCCTGAACAAGGTCTGCGGCTCCGGCCTCAAGGCCCTGCACCTGGCCGCCCAGGCCATCCGCTGCGGTGACGCCGAGGTGATCATCGCCGGTGGCCAGGAGAACATGAGCCTCGCCCCCTACGTCATGCCCGGCGCCCGCACCGGCCTGCGCATGGGCCACGCCAAGCTGGTCGACAGCATGATCCAGGACGGCCTGTGGGACGCCTTCAACGACTACCACATGGGCATCACCGCCGAGAACCTGGTGGAGAAGTACGGCATCAGCCGTGAAGCCCAGGATGCCTTCGCCGCCGCTTCCCAGCAGAAGGCTTCCGCCGCCATCGAAGCGGGCCGCTTCGTGGATGAGATCACCCCGATCCTGATCCCGCAGAAGAAGGGCGAGCCCGTCGCCTTCGCCACCGACGAGCAGCCTCGCGCCGGCACCACTGCCGAATCCCTGGCCAAGCTCAAGCCGGCCTTCAAGAAGGACGGCAGCGTCACCGCCGGCAACGCCTCCAGCCTCAACGACGGCGCCGCCGCCGTGCTGCTGATGAGCGCCGAGAAGGCCAAGGCCCTGGGCCTGCCGGTGCTGGCGCGCATCGCCGCCTACGCCAATGCCGGCGTCGACCCGGCGATCATGGGCATCGGCCCGGTTTCCGCCACCAAGCGCTGCCTGGAGAAGGCCGGCTGGAACCTCGGCGAGCTGGACCTGATCGAAGCCAACGAAGCCTTCGCCGCCCAGGCCCTGTCGGTGGGCAAGGAGCTGGGCTGGGACGCCGAGAAGGTCAACGTCAACGGCGGTGCCATCGCCATTGGCCACCCCATTGGCGCCTCCGGTTGCCGCGTGCTGGTGACCCTGCTGCACGAAATGATCAAGCGCGATGCGAAGAAGGGCCTGGCGACCCTGTGCATCGGCGGCGGGCAGGGCGTGGCCCTGGCCATCGAGCGTTAAGCCTCCAGTCGGGCCGAGGAACCCGGCCCGACGCATCACCCGGCCCAGCCTCCCGTGCTGGGCTCCGCTGCGCCCGGTGACGACCTCCGGATAGAGGCCGCGCCGGGAATTGCATCACGCACCGCACCGCTCACCGAGCGGGGCAAGACGCATTCCACGCCCTGGGCGTGGCGTCGTCGTTTCAGGCAAACAGGGGGCAAAGACCTCCGTGCTGGTTCCAACCCTTATCCGGTGCCCGGCCCCGGCCGTGCCATGCCGACAAGAATAAAAGTGAGGTAGACCGATGGTCACGCAACTCGAAGAAAGCCGTTCCGCCCGTTTCGCCATGCGCTGCTCAGCCTGGGCCGAGCGCTGGTTCCCCGACTCCTGGGTGTTCGCCGCACTCGCGGTATTGATCGTCACCGTCGCCGTGCTGGCCATGGGGGCGCCCGTCAGCTCCACGGCCAAGGCCTTCGGCGATGGGTTCTGGAGCCTGATCCCCTTCACCATGCAAATGGCCTTCGTGGTCATCGGCGGCTATGTGGTCGCCAGCTCCGGCCCGGCATCGCGGCTCATCGACCTGCTGGCGCGGGTGCCGAAGAACGGCCGCACCGCGGTGGCCTGGGTGGCGCTGATCTCCATGGTCGCCTCGCTGCTCAACTGGGGCCTGTCCCTGGTTTTCGGCGGCCTGCTGGTGCGCGCCCTGGCCCGTCGTGAAGACATCAGGATGGACTACCGCGCCGCCGGTGCCGCCGCCTACCTGGGCCTGGGCGCCGTCTGGGCCCTGGGGCTGTCATCGTCGGCCGCGCAGCTGCAGGCCAACCCGGCCAGCCTGCCGCCGTCCATCCTCGCCATCACCGGCGTCATCCCCTTCACCGAGACCATCTTCCTCTGGCAGTCGGGCGTGTTGCTGCTGGCGCTGGTGCTGGTGTCCCTGGCCATCGCCTACATGACCGCGCCCAGTGCCGCCAGTGCCCGTGACGCCAAGGCCTGTGGCGTGGACCCGAGCTTCACCGCGCCGCCCCAGCCGAAGCCGACCCGCCCGGGCGAGTGGCTGGAGCACAGCCCGCTGCTGATCATCATGCTGGTGGTGCTGGCCGGTGGTTGGCTGGCCCAGGAGTTCGCCAGCAAGCCGGCGATCACCGCCATCTCCGGGCTCAACACCTACAACCTGCTGTTCATCATGGCCGGCGCGCTGCTGCACTGGCGCCCGCGCAGCTTCCTGGATGCCGTGGCCCGCGCCGTGCCCACCACCACCGGGGTACTGATCCAGTTCCCGCTGTACGGCTCCATCGCCGCGATCATGACCACGGTGAACGGCGGCGATGGCCAGACCCTGGCGCACCACATCTCCACCTTCTTCGTGCAGATCGCTTCCCACGACACCTACGCGCTGCTGATGGGCGTGTACTCCGCCGTGCTGGGCTTCTTCATCCCCTCCGGTGGCGGCAAGTGGATCATCGAGGCGCCCTATGTGATGCAGGTGGCCAACGAGCTGCGCTACCACCTGGGCTGGTCGGTGCAGATCTACAACGCCGCCGAAGCGCTGCCGAACCTGATCAACCCCTTCTACATGCTCCCGCTGCTGGGCGTGCTGGGCCTGAAGGCGCGCGACCTGATCGGCTTCTCCTTCGTCCAGTTGCTGGTGCACATCCCGCTGGTGCTGGTGCTGCTGTGGGCGCTTGGCAGCACCCTGGAATACGTGCCGCCGGTCATGCCCTGACAGGGGAAAGGCGTAGGAGCGGCTTCAACCGCGAAGCTTTGAGTTAGCCCGATCGCGAATGAATTCGCTCCTATGGGGGCGGCACGGTCTGTAGGGCGGGTGAAACCCGCGTCGCCTTCTGCACGGAATTGCCGGGTTGCACCCGACCTACGGCGGATTGCGGTTGTGGGAAGGCCGGTAGCCCGGGCTTCAGCCCGGGAGCGGTGTTGGACAAGTCCCCGGACTGAAGTCCGGGCTACGGATGTGGGAGCGGTTTCAACCGCGATGTTTTTGGGGCAGCCCGATCGCGAATGAATTCGCTCCCACCGGAGCCGGCAGGGATCAGCTGCGCTTCGCCAGGAGCGCGCGGGCGACGCGGGAGCCGTTTTCCTTGCCGAGCACGGCGCAGATGCGTTGGCCCGCGTCCACCAGGCGGTCCATGTCGATGCCGGTTTCGATGCCCATGCCGTTGAGCAGGTAGAGCAGGTCTTCGGTGGCGACGTTGCCGGTGGCGCCCTTGGCATAGGGGCAGCCGCCGAGGCCGGCGACCGAGCTGTCGAACACGGCGATGCCTTCCAGCAGGCCGGCGTGGACGTTGGCCACGGCCTGGCCGTAGGTGTCGTGGAAGTGCCCGGCAAGGCGTTCGCGCGGCACCTTGGCACCCACCACTTCGAACAGGTGGCGGGTGGCGCCAGCGGTGCCGGTGCCGATGGTGTCGCCGAGGGAGACTTCGTAGCAGCCCATGGCGTCCAGCTGGGCGGCGATGGCGGCGACCTGCTCGGCCGGCACCTCGCCCTCGTAGGGGCAGCCCAGCACGCAGGAAATGTAGCCGCGCACGCGGATGCCGTTGGCCCGTGCCGCGTCCATCAGCGGCATGAAGCGTTCCAGGCTCTCGGCGATGGAGCAGTTGATGTTCTTCTGCGAGAAGGCCTCGGAGGCGGCGGCGAACACCGCCACTTCCTTCACCCCGGCTTCCAGGGCGGCCTCGAAGCCTTTCATGTTCGGCGCCAGGGCGGCGTAGGTGACGCCCGGGCGGTAGCTGATGCCGGCGAACACCTCGGCGCTGCCGGCCATCTGCGGCACCCATTTGGGCGAGACGAAGCTGCCCACCTCGATGTAGTCGAGGCCGGCGGCGGAGAGGTCGTCCACCAGGCGCACCTTGTCGGCCACGCTGATGGGTTGCTTCTCGTTCTGCAGGCCATCGCGGGGGCCGACTTCGACCAGGCGGACCTTCTTGGGAATCGTCATCGCGTCTTCTCTCTCATTCATCGGCGGTGCCGAGCCGGGTTCATCGCAATTCTTCCGTAGGATGGGTAGAGCGAAGCGAAACCCATCCTACGGACTCGTTCTGTGCAGAGTGGACATCGCTTTTCATGTCCACCGGCGGTGTTGGGTCGGGCCAGGTTGGTGGATGTAAAGAGCGACATCCACCCTACGAGGGTACGAAAGCGGATTCAGGCTTCTTCCAGCTCCACCAGCGCGGTGCCTTCGGCGACCAGTTCGCCTTCGCTGCAGTACAGCGCCTTGACCGTGCCGGCGTGGGGCGCGCGGATGCTGTGCTCCATCTTCATCGCTTCCAGCACCACCAGGGCGGTGCCGGCTTCCACGGCTTGGCCGGCTTCCACCAGGATGCGCACGATACTGCCGTTCATGGGCGCCGTCAGCCCTCCGTGGTGGGCGTGGGCGGCCTGGGCCTCGGCCACCGGGTCGACCTGCTCGACGCGTTGCAGCTCGCCGTCCCATTCCAGGTAGAGGGCGTTGCCACGGCGGATCGCCAGGCGCTGGCGGGTGATGCCGTCCTGTTCCTGCCACAGGCGTTCGCCGTCCAGGCGCAGGGTGCTCGGCGCGGTGCCGCGCAGGCGCACCAGATGGCGTTCGTCGCCGCAGGCCAGGTGCAGGTCGGTTTCGCTGGGCAGGCCGGGGCGCCAGCCGTCGTTGCGGCTCCAGGGCGAGTGCGGGTCGTCCTCGCGCAGGCGTGCGGCGCTGCCCTGGCGGAAGGCTTCGGCGGCGGCCTGCCAGAACAGCTCCGGGCGCGCGGCGGGGGCGGGCAGCAGCTGGCTCCTGGTGGCGGGCGAGTGAAGCCGGTGTCCAGCTCGGCGGCGGCGAAGGCGGGGTGGGCCAGCACGCGGCGGAGGAAGGCCAGGTTGGTGGCGAAGCCGCCCACGGCGGTTTCGTCGAGCATGGCCAGCAGGCGCTGGCGGGCTTCCTCGCGGGTTTCACCCCAGGCGATCAGCTTGGCCAGCATCGGGTCGTAGAAGGGCGAAACCTCGTCGCCCTCGGCGACGCCGCTGTCCACCCGGCGGCCGGGGCCGGCAGCGGGTTCGCGGTACAGGGCGAGGCGGCCGCTGGCGGGGAGGAAGTCCTGCTGCGGGTCTTCGGCGTAGAGGCGCACCTCGATGGCGTGGCCGTTCAGCGGCACCTGCTCCTGGGTGATGGGCAGCGCCTCGCCACGGGCGACGCGGATCTGCCAGGCCACCAGGTCCAGGCCGGTGATGGCCTCGGTGACCGGGTGCTCCACCTGCAGGCGGGTGTTCATCTCCATGAAGAAGAAGTCGCCGCGCTCGTCGAGGAGGAATTCCACGGTACCGGCACCGACATAGCCGATGGCCTGGGCGGCGCGCACGGCGGCTTCGCCCATGGCACGGCGCAGCTCGGGGCTGAGGCCGGGGGCGGGAGCTTCCTCGACCACCTTCTGGTGGCGACGCTGGATCGAGCAGTCGCGCTCGTTGAGGTACAGGCAGTTGCCGTGGCGGTCGGCGAAGACCTGGATCTCCACGTGGCGCGGCTTGAGCACGTACTTCTCCACCAGCATGCGCGCGTCGCCGAAGGCCGACTGGGCTTCACGCTGGGCGGAGGCCAGGGCTTCGCCCAGCTCGGCTTCGCGCTCCACCACCTTCATGCCCTTGCCGCCACCGCCGGCGGCGGCCTTGAGCAGCACCGGGTAGCCGATGCGCTCGGCGGCGGTGCGGAAGGTCTCCAGGTCCTGGGCCTCGCCGTGGTAGCCGGGCACCAGGGGCACGCCGGCGTCTTCCATCAGCGCCTTGGCGGCGGACTTGCTGCCCATGGCGTCGATGGCGCTGGCCGGCGGGCCGAGGAACACCAGGCCGGCGGCCTCGATGGCGCGGGCGAAGGCGGCGTTCTCGGAGAGGAAGCCGTAGCCGGGGTGGATGGCCTGGGCACCGCTGGCCTGGGCGGCGGCGATGATGCGCTCGGCCCGCAGGTAGCTTTCCGAGGGCTTGGCGCCCCCCAGGTTCACCGCCATGTCGGCCTCGCGCACATGGCGGGCGTTGCGGTCGATTTCGCTGTGCACGGCCACGGTGTTCAGGCCCAGGGCCTTGGCGGTGCGCATCACCCGGCAGGCGATTTCGCCACGGTTGGCGATCAGCAAGGTTGTAATCATTGTTCTGCTCCTTTGGCGAGCTGGGGGCTAATGCTGGCTGCGATTGCTTCCAGCTTCGGGCTTCCAGCTTCTAGCTGTTCGTTTGCCACCCCGGCTTGCGTTTTTCCAGGAAGGCATTGAGCCCTTCCTGCCCTTCGGAGCTGACGCGGATGCGGGCGATGGCGTTCTCGGTGTAGCGGCGCAGGTTGGGGCTGAGCTCGCCGTTGCCGACCTCGCGCAGCAGGTCCTTGCTCACGCGCATGGCCTGGGGGCTGTTGAGCAGCAGGTTGGCGGTCCAGTCCTGCACCGCCTGCTCCAGTTCCTCCGCCGGGTAGCACTCGGCGAGCAGGCCCAGTTCGCGGGCGCGCTCACCGCTGAAGCGCTCGGCGGTGAGGGCGTAGCGGCGGGTGGCGCGCTCGCCGATGGCCTGGACCACGAAGGGGCTGATCACCGCCGGGGCCAGGCCGATGCGCACCTCGGAGAGGGAGAACTGTGCATCCGCCGCGCCGATGGCCATGTCACAGCAACTGATCAGGCCCAGGGCGCCGCCGAAGGCCGCGCCCTGCACCACGGCCAGGGTCGGCACCTTGAGCTGGAAGAGGTTGTACATCAGCTCGGCCAGCTCGCGGGAATCGTCCAGGTTGGCGTTGTAGTCGAGGCGGGCGGACTCCTGCATCCAGGCCAGGTCGGCCCCGGCGGAGAAGTGTCGGCCCCGGCCGCGCAGGAGCAGGAAGCGCACGTTGGCGGCGGCCTTGACGGCTTCGAGGGCGAGGATCAGCTCGCGGATCATGCCGGCGTTGAAGGCGTTGTTCTTCTCCGGCCGGTTGAGCCAGAGGGTGGCGACGCCGTTTTCGGCGAACTCCAGTTGCAGGGTGTTGAAGTCGGTCATCGTCAGGCCTTTCAGGAGCTGCAAGTTTCAAGCGGCAAGCTGCAAGTGCGAGCCGCGCCACTTGAGGTGTGCGGCTTGCAGCTTGCGGCTGGTTTTTTCACATCCGGAACACGCCGAAGGTGGTCGGCTCGATCGGCGCATTGAGGGCGCTGGAGATCGCCATGGCGAGCACCTCGCGGGTCTGCGCCGGGTCGATCACGCCGTCGTCCCAGAGCCGTGCGCTGGAGTAGTAGGGGTGCCCCTGGCGCTCGTACTGGTCGAGGATCGGCTGCTTGAGGCGGGCCTCGTCCTCGGCGCTGAACACCTGCCCGGCGCGTTCGCTCTGCTCGCGCTTGACCTGGGCCAGCACGCCGGCAGCCTGCTCGGCGCCCATCACGCCGATGCGCGCGTTGGGCCACATCCACAGGAAGCGCGGGTCGTAGGCGCGGCCGCACATGCCGTAGTTACCGGCGCCGAAGCTGCCGCCGATGATCACGGTGAACTTGGGCACCTTGGCGCAGGCCACGGCCGTGACCAGCTTGGCGCCGTGCTTGGCGATGCCGCCGGCCTCGTACTTCTGGCCGACCATGAAGCCGGTGATGTTCTGCAGGAACAGCAGCGGGATGCCGCGCTGGCAGGCCAGTTCGATGAAGTGCGCGCCTTTCTGCGCGGCTTCGGCGAAGAGGATGCCGTTGTTGGCGAGGATGGCGATCGGATAGCCGTGCAGGTGGGCGAAGCCGCACACCAGGGTGGTGCCGAACAGGGCCTTGAACTCATCGAACTCGGAGCCGTCCACCAGGCGCGCGATCACTTCGCGCACGTCGAAGGGCTGCTTGGCGTCCGCCGGGATCACCCCGTACAGCTCCTCCGCCGCATAGCGCGGCAGCAGCGGCTGGCGGTGGTTGAGCTGGCCGAGCTTGCGCCAGTTGAGGTTGGCGATGCTGCGCCGGGCCAGGGCCAGGGCGTGGGCATCGTCCTCGGCGTAGTGGTCGGCGACGCCGGAGGTCTTGCAGTGCACGTCGGCACCGCCCAGGTCCTCGGCGCTCACCACCTCGCCGGTGGCGGCCTTCACCAGCGGCGGGCCGGCGAGGAAGATGGTGGCCTGGTTGCGCACCATGATGGTTTCGTCGCTCATCGCCGGCACGTAGGCGCCGCCGGCGGTGCACGAGCCCATGACCACGGCTATCTGCGGGATGCCGAGGGCGCTCATGTTGGCCTGGTTGAAGAAGATGCGGCCGAAGTGCTCGCGGTCGGGGAAGACCTCGTCCTGGCGCGGCAGGTTGGCGCCGCCGGAGTCCACCAGGTAGATGCAGGGCAGGCGGTTCTCCCGGGCGATGGCCTGGGCGCGCAGGTGTTTCTTCACCGTCAGCGGGTAGTAGGAGCCGCCTTTTACCGTGGCGTCGTTGGCCACGATCATGCATTCGACGCCTTCCACGCGGCCGATGCCGGCCACCACGCCGGCGGCGGGCACGTCCTCGCCATACACCTCGTGGGCGGCAAGCTGGCCGATCTCGAGGAAGGGCGAGCCGGGGTCGAGCAGACGGTTGATGCGCTCGCGGGGCAACAGCTTGCCGCGCGAGGTGTGGCGTTCCTGGGCCTTGGCACCGCCGCCTTCATGGACGCGCGCCAGCAGCTCGCGCAGCGCGTCGACCTGCTCGCCCATGGCCGCGGCGTTGGCGGCGAAGTCGGGGGAGCGCGGATTCAGCTGTGTAGTGAGAATGGTCATTCGGGGCTCCGCGAGCTTGAAGCCGGAAGCTGGAGGCTGGAAGAGGGCAGTGCATGCGTCCGGCTTCCAGCTTCTGGCTTCCAGCTAGTTCGTTTACTTGGTTTCGTTAAACAGCTCGCGCCCGATCAACATGCGGCGGATTTCGCTGGTGCCGGCGCCGATCTCGTAGAGCTTGGCGTCGCGCAGCAGGCGGCCGGCGGGGAATTCGTTGATGTAGCCGTTGCCGCCGAGGATCTGGATCGCGTCCAGGGCCATCTGGGTGGCGCGCTCGGCGGTGTAGAGGATCACCCCGGCGGCATCCTTGCGGGTGGTCTCGCCACGGTCGCAGGCCTGGGCTACGGCGTAGAGATAGGCGCGGCTGGCGTTGAGCTGGGTGTACATGTCGGCGACCTTGCCCTGGATCAGCTGGAACTCGCCGATGCTCTGGCCGAACTGCTTGCGGTCGTGGATGTAGGGCACCACCACGTCCATGCACGCTTGCATGATCCCGGTGGGGCCGCCGGAGAGCACCACGCGCTCGTAGTCGAGGCCGCTCATCAGCACCCGGACGCCGCCGTTGAGCACGCCGAGGATGTTCTCCTCCGGCACTTCCACGTCATCGAAGAACAGCTCGCAGGTGTTGGAGCCGCGCATGCCCAGCTTGTCGAACTTGTTGCTGCGGGAGAACCCCTTCCAGTCGCGCTCGACGATGAAGGCGGTGATGCCGTGTGGGCCCTTCTCCAGGTCGGTCTTGGCGTAGATCACGTAGGTGTTGGCGTCGGGGCCGTTGGTGATCCAGGTCTTGCTGCCGTTGAGCACGAAGCGGTCGCCCTTGCGGTCGGCGCGCAGCTTCATGGAAACCACGTCGGAGCCGGCGTTGGGCTCGCTCATGGCCAGGGCGCCGACGTGCTCGCCGCTGATCAGCTTGGGCAGGTACTTGTGCTTCTGCTCGGCGTTGCCGTTGCGGTTGATCTGGTTGACGCAGAGGTTGGAGTGGGCGCCGTAGGAGAGGGCGACCGAGGCGGAGCCGCGGCTGATCTCCTCCATGGCCACCACGTGGGCCAGGTAGCCCAGGCCCGCGCCGCCGAATTCCTCGGGCACGGTGACGCCGAGCAGGCCCATCTCGCCGAACTTCTTCCACATGTCCATGGGGAAGGCGTTTTCGCTGTCCACCTGGGCCGCGCGGGGCGCCAGTTCGGCGGCGACGAAGGCTTGCACCTGCTCGCGCAGCATGTCGATGGTGTCGCCGAGGGCGAAGTTCAGGCTCGGGTAAGTCATGGTTCCACCTGTGCTTGTGATTGTCGGGAAACGGGTTGTCGGGTCAGGCGCTGGCGCCCTGTTTCTTGGTTTCGGCGAGGGCGGCCAGGCAGCGTTCCTCGGCGGTGTCCAGTTCCAGCTGCATCTGCTGGATGTCGAGCAGTTGCTGTTCCAGCTGCGCGCGGCGGGCGGCGATCTTCTCCATGAAGGTCTCCAGCTGCTTGCGGTTGCCGCTGCTCGGGTCGTAGAGGTCGATCAGTTCCTTGCACTCGGCGAGGGAGAAGCCGATGCGCTTGCCGCGCAGGATCAGCTTCAGCGCCACCAGGTCCTTGGGGCTGTAGATGCGTTCCTGGCCCCTGCGTTCGGGGAAGAGCATTTCCTGCTCCTCGTAGAAACGGATGGCGCGGGTGGTCACATCCAGTTCGCGGGCGAGGTCGGAAATGCTGTAGGTCTTGGACATGGAAGCGGGCTCGGCTGTGTTTACCTTTACGTTAACGTAAACCTGTGCGAACCTGCCTGTCAACGCTCGTCACGGTCGTTCCGCTGGCCTCTTCTGGCGCGAAGATTGCTCGCCATGCCAACGGACGACACGACTCTTTACGGCGCCGAAAGGCGGGTGTAGACATTCTGGGCGACCCTGCCGCCAACCCCCTCCACAGGGGCCAGGCGAGGAGGGCGCTGGAGTACGAATGACATGCGAATAACAAGAAATGACGATGTCCTGCGGCAATCCCGCCTCGCCCGCCTGCGTTTGCAGAACGAAGGCGACCTCCCTGATGGCGTGCTGCGCGAGGAGATCGACGCCTCCTGGCGGCGCAGCCTCGGTCACGGGCTCGACTGCCTCGAAGGCGACGGCGCCGGCATCGAGCAGCTGCGCGACCTCGAGCTGCTGCTGGACGGCAACCGCCTGCTGATCGACGCCGCCACCCCCGAACTCGAATACCTGGTGCGCCAGCAAGGGCAGGGCGGCCTGGTGATACTCGGCGACGCCCAGGCCAACGTGCTGGCCATCGAGGGGCAGACCGACGCCCTGCAGCTCGCCGGCCTGCGCGACCTGCGCCCGGGCAGCTGCTGGAGCGAGTCCCTGCGTGGCACCAACGCCCTGGGCACCGCGGTGGTCGAGGGCCGCCCGACCCTTATCAACAGCGGCGAGCATTACCTCGACCGCCTCAGCCGCTTCGCCTGCACCTCGGTGCCGCTCAAGGACCCCCACGGCCGGGTGGTCGGCGTCATCGACCTGACCCGCGAAGGCCACCTGGCCGAGCCCCGCGACAGCTTCGCCACGCTGCTGCTGGCGGCCGGCAATATCGAGAGCCGCCTGTTCGGCCTGACCTATCCGCAACAGCTGGTGCTGGCCTTCCATTCACGCCCGCAGTACCTCGGCTCCGCCTGGCACGGCCTGCTGGCCCTGAGCCTGGACGGCGAACTGCTGGCCGCCAACGACCAGGCCTGCCACCTGCTGCGGGTGGAGCGCCAGGCGCTGGTGGGCCACAGCTGTGAGGAGTTGCTCGGCGCCCGCGCCTCGGGCTTCCTCGCGCGCCTGCTGCAAGGCGGCGTGAGCAGCGTGCAGACCCCGCGTGGCGAGTTCTTCTTCCGTGCCCTGCAGCTGCCTCGGCACATCGGTGTCGCCTCGGTGGCACCGGCCAGGCCGACCGCCACGCCCGCGCCGGAGCTGGAAGCCCTGGCCGGCGGCAACGCGCGCCTGGCCCGTGCCCTGCGCATGGCCCGCCAGGGGCTGGCCGGCGAGTTGCCGGTGCTGCTGCTGGGCGAAACCGGCACCGGCAAGGAAGTGGTCGCCCGTGCGCTGCACCAGGCCAGTGCGCGGGCGGGCAAGCCCTTCGTCGCGGTGAACTGCGCGGCGATCCCCGAAGGGCTGATCGAATCCGAACTCTTCGGCTACCGCGAGGGCGCCTTCACCGGCTCACGCAAGGGCGGCATGGTCGGCCGGGTGATGCAGGCCCAGGGCGGCACGCTGTTCCTCGACGAGATCGGCGACATGCCCCTGGCTCTGCAGGCGCGCCTGCTGCGCGTGCTGCAGGAACGCCGCGTCGCGCCCCTGGGCGCCGGCGAGGAACAGGAGCTGGATATCGCCGTGATCTGCGCCACCCACCGCGACCTGCAGCGCCTGGTGCAGGGCGGGCAGTTCCGCGAAGACCTCTACTACCGGGTCAACGGCGTCAGCCTGCGCTTGCCGTCCCTGCGTGAGCGCGACGACCTGGCCACCCTGATCACCGAGGTGCTGGCACGTCTCGGCGAGCCGGCTGTGAGCCTGGACCCGGACCTGACCGAACTGCTCACCGGCTACGACTGGCCGGGCAACATCCGCCAGCTGGAGATGGTGCTGCGCTCGGCCCTGGCCATGCGCGAGAACGGCGAAAAGGAGCTGGGCCTGGACCACCTCACCGACAGCCTGCTGGACGAGCTGACCAGCAGCCGGCGCCAGCCCGGCAGCATCCGCGAGAATGAGCTGGAGCTGATCCGCAGCGCCCTGGAACGCCACCAGGGCAATGTCTCGGCCGCGGCCGACGCCCTGGGCATCAGCCGCGCGACGTTGTATCGCAAGCTGAAGCAGCTGAGGGGATGAGTCTGTTCCATGCAGGAGCACATTGTTCTTGTAGGGGCATGCGGGTGATCACATGACCCGCCTCCTGCTCAAGCTCGTCGACGCCAACGACCCCGACCTGCTGCGCCGCGCCCTGGCCTGGCTCTACGGCTTCGTCCGCCCCCACGGCCGGGCCATCGCCGTGCTGCTGGGGCTGTCCCTCTGCGCCAGCCTGCTGGTGCTGGCGCAGCCCTGGCTGACCAAGACGCTGATCGACGACGGCCTGCTGGCCCGGGATTTCGGCACCCTGGTGCAGGTGGCCCTGGCGATGATCCTGGTCGGCCTGCTCGGCACGGCGCTGTCGGGCATCAACCGCTACCTGCACACGCGGCTCTCGGGGCGCGTCCTCTTCGCCCTGCGTGATGACCTCTACCGCCACCTGCAGCAGCTGTCGCCGGCCTTTTTCGGGCGCAAGCGCCTGGGCGACATCCTGTCCCGGCTGGATGGTGACGTGGCGGAGATCCAGCGCTTCGCAGTGGACTCCCTGTTCTCCGCCGTCTCCAGCGTCATCGGCCTGGTGGGGGCGGTGGCGCTGATGCTGATGCTGTCCTGGCAGCTGTCGTTGCTGCTGGCGCTGCTGATCCCCATCGAGGTGCTCTGGCTGCGCTGGATGCGGCGCAAGGTGGAGCGCGAGGTGCGCAGCCTGCGCGAGCGCTCGGCGGACGTGTCGTCCTTCCTGGTGGAAACGCTGCCGGCGATGAAGTTCATCCAGGCGGCCGGCGCCCAGCAGCGTGAATCGCGCCGCCTGGAGGGGCTGGGGCAGGGCTACATGCGCCAGCTGCTCAGGGTGCAGGTCACCGAGTTCTTCACCCATGCGGTGCCCGGCACGCTCACCTCGCTGTCCCGCGCCTGCGCCTTTCTCATCGGCGGCTACTGGGTGATCCAGGGCACCTGGCAGCTGGGCGCGCTGATCGCCTTTTCCACCTACCTGGGCATGGCCGTGGGGCCGGTGCAGAGCCTGCTCGGGCTCTACGTCGCGCTGCAGCGCATGACGGTGAGCCTCGGCCGGGTGATGGAGCTGCAGCAGGAGCCGGTGACCGTGCGCCAGCCCGACGCGCCGCAGCCGATGCCGGAGGGGCGCGGCGCCTTGCGCCTGGAGGGCGTGCATTTTGCCCACGAGCAACGCGCCGGCCTGCTGCTCGATGGCGTGGAGGCGGACATTCCCGCCGGTCTCAAGGTAGCCATCAGCGGGGCATCGGGCGCCGGCAAATCCACCCTGATCGACCTGCTGCAACGCTTCTACGACCCGGACCGGGGTCGCATCCTGCTGGACGGCGCCGACCTGCGCGAGCTGGACCTGCTGGCCCTGCGCCGGTGCATCGCCGTGGTCAGCCAGGACATCGTGCTGTTCCGCGGCACCTTGGCAGAAAACCTCGCCTACGCCGCCCCCGACGCCAGCCGTGACGCCATCGAGCAGGTGGCCCGGCTGGCCCGTCTCGACGGCCTGATCGACTCCCTGCCCCTGGGGCTGGACAACCCCCTGGGCGAGCGCGGCCAGCAGCTTTCCGGCGGGCAGAAACAACGCATCGCCATCGCCCGCGCACTGCTGCAGGACCCGCTAGTGCTGGTGCTGGATGAAGCCACCTCGGCCGTGGACGAAGCCACCGAGCGCGAGGTGATCGCCGCCATCGACCAGCTGTTCGCCGGGCGCACGCGCATCCTCATCAGCCATCGCCCCTCCACCCTGGCCGAGGCCGAGCTGGCTTTCCGCCTGGAGCAGGGCCGCCTGCAACGCCTGGAGCCGGTGAGCCATGGCCACTGAGCCTCCCATCGGCATCATCGACAGCGGCTTCGCCCCCGAGCAGGCGGCCCGTGTGGCGCTGGCCCGGCGCTTCTGGCTGGACGGTGGCGAACTGCAGGAGGGCGAGGCGCAGCCCGACATCCTCGGCCACGGCACCCTGGTGCTGGACACCTTCGGCCGGCATGGCGGGCCGGCGCGCGTCTGCATGGCCCAGGTGTTCGGCGAGCGCTGGCAGACCAGCCCGTTGCAGGTGGCTGCCGCCCTGTACTGGCTGCTGGAGCAGGACGTGGCGCTGATCACCATGAGCCTCGGCCTGCGCAACGACCGCCCGGTGCTGCGCGAGGCCTGCGTGCTGGCCCAGAGCGCCGGCGTGCTGCTCTGCGCCTCCAGCCCGGCCCAGGGTGAACCGGTGTACCCGGCCGGCTACCCGGGGGTGATCCGCATCACCGGTGATGCCCGCTGCGCGCCGGGGCAGTGGTCTTGGCTGAACCAGCCCCCGAGGCCGACTTC
>BATO01000114.1 GCA_000474255.1 Aquipseudomonas alcaligenes MRY13-0052
AAGAACTGCTGCTGGACGAACTGCATGAGGAACAGCGAGCCGCCGAACAGCGCCACGGTGAGCAGGATGGTGGCCCAGCGGTGCCCCATGGCCAGGCGCAGGCCGCGGTCCATGAAGCGGGTCATGCGGCCCTTCTTCTCTTCCTTGTGCTTGAGCGTGGCGGGCAGCACGTGCACGGCGATCACCGGGGCGAAGAGCACCGCGACTACCCACGACAGCAACAGGGCGACGGCGATCACCGCGAACAGGGTGAAGGTGTATTCCCCCGCCGAGCTGGCGTTGAGGCCGATGGGCACGAAGCCGGCCACCGTCACCAGGGTGCCGGTGAGCATGGGGAAGGCGGTGGAGGTGTAGGCGTAGGTGGCGGCGTCGTGCCGCGAGTCGCCCAGCTCCAGGCGGGTGACCATCATTTCGACTGTGATCATGGCGTCGTCCACCAGCAGGCCGAGGGCGATGATCAGGGCGCCGAGGGAGATGCGCTGCATGGTGATGCCGCTGTACTCCATGAACACGAAGACCAGGGCCAGCACCAGGGGAATCGAGCAGGCGACCACCAGGCCGGCGCGCACGCCGAGGCTGATGAAGCTCACCACCAGGACGATGATCACCGCCTCGAACAGCGCGCTGGTGAAGCCGCCGATGGCCTTCTCCACCACCTCGGCCTGGTTCGACACCTGGTGCACGCCAACGCCGATGGGCAGCTCGTTGGTCACCTCCTGCATGCGTGCATGCAGCGCCGCGCCGAAGGTCTGGATATTGCCGCCGTCGCGCATGGCCACGGCCAGGCCGATGGCCGGCTCGCCATTGAAGCGGAACAGCGAGGTGGGCGGGTCCTGGTAGCTGCGCTGGATGCTGGCCAGGTCGGCGAGGCGGTAGAAGCGGTTGTTGATGCGCAGGTTCACCGCCTCCAGGTCCGCCTGGGAGCGGAATTCGCCGGAGGTGCGCACCGAAATGCGCTCGGCGCCGGCCTCGATCACCCCCGAGGGCGTGACGCTGTTCTGTGCCTGCAGGCTCTGCATCACCTGGCGCTGGTCGAGGCCCAGGGCGGCCAGCTTGCGGGTGGAGAAGTTGAGGTAGAACACCTCGTCCTGCTCGCCGATCAGCTGCACCTTGCCCAGGTCCTTGACGCTGCGGATGTCCAGGCGCACGCGCTCGACGTAGTCGCGCAGCTGGCGGTAGCTGAGGCCGTCGCCGGTGAAGGCGTAGAGGCTGCCGTAGACGTCGCCGAACTCGTCGTTGAACGCCGGGCCCTGCAGGCCCTGGGGAAATTCGCCGCGGATGTCGTCGATCTTCTTGCGCACCTGGTACCAGATGTCGGGGATCTCGGTGCCGTCGGTGGTGTCCTTGAGGTAGACGAAGACGGTGGATTCCCCCGGGCGCGTGTAGCTCTTCACGTAGTCGAGGCTGTCGAGCTCCTCCAGCTTCTTCTCGATGCGGTCGGTGACCTGTTCCAGGGTGTCGTTGACCGTGGCGCCGGGCCAGCGGGTCTGGATGACCATGGTCTTGATGGTGAAGGCCGGGTCTTCCTCGCGGCCCAGCTCGAAGTAGGAGAACACCCCCATCACCAGCGCCACGGCCATCAGGTACCAGGCGAAGGACTGGTGCCGCAGCGCCCATTCCGAGAGGTTGAAGCCGCCCTTGGCATCACTCATGGCCGATCCCCTTCATCCAGTTTCACCGCTTGGCCTTCCTTGAGGCTGTTGACCCCGGCGCTGACCACCCGCTCGCCGTCGGCGAGGCCCTTGCCTATCAGCACGCGATCGCCTTCGCGGCGCAGCACCTGCACCTCGCGGCGGTGCACCACGGCGGCGTTCTCGTCCACCACCCAGACCTGCCCGCGATCCTCCGGGGCGCCGGGCTCGGCGCGCACCAGCACGCTGGCGGGCAGGCTGACGCGGGGTGCCACGGGGCTGCTCAGCTCCACCCGCACCGTGGTGCCGAGGCGGAAGCTTTCCGGGGTCTGCTCCAGGCTCAGGCGCACCCGGCGGGTCCGGGTGGCGGCGTCGGCCTGGGGCGCCATTTCGCGGATGTGGCCGGTGGTGCTGGCCTCACCCTGCAATTGGGCGACCACGGTGAAGCGGGCGTCTTCGGGGATGGCCCCGGCGAGGTCGTCCGGCAGGTCGAACACGGCTTCGCGCACTTCCGGGCGAGCCAGGGTCACCACCTCCTGGCCGGCGGCGACCACCTGGCCGGCCTCGGCGCGCCAGGCGGTGACCACGCCGTCGAAGTCGGTGGTCAGGCGGGTGTAGGCGAGCTGGTCGCTGGCCTGCTGCTCTGCGGCGCGGGCTTGGTCGAGGCTGGCGCGGGTGGTCTTCAGGCGGGTGCGGGCCGCGTCGAGGTTGGCCTTGGCGCCAACGCCCCGGGTGAACAGCTCCTCCTGGCGGCGGGCGTCGGCCTGGGCGTCTATCCACTGCGCTTCGGCGCTGGCGCGATCGCCCTCGCTGGCACGCAGGCGGTTCTGCTGGTCGGTGGGGTCGAGGGTGGCGAGCAGGGCGCCCTCGGCCACCTTGTCGCCGACATCCACCGCGCGGGAGGCGATACGCCCGTTGGTGCGGAAGCCCAGGGTGGTTTCGTAGCGCGCTTGGATGGTGCCGGCGAAGTGGCCGACGCTCTGCTGGTGCTGGCTCTGCACCACCAGGCTGAGCACCGGGCGGGGCGGTGGTGGTGGCTGTTCCTTCTCGCCGCAGCCGGCGAGGAGCAGGGCGGCCAGGGGCAGCAGGCAGGCGCGGCGGGTGGCGTCATTCATGGGGCACGCTCCCTTCGACCTGGGGCTGCGGCGCGGCCTGGCCCTCACGCACGGCGGCGGCCTTGTCGGGCTCTGCCGCCTGTTCGGCCCGGGCGATTTCCACGCGCTGGCCGGGGTGCAGCAGCTGGCCGCCGGCGATCACCACCTTCTGGCCCGCTTCCAGGCCCTTGCCCACCAGCACCTTGCCGCTGGCGTAGCGCACCGCGCCGACCTTGTGCAGCGAGACCCGCTGCTGCGCATCCACCAGCCACACCGCCGGCTGGCGCCCGGACTTGGACAGCGCCGACCAGGGCAGCACCACGCCGTCGCCGCTGCGGGGCCTGAGCAGCGTGGTGACCACGGCGCCGAGGTTCATCTGTGGCGGCACCTGCTCCAGCGCCACCTTGACCTTGAGGGTGCCGCTCTGTGGGTCGATGGTGGGGGTGATTTCGCGCACCTGGCCCTTGGCGCTGATGTCCGGCTGGCCGAGGAGGGCGACGACCACGTCCTGGCTATCCAGCTGCTGGTCGAACAGTGATTCGTAGACGTTGAACACCGCATCGCGCTCGCCTTCACGGGCCAGGGTGAAGATCGGCACCGTGGCCTGCACCACCTGGCCGACTTCCGCGTGGCGGGTGGTGATCACCCCATCGGCGGAGGCCTTGAGCTCGGTGTAGGCCAGCATGTCGCGGGCGTTGGCTGCCTGGGCTTCGGCCGCTTCCAGGGCGCTGCGGGTGGCGCGCAGCTGCGCTTGGGCCTGGTCGAATTCGCTTTGGCTGGTGTAGCCCTTGGGCAGCAGCTTGCGTTGCCGCTCGAAGTTCAGTTCGGCCTCCTTGAGCTGGGCGCGCTGGGCTTCCACGGCGGCATTGGCGGTGTCGAGGTTGCTGCGCTGCTCCTGCGGGTCGAGGCGCGCCAGCACTTGCTGGGCCTTGACCTGATCGCCCACGTCCGCCAGGCGCTCGATGATCTTGCCGCCGACACGGAAGGCCTGTTGCGCTTCGACGCGGGCCTGGATGTCGCCGGTGAGGCGCACCTCGGCGCTGAAGTCGGCGGCCTCGATGCTCTGCACCAGCACGCGCTGCACCGGCTTGGGTGCCTCGTGTTCCTGGCAGCCGGCGAGCAGCACGGCGGCCAGCAGAAGGCCGGGGGCCATGCGGGTATTCATCGGTGACGGGGTATGCGGCGGGATCATCCCTGGACCAAGCCTCCTGTTGCGAAAGCGACGTGAATGGCGCCGAGCGTGCAGCGAAGCGGCGGCGTCGATGGCATTTCGAGGGAAGCGGCAGGAGGAAAGTTCAAGTCGGGAGCGGGGGATTGCAATGAACTCGCGGGCGCTTGCGCCAGTCAGCTCAGGTATACCCGCCAACGGAGGTCATCGTCATGGCGCACTGGACCATCACCTACAGCAAGGACAACAACACCGCGACGCTGGACAGCAAGGCGACGAACAAGCCGGACATGGAAGATGCCAACCGCGAGCTGCTGGAGTGGGCCCGCGCGAATCTGCAGGCCGGTGAGTTCGCGGAGAGCGAGGACCCCAGCAGCGAGCCGGCGATGCAGTTGCTCAAGCGCTACGGCATCACCCTGACCGGTATCTCGCGGTCCTGACCGCGGCGCTAGCCGCTCGCCTGGTCGTGAAAGCGGCGGGCGGGCGGGTAGCGCAGCTCCTGTTCGACACTGCCGTCTTCGCTGTGCACCTTTACCGTCCCCGCACGGTTCTGCATGAAGTTGCCGATGCAATCGAGCAGCTCGGATCGTTCGCTGGCGGTCTTCGACGGGCGCGTTGCACCTTCCTTGCGCAATTCCCACCCCTTGTCCGTCGGGGAAATGTGATAACAGCCCATGTAGATCTCCAGTTCATTCCAAATCGACGGTCTTATCGCCGTTCGCGCACGCAGGCGCCTCCCAAGCACCTATAGAGCAGGGCTACGCCGCACAGGTTCCGATCTTGTGCATGGCGATGCCGGGCGGGCTCAGAAGCCTTCGAGCCGCTCTTCGTCATTGGCGTCCGTGGCGTTTTCCAGCATCCGCTCCAGTTCATCGATCAGCGGCCCGCAGAGTGTGTCGAACTGCTCGCGGCTCGCCCAGTGCCGGGGGAACAGGCCGGAGACGACGGTCAGTTGCCCGCTGCGCAGGTCACGGAGGGAGAGCACCACCTCATCGTCGCGAAACTTCACCACGCACATATGGCTGTCCAGCCGTGCATCCAGCCTCTTCTGCAACTCTTCGCCGGAAGGTTGAAACGCCATGGCTACATCCAAGTACAAGTTGATCCATCCAAAAAATAAGCCCGACGCATGCCGCAGCGACCGGGCCTCAAGTTGGTATACACGTGAGTAGTAACTGAGAAGGCCGGGAGGCCGTGTGAGTTCAGCTTGAATAGGGGGGCGGACGGGCCCGTTCGTCTGTTGGAATGTTTTTAATATCATCGAGATGCCGCGTTGATATCAGGTTGTTTCTGGCGCTCGGCAACAGTTGCAGATACATCTTTGGAGTTGTTAGGGGTGGCACTTCAAGTGCCGGGTTAACCTGGCGTACACCCCTGCAGACGCCGTACCGTGCCGCAAGGGCGGTGATCAGCCGATGTTGCAGGATCGCGCCCTGCACCCCTGTCGCGCACGACGCACCACATTGAATCCCTCGCGCTCGAGGTGCATTGCAAGTTGCCCGAATCGTGCATTTTGCTCGTGCAAGTTGCACAGCTAATACCTGTTTGAAATGCACGGGTTCACCGATCTTTTGGGTTGTTTGCCATCAGCGCGATATCGAGACGTACAATTTTTATCGTGAAAAAGGCCGCTGATCTGCAAGAGCGGCGGAATAACTTCTACTGGCATGCTTATCGCTAGCCGCTAGTGCTCCCCTGGGGTGTTTCGGACCTTTTCCAGGCCTGTTTTCAAGGCTTCTGGAGGTATCAGGATGATCACTTCGCTTGCACATCTGACCCTGTACTCCCCCGCGCTCGCCGAGGGCGCCGTGCGGCTCGACCGCCGCTCCGTGACCCTGGACTTCGGCGTGCTGCAGTTCGATGGCTGGGCTGCGCTGGATGGGCTTTGCGGCCATATCAGCATCGAGGGTGCGACACCGGAGAATTGGAACCGCACGCGATTGATCGAACTGGAGCCCCTGGACCCCAGCCTGGACAAGGCGATTTTCGAGGTGATGGTCGAACGGCCATCGCCAAAGGGGGCGGACGGCACATCGGTATTCCCGGTGCGCATGCTCTGACCCACGGCATAGGGCACGGCCCGAATTCACGAGGCCGGCATAAGGCGTAACAAGGAGTGAAGCGATGAAGGCTGCATTGTCTGGCAAGGAACTGGATCTGTTGCTCGCGCGTGCCATCCCCAGCTGCAAGGTGGAGAGCAGGACGCTCACCGATGGCACCTTCAACCTGATGGTGCATAACCCCGCGACCCACGAGCACTTCACCGTGGCCGGCCTCAATCATGGGGATTATCAGGACCTCGGCGCCGTGCTGCGCCTCGGCAAGCAGGTGTTCGAAGACATGGTGCTGCTCCAGGCCGGCAGCAGCAGCCGGCGCATCATCAAGCTCGCCAGCGCCCAGCAGGCTGAGGCTCGCCAGGCGCTCTGACGCGTGCCGCCGGGGCCGTTCGCGCCCCGGCTTCCCTCAGGATCCCCGAGCGGATCAACTCCCTTCCAGGACGAATATCCCCACCTGCGGCTCCGGGCTCAGCCAGTGGCGGGCCAGGTGCCAGCCGGACTCGGCCGCCATCTCGGCGATGCCTTCCAGGCTGTACTTGTGGGAGCACTCGGTGTGCAGGCGTTCCCCGGCGGCGAAGTGGAAGCGCCGGCCGGCCGCATGCACGTCTTGGTCCTGATGGCTGACCAGGAACATCTCCATGCAGCTGTCCTGCGGGTTCCAGCGGGCCAGGTGGGTGAAGGCGTCGAGGTCGAAGTCGCCGCCCAGCTCGCGGTTGATGCGGGTGAGCAGGTTCTTGTTGAACTGCGCGGTGATGCCGTCGGCATCGTCGTAGGCGGCCTCCAGGGTGGCGACGTCCTTCTGCATGTCCAGGCCGAGAATCAACCGCGCCTCGCGCCCGAGGAAGCGCCGCACCGAACGCAGGAAGCGCAGCGCCTCCGCCGGGGTGAAGTTGCCCAGGGTGGAGCCGGGGAAGAATGCCACCCGCGCCCGTGAGGCCGCTGCTGGGGGCAGGTGCGGCAGGTGGGTGAAGTCGCCGACCTGGGGCAGCACCCGCAGCTCGGGGTAGGCGCCTTCGAGCATGGTTGTGGCCTTGCGCAGGGCGGATTCGCTGATGTCGATGGGCAGGTAGAGGCCGATCTGCGGCGCCGCGTCCAGCAGCAGGCGGGTCTTCAGGCTGGCGCCGCTGCCGAACTCCACCAGCGCCGCGCCACGGGGGATGACCGTCGACAGCTCTTCGGCGATCTCGCGCAGCAGCGCCGTCTCCATACGCGTGGGGTAGTACTCGCGGGTGCGGCAGATGGCTTCGAACAGCTCGGAACCCGTGGCGTCGTAGAAGTATTTCGGTGACAGGCTCTTGGTCGGTGCACCCAGCCCGCTGCGCACGTCTTCGGCAAAGCCTTCGTGCTCGCTGGCGTCTTCACCAGTGCGGGCGTCGCGGGCCAGGCGCAGACCGGAGAACATCCAGCGTTGCGCCGGGTAGAAGAAGTTCCGGTAGCTGGGCCGCGCATGTCCGGCCGGGGTGATGCTGGCGCCGCCCCGTAGGACCATCTGGCTGACCATGAACTTGCCGTTGTACTCGCCCACGGCGCCGGCGGAGGGATGGAAGCCGGGGTAGGGCGTGTAGGCGCTGGCGGTCCATTGCCAGGCGCAGTCTTCCACCTGGCCGAGCAGGCCGGCGCGGGCGGCGACTTCCCATTCCGCCTCGCTGGGCAGGCGCGCATCGGCCCAGGCCGCGTAGGCACAGGCTTCGTAGTAGCTGATATGGGTGACGGGGGAGGCGTCTTGCAGCGGGTGCAGGCCGCCGAGGCCCATCTCCATCCAGCCTTCATCGCCGCGTCGCCAGTACATCGGGGCTTCCCAGCCTTCTTCCTGCACCCGCGCCCAGCCTTCCGAGAGCCAGAGGTCGGCGCGGGAATAGCCTCCCGCCTCGATAAAGGCCAGCCACTGGGCGTTGCTCACCAGGCGGTCGGCGATCTGGAAGGGTTGCAGGAACACCTTGTGGCGCGGCCCTTCGTTATCGAAGGCGAAACCCTGGCCGTCGTGGCCGATCTCCACCAGCCCACCGGCCAGGGCAACGAACCGCGCGGGCCGATCACTGCCCGGCTCGCGCCAACGGGGGCTGTAGGCGGGCTGCAGGGGCGAGAGGCTGAACAGGTGCAGCACATCCATGAGCAACAGTTCCTGATGCTGCTGCTCGTGGGCCAGGCCCAGTTCCACCAGCGCGCTGATCTCGTCCGTCACGCCGCCCTGCAGCAACATATGCATGTTCTCGTCGATGTAGCGCCGGTAGGCCATCAGCCGGGCCACCGGTGGGCGGGTCAGCAAGCCCCGTTGCGGGCGTGGCTGGCGCGGGCCCAGGGCTTCGTAATAGGAGTTGAAGAGGTAGGCGAAGGTGGGGTCGAAGACCGTGTAGTCGGGCAGGCGCGGAGCCAGCAGGAAGGTCTCGAAGAACCAGGTGGTGTGGGCCAGGTGCCACTTGGCCGGGCTGGCGTCGGGCATGGACTGCACGACCATGTCTTCGTCGCTAAGGGGGGCTACCAGGGATTCGCTGTGCTGACGGACTTGCAGGTAGCGATCGAGCAATGCGGTGCTGTTCATCGGCCTCTCTCTTCAGTGCTGTTGGCAGGACTGTTGGATGCGCGTGATGGCGATGCCCAGGCGACGGGCAGGGCGGCGGGCCCCGAACGGGGTTATAGGGTCTGATGCTTTGGGTTCTAATAAAGTTCGTGTGGTTTTCGTCGAGCCCATTCAAGGGATGACGGGCGTCGATCTAATCTTGATTTCATGTCGAGGAAAATCATTTAACTGATTGATAAATAGATGATTTATTTTGATTTTATGGCGACCATGATGCGCTTTTCGCCAGAATTCCACGGCCGCGAGCGGCACCTGCACGAAATGGAACCTGGCATAGCCGAAACGCGGGTGGAAAAGACCGTATTTCCTCTCTCGTGACTTTAGATATATGACGTAACTATATGAAAAATATGATTATAAGAATCTTGATGTGAATTCTAGGTTTGCCTGGTGCTGGGCCTTGCGCCTGGAGCACAGGCCGTCGAACAGCCTGAATCTTTGCGGGCATGGGTCGGTCCACCCTGAACACGCCAAAACAGGAGAGACACCATGAGCAGCAGCCAGCGCAAGCCCTATACGCCCCGCGAGATCGATGACATCGAGGACCGCATGGGCTCGATGGAGCAACTGGATTTCAGTGACCGCAAGGACGAGCGCCAGGGCAGGGTGGGTGACCTGCGTCCCGAGGAAGAGGTGGAGCGCGAGTTCCCCGACCGTCGCGTGCGTGAAGCCGGCATGAGCGGTGGCGAAACCCTGGGGCGCAGCCTGCACGAGGACGGTGTTTCAGCCGACGACCTCAGCCCCGAGACGCTGATCGATGAAAACGAGACCCGCACCGGTCGTGGCCAAGGCGGTGTGCTGCCGGCGGACAAGGACCTGTCGGTGGTGGGCGGTGCCGACATCGGCGCAGGGGATGGCCTGGACGAGGCCGAGGAAGCCCGTGCGCGGCCGCTGGACGGCAAGCCCTGGGATGGCGAGGCGGAGTAGCCCGCAGACTCCGGGGAAGCCTTGCGTAGGATGGGTAGAGCAACGCGAAACCCATGCGGTGTCGACAACAGGACGTAGCCTGGGCTTCAGCCCGGGAACGCTCCTAGCCAAGCCCCCGGACTAAAGCCCGGGCTACGGGGTCGTGGCCTTGCGGTGGTGCTCGCCGATCGCCGCGAGCCCGCCCAGGGCGTATACCAGCATGTGCTCCAGCAGCGGCTGCGGCTCCGTGTCGAGGCCGGGCAGCACGGTGGTGCTGAGGCTGTCGTGGGCGATCAGCAGGAACAGGCACGGCGAGAAGATATTCAGCGCGCTGCGCAGTACGGCCGGGTCGTCCTCGGGAAGGTTCAGCAGCTCGCCGATGATGCGGCGGGTGGCGCGGGCCTTGGGGAACGACTCCTTCTTCAGGACGGCCGGCAGCAGCGGGGAGGGCGAGAGCAGCTCCCGCGCCAGCACCTTGGCCGGCCAGGCCAGGCGTGGGCTGCCGAGGCTGGCCAGCAGCTCGGTGATCAGCCGGCGCAGCTTGTCTTCGCCAGAGAGTTCGCTGGCGGTCAGGGCTTCCAGGGTCTCCAGGGTCATGATGCGCTGGTGGGCTTCCAGCAGCACGGCGGTGTAGAGGCCGTCCTTGCCCTCGAAGTGATAGTTCACCGCCGCCACGTTGGCCTGCGAACGGGCGCAGATCTCCTTGCTGGTGGCATTGGCGAAGCCGCGCTCAGCGAAAACCTGGCCGGCGATCTCGAGAATCTGCTGGCGCGTGGCCTGGCCATCCTGGCGAGGCGCGCGGCTTGGGGCCTGCTGCTCGGTAGTTGTCATGGAGCCGACTCTTCTTGTCTTAGTTTAAATTCAAATTTGACTTTGCTTTTGGCCTGTCCTAGCGTCTCTGGGGCCGACATCGCCTTGCCTGGGCGGTGAGATATGTGATCCACCCGCACCTGGTCCTCATCGAACCCAACGATGCAGGTTAACTTCAATGCAAACACGTGTGATGGTGCCATTCAGTTATTTTTCCTTGCCCATGCAGAAGCAGTTCCTGCGCAATCGCGAGGCGATCCGCGGCAAGCCCTATGCGCGCTTCTTCAGTGGCGACATGCGCGTCCCGCTGTCCGCCATGCGCCTGCTGCAGCAGGGGCCGTTGCCCCTGGAACAGACGCTGACGCCCTCGGTGGACGACATCAATCGCCTGCTCGACCCGGACTACGCCAGCGCAGAGGCCGGGTACGCCCTGCTGGACGGGCCGATGGCCTATGTCCAGAGCCGCAAGTTCTTTCCGGGCTGCACGGCGCAGATGTTCGAGTGGTGGTTCCTCTGGCATCCACTGGAGGCCGAACGCTACATGCTCTGGTTCCCTTATGCCCATGTGAAGAACCCCTGCCTGAACGCCCATAAGCTCTGTGACACCGACCGCTGCTTCAAACACCGGCTGTATGGCAACAGCTTCTGTGCCACGGAATACGTCGGTTCGCGGCTGATGGACCTGAAGATCGACTTCCACGACCCGGCGGAGCTGGGCCTGGACCCGGCGCTGTACCGCGAGGCGAAGATCGATGGCAGCGTCAGCGCACTGATGAGCTTGGCCCAGGAGCCGGATGTGCCGGTGTCGCTGATGGTCCATCTGTTCAAGGAAACGGAGGAGGGGATGTGGCTGACCAGCCGTTACTGGGTCGGTGCGCATCCATCGATGGCGCGGTTCCCCGGGGCGGAGCGGGCGGAACAGCTGCTGGCGAGGCTGGGATTGGATGCCGCCGGGCTAGAGGAGCTGGCGTTCGAGTTCGCGGTGCATGACCTGTGCGAGTTCAACCATCTGGCGAGCTTCCTGCCGGAACTCTACCGCGAGTTTTCAGGCCACCCGGCCTAACGCTTGAGCGACCCGCGATCCCTGCGGGTCTCGTTCTGGCCTCAAGCGGTGGGGGAGGCGCAGACACCGTTGATCAGCAAGTTGATGAAATCGTCGATGTCCTGTTCGGCACGCAACTGATCGGTGAGCAACCGGTACCAGCAGAAGCCGAAGATCATATCGAGCAGCAGATCCTGGTTGATGTCCTTCGGCAGCTCGCCGCGATTCACCGCATTTTCCACCAGGCGCTTGGGCACTTCCCGGCGCCGCTCCATGAACTGGTCCTTGAGCTCTTCGAGCGTCTCCGGGTCCAGCTGGGCTTCGGCGATGACGCTGCGGAAGGCCAGGCCGCAAATGGTTTCCCGCCAGATATTCCAGAGATTGTGCAGCAGAAAGGAGAGATCTTCGCGGAATGAGCCCAATTCCGGAAAGACTCTGACCTGCTCGCTTTCCTTCTCGTAGACCTCCGCAATCAGCGCGGCCTTGTTCCGCCACCAGCGATAGATCGTCGGCTTGCTGGCGCTGGCGCGTCGAGCAACGGACTCGATGCTCAGTCCGGCATAGCCGCTTTCCATCAGTATTTCCGTCGTCGATTTGAGGATGGCTTTGTGCGCATGCGGGCTGCGCAGCGAGCCGATGGAGCTCCTGGAGCGGGTTCGAGTCAAGGCAAAGTCCCCATAGAAAATGTGTTGACAAACGGATTCTAAGGTATAGGCTCGTTTTTACGAAACGATACGGACCGTTTCGAGTAGTTATTCTGTAACAGAATCCCTCTTGAGATGAGGGGACCAGGTCGGCGGTCACATATCACAGGCAGATAGACCCTAAGCTACCGGTTTCCCAATCTCATAGGTAACGGAAGCAAAATTGTTTCCTAAAATAGATACGGTACGTTTCGTATCTTGTTGAGGGGGTAAGAAAGACCAGTAGATACCCGCGCAGTGCCTTCAAGGCCTGAGCCGCGCTGAAACAGCGTGCGCAAGCGCGAGACTTCGCGTGATGTACATCGGTGCCCGGGTGAAAGCGGACGCCGTGGACGCGTGCGGCGAGCGAATGGAGTTCTCGCTCCCGACTATCAGAACAACAACAAGCAAGACTTTCTTTTCGAGGTGATTTGCGTGCTGCCTATCCCGGACGGCAAGGGATGGCTCGTCTCAATGAAAATGTGCTCAAGAGGATATAGACCGTGCAAAAGACAGGAATAGTCAGCTACGGCTACGGGTTGCCAGTGTGCCGCCTGAAAGTCGAGGACGTGCTTAGTGTGTGGCGCAATGCCGACCTGAGATTGGTCAAGGAGCAGTTAGGAATAACCGAGCGTGCGGTGCTGCAGCCGGACGAGGATGTCATCACCCTGGGTGCCCAGGCGGCACAGCAGGCGCTGGAGCGGGGCGGCATCGCCGAACTCGAAGCCCTTTACCTGGGCACCTGCACCAACCCCTATGAATCCCGCGCCTCGGCGGCGGTGATTCTGGAAATGCTCGGCAGTGGCTACGACGCGTTCTGCGCCGACGTCCAGTTCGCCGGCAAGTCCGGCACCTCGGCGCTGCAGATCGGCCACGCGCTGGTCGCCTCGGGCATGGCCCGCAACGCCCTGGCCATCGGTGCCGATACCATCAACCGCAACACCGCCCCGGGCGACCTCACCGAAGCCTATGCCGGCGCCGGTGCCGCCGCGCTGCTGCTGGGCCGCGACAACCTGATCGCCGAGTTCGACGGCAGCGTCTCCTGCGCCGCCGACGTCGCCGACAACATCCGCCCCCAGGGCGAACGCTACATCCGCTCCGGCATGGGGCTGGGCTCCGACAAGAACAGCATCGGCCTGGAAGAGCAGACCGCCCGCGCCGTGAACGGCCTGTTCAAGAAGCTCGGGACCTCCAGCAGCGACTACGACTACGTGGTGTTCCAGCAGAACCTGGTCTCGACGCCGTATTCGCTGGGCCGTCACCTCGGTTTCGAGCCGCGCCAGATCGAGCCCGGCATCTACGCCGGCAGCGTTGGCGACACCGGTTCGGCCAGCCCGCTGCTGGGGCTGATCAACGTGCTCGACCAGGCGCGGCCGGGCCAGAAGATCCTGCTCTCCTCGTATGGGTTCGGCGCCGGCAGCGATGCCATCGCGCTGACGGTCACCGGCGCGATCCTCGCCTACCAGCAGCGCGCCAAGCCGCTGCGCAAGGTGCTGGAGAACAAGGTGTACGTGGATTACGGCACGTCGATCAAATACGAATTCAAGTATTTGCGCGCCGACTACGCCCTGACCGCCTACCTCTAGAACAGCCCGTACCTGCAAGGAGCACAACCATGACTGCACGTCGCGTTGCAATCGTGTCGGCCGCCCATACGCCGAAACCCGGCAACTCCCGCGTCCGGCAGACCTTCAAGGAAATGATCGTCGAGTCCGCCTACCAAGCCATCCACGCCGCGAAGATGCACCCGCGGGAGATCCAGGGTGTCGCCTACGGCTACCACGGCGAGGGCATTTCCGAATACGGCGGCCTCGGCCCGACCCTGTCCGACGCCCTGGGCATCAGCCCGGCGCCCACTTTCATGAGCACCGCCAACTGCACCAGCAGCTCGGTGTCGTTCCAGATGGGCCATCAGATGGTCGCCTCCGGGGAGTACGACATCGTCCTCTGCGGCGGCTTCGAGAAGATGACCGACCACTTCAACTACGCCGAGTACATCGGTTCGAGCACCGAGTGCGAGTACGACTACTTCCTCGGCATCTCCCACACCGATGCCTTCGCCTTGGCCACCGCCGAGTACTTCCACAAGTATGGCTATGCCGGCCGCGAGGCGGACGTGCTCGCCAGCTTCGGCCGGCAGATGCGCATCTACGCCCACAACACCCCGGGCGCCACCCGCTTCGGCCAGCCGATTCCCAGCCTCGAGGAGCTCAAGCGCACCGAGGCCTGCGGCTCGATGCTGGCCTGGGGCGAGGCGAGCGGTTGCGCGATCCTGGTGGCCGAGCACCTGGCGCACAAGTACACCAACAAGCCGGTGTTCATCCGTGGCTGCGCCTACACCGGCGTGTCGCACTACTACGGCACCCGCTACCACAACCCGACGCTGAAGTACCCGGGCCTGCCCCAGGACGTCGGCATGGCGGTATCGGCCAACTCCATCGCCTGCGCCGAGCTCGCCTACAAGAAGGCCGGCATCACCGCGAAGGACATCGACGTCGCCCAGGTCTACGACCTGCTCGGCGCCGGGCTGATCCAGATGGAATCCATGGGCGCCTGCAAGCCCGGCCAGGCCGGTGATTTCGTGCGCGAGGGCGGCATCGCCCTGGACGGGGAACTGCCGCTCAACACGGATGGCGGCAACATCGGTCGCGGTCACGCCTCGGGCGCCGACGGCATCCTCCACATCACCGAACTGTTCCGCCAGTTGCGCGGCGAGTCCCAGAACCAGGTCCCCGGGGCGCGCATCGCCGTCTCGCAGAACCTGGGGGGCTATGCCGCCCACAACTCGGTGATCGTCCTGTCCAACGACTAAGGAGTGTCGACCATGTCTCTCTACCCCGAACAGATCCACCGGATGACCACCGCCAGCATGCTCCGCGAATGGCGCGAGCATGGCGGCAAGTACCGGCTCGAAGGCACCTGCTGCGACGAGTGCCACGAGATCTTCTTCCCCCGGCGCACCGTCTGCGGCGCCTGCAACTCGCTCAAGGTCAGCGCCTATCGCTGCCAGCGCACCGGCCATATCGAAGTCATGGCCAATGCCGAGAACCCGATTCTCGCGGCCATGGGCTATGGCGAAGTGGTGCCGCGACATATCGCCATGGTGCGTCTCGACGACGGCCTGGTGATCGCCTCGGAGATCGTCGACGTCGTCGACCAGGCCCAGCTCAAGGTGGGGGCGCGCGTGAGGATGGTGGTACGCAAGCAGGTGCGCGAAAGCAACCTGGCCTGGCAGTACGCCTACAAGTTCGTGCTCGACCACTGAGTGTTCCGCTCGCGGAGCCTGCATGGGCTCCGCAGCAGCCATAACAAGAACCTTTTTCCGGCGTGCGGTTTAACGCCCTTTTCTCCTGCTGACGCCTCCTGGGAAGTGCTGGCCCCCGCCAGCGCCGACGGGCTTGGCTGTGCCTGAAGAACGGGTTTGTACCCACCGAATGAACAAATTTTGAACGATTAACGAGGATTCATCATGTCGACTCTTTGCCAGCCCCACGTACTGTTCCCGCAACACAAGATCACCCAGCAGCAGATGATCGAGCATCTGGAAAGCCTGCACAGCGACCACCCGCGCATGGCCCTGGCCAAGCGCATGATCCTCAACACCGAGGTCAACGAGCGCCACCTGGTGCTGCCCATCGACGAGCTGGCCATCCACACCGGTTTCACCCACCGCAGCATCGTCTACGAGCGCGCCGCCCGCGAAATGTCTTCGGCGGCCGCCCGCCAGGCGCTGGACAACGCCGGCCTCAAGCCCGAGGACGTGCGCATGGTCATCGTCACCTCCTGCACCGGTTTCATGATGCCGTCGCTCACCGCGCACCTGATCAACGACCTCGGCCTGCCAAATTCCACCGTCCAGCTGCCCATCGCCCAGCTCGGCTGCGTGGCCGGTGCCGCCGCCATCAACCGCGCCCACGACTTCGCCACCCTGAAGGACGACAACCACGTGCTCATCGTGTCGCTGGAGTTCTCCTCGCTGTGCTACCAGCCGGACGACACCAAGCTGCACTCGTTCATCTCGGCAGCCCTGTTCGGTGACGCGGTCTCCGCCTGCGTGCTGCGTGCGGACGACGAGGCCAAGGGCTTCCGCATCAAGGCCACCGACTCGTTCTTCCTGCCCAACAGCGAGCACTTCATCAAGTACGACGTGAAGGACACCGGCTTCCACTTCACCCTGGACAAGGCCGTGATGAACTCCATCAAGGACGTCGCCCCGGTGATTC
>BATO01000113.1 GCA_000474255.1 Aquipseudomonas alcaligenes MRY13-0052
GCTCTTGACGTTGACCGCCATCAGCCAGTCCCACTCCTCTTCCTGCACTTCCAGAAAGGGCTTCACGATCAACGTACCGGCATGGTTGAACAGCACGTCGGCCGGGCCCAGCGCGGCGAGGCTCGCCGCCACCGCCGCCTCCACCTGGTCGGCCTGGGACACATCGGCGCCCAGGCCGATGGCCCGTCCACCCTCGGCTTCGATCTGCGCCGCCAGGGCGCGGGCGGCCTCGGCGTTGCGGTCGATGATGGCGACCGCCGCCCCCTCGCGGGCGAACAGCCGGCTGGCCGCCTCGCCGCAGCCGCCGGCGCCCCCGCTGATGATCGCGACCTTGCCGTGCAGGCGTGGTTGGTTGGAAAGCATGGCAACTCCTGGTTCAAGGGTTCTGTGTAGACGTGGCGGGGAACGAATCGGCCCCGCCACGTGGCGTGCATGGGGTTATCCGAGAGTGGGCTTCAGCGCGGGTGCCCCTCGCGGCCGCCACTGACGGCGAAGGCCTCTTCCGGCGACAGCACCAGGCGGTGACGGCGGTAGAAGGCGAAATAGGCCATGCCGATCAGGTACCAGGCGGCCGCGCCCAGGGCGGCCCATTTGTAGAGCGGGTCGAGGAACTGGTAGATCAGCGTGATGGCCGAGATGCCGATCACCACCAGCGCGCCGAACACGCCGTAGGGGCTGCGATAGGGGCGCGGCAGGTCCGGGTGCAGGCGGCGCAGGCGGATGAAGGCGATGCTCTGCAGGATGTAGGAGATCATCCCGGCGAACACGATCATGCTGACCATGATCCCGCCCATCAGCGCGTTGTTCTCGCGGCCGAAGCTGAACCAGAACACCAGCAGGATGCTCAACGCCAGCAGCGAGCCGGTCAGCAGAGCGACGTTGGGCGTCTTGTTCACCGGGTGGGTGACCGATAGCGCGGTGGGCAGGTAGCCGGCGCGGGACAGGGAGTAGATGTTGCGCCCGGCAGCAAAGCTGCCCGCCAGGAAGGACGCCGCCAGGCCCAGCACCGCCACGGCCGAGAGCACCTTGCTCGCAGTGTGCCCGAAGATCTCGCGGAAGCCGTCCAGCAACGGCTCGCCCGAGCTGCTCATGGCGAAGGCGCCACCGCCGATGGAGGCACTGAAGAACAGCACGCCCAAAGCCAGCACGGTGAGGATCAGGATGCCGAACACCAGCGCGCGCGGCACATGGCGGCTGGGGTCGTGGGACTCCTCGGCGGTCAGCGGCAGCTGCTCGATGGCGAGGAACATGTACACGCCGAAGGGCAGCGCCAGCATGATTCCGGTGAGGCCGAAGGGCAGCCAGGGCCCGTTGCCGCCGGCCACTTCCACCGGCGTGCCGGCGTCACCTGCGGCCAGGTTCAGGGCCTTGGCGGCGAAATCCACATGGGGGATGGCCGTGGCGAAGAAGAACACCAGCACACCGATGGCCGCCAGGGTGATCACCACCACCACGCGCATCGACACGCCCAGCCCACGCACAGAAAGCAGCAGCATGCAGGCGTAGCCCACCAGCCACCACAAGGGCTGCCACTCCGGCGCGGTGCCGAAGATCGCCGACAGGTAGGTACCCATGAAGAACATATTGCCGGCGGGCGCCAGGATGAACTCGATGTTCTCCGCCAGCCCGGTGCTGAAGCCGCCCCATGGCCCCAGGGTGGTACGCGCGAAGGAATAAGCACCGCCGGTGTGGGGCAGCGCGGCGGACATCTCGCCGATGGACGAGCACAGCAGCAGGTACATGAAGGCGATGATCACGGTGGCCGCCAGCATGCTGCCGAAACCCTGTGCCAGGCCCAGGTTCCAGCCGGAATACTGCCCGGCGATCACCGCGCCCACACCCAGCACCAGCAGGGTGAAGAACCCCGCATGGCGCTGCAGCGTGCGCTGCTCGAAATAGCCGGCCGACACATCCTGGTAGCTCACGCCACCGCTGCCCGAGGCAGGCCGCCCCAGTGTGGTGCTCTCGTTCATCTCGCCCCTCCCCTTGTTCGGTTTGTTTTGTTGGGTATGGGGGGATGGTCGGGGCAAATGAAGGGGATGGGTATGTCCCTAAAGGGACAGCTCGAAAAAGCAGCTGGAAGCTGGAAGCCGAAAGCTGGAAGAAAAAGCGGCTCTGGCTTCTGGCTTCTGGCTTCTGGCTTCAAGCTTCAAGCTTCAAGCTTCCGGCTGCTCCTCATCCCTCCGGTTGATACCCCCAACCGCCCCATCTGGCGACCATTGAGTCCTCATCAACAAGAACGAGGACCGCTTCATGACCACCCAATCCGACTGGATCACCGTAGGCGCCCTGGCCGAGGGCTTTGCCCCGGAGGCCTTTATCCTGCCCAACCTGGCCGATCTCGACGGCAAGCGCTTCGACCTGCAGTTCGACAACGGCTGGAGCATTGCCCATGTGTTCGCCGATGGGCACCTGGACTGGGCGCTGGCCGACGGTTCTTCCAGCGGTCGCTCGCCCTACCGCGCCACCTCGGTGCGCCCGGGCATCTACCTGGTGGACTTCATCAAGGAAGAACACGGCCAGCTGTGGTCCGTGACCCTGGTGCTGGACACCGCCGCCAGCGCGTTCAGCGCGGTGCTGGGCCGCCTGCCCGATGCCGCCGCCACCCGCGAGGGCCTGTACGGCCGCGCCCTGGCCGGCAAGAGCCTGACCGGCGTCGAAGTGCAGTTCTTCCACGGCACCCTCGACCGCCCCTTCCAGCCGGGCGCCTGCCCCCACGCGCCGACCGCCGAGCTGGTGGGCCTGCGCAACCGCTACCGCTACAGCCCCACCGAGGTCTACGAGCACGTCTACCTCAACGAGAACTACTACAGCTGGCAGTGCCTGGCGGGCGTCGAGAAGGGCCTGTGCGACACCGACCGCTGCCACTACCTCAAGATCGCCGACGAGCTGTACCTGTTCGTCTGGCGCGAGAAGATCGTGCCCACCCTCGGCGTGGTGATGATCGACCTCAAGGCCCACCGCAGCGACGGCAAGATCTTCGGCTATGCCGACGGCGATTTCGGCGCCCTCTCCAACTTCCCCGTGTCCTCCCATTGCGACGTGCTCAACCGCACGGTGTATGGCGATGCATAAGCGCACGGTGGTGATCACAGGGGCCGGCACCGGCATCGGTGAAGCCTGCGCCCGGCGCCTGGGGCGCGAAGGCGCCAACCTGGTGCTGATCGGCCGCCGCGCCGAGCCCCTGCAACGGGTCGCCGCCGAGTGCGGCGGCCTGGTGCTGGTGGGCGATGCCGCCAGCAGCGCCGACTGGGCCGGCTTCGTCGCCGCCATCCACGCACGCTTCGGCGGTATCGACGCACTGCTCGCCTGTGCCGGCGGCCACGGCCTGGGCAGCGCCACCGACACCAGCGACGACGCCTGGCAGGCGGCCATGCGCGGCAACCTCGACACCGCCTTCCACAGCGCCCGCGCCTGCCTGCCGTCGCTGCTGGAGCGGCGCGGTAGCATCGTCCTGCTGGGCTCCATCGCCTCCCTGGCGGCGGGCCCGGAGGTGTGCGGCTACACCACCGCCAAGCATGCGCTGCTGGGCCTCACCCGTTCGCTGGCGCGGGACTACGGACCCCAGGGCGTGCGGGTCAACTGCGTATGCCCCGGCTGGGTGCGCACGCCCATGGCCGACGAGGAAATGCAGCCGCTGATGCAGCACCACGGCGAGAGCCTCGACGCTGCTTACGCGCGGGTCACCGCCGAAGTGCCCCTGCGCCGCCCGGCCCAGGCGGAGGAGATCGCCGCGCTGTGCCGCTTCCTGATCAGCGACGAGGCCTCCATCCTCACCGGCGCCACCCTGGTGGCCGACGGCGGCTCCAGCATCGTCGACGTGCCCACCCTCGCGTATACGCGGCTTGGCGGTGCGTCATGAGCCCCGCCTTCGATTTCACCGGCCGCAGCGTGCTGGTCACCGGCGGCGCCCAGGGCATCGGCCGGGCCATCGTCGAAGGCTTCGCTGCCTGTGGGGCGCGGGTGCTGATCGCCGACCTGCAACAGGCCCCGGCCGAAGCCCTGGCGCAGTCGCTGCGCGACGCCGGCCGCGAGGTGCATGCGGCGGCCATCGACCTGGCGGACCGCGACGCCATCCTGCAGTTGCTCGGCGGCCTGCCCCGGCTCGATGTGCTGGTGCACAACGCCGGTTACTTCCCCTTGAGGCCGCTGCAGGAGATCGGCCCGGAGCTGCTCGATCGCACCCTGACAGTAAACCTCGGCGCGCTGTTCTGGCTCACCCAGGGCGCCCTGCCGCTGTTCCGCCAGCAGGGGCGCGGCTGCGTGCTGGTCACCTCCTCGGTGACCGGGCCACGGGTGGCCTACCCGGGGCTCACCCACTACGCGGCGTCCAAGGCCGGGGTGAACGGTTTCATCCGCAATGCGGCACTGGAGCTGGCCGCCGAGGGCGTGCGCGTCAACGGGGTGGAACCGGGGATGATCCGCACCCCCGCCATGGGCAACCTGGGCGACGGGGAGCATGCCGCCGCCATCGCCCGGGGCGTGCCCCTGGGGCGCCTGGGGGAACCTGGTGACATCGCCGCCGCCATGCTGTTCCTCGCTTCGGACCAGGCCTCCTACATCACCGGGCAGACCCTGGTGGTGGACGGCGGCGCCACGCTCCCGGAGACCCTCGCGGCCACCGGCGGCTGAATGCCGAAGGCCAGCGCCGGCGGGGGTCGCCGGCCTATCCTGCATCTGTAGGATGGTGACCCCCGCCACCCTTGGCGATACTCGTTCCAGGCCCTGCCTCGTCGTACAGACACCGGCCACCCACTGATGACTGAGAGCCGCTCGCCGGCTCCGACAAAAACAACAAAGTCGCAGACAGGTACCTCCCATGAGCCAGATCGACGAACACCTCATCACCCCCCGCCGTTTCGCCGCCTTCAACGCCTGCGTGCTGGAGCTGCAACGACTGGCCCAGGAACAACCCCTCGCCCGTTTCCATCGCCACGCCCTGCAACGCCTGCAGGCGCTGCTGGCTTTCGACAAGGCCTGGTGGGGGCACGCGGCGATGGTCGCCGACCTGCCGGAGGAACACAGCTCCCAGGTGTTCGGCCTGCCCGCCAGCTACGTGGAGGACTGGCAGTCGATCCGTGAGCAGGACATCACCGTCGGCCTGGTGCAGTCGCAACCCGGGCGCTCGGTGATCGTCGACAGCCAGGCCGAAGACACCCCCGCCGGGCTGCGCTGGCTGGGGCGCAAGCACGGCTTCGGTGAATTCCTCTGCGTGATCCACATCGACCCGAAAACCCAGCTCAGCGTGCACCTGACGCTCTACCGCCGCCCGGGCGCGCCGCGCTTCGGCGAGGAGGAGCGCTTCCTCCTCGACCAGGTGATGCCGCACCTGGTGGCCGCCGAGGGCGCCAACCAGATCCGCGCCCTCGTGGCCCTGCGTGAAACCCTGGACGGGCCCAACACCCTGGCGCTGGCCGTGTGCGACCGCCAGCGCACCCTGCACTACGCCGAGCACGGCTTCGTCGAACGCCTGCTGCTGGAATGGCCACGCTGGAGCGGCCCGCGCCTGCCCGAGGCGGTGGACGCCGCCGGCTACCGGGGCCAGCACCTGCAGCTGGACGCCACCGAAGTCGGCGACCTGCTCCTGCTCAGCGCCCGCCTGCGCCCCGCCCTGGCGCAACTGAGCGCCCGGGAAACCGACGTCGCCGAACGCTTCGGCGGCGGCAGTACCTACAAGGAAATCGCCCGCGACCTGGGCCTGGCGCCGAACACCGTGCGCCATCACATCCGCAGCATCTACGACAAGCTCGGCATCAACGGCAAGGCGGGCATCGCCCACCTGCTGCACCACACCTCGAACTAAACCCACCCGCTCCCTCCACCTGCCCCGAAGACGGCGGGACGGGGAGCCTTTGCCTGCACCTACCCGCCAGAGGAACCCTGCACATGCACAGCCGCTACACGCTTCCGCTTGCCCTCGCCGCCGCCCTTGCCGCTTCCAGCGCGCAGGCCGCCGACCTCAATGCCCGCGACTTCGTCTCGGCACCGGTGGGCACCGTGCTCGGTGTCGGCTACCTGCCGCCGACCCGTGCCAACGACTACCACGGCGCGGGCGACAGCACGGGCAAGGCCGACCTCGCAGTCAACGCCTTCGCCTGGCGCCAGCTGATCTTCACCGACATCTGCGGCACCCTGTGCACCCCGCAGTTTATCGTCCCCTACGTGGACGTCGACATCCGTGCGCCAGGCGCCGCCAGCCGCAGCAGCGAACGCGGCCTGGGCGACCCGCAGGTGGGCGGCACGCTGTTCTTCATCAACGACCCGCAATCGCGCACCTACAGCGGCCTGCTGACCATGCTCACGGTGCCGGTGGGCGAGTACCACGGGCGCAACCCGGACGCCTCCCCCGGCGCCAACCGCTGGGCCCTGCACCTCAACTACAACTACACCCAGGGCGTCGGCGAGAACTGGATCCTGGAGGCCAACCTCGAAGCCCAGGTCTATGGCAAGAACGACGACTACTTCGGCCAGGACCTGGAGCAGAAGCCGCTTTACCGCCTGCAGGCCTTCGCCTCCTACGACTTCACCCCCAGCACCTACGGCGCCCTGCGCCTGATCCACGCCGACGGCGGCGAGCTGGAATTCAACGGCCGCACCCTCGACGACACCCACCAGCGCTACACCCAGCTCGGCTTCGAAGTGGGCCACTGGCTGGACCGGCGCAACCAGGTGCTGCTGGGCCTGACGCGCAACGTCGCCACCGAGAACGCCTTCGAGCAGAACAACCTGCTGCTGCGCTTCGTCCATGTCTTCTGAGGGCCACGCCATGACCACCGCCGTTTCCGCGGGGCTGCCCCGCACCCGCCTGCTGGCCATCGTGCTGTTCGCCGCCATCGTCCCCTGCGTGCTGATGGCCGCGCCGGCCATCGCCACCCAGTACGCCCTCCAGCTCGGCCTCGGCCCGGCGCAGATCGGCCAGCTGTTCTCCGCCGAGCTGGCCGCCATGAGCCTGGCCACCCTGCCCGCCTACCTCTGGCAGCCGCGCCTGGACTGGCGGCGGGTGGCGCGCGGCGCAGCCCTGCTGTTCATCGTCGCCAACCTGGCGTCGGCCTGGGCGAGCGCCTTCCACCCGCTGATGGCCCTGCGCGTGGTCAGCGCCCTGGCCGGCGGCACGCTGATGGTGCTGTGCATCGCCAGCGCGGCGCAGAGCCAGGACCGCGACCGCGTGTACGGGCTCTGGGTCATGGGCCAGTTGGTGCTCGGCGCCATCGGTCTGTGGCTGCTGCCGCCGCTGTTCGAGCGTTTCGGCCTGCAGGCGCTGTACCTCGGCCTGGCCCTGCTGATGCTGCTGTGCCTGCCGCTGGCGGGCAGCTTCCAGGGCGTCACCCCGGCCACCCGCACGCTTGAGCGGGCATCCGGTGGCATCGGCTGGCGGGCGTTGCTGGCGCTGTTCGCCGTACTGGCCTTCTACGTCGGCCTCAGCGGCGTGTGGACCTTCATCGGCAGCATCGCCGGTGCTGCGGCCATCGACCCGGCCAGCAGCGGGCGCATCCTCGCCGTCGCCACCCTGCTGGGCATCGCCGGTTCGGCCTGCGCCGCGCTGATCGGCAAGCGCTGGCCGCGCGGGGCGATGCTGCTGCTCGGCTACGCCCTGATGACCGGTGCGGTGCTGCTCCTGCTCGACCAACCGGGCCTCGCGCGCTTCGCCACGGCGGCCCTGGTGTTCAAGTACACCTGGACCTTCGCCCTGCCCTTCATCCTCGCCTGCCTGGCCGACCTGGACCGCGACGGCAGGTTGATGAACACCACCAACCTGCTGATCGGCGGTGGCCTCGCCCTCGGCCCCGCCATCGCCGGCCCGCTGCTGGAAAGCAGCGTCGGCATGCGCGGCGTGCTGCTGCTCAGTGCCACCTGCCTGCTGCTGTCCTTCGCCGCACTCAGCCTCGCCCGCCTGCAAAGCGGCGCGCCGTCCCCTTCCCTCGACAACACCGGAGCCAATCCATGAGCCGCCGTACCGCCTTCTTCTCCGATGAACTCTGCTTCTGGCACAGCGCCGGCATGCACGCCCTGACCCTGCCCGTGGGCGGCTGGGTGCAACCGCCGGCCGCCACCGGCTTCGCCGAGTCCCCCGAAACCAAGCGCCGGCTGAAAAGCCTGCTGGATGTCTCCGGCCTGTCCCGCCAGTTGCTGCAACGCAGTGCGGAGCCGGCCACGGACGAAGACCTGCTGCGCGTCCACCCGGCCCACTACCTGCAACGCTTCAAGGCCCTGAGCGACGCCGGTGGCGGCGAGCTGGGCAGCGAGGCGCCCATCGGCCCCGGCAGTTACGAGATCGCCAAGCTCTCCGCCGGCCTGGCCATCGCCGCGGTCGACTGCGTCATGCGGGGCGAGGCGGACAACGCCTACTCGCTGTCGCGCCCGCCGGGCCACCACTGCCTCGCCGACCAGGCCATGGGCTTCTGCTTCCTCGCCAACATCGCCATCGCCATCGAGGCGGCCCGGGCCCGCCACGGCCTGCGACGGGTGGCGGTGATCGACTGGGACGTGCACCACGGCAACGGCACCCAATCGATCTACGAGGAAGACGGCGAGGTGCTGACCGTTTCCCTGCACCAGGAGAACTGCTACCCGCCGGGCTACAGCGGTCTGGAGGATCGCGGGCGCGGCGCCGGCCTGGGCAGCAACATCAACATCCCCCTGCCCGCCGGCAGCGGCCACGACGCCTACCTGCAGGCCATGCGCCGCATCGTCTTGCCGGCGCTGGAGCGCTTCCGCCCGGAGCTGATCGTGGTCGCCTGCGGCTACGACGCCAACGCCGTGGACCCGCTGGCGCGCATGCTGCTGCACAGCGACTCGTTCCGCGGGATGACGGCGCTGTTGCGTGAAGCGGCGGAGGGGCTGTGCGGCGGGCGCCTGGTGCTGGTGCACGAGGGTGGCTACGCGGAGGCCTACGTGCCCTTCTGCGGGCTCGCGGTGATGGAGGAGCTGTCTGGGGTGCGTACCGCCGTGGAAGACCCGATGCTGGCCTTCATCCAGCTGCAGCAGCCCGGCGAGGCCTTCGCCGGCTTCCTGCATGACCAGGTGGAGCACCTGGGCACGCAACTGGGCTAGGAAGATGAATGGAGCCGCCGTCAAAAGCCGGCGGCGGCCTCCATCAACGCGCCGGCCCGGAAGTCCTTGGGCGAGCGCTCGAAGTGCTTCTTGAACGACCGGCTGAAATGCGCCGAATCGGTAAAGCCCCACTTGTAGGCGATCGAGGTGATGGACTCGCCCCGGAGGATGGGGTTGGCCAGGTCATCGGCGCTGCGCTGCAGGCGCGAGCGCTGGATATAGCGGCAGACGCTGTCGCCCTGCTCCTCGAACAGCCGGTACAGGTGGCGGACCGAGATATCCAGGCGGTTGGCCAGGGCCAGCGGCGTGAGGTTGGGCTGGGACAGCGACTCGTCGATGATCTTCTGCACATAGCTGCGCAGGTTGGCGCCTTGCAGGGAATCGCAGTTGCCGGCCTCCACGCGATCCTGGCCCAGCGCCGGCTCCAGCAGGGAGATGAAGGCGTTCTCCAGGGCCTCGATCTCGTCATCGTCCGAACCCGCCTGTTCGCGGCACAGCTGGTCCATCAGCAGGTGCAGCATCTTGCCGCTGGCGCGGGTCGAGGAAATCTTGCCGAACTTGGCCTGCTTGGACTTGAACGCGCGCTCCACCGCCTCGCGCGGCAGGTGCAGGGAGGCGTGGTCGATCAGGCCGAAGGGGGTGATCTCGCAGGCGCCCACCGAATCCATCAGCAGCAGCTCGCCCGGCGCCAGGTCGATGCTCACGCCGCCCTGTGCCACCCGGGAAAAACCACTGCGCTGGCTGATCAGGAAGCAGTGGCGGTCGTCATCGCGATCGGCCTTGAGGGAAGAACGGGAAATAAGCCCGGCATTGGTGCGCAGGTGCGCCATGGTGAGGCCGGAATGGCATTGCGCGGAGATCTCGCCGATGAACAGCGAACGGCTGGTAGCCAGTTGGGTTTCGAACCTGCCGCAGATGTTCTGCAGCGACTTTTGCCAGTCTTCCAGACCGCCACGGGCTTCTTGAGCACGCATACGAACCTCCGGAGTTATCTTGTTTTTGTTGCGAGATTGTTAACATGTTATCTATGCGAGCGCAACAAGGACTCGATGGCGTCTGAAGATGCAGTTTCGGTGCCAGACACTCCGGCTGGCACGGATTGCCCGAGGCTGAGCGGCTGCCTGGCAACGCGACTCCCGGGGCCTCTTCGAATGAAGGCTGGCAACGGGCTAAATCGCACGAGCCCTCCTTCGTGTTGAGTCATGCAAGGCATGATCGACACACCGCGCCGAAACACGTGAACGCCTCCATACAGTCAGGAAGAACATGAAAACGAAGGAAGTGAAGCTCCATCGGGATGACCACTGGCGGGTGGAGCTCGACGAACTGCTCTCAAGCATTCCCGACAACGATCTCGACTGGCATCTGCTCGAATATGACGGGGTGGGGAAATTCCCGATCAAAAGCTCGATGACCGAGTTCTGCGACTACCTGGAGTCGTTGCCGTATGGAATGAAGTTCGACTGGCGTGGGATCAGGGATTTCGCTGCAGGTCTGGACTCCACCAATGACTGTTTGCTGGTGGCCATCAGCAAGAACGGCCGCATCGACGCTGCACGCCTTGCAGAGGACGACTACAGCCACTGCGAAATTGCCCTGAGGGCATTCGACAGCTCAACGTGGACACTCTGCGCAGCCGACCATAAGGTGTTCGAACACTTGGTTGGCAAGGCCGAACGTGGTTGAGCCGCACAGAGAAAAAGGAGCCGGATTGATGCTTTCCTCTACGCAACCCGCATCCTTGGATACCCACAAGGAACAGGTCCCCAACGAAGTCGTCGGCCATATGGTCAAGGATGGCCTCACCCCCATCGCCGCCTGGCGCCGACACCTGGGGCTTTCCCAGGCGGAAGTGGCCGCGCGCATCGGTATCAGCCAACCGGCCTATGCCCAGCAGGAACAGGCCGCCAAGCCACGCAAGGCCACCCGCGAGAAGGTCGCTGGCGCCCTCGGCATCGCACCGCAGTTGCTGGATCGCTGAAACGAAAAGCCCCGGCACTCTGGCCGGGGCTTCTTTTGCGTTCTCGCCCTACCTCAGCGGGCCAGCACCGCCAGCACGATGACCAGCAATACGATGCCGCCGGCAATCACCAGGACCTGGATGCCCGAGCGTTCCTTGCGGGCGCCCCGGGTCTTCTTCGGGTGATGGGTGCCCATGCCCGGCTTGAAGCCGGTGGCCCGGGGCCCTTTCAGTTTGTGCGATGCCATGACTCACTCCTTGTTGAATGCCGACATGCCGAGAACCTAACACCCGCCCGCCGCCCACTCCAAGCCCCCGTTTGCCGCCATCGCGCCAGCCTGCATAATCCCGCCTCATGCCCCCAGCCAGGGAACCGCCCCGGATGCCCACCAAAGCCCCGATCACCCGTGCCTACTGCGTCCAGCTGGACGAGGTGCTGTCCATCGCCGAAGCGCGCCGGGCGTTCTTCTCCCTGCCCGAGCCGCGCAGCCGTTTCGACTTCCTCTGCTCCAGCGAGGCCTGCCGCGCGCTAGGCACCAAGGTCACCGCGGCGAACTACGACAAGCAGCCGAACGAGACCTACAAGGCCGCGCACTTCCGCGAGAACCCGCACTCCAGCCACGCGCCCGATTGCGAATGGATGGCCGACGAGGAGGACGAGGACGCCGACGGCAAGCTGCCCGGCGAGAGCGAGGCCGAAGCCCGGCAGCGCCACGCCCGGCGCAAGCTGCATGACTACATCGACGTATTCGAGCCCCCGGTCGAACGGGCCAGGCCCAACGCCGACAAGCCCGACACGCCAGCCGCCCCCGTGCGCAAGCCTGCCGGCACCCCCGAGGAAGCCCCGGCCCCGCGCAACGAGAAGAAATCGGTCAACCAGCGCACCAGCAGCCTGGAGCGCCTGGTGGAGTGCTACCGGCAAGCGCGGCTGGAGCTTGGCGACGACGAGTTCAAGGCCATGCGCCTGCGCGTGGTGGGGGAAGGCGAGATGCCCCTGGGCGCGTACTTCAAGGCGATCAAGTACGCCAAGCTGGGCAACGCCAACCGGGTGCTGCAGGGCGGCGCGCTGCTGGTGGACCGCTACGGCAGCGGCTTCAAGCTGAAGTTCTATGACCGCATCGATAACAAGCCGGTGTTTCTCTACATCTCCAAGGAGCAGATGGACGCCTACCGCTTCAAGGGCTACCTGGATGGCTTGCTGAGGGAAGAGGTCGACTACTTCCGGGTCTTCGCTATGGGTGAGCTGGCACTGTCCCCCAGCGGCAAGAGCCTGGACCTCAGGGTCGCCGACCTGCGCCAGCTGGTGCTGATCCCGGGCATCAAGAAGGCCCCCGCGACGGAGGCCTGAAGCCACTCAGAACCCCGCCAGCACCCGAGCCAGCGCCGGCAGCGCATGCAGCAGGTTGGCCTGCTGCGCATCGTCGAGGCGGATGTAGCGACGGAACGCCGGCATGCGGTTGACCACCTCGCTGGCGCCCATGTGTTCCAGCAGCACCCGCCAGTGGCTCTCTTCACGCTCGATGCGCAGGCGCTTGAAGTCCAGGGGCATCAGCGCGGCCCGCAAGGCCGGGTCACCCTCCAGTGCGGCGATCACGCCAGCCAATTCGGCCGCCTCCCCGGCGCGCCGGGTGCATGCCAGGCCCTGGCGGCGGATGGCGCCGGTGTGGCGCAGCTCCAGCTTCGCCACGCCCTGCCCGCAGGACGGCACCTGCAGGCTGAACTCGGTGAGTACCAGGTGCATCAGCAGTTCCGACTGGGTGCGCTCGCGGGCCTCGACCTGCAGGCCGTCGTCCAAGGTAAAGCGCCCCTGGCCTGGCTCCAGCGCCTCGAAACCGAGGCCGCCGAGGTTGCGCCGCACCAGGGCCAGGGTCGCCCCCGGCCGGTAGCCGGAGGGCACGCGGGTGTTGCCGAAGAACTCACGCAGTGCGGGAAGCATGGCCATAGCTCTCGCTGGGGTGGATGCCCGGCTCATTGGCGAATTCCTTTTCCAGCACCTCTTCCACCGGCACCGGGCGGAACGGGTTGACCTTCTGCACCACCACCGTCCAGAACAGCGCGTAGGCGGCGGTCAGGCCGAGCATCACGGCGAAGGGGCCGTAGATGTCCTTGGGGTTCATGCCCGGCGGGGTGATGAACCACATGCCCAGCAGGATGCCGACGCTGGAGATGATCTGCGGCAGCGGGAAGAACGGCGACTTGTAGGCACGCGGCAGGTCCGGGCGGCGGATGCGCAGGATCACCACCGAGAGGGTCACCAGCAGGTAGGCGGTGCTCCAGGCGCAGACGGCGGCCAGCACCAGGTGGAAGATGTTGTCGGTGTTGCCACCCAGCCAGGCGGCGTGCAGGCAGGGGATCAGCACGGCCACGGCGATGCACAGCAGCGGCGTCTTGTAGCGCGGGTGCAGGTAGGCGAAGACCTTCGGCAGCGCGCCGTCTACGGCCATGCCGTACATGATGCGCGGCACGCCGGCCATCAGGGTGTTGATGGTGGCGGCGCCGGCGAAGAGGAAGCCGATGCCGAGCCAGATCGGGCCGATATCGCCCATCACCTGCTGGGCGAACTGCGGGATGGCCATGGGCGTATCCAGCAGGTGCACACCGGTGGCCTCGTCGAGCAGCACGTTCTCCACCTGGCGCTTCATCGCCGCGCCGTAGATGAACATGCAGGAGGCCACGCCGAACAGCCCGAGCGCCATGGCGCGGGGCATGGTCCGCGCGGAGTTGCGCAGGTCCGGCGCCAGGGGCGTGACGAACTCGCAACCGACGAACATGAACATCGCCATGCCCACCAGGGACAGGATGGTCACCAGGTCGGTGCCCACCATCGAGGTGCCGAACCAGCCGTCCAGCTGCACGGCGGGCGCGGCGATCAGGCCGGCCACGCCGAACACCATCAGCGTCGTCCACATGCCGAAGGTGAGGATCACCTCGGCCTTGCCGAACACGCTGACGCCGAAGCCGTTGAGGATGCCGAAGACGATGACGAAGCCCACCCCCAGCAGCCAGGAACCGCCGGCCGACTCGGCCAGGGTGTTGAGGTGCTCGAAGTTAACCAGGGCCATGACCCCGGCCAGGATGGTTTCCGCCGTGCCGGCGAACACATGCACGATCAGGTAGGCGGCGATGGTACCGGTGATGGCGAAGAAGCGCCCCATGCCACAGGCGATGTAGTCGTAGACCGAGCCCGTGGTGGGCAGGATCGACGCCGCCTCGGCGAAGGTGGTGGACTGCGCCAGCATCATCACCATGGCGATCAGCATGGCCACGGCGAAGGCGCTGCCGCCGATGCCGAAGCCCATGGTGGCGGTAAGGATCACCGGGCTGGCCATGATCAGGCCGATGGTGCTGGCCAGCGCGGTGGGGAACCCCACCGAGCCTCGATTCAGGTGTGCGGTGAGCTTGGCGTTGATCGACATCGTCAGGGCCCTCGAATGCATTGTTCTTGTTTATCGTTATCCGGCCGGGGTGGCCGGTGCGGTCGTAGCCGCAGGTTCCCCACCACTGTGCGCCCGCCCTCCCCAGGCGTCTTGCCCCTGCCTGCCGCTGCTCTTGTTGCAGCCTGACATCCCCGCGCCGCGCCGCTTCCAGCCTGGCCGCCGCGTGCAAACCGGCTGGCAGCCTCGAACAAGACTCGCCCCCACCACGCCCTCGTTAATAGCCGTCGCCGCGCCGGGCGCCTCCGCGCTCCCCCGGGCGGCATGCCAACTCACGGGGCGTTGCCCCGGACGTACAACACAGAAGAATACGAGGGAGAGAACCATGAGGAAAACGCTCCGTTTGCAGCCGCTGGCCAGTGCCGTCGCCCTGGGCACCGCGCTGCTGGCCGCCATTCCGAACGTCGGCGCCTACGAACTCTACGCCGATGACGACAGCCACCTGAACGCCGACTTCCTCGCCGTCTACGGCTGGATGAACAGCCGCAAGAACTACGACGGCACCGCCGGCGGCTCCACCTGGACCGAAGGCTTCGTCAAATACGGCCTCAGCGGCGACCAGGGCCTGGCCGGCAACGGCACCGCCTACGGCGCGCTGAACTGGGTCAGCTCCGCCACCTGGCGCGATGGCGACCCGGGCGGCAACACCCTGGGCAACGAGCGCACCACCAAGATCGAAGAGGCCTACCTGGGCTGGCGCTCCGCCAACCTGTTCCCGGCCCTGGGCGAGGACGGTGTCGATGTCTCCTTCGGCCGCCAAGTGCTGAAGATCGGCACCGGTTTCCTCATCAACGACGACGGCCCCAACCTCGGCAACGGCCCGGCGGACGGCCACCTCAACCGTGGCGGCGCCTACTACAACGCCGCCCGCCACGCCTTCGACCGCACCGCCGTGCTGCGCCTGGGCGGCAAGGATGGCCTGCACGGCAGCGCCTTCTGGCTGAAGTCCGACAACCGCGCCCAGGCCGAAACCGAGCTGGCCGCCGGCACCCTGGAATACACCGCCGCCCCCGGCACCCTGGGGCTGACCTGGATCCACGGCCTCGACGTCACCGATGAATGGGCCAGCGACTTCCAGCAGCAGCGCGACGGCATGGACATCTACAGCCTGCGCGGCGAAGGCGACGCCGGCATCGAGAACGCCAGCTTCGGCTTCGAATACGCAGTGCAGGACAAGGACGCCGGCAACGAGCGCGCCTGGTACCTGGAAAGCGGCTACACCTTCGCCGACATCACCTGGGCGCCCAAGCTGACCTACCGCTACAGCCGCTACTCCGAAGGCTGGGACAGCCTCTTCAACGGCTTCGCCAGCGGCTACGGCACCTGGTTCCAGGGCGAGGTGGCCTCCAACTACGCCGGCCCCTTCAACAGCAACACCGGCATCCACCATGTCGGCCTCAAGGCCAAGCCGCTGGAGAACCTCACCCTCGGCGTCCTCTACTTCGACTTCAACACCCTGCAGCGCCGCGACGCCCTCAACCTCGACGCCCGCGAGCTGGACATCTACCTGGAATGGGCGGTGACCGAGCACCTGCTGGTCAGCCCGCTGGTGGGCCTCTACCAGCCCGACCGCGACGCCAGCAACGGCGGCAACCAGGTGGGCGGTGACGGCACCAACGTCTACAGCCAGGTGACCATGGCCCTGGCCTTCTGATCCACCCGCTTTGAAGGGCCGAACCGGGCACGGATCGCCAGGCGCCCTTCCTTTTCCACCCCCACACCCCACGCTCTCGCACACCCGTAGGATGGCGTAGAGCGAAGCGAAACCCATCGATCCGAGGCCCCATCACACAACGTGATTATTGGCCGCCCCGGCAGCATGGGTTTCGCACAGCTCTACCCATCCTACGAATTGAT
>BATO01000112.1 GCA_000474255.1 Aquipseudomonas alcaligenes MRY13-0052
GCTCTTCATGTCCACAGTGCGGTGCTGGACGGGACTCCGATGGTGGATGAAAAAAGCGCCATCCACCCTACGAAGGGCAGTCTGTAGGTCGGGTGCAACCCGACAGCTGTGGGGCAGGGGACTCGCGGGTTTCACCCGCCCTACGGAGTGCCGCACGAGCCAGCACGGAGCGGGTCCGTGTGTAGGCTGGACATCGCTCTTCATGTCCACCAGACGGTGCCGGACGGGACTCCGATGGTGGATGAAAAGAGCGCCATCCACCCTACGAAGAGCGGCAACGGTGCGAAGTGATCACCGGATCACGCTTAGTACAGATGTACGAGTTGACCCTCGCGGGCGCACGTCGCTAGATTCCCGCTCCCTCTTCGCCGCCGGGCCCGTCGCCCCGCAGCGGTCACAGTGGCAAGGACCGGCCCTTCATGCACAAGATCACTCCCTTTCTTCTCACCAGCGCCCTGGCGCTGATCTGCCTGCCCAGCCACGCAGAGGACTGCGAACCCTTCAGCTGCCGAAATGGCTATTTCCCCTCCGAGGGCAAGTTCAGCCAGCTGTACAAGGTCGTGAACAAGCACCAGACGCACTTCTTCAAGGACGACGAGCGCTGCCCCGAATCCGAGGGCTGCCAGCAGAAGGCGTACCTCATCGAGGGCGATGAGGTGCTGGTCAACAAGATCGAAGGCGGTTGGGCCTGTGCCTGGTACCAGGGCAAGAAGCGCGAAACCGTGGGCTGGATCGAGTTGGTGAACCTCGCTCCAGCCGCTGACCCCTTGCCGGAAACCAGCGATTGGCTGGGCACCTGGAAGGCCTGGGCCAGCACCCTCACCATCGAGCAGCAAGAGCAGGGGCCGGGCCTGCACGTGACCGGTGATTCGACCTGGGGCAGCGGCGCCAGTACCCACATCGGGCAGATCGACGGCACCTTCAAGCCCAAAGGCCGCTACGCCATGACCAAGGACGGCGACGGCAAGTACGACTGCGCTGTCGAGTACACCCGTATCGGTCGCTTCCTGATCGTCGATGACAACAACAATTGCGGCGGCATGAATGTGAGCTTCGATGGGGTTTACGTCCGGGCGCAGTGAGCCGAGGGTTGCGGCTCAGCGGAGGCGATGATTGATCGTCTCCGGTTTGAGCAGTTCTTCTGCCCCCTGCGGCCCATAGAACCTCACGTCCTGAATTCCAAACCGGCTGGTGTTAACCACCGTAACGCCTGCATACATACCCACTACAAAGGTGTCGCCTCGCTTGACCAGGCTATTGGGCGCAAAGCGCGACCAGGGCGCTTTGTAGGCAATGATTTCCATCGACGCCTGCTCAGGGGATGGGTTTACGGCAATAAGGCTGTCGAAGGTCAGGATGTAGGCAACGCCTTTTTCAAAAAGGATCTTCTCCGGGGCGGAGGGAAGCAGGGTGAACCTGGCCAACTTCGGTTCGCTTGCGATATCCGTCAGCTCGTACATGGCGCCAACGTTGATCCCCATGTGGCTGAGCCCGGTAAACACGAAGATCGAGCCGTCGACTTTCTGGATGCTGACGACATTTTCCTTCAGCAAGGTTCTGGTCGTTCCATCCTGCGAGGTGACGGTCAGCTCACCTCCCCATTCACCATGGTCCGTGCCCATGATCTTCACGCCATCGACCTGCAACTCGGTCAGGGGCCGCTCCAGGCTCTGCTCATCGTGACTGATGAGGAGCCCGCCACCGTCGGCAGTAACCTGATAAGAGCCAAGGTCCAGTACTTTCTCGGTGATGCCGCTTTTCGGTATGGCCTGGGCTACCAGGCCGTTCTTTTGAAGTTCGCTTTCGAGGGTGCCTGCGACCGCCGTCATCGAGATCAGGGCTGAGAGTGCAGCGATTGCAATGCGTTGCATGGGAGATATCCGTTCTCTTTAGACCAAGGAGTGTGTGCAGTAGCGCTCGATCACTTCACACAGCTGATCGACCTCGCCCAATGGCACGAATCGGCTTAGCGACCAGCCGTTTTCACCGAGCTTCTGGCTGAAAACGCGATAGCCGACCACGGCGCCGCCAAATCGATAGCGGGAGACGAGCAGCGTGTCTTCGCCATAGATGAAGTCGGGTGTGTGGGAGATATGGAGGTGCTGGAAGGGGTTGTTCGGGTCGAAGTGAATCGATTCGAACAGGCCCTTCGCATCCAGCCGTTCGAATGCTTCCTTGAGATCACCCTCGAAACACGAAAAGCCGTTGCCGGATCGCTCACGGATGGCCGTGACAGGTACGGTGTTCACGGGCCAGCCGCTGAGTTCCGGCACCAGGTGATCCCAGCCCTTGGCCAGTGCAATTTCGCGGGGCGTCTCGCCGTGGGCATTGGCCCGGAAGACATTCGCCATGCCCTGGAGCCCTTCGAGAATCTCGATGCGACGGGTCGCGCCCCAACTGCCGGGCTTCTCGGCGAACGGTGCCTTGATCAGCGCGGTTATCAGGGTCTCGCCGTCCCGGGTAAACCCTTCCACCACGTCGTACGGAATGCTGTCCCAGCCGATGGAGAAGACATTGCCTGCCTGGATCAGCGTGGCCAGGGCATCGGTGCTTTGTGTGCTGAGCAGTTCGTTGTTCACCCGCTTGAATGCCTTCAAGGGTAAATACACCGCCTCGATGCTTTCCGCTTCCGAGGTGAAGAGAAGGGTGCCGGGAAGCTTTTTCTTGCAGTGCTTGTGCAGCGCATCGAGAAAGCTCTGATCGATGTAGGTGCCGCCCTCGTGGGTGAACGTCAGCGAGTGGGTTTCCTGCTGCTGGGTGAAGGTCAGGGTGAGCTTGCCGGTGCGGCTGGCTTTGATCTGCACGTCCTCCGGTGCCAGGTCGCCATTGCTGATGGCCGCCAGGCGAGCGAGTAGCACTTCGTAGTCTTGCGGCTCATCGATCACGTCGGGGTCCAGCGAGGCAACGTTCGCCGGAATCAGCTCGCGGAATATCTCCACGATAGTGGCCTTGTCCTTTGCGCTGTTGGGCACCCGGCCGGAGAAGGCCTTGGTTTTTCGCAGGATGTCGGTAAGCAGGGCGAGGGTGTTCATGAGATGTCCTTATCTCGGCAACCGAGCGGGTCAGGTGAACGTGAGCGCGTGGGATATCGGGTAGAGCGCCTCGGCAGGCGAGCGCGCATGGCGACATCCATTTCCATGCAGCTGGCCGATAGTGCCACTGCAAACGCAGGTTGGAAATCGAGGCAGCAGGGATCTGTGAAAGGGTGCTGGGATACGCCGAGGGTGACCGTAGGTGAGCCGTGCGGCTCCCCTCTGCGAACCCTTCGACAGGAACTCATTCCGGGGATTGACCTGGCGCGCGCGCCGTCGATGATGGCGCCCTGGGTACGCCCAACCGCAGGCAGGGAAGCCGCCTCGTCGGGCGTCGAGGATGATCCACACAAGGAGGTTGGCACATGCACGGCATGGCATTGATCGGGATGTTGCTGGTGGGCACGCTGCCCGCGCTGCTCCCTGGATGGCGAGCATTCCTGGCGGCCCTGGCCGGGGTGGCGGTGCTCTACTGGGCGCAGGTCGCCTGGTTCTTCTGGGCCGTGGAGCGGGAGGCGACCGAAGGGCCCGCGTTCATGACAGGCATCGCCATCCTGGGCGTCGAGCAGGTGCTCGTCGTTGCCTCGGTCATCGGGCGGTTCATCGTCCACGCCCTGGCCCGCAGCCTGGGCCGGCGCGCGCGGGCCGGCCTGCTCTGGGGACTTGCCGTGCTGGCAGCCAGCATCTGCGCCTTCTCGCTGAGCGGTTACGCCTCGACCCTGCTCATGGGGGCGGCGGTGCCGTTCGTCTGGTTCTGCCTGGCCTTGCTGCTGGCGCCTCGCCCATCTCGGGGCCTGTCATTCGGCTGACCCGAACGTACGGGAGGCTTCAGATGGGGAGTTTGCGGCCCTTGACCCTCTGTCTTGTGCATTCATCAAGCGCAGCGGCATTTTGGCTGCTAAGGATTTCCCTACAGAAAATAGGGAAGTGCCGATAACCATTGAGTCCGGATCACAGCAAGATGAAGCGGAACTGAAGACAACCCCAAGCCGATGGGTTTGGGGTTGCATCAGCTTCTCATTCCGTTTGGCTTGGCTACTCTGAGGAAGGCCGCTCCGGCTACCGGACGACTACTGCGGGCAGTAAGGGCAAAACGTTCCGACCCCATACCGCGAGGAGCTCATCATGCTGTTCAGAAAGAGCCGAGTCAGCCCTGCCATCAAGACCCCCCAGGACGAAGAAAACCTCCAGCGGCTGCGTGCCGTCGAGGACAACGTCGCGTCCATCTGCTTCACCCCCCAGGGCGAGATCATCACTGCCAACCCCCTGTTCCTACAGGTGGTCGGCTACACCGAGCAGGAGATCGTCGGCAAGCACCACCGCATCTTCTGCGAGGACAGCTTCCGCAGTTCCAGCGCCTATGAGCGTTTCTGGGCATCCCTGGCCAACGGCATTTCCCAGCGCGGGGTGTTCAAGCGCATCGCCAAGAACGGCTCGGTGATCTGGCTGGAGGCGACCTACTTCCCGGTCAAGGATGAGTCCGGCCGCGTGACTGAGGTCCTCAAGATCGCCAGCGACGTCACCCAGAAACACTCCGACCTGCTGGTGCTGGCCGCGCTGAGCGACGCGCTGCGCCGCTCCATGGCGATGATCGAGTTCACCCCCGATGGCGAGATCATCGACGCCAACGACAACTTCCTGCACCTGATGGGCTACAGCCTCGGCGGCCTCAAGGGCCGTCACCACCGCATGCTGTGCCTCGACACGTTCTACAAGGAGAACCCCGACTTCTGGGCCAACCTCAAAGCCGGCAACTTCTATCGCGGCCACTTCGAGCGCAAGACCGCCTCCGGCAACACCGTGCACATCGAGGCCAGCTACAACCCGGTGAAGGACGAGTCCGGCACCGTGTTCAAGGTGGTCAAGTTCGCCATCGACGTCACCGAACAGGTGCGCCGCAACGAAGAGGTCCGGCGTGCCGCCGAACTGTCCTTCTCCACCGCCGAGGAGACTGCGCAGATCTCCAACCGGGGCATGGACTCGCTCGATCAGTCGGTGGTGATCTCCGCCACCACCCTGACCATGGTGAACACCGCTGTGGACCTCATCTCCAAGCTGAATCTTCAGGCCAAGGACATCGAGAACATCGTCACTACCATCCAGGGCGTCGCCGAGCAGACCAACCTGCTTGCCCTCAATGCCGCCATCGAAGCGGCGCGGGCAGGGGACATGGGGCGCGGTTTCGCCGTGGTGGCCGACGAAGTGCGGCAACTGGCCGGGCGCACCAGCGGCGCCACCGTCGAGATCAAGAGCGTGGTCACCGAGAACGTGAAGATGACCCAGCAGATCGACGACTACATGAAGAAGATCGAAGCCAGCGCCAAGGACAACAACGCGCAGATCTCCACCGTCGCCACCATCATGGGCGAGATAAGCCGGGGCGCCGAACACGTCGCCAAGGTGGTTTCGGCGCTCTTCAAGTAACGCCGACTCCCGGCGCATCCTCCAGCGGGCTGGCCGGCTCGCTCTTCATGCGCGGCATCTCGATGCCGTGCTGCGATTGAGTGTCACCTAGCCTTGGCGCATTGATTAGTTTCGCTCATATACCCTTGCCGATTTCCCCGTCTAGTCCCCTCTGTCCTGTTCGCTTAGTTTTTATCAGTCGGAGTTGCAGTAGCCAAACCCAATGCTGGCTGCCACTCACTGATTACTTATCGCGAGCTAAGCAGGTTCGCTTCCGCAGGGGGGACATGCAATGCAAAAGCGCTATCTCGGAAACAGTGCACTGGAAGTTTCAGCTCTGGGGCTGGGCTGCATGGGACTCAGCCATGGCTACGGCCCGGCTACTGGCACCAAGCAAGCAGTGACACTGATTCGCTCTGCCGTGGATCTGGGCGTCACCTTTTTCGACACCGCTGAGGTGTACGGTCCGTACCTCAATGAAGAGGTGGTAGGCGAGGCACTGGCGCCCGTGCGTGATCAGGTAGTAATCGCCACCAAGTTCGGCTTTACCTTCGGCGCTGACAACAAGCAGCAGATTCTCAACAGTCGCCCCGAGCATATCCGTGTTGCAGTCGAGGGCTCGCTGCGTCGACTGAAAACCGATTTCATCGACCTGCTATATCAACACCGAGTTGATCCCGACGTGCCGATTGAAGACGTCGCCGGTGCGGTCAAATCGCTCATCGATGAAGGCAAGGTCAAGCATTTCGGACTCTCCGAAGCCGGTGCGCAGACCATTCGCCGCGCGCACGCCGTTCAGCCGGTCACAGCGTTGCAAAGTGAATACTCGCTGTGGTGGAGAGAGCCCGAGCGGGAGATATTCCCCACGCTCCAGGAGCTGGGTATCGGCTTTGTGCCGTTCAGTCCACTGGGTAAGGGATTCCTCACTGGCGCTATTGCCGCAGATGCCTCTTTTGGTAGCGACGACTTCCGCAGCATCGTGCCCAGATTCAGCCCCGAGGCGCTGCAAGCCAACCAGAACCTAGTCGACCTGCTACGTGACATCGCTGAGCAGAAAGAGGTGACTCCTGCACAGATCGCTCTGGCGTGGTTGCTCGCACAAGCGTCATGCATTGTGCCGATTCCCGGCACTACCAAGCTGCATCGGTTGAAGGAAAACATCGGCAGCGCCGACGTGACCCTAACCAGCGCTGATGTGCAATCTATTGGGGCGGCTCTGGCCCAGGTCAGCGTGCAGGGTGACCGTTACCCCGAGTCCCTGAAAGCACGGGTCGGGCGCTAGGGGGATTGGTGATGAGCACTGATCACGATCCACTTCGCCGCGCCCTGGTTGCCGCACTAGCCAGCGCTCCATTGGTGGCCATTGCCGGCCCCGAGGGGAAAAACCGCGAATCACCTCGCAGTGGCTCACGTACCTTGGTGGCGTACTTTTCCCGCTCGGGTAATACCCGCGTTGTAGCTGGCCTGATTCACCGAGGCCTGGGGGCCGATCTGTTCGAGATCCGCCCAGCCACGCCATACCCTGAAGACTACTTACAGACGGTAGAGCAGGCCCGCAAAGAGCGCGATAGCGGTTTCGAACCGTCGTTGAGGAGCAACGTCTCCGACATGGCTGCCTACGACACGCTGTTTCTCGGTTTCCCCATCTGGGGCGAAACCACGCCTCCTGTTGTACGGGCCTTCCTATCAGCACACGACCTGGCTGGGAAAACCATTATCCCGTTCAACACCCATGGTGGTTATGGCCTGGGCAACTCCCTTTCGGTACTCCGCAGCCATGCACCCAAAGCGAAGCTGCTGGAGGGCTTGGTAATGGAGGGCGAGCAGGAGCGCAAGACCATGGAGCACGTGAATGCCTGGCTGAGCGATAGCCACTTCATGAGCTGAGCACGCGACGCCTCCCTCACCGGCGGAGCCGCATCTCGGATGCAGGAGAAGCACTGATGAAAACCTTGATTGCCCCACTGGTTGCGTTGTCGCTCATGGCGAGCGAAGTGGATGCTGAAGAAACCAAACAGATCCGTATCACCCCTTCAGGCACGCAAGCATCCCTGAAGGGGCCGGCAGAAAATTTCACTGGCAATGTGCAAGTCGATGGATTGTTTAAAGGCAGTGCCCCCGCCCGTGTCGGCGGGGGCACTGTCACCTTTGAACCAGGGGCACGTACTGCCTGGCATACCCATCCGCTGGGGCAGACGCTCATCGTTACAGCAGGTGTGGGCTACGTGCAGCAGGAGGGTGGCCCGCGCCAGGAAATCCGTCCTGGCGACATCGTCTGGATTCCGCCCAATGTTCGTCACTGGCATGGCGCTACCGCTAGAACCGGCATGATTCACATCGCTATCGCCGAAGCTGAAAACGGCACTGCCGTTGCCTGGGCCGAGAAGGTGACAGACATCGCGTATGGCGTCGCGGCTCAAGACACCCTGATATCCCCAGCCACAAAAAATTCTTTGCCATCCTCCGAGACGCTCTCGACCAAACAGCGAGCAGTTCCGCTGATTGCCGCTGCAATGGCGGTCAGCGATATGTCTGCACTCAGCTCTGCACTGAACCTCGGATTGGACGCCGGCCTTACGGTCAGCGAGGTGAAGGAAGTCCTGGTGCAGCTTTATGCGTATACCGGTTTTCCGCGCAGCCTCAACGCGCTGAGCGAGTTGATGAAGGTGCTAGAGGCGCGCCAGCAACGAGGGATTCAGGATGCACCTGGCCGCGAGCCTAGCCATCCCGCGCCCACCGGCCAGAACTTGATTGCAGCAGGGAAAGCTAACCAGACCCAAATATCGGGTGGGCCAGTGAGGGGGCCGGTATTTGACTTCGCGCCCGTCATCAACCAGTACCTGCAAGCTCATTTGTTCGGCGACATTTTCGAGCGCGACAACCTGGACTGGCAGAGCCGCGAGCTGGCCACCGTAGGTGCGCTGGCAGCCACACCGGGAGCTGACCTGCAATTACGCTCCCACATGCTGGCAAGCATGAGGGTCGGCTTGAGCGAGGCCCAGTTACGTGAGGTCACCAAGCTTCTATCCAGCCTCGATGATCCAACCGTCGGCGAGCGGGCCAGTGCGGCGTTGAACCAAGCTCTTACCCTGCAGGGAGGCTAAGGGTGAAACTCGCCAAGAACGTGCTGACTCTCGCCGTTGTGAGCGCCCTAACCGCTTGCGCTGATCACCTCTCGCGGCCAAGTAACCCTGCTGCTCCCTTGCAGATCCAAGAACAAGGCAGTTTTGCAGCCGGCGGCACTGTGAGCAGCTCACCGGGAAGCTTCAACCCACGGGAACCCATGGCTCCAACAGGCCAGACATACCATGGTGATCACGCCTATGTGTTTTACCAGGTACCGGTCGATGCTCGAAAGCTGCCTATCGTGATGTGGCACGGAGCCGGCCAGTTCTCCAGAACGTGGGAAACCACTGCTGACGGACGCGAAGGGTTTCAAAACATCTTTTTGCGTCGCCAATTTGGTGTGTACCTGATCGATCAGCCACGCCGTGGGGGCGCAGGACGCAGCATGGTGGAAACCACCATCAAGCCAACGCCTGATGAGCAGCTGTGGTTCAACCAGTTCCGCATTGGGCTGTGGCCTAACTACTTCGACAACGCTCAGGTTGCTCGGGACGCACAAACCCGCGACCAATTTTTCCGGGCCATGACACCCAACACCGGCCCCTTCGATATGGGCGTGGTTTCAGATGGCGTGTCGGCGGTATTCGACCGAATAGGCCCCGGCATTCTGTTCACCCACTCCCAGGGTGGCGGGCCGGGCTGGTTGACAGCCATCAAGAACGACAAGGTGAAGGCCGTTGTGGCGTTCGAGCCCGGCAGCAGCTTTGTATTCCCGACCGGCGAAGTACCTGCACCCATTCCCAGTGCATTCGACACCGTGCAAGGCGCAGAGGTATCGATGGCGCAATTCATGGCTCTGACTCGCATCCCGATCCTGGTGCTCTACGGAGACAACATCCCCGAGCAGGCAATAGATCTTCCCGCCCAGGACAGCTGGCGTGCGCGGCTGGCGATGGCGAGGTTGTGGCGGGACACAGTGAACAAGCATGGCGGTGATGTGCGGCTCATCCACCTGCCCGACATAGGCATCGAAGGCAACACGCACTTCCCCATGTCCGACTTGAACAACATCCAGATCGCCGACTTGGTATCAAAGTTTCTCGCCGAGAAGCATCTGGACTGAAACGAAAGCACCTCAGTTACGTGGAGTATCCCCATGAGAAAGACAGTGATGAAAGCCACTCTGATGGCAGCAATGGTTGGAGCGTCAGCTGGTAGCGGTGCGGCGGATTACAAAAAGAATCCGTTCACGCTGGTCTACGACGGTGCGATCACCAAGAACGAAGCAGGCAAGGTGAATATCCACCCGGTCACGTACAAATTGAACGGCCTGGCTATCGTCGCCAACATCTATACGCCAGCGGGATATGACGCAAAAAAATCTTACCCGACAGTCGTCGTCGCTCACCCCAATGGTGGGGTGAAAGAGCAGGTTGCCGGCCTTTATGCACAGCGTTTGGCTGAGGAAGGCTACATCACCATTACTGCCGACGCAGCTTACCAAGGCGGCAGTGAAGGGCAGCCGCGTAGCGTGGATAAACCGGCGAACCGCATCGAAGATATTCACGGTATGGCGGACTTCATCACGCAGTACGCGGGAGTGGATACGTCGCGCCTTGGCTTGCTCGGCATTTGTGGCGGAGGTGGCTATTCGCTGGCCGCCGCCGAGACCGACAAGCGCTTCAAAACGATTGCCACCATCAGCATGTTCAACTCAGGGCGCGTTCGCCGGAACGGTTACGCCGATTCGCAGCTGGACTCTATCCAGGATCGTCTCAAGCAGGCTTCCGACGCTCGCGCTCTGGAGGCAGCTGTTGGTGAAGTTCGATATTCAGGGGATGCCAACCTGACCGATGAACAGATCGCCAAACTGCCGTTCGACCTTTACCGCCAGGGCTACCAGTACTACTGGAAAACCTACGCTCACCCCAACTCCACCTTCAAATACACCACCAGCAGCTTGCTCGACCTGATGCGCTTCGATGCTACCAACCAGATTGAACTCATTGAGCAACCGCTGCTAATGATTGCCGGCACCAAAGCAGACAGCCTCTACATGACCGAGGATGCATTCGCGAAAGCGACCGGCACCAAGGACAAAGAGCTGTTCAAAATCGAGGGTGCCACCCATATCGAAACCTACTGGGTGCCAGAGTACGTGGACGCCGCTGTTGGCAAACTCAAAGCGTTCTTCGCCAGAACCCTGTGAGCTGGCCAACTGCCGATACATATCGAGAGAAATCAGACCACCCAATCGCTACGGGACATGATTAGATGAGTTAATGCATCTCTGATCATGAGCGGTTCTCATCAATGTCCCGAGCCAACCTCAACGAGCTCCAAGCTTTCGTAGTCATCGCTCGCGAAGGCAGCTTTACCCGCGCAGCTGCTCAGCTGGGCGTTTCGCAGTCCGCCATCAGCCACACCATGCGTGCCCTTGAGGCGCGCCTGGGAGTGCGTCTCTTAACCCGTACAACCCGCAGCGTCTCACCGACCGAAGCTGGTCAGCGCCTGTATCAGTCCATGGCGCCTAGGTTCGAAGAAATCGAATAGGAACTGGAGGCGGTCAGCAAATTCCGGGACACCCCGGCAGGTAGCGTGCGCATCTCTGCCTCGGAACACGCGGCGAACAATATTCTGTGGCCAAAGCTACTGAAGGTTCTGCCCGACTATCCGGACATCAAGGTAGAGATCACCGTCGACTACGCCCTCTCTGACATCGTTGCGCAACGCTACGATGCCGGAGTGCGCCTAGGCGATCAGGTAGCCAAGGACATGATCGCTATCCCCATCGGCCCTCAGCTGCACATGGCGGTCGTGGCATCACCTGATTACTTCCGGAAGTACCCACTGCCTGCAACACCAGGTGATCTCTCCGCGCACAACTGCATCAACCTGCGCCTACCGACGTATGGCAGCCTGCTGCAATGGGACTTCGAGAAGGATGGGCACGAGCTAAAAGCTCGTGTCGAGGGGCAGTGGACGTTCAATAGCAGCGTGCCGATCCTGCGTGCAGCTCTGGCAGGTTGCGGCTTGGCCTTTCTGCCGGAAGACATGGTGGCCAAGGAGCTTGTGGCGGGAAGTCTTGTCCGCGTGCTGGAGGATTGGTGTCAGCCGTTCCCTGGCTACCATCTCTACTACCCCAACAGGCGCGAGCAATCCTCTGCGCTTGGCGTTGTGATCGATGCGCTGCAATACAAGGGTGCGTAGCTCGTCGTGAGTGGCTGCTGTTGGCGATAGCCGCCATTCCCATCAGTAACGCCGCCCCCCATGCGGCGTTTTTCATTTCTGCACCCTTGGAAAAACCGCTTCCAACTCGGCCCATCTCTCAGCAACGGATCATCGCGCGCGGCCATACAACGTGGCAGGTCATGCCGGCCGATCCAGGCTTAGTTTTGCCAGCGTGGCGTACGGCGCGCGAAGCGGGGGCGGTTAAACGACGGAGCGGTGTAGGGGCACCTTACGGGGTCAACGCGGGCAGGGCGGTGGCATTGGATTTCGGGTGAGTCGTATCGCGCCGCGTTCCCAGAATCATCTCCGCCGCCTTCTCCGCGATCATCATCGCCGGGGCGTTGGTGTTGCCGGTGATGAGGGTGGGCATGATCGAGGCGTCCACCACGCGCAGGCCATCGAGGCCGTGCACGCGCAGTTGGTCGTCGACCACGGCGAGCGGGTCGTGGCCCATCTTGCAGGTGCCGACGGGGTGGAACACGGTGCCGAGGTTGTGGCGTATCCATTGTTCGATCTGCGCCTGGCTGTCGATGGCCTTGCCCGGCACCAGCTCGCCGCGCAGGTGCTGGCGGAAGGCGGCGGTGCCGGCCAGGCGGCGTACCAGGCGCACGCCTTCCACCAGTTTGCGCAGGTCTTCGGGGTGGCTGAGGAAGTTGGCGGCCAGGTGCGGCCTGTCGCGTGGGTCCGGCGAGTTCAGGCGCACTTCACCGCGGCTTTGCGGGTGCATCACCGCCACGTGCAGGCTGATGCCATGGCCGAAGGGCACCGGCCGTTGCGGCTGGTTCTTCAGCGCCGGGGCGACGATCAGGCCCAGCTCCGGTGTCGGTGCGGCCGGGTCGAGCCGCAGGAAGCCGCCGGCTTCCACGGTGTTGGAGGTGAGCGGGCCGCGCCGGCCGGCCAGGTACTGCCAGGGCGAGCGCAGCAGCGGCCAGAGTCCGCGCGGGGAGAGGCCGTAGCCCAGGGCAGCGTCGCTGCGGTACATGAGCACCACGTCCTGGTGGTCCTGCAGGTTTTGGCCCACGCCGGGCAGCTCGTGGCGCAGGGCGATGCCGTGGCGCGCCAGCTCCACCGCCGGGCCGATGCCGGAGAGCATCAAGAGCTGCGGCGAGTTGATGCTGCCGGCGCTGAGGATCACCTCGCGCTCGGCGAACAGCTGCAGCAATTCCTCGCCCTGGCTCACTTCCACGCCCACCGCGCGGTCGCCCTGCAGCAGCACGCGGTGGGTGAGGGCGCCGCTGAGCACCTGCAGGTTGGGGCGCGCCAGCACCGGGTGGAGAAAGGCCCGTGCGGCGCTGCAGCGCTCGCCGTTGATCTGGGTGACGTGGAAGGGGCCGATGCCTTCCTGATCACTGCCGTTGAAGTCGGCGTTGTAGCGCCAGCCGAGTTCTTCGCCGGCCTGGTAGAACACCGCATTCACCGTACTGGGGCTGCGCAGCTCGGCGACGTTGAGTTCGCCGCCCTGGCCGTGCCAGGCCGAGGCGCCGGGCTCGAAGTGTTCCGAGCGGCGGAAGTAGGGCAGCACTTCGTCGTAGCTCCAGCCGCGGTTGCCCTGGGCGGCCCACTGGTCGTAGTCGTGGCGGTGACCACGGATGTAGATCATCCCGTTGATGGCGCTGGAACCGCCCCACACGCGGCCGCGCGGGCAGGGCACTTCCACTTCGCCGCTGCCGGTGGCGTGGCTGAAACGGTGCATCCAGTTCCATTTCGGGTTGGCGATCAGGCGGATGATGCCCGCCGGCGTGCGGATGTAGCTACCGGGGAACAGGCTGCGGTCGCTGGGGCCGGCCTCGATCAGGCAGACCGAGAGGCCCGGGTCGGCGGAGAGCCGGTTGGCCAGCACGCAGCCGGCCGAACCGGCACCGACGATGATGTAGTCGAAGCGACGGGGTGAGGTCATGGCGGATTCCTTGCGGTTCACAGGCCCAGCAGCGAGCCGAGGTCGAGGGTCAGCTGCAGGGCGACGACGAAGCCGTCGCCACTGATCTCGGTGGCGCCGGGGTTGTAGTAGTTGTCCGGGTTGAAGAGGTACTGGACGCTGGGTTCCAGGGCGAGGTGGCGGGTGAGGGCGAAGTGGCCGTTGCCTTCCAGCGCGTAGACATCCCGCGAGCCCTGGCTTGGGTCGCCGCCGGCGGCGATGCGGCTTTGGCGCTGGAACTCCAGCTGGTGCGGGTTGAGGCGCAGGTAGCTGGCCTTGAGGTTGAGTTTGTCGCCGGGGCGCTCGAAGGGGGCCAGCCAACTGATGCCGGCCTCGGCGAAGTGGCGGAAGGGCTGCTTGTCGTCGGCGGCGGCTGACAGCGAGCCGAACAGCTGCGCCGCCTGGGGCGCATCACCCTGGCCACCGTCGGCGCGCCACACCGTTTGCTGGAACTTGAAGAAGGCGCCGCTGCTGCCGTGCTCGCTGGCACCGGTGAGCGGGTCGGTCTGTTTTGAGGTGTTGTGGTAGCCGTTGAGCTCGTAGTGGGAGCTGTAGGGGTTGCGCTCGACGCCTTCGCGGCGGCCGATGCCGTAGAGCAGGCTGGTGCCGCTGGCGTCGGTGGTGCTGAAGTCCAGTCCGTGGCGCTTCTTCAGGTAGTCCACGGGGTTGGATTCGAAGGCCCCGGCGTGCAGGTAGAGGTCCGGCGTCAGGCGGTACTTCAGGTAGCCGCCCCAGGCGCCGTAGGGCGGCGGCAGCACGCCGGTGGAGGCGTCGATCACCGGGTCGTTGCAGGTGACCTGGCTCTCGCAGTTGTAGATGAAGAAATAGCGGCGCGCGTTGGTGCGGCCCAGGTGGGTTTCCAGGTTGCCGTCGAGCCATTGCTGCTCCCAGGTCAGCAGGCTCAGCTGGCTGGCGCCGATGTCGTTGTGGATCGGCGCGCCGCCGAAGTAGCTGCCGACGGCCCCTTGCCAGGCGCCCGAGGTGGGCTGGCCGGTGTTGCGGTCGAGGATGAACTGGGTCTGCTCGATGTGCAGGGCGCCGCCGTCCAGGCCGGCCATTGTTCCCAGGTCCAGGTCGGCGCCGAGGAACAGGTCGCCGCTGTTGCCGAAGCTGTGCGGGCGCGGGCCGGTGTCGAGGTTCTTCACGGCCAGGCTGAGGAATACCGCGTGGGTCTCGATGCCGTGTTCGGCGAGCTGGCTGCCCAGCTCCGCCAGCGGGCCGGGGGCTTCGTCGGCGAGGCAGGGCAGGGGCAGCAGGGGCAGGCTCAGGAGCAGGGCGTTGCGGGCCAGGGTGCGGTTCATGGTTGGGCGGTCCTTTCTTGTTGTTGTTTAGGCGCGGTTGTTTTGGGCAGCAGGGCCCCGCCCCGGGGCGCGGGCTCCGGGGTGGGCGTTTTCGGGTTGGGTCAGGGCTTCAGGTGCAGAGGTAGCCGCCATCCACGGCGAGCACGGCGCCGGTGATGAAGCTGGCCGCCGGGCTGCTGAGGAAGGCCACGGCGGCGGCCACCTCGGCCGGTTCGCCCCAGCGTTCCAGGGGCGTGCGCTGCATGATCCGCCGGGTGGCTTGCGCATCGGCCTTGAGGCCGGCGCCCAGGGGCGTGTCGATCCAGCCGGGGGCGATGGCGTTGACGCGGATGCCGAGGGCCGCATACTCGATGGCCAGCGACTTGCTCAGCTGCACGATGGCGCCCTTGCTGGCGCTGTAGGCCGGGCGGTCGGCCGAGCCGAAGGTGCTGAACATCGAGGCGATGTTGACGATGCTGCCGCCCTGGCGGGCCAGCAGTTCGTGGGCGCACTGGCTGGCGCGCATCGCGGCGACGAGGTTGATCTGCAGCACGCGCTCGAAGCACGCCGGCTGGTATTCCTCGCGGTCACGGCTGATGCCGGCGCAGTTCACCAGCACATCCAGCCGGGACAGGGCCTGGATGGCCGCTTCCAGCGCGGCGGCATCGCTTACGTCCAGCTCCTGCGGGCGCACCAGCGGGTGGCGCGGGGTGAGCGCACCATCGGCGTCGAGCCCAAGGGCCAGCACCGAGGCGCCCAGCTCGGCGAACTGCAGGGCGATGGCGGCGCCGATGCCGGAGGTGCCGCCGGTGACCAGCACCTGGCGATCACGGAACAGCCCGGAGTTGAAGGTTGATGGGTGCATGTTCAGGCCTCCGCCAGTTCGGGGTTGGGATTGACCAGCACCTTGATCTGCGCCTTGTCGGCCAGCAGGGCTTCGAAGCCATCGCTGACGGCGCGCTCCAGCGGCACGCAGCGGGTCACCGCGCGGCCCAGGTCGAGGCAGCCGCTGTCGAGCAGGGCGATCAGCTCCGGGTAGACGTCGCGGTAGCCGACGCTGCTGGTGATGCGCAGCTCGTTATTGACCAGGTGGAAGGCGTCGAAGCGCGCCTCGCCCATCAGGCCCACCAGCACCGCCTCGCCACCCTTGCGCAGGCCGTGCAGGGCCGCGTCCAGGGTCGCCTGGGTGCCGGCTGCCTCGAAGGCGCAATCCACGCCACCGCTGGCTTGCAGCTGCTGCGCCACGTCCACCTGGCGGGCGTCGAGCACGCGTTCGGCGCCGAACTCCAGGGCCCGCGCCAGGCGCTCGGGGGCCACGTCCACCGCGACTATGTGCTCGACGCCGCGCAGCCGGGCGAGGGCGATCAGCAGCAGGCCAA
>BATO01000111.1 GCA_000474255.1 Aquipseudomonas alcaligenes MRY13-0052
GCCGGCGAAGTCGAGATAGGCGGCGCGCCACATCTGCTGCCCGTCGATACGCAGCGGTGCGCCCAGGTTGAGGCGCGGCTCGCCGTCCAGGGCCTGCCAGGGCTCCTCCAGCTGACGCCAGCCGGCCCCCTCCTCCCACAACCAGCAGTCGTTACTCCAGCCCCGCTCCAACTCGGCGGTCGGGCGCGCACGGCAGACCAGGGCACGGCCATCGTCGCGCCAGATCACCGCTTCGCCGTCCGCCAGCAGCAGGCCGCTGGGCTGATCGTCGAGCCACAGCTCGCAGGCGGGGTTGGCCAGGGGGGCGAGCGGGTTGTCCAGCTCGCGCAGGCTGGCCGGCAGGTACGGCAAGCCCCGCAGGCGGTGCGCCCCGGCGGGAGCGGGAAAGTCACGGGTGACAGGCAGGCGCTCGACCCAGGCCGGGCTGAGCCAAAGGTCGCCGAGTGCGACGAAGTCTTCGCTCTGGGCGCTGGCCAGCAACTCATCGAGGCGCACCTCGCGGGCCTGGTTGGCCACCAGCGGACTGTGGCGGCCGCGCAGCACCTCGCCATCGAAGGCATCCAGCTCCCAGAACTGCTGGCCGTTGGCGCACTGATACAAGCGGCGCAGCTGGCGGTCGAAGATCACCAGGCCCCATTCGCCCCGCGAGGGGATGGGCGCGGCAAGGTAACGGCCGTCGCTGGAGAAGCACAGCGAGGTGCCCAGCCCCTCCAGCACCACGCCGTCGGGCAGCAGGTGGTCGCAGAAGGCGGGCCCGCCCATGGCGATTTCGCTCCAGTTGAAGCTGTGCACCGGCTGGCCCTCGGGCGTCAGCAGCGGGCCATCGCTGCCCCAGGCGTTGGCCCCCGGCGCAGGCGCGGGCTCGGCGATACCCAGGCGGCGCTCCCAGGCGGCCAGCGCGGCGAGGCCGCAGAACACCGCGACTATGCCGGCGAAGATGCCCCAGTAGCCGGGCAGCGCGCGACCGACGCCAATGCCCAGGCCGATCATGGCGCAGGACAGCTGCGGGCTAAGGCGCCGGGCCAACGCCAGGCGGCCGAGGTAGGCAACCAGGCTGACGACCAGGGCGAACAGCGCCACCAGGGCAGCCGACAACGGCAGGGGCAGCCAGGCGCAGATGACGATGGGCAGGATAGTCAGCGCCAACTGCACCAACAGCTCCAGCAGCAGGCGGCCGAAGCTTTTGTCGTCAGGCTCGGTGGATGGGATGGGCAATCGCGCGCTCCTTGCGCCGCTCGCGGCCCCGGCGGTTCAACACCGCCGGGGCCGGATCAGCGGCGTTTCCCGAGCCGAGCCAGCTCGGCCTCGATATCCAGTTGCGGGTTGGCTTCACGCAGGCGTGCCAGCAGCGCGTCGGCGGCCTGGGTATCGCCCTTCTCGCGCAGTTGCAGCAGCGCTTCGAGTTGCTCCACCAGGGTGGCTTCCTTGGCCTTGCCCGGTGCCATGCGCGGCTTGGCGGCCAGGGCGGAGGCTTCGGCCTTCATGGTTTCGACGGCCTGCTCGCGCACTTCGGCCTGGTCGGACAGGGCATCCACCGGAGCCTGGCGCTCGGCCTCTTCAGCCAGGCGCGAGGCCGCCATCTTCTTCGCCTCGCGGGCCATCTGCGGTGCCTCGGCCGGCGCCGGAGCGGCGTAGGCCTGGATGGTGGGTTCCGGGGCACTCTCCATGCTCCCGGCCACGGCGGTGTCGCCGGCCACGACGCTAGAGCGGGCGATCGGTGCAGCCGCGGGCGCGGCGGGCACGATGGGCGCCGGCATCATCATCGCCGTCGGGGCCGGGGCGCTGTTGCCGTAGTCGAGGTCAGGGCGGTCGAGGTTGCGCCAGGTGAGGCTGACACCGATGCCCAGGCAGGCCAGGCCGGCGAAGGCCACCGACCAGCGTTGGCGACCACCGGGGCCGAACAGCCATGCATGCAGGCGCTCAGCCAGGTTCGGCGTGGCGGGACGCACGGCGGCGCGCGCCGCGGCGAGGATGCGCGCATCCAGTTCGGCGGACGGTTCGCCCCCTTCATGGGCACGGAAGTGGGCGAGCATCTGCTGCTCCAGCCCTTCCGGCTTGCGTGGGTCCTGGTTCATGTGGATACCTCCTCGGTGGCGGCCGGATCGGCCAGCAACCGACGTAGCTTCTGCATCGCGTAGCGCAGGCGGCTCTTCACCGTCTCGGCGGGCGTGCGGGTCATCTCGGCGATCTCGTGCACTTCGAGGTCGCCATGGGCGCGCAGCAGGAACACCTCGCGCTGCTCGCCGGGCAGCTCTTCCAGGGCGGCCTGCAGGCGCTGGCGGTCGCGACTGAGGCTGAGCTGCTCCGCCGGGTCCTCGCTGCTGCCAGGCAGGGCGTCGCCATGGGCCTGTTCGTCGAATTCCTCGACACGCCCGTTCAGCCGCCCGTGCTTGCGCCAATGGTCGATCAGGCGGTTGCGGGCGATCTGGTAGAGCCAGGTCTTGAAGGCCACCTGCTCGCGCTGCTCGGTGGCGCTGCGGATCAGGTTCAGCCAGGTTTCCTGGAAGATCTCCTCGGCCAGGCTGGCGTCGCCGCACAGCCCGCAGAGAAAACGGTAGAGGCCGAGGCGATGGCGTGCGTAGAGCACGCCAAAGGCCTCGGCATCGCCGTGTCGGTAGCGCCGCAGCAGGGCGGCGTCGTCATCCGTGATGGGTTCGCTCAAGTCACTCGATCCGTGCCTGTGAAGGAGTTGGATTTTGCAGACTTTGTGCGAGTTCGACCAGTTGCACGAACTCACCGCGCAGGCCGAAGCGGTCCTCACCCTTGGCGCCCCGGGCCAGCTTGGCGCTGTCGGCGAGGGAGAAGCTGCCGGTGTATTGCCCACCCTTGAGCTGCTGGGCGAAGGCGGCCACTGCCGTGGCGAAGCGCAGGTCTTCGCTGGCGTCCTTCAGGGCCGGCACGTCACTGGCGGCGATGGGGCGTTCCAGCAGCTTGCTCTGCTCGCTGCCCGGCGCCTTGTAGCGGATGCGCAGCCAAGCCAGTTCGGAGGATTTGCCATCGGCCTGCTGCGCCTGCTGGTAGCGCAGCGGCTCCAGCCAGCCCTTGCCGCCGACCGGGACGATCTCGTAGAGCGCGGTGACGGTGTGGCCCGCGCCGATCTCGCCGGCATCGACCTTGTCGTTGCTGAAGTCTTCGCGCTTGAGGGCGCGGTTCTCGTAGCCCAGCAGGCGGTATTCGCTGACCTGGGCGGGGTTGAACTCGACCTGCAGCTTGACGTCCTTGGCCACCACCTTGAGGGTCGAGCTGAGCTGGTCCACCAGCACCTTGCGCGCCTCGCGCAGGCTGTCGATGTAGGCGTAGTTGCCGTCGCCGGCATCGGCCAGTTGCTCCATCAGATGTTCGTTGTAGTTGTCGGTGCCGAAGCCCAGGGTGGTCAGCGAGACCCCGCCCTTGCGCTTCTCGGCGGCCAGCTGCTTGAGGCTTTCGAAGTCGCTGATGCCGACGTTGAAGTCGCCGTCGGTGGCCAGCAGGATGCGGTTGATGCCGTTCTTCAGCAGGCCCTTCTGCGCTTCGGCATAGGCCATCTGGATACCGGACTCGCCCGCCGTGGAGCCGCCAGCGGCGAGCTGGTCGATGGCGGCGCGGATCTTCGCCTTGTCGCTGCCGGGAGTGGATTCGAGCACCACGCGGGCTTCCCCGGCGTAGGTGACCAGGGAGACGCGGTCTTCGGCGCGCAGCTGGTCCACCAGCAGCTTGAGGGTGCCCTGGACCATGGGCAGGCCGTCGCGACGGTCCATGGAGCCGGAGACGTCCACCAGGAACACCAGGTTGGCCGGCGGCAGCTGCTCGACCTGGGTGTCGGAGGCCTTGATGGCGATGCGCAGCAGGCGCGCCTCGGGGTTCCAGGGCGAACGCGCCAGCTCGGTGCCGATGCCGAAGGGCACGTCACCCTGGGGCAGCGGGTAGGCATAGGGGAAGTAATTGACCAGTTCTTCCAGGCGCACCGCGTCCTTGGGCGGCAATTGCCCGTCGTTGAGGAAGCGGCGGACGTTGGCGTAGCCGCCGGTGTCGACGTCGATGCTGAAGGTGGAGACCGGGTCGCTGGTCACGGCATGGATGGGGTTGTCGGCCAGGTGCGCGTACTGCTCGCGGCCCTCGTCGCGGTAGCCGGCAGCCAGGGCGTCGCTCATGGGCGCGGGGGCCACGGGCATGACCATCGACCCGGCCACCGCGATGGGGGCCGAGCGCTTGGCTACCGCAGCAGGGGCATAGGCGGCGTTCGGCTCGGCGGCGGGCTTGGCCAGCTCCTGCAGGCGCGCGTCATCGCTGTTGGCGCTCAGCGAGCCAGTGACTTCGGCTTCGGTTTCGACCTTGGCCTTGGTCTCGCTCGCACCCGGCGTGGTGCCGGATTCATGGCCCTGGCAGGCGGCCAGGGCGAGCAACAGGCCTGCGGCGAAACCGGCGGCGAGGGGTTGGCGGAGCAGTGCGGCGGGGGTGGTCATGGCGTGTCTCCTGGGGACGGAATGTCCATACGCACCAGTAGACGGAGGCGCCGATCGGGTCGGGTTAAGGCGGAGTGAAATTATTTTGGGGCGGGGCGTGGACCCAGGGAGCGAATTCACTCGCGATGATCGTCGTGCCAGGCCATCGCGATTGAAGCCGCTCCCAAAATCGGGGCATCACCGATCGACGTAGCCCAGGCTTCAGCCCGGGGCCGGCCGGCATCAGAAGTAGCTGCCGGCCTCCTGGCACAGCTGCTTGGCGAGCATGCCGAGGGTCATGATGGCGCGCTCCGCCTCGCGGTTCCACGGGATGCCGCAGTTGAGCCGCACGCAGTGGTTGAACTGCTCGGTGTTACTGAAGATCAGCCCCGGCGCGATGCTGATGCCCTGCTGCAGCGCGCGGACGTGCAGGTCCTTGGTGTTGACCTTGGCCGGCAGGCTGATCCACAGGATGAAGCCGCCATTGGGCCGGCTCATCTGCGTGCCTTCTGGGAAGTACTGCTGCACCCCCAGCTGGAAGGCGGTGAGGTTCTTGCGGTACTCCTGGCGGATGTAGCGCAGGTGCCGGTCGTAGCCGCCGTTCTCCAGGTAGGCGGCGACGCCCATCTGGGTGACGCTGCACGCGGAGTGGGTGCTGAAGGTTTGCAGGCGCTGGATTTCCTCCTGGTACTTGCCGGCGATGATCCAGCCGATGCGCACACCCGGGGACAGCGTCTTGGAGAAGCTGGAGCAGTACACCACGCGCCCTTCGCGGTCGTGGGCCTTGAGCGCCTTGGAGGGGCCCTGCTCGAACATCAGTTCGCCGTAGATATCGTCTTCGATGATCTGGATGTCGAAGTCCGACGCCAGGCGCAGCAGCTGCTTCTGGCGCTCCTCGGGAATGGTGCCGCCCAGGGGGTTGCTGAGGCGCGAAGTGAGCACCAGCGCCTTGATCGGCCACTGGTTGGCGGCCAGTTGCAGGGCCTCCAGGCTGATGCCAGTGGTGGGGTCGCTGGGGATCTCGATGACCTTGAGGCCGAGCAGGTCCGCCAGCTGCAGCAGGCCGTAATAGGTGGGCGACTCGGCGGCGATCAGGTCGCCGGGGCGGGTCAGCACGCGCAGGCTCATCTGCAGCGCATCCACGCAGCCATGGGTGATGACCACGTCGGTGGGGTTGACCACCACGCCGGCGTCGCGCATGCGGATCGCCACCTGGCGGCGCAGCGGTTCGAAGCCGGGGCTGAACATGTAGCTGAAGGCGCGCGGGCTGTGGAAGCGGGTGACCTTGGCCAGTTGCTGGTGCAGCGCACGGACCGGGAGGTAGTCCACATGGGGCACGGCGGCGCCCAGGGGGAACACGCCTTCACGGCGGGATTCGGTGAGCACCTGGTTGATGATGCTGGCGCGGGTGACCAGGCCCGGCCGCTCGACCCGGGCGATATCCGGGGTGGAGGCGGTCAGCGCCGGGGTCTGGTGCACGTAGAAGCCGGACTGCGGGCGCGCGCGGATCAGCCCCTGGTCCTCCAGGTTGGCGTAGGCCTGCAGCACCGTGGCGTGGCTGACATTGAGCTGCGAGCTCATCTTGCGCACCGAGGGCACACGTTCGCCAGGCTGGTAGACACCACGGCGGATGTCTTCGGCCAGTTGCTGGGCGATGCGTTGATAGAGCAACAGATTGGTCATGGCGGCGGCACCTGGTTCACTGGACCGAAACAGTACCGGAGCAGTAACGAATTGCACCGGTACAGCACAGGAAATTGTGGGCCATACAGTGCGCTTTCGCCAGTGACTGTATCGCTTCAGTCCGCAGTGACTCCTCTACTGGGTGCAGCTGTACGGGCAATAAAAAACCCCGGGAGCCGAAGCCGCCGGGGTTCTTGGAACAGCGGGGATCAGCGGGGGGCGCCGAGCTTGCCCTTCTCGTCGGAGAACACGATCTCGACGCGACGGTTCTGCGCCCGGCCATGGGACGAGGCGTTCTCGGCCACCGGGAAGGCTTCACCGTAGCCGACCACTTCCATGCGCTTGGCGTCGATGCCGAGGTCGCTCAGGACATCCGCCACCGCCTGCGCGCGGTCACGGGACAGGGCGAGGTTCTCTTCGCGAACACCGCTGCTGTCGGTGTAGCCCTCGATGCGCACCACGCGACGCGGGTTGATCTGGAGGAACTGCACCAGCTTGAGCACGGTGCGATTGGCCGAGGCCTTGAGCTCGGCACGGCCGGTGTCGAAGAGCACGTCGCCCAGGGTCATCACCAGGCCGCGGTCGGTTTCGGTGGCGGCCAGGGCGACCATCTGCTCTTCCATCCAGTCGCCCTGTTGCTGGGCGCTGAGCAGCTTGGCCTCGCGCAGGGCCAGTTGCAGGCGCTCCTGGTCGACTTGCAGCTTGGCGGCGCGCTCCTGGTTGAGGTTGAGCTCGCTGTGCTGGCTGGCGATCTCGCTGTAGCGCTCGCTGAGGTAGGCGTAGTGCTCGACGTCCTGGTCGTTGCCCAGGTAGTTGGACAGGCGCTCGGCGCGGGCCAGGGATTCACCGGCGCGGATCACGTCCTTCGGTGCGCTGCGCAGCACGTCCGGATCTTCCTTGACCTTCTGGAACTGGATGCGGGCGGCGTCGAGGCTGTCTTCGGCACGCTGCGGGTTGGCGCAGCCGGCGAGCAGGCCGAGGCCCAGCAACAGGCCAGCGAGGGCGATACGAGGGTTCATTGCAGTTCCCCCAGTTGCTTGCGCAGGCGGTTGATGCGGGCAGTGATGTCAGCGAGCTGGGCCTTGCTCTTGGCGGTCAGTACCTTGGATTCGGCCAGGCGCGCATCCAGCTCGGCCTGTTCGGCGAGGACGCGGGCGCGCTTGTAGTCCTGCTCCCCCATGTTCTTCTGCGCCAGGGCGAGCTTTTCTTCCGCCTGCTTCATTTCGGGGAGCTGCTCGCTGCTGGCACCCACGGCCCGGGCCTGGGCCACGGCCTGTTCGGTGAGGCGGAGCTGCTCCACGGGAGCGGGGTCATTGGCACAGCCGGCCAAGGCGAGGACAGCCAGGCCGATGGCCAGAATGCGTTGTTCGATCACGGAGGTTTCCTAGGGTTTCGGAGCGCTGGCCGGCTGCAATTGCTGAGCTTTCCAACGCTCGAGATTGCGCTGCAAGAAGACTTGCGGGGCACCTGCGGCGGTCAATTCTGTCATTTTTTTCGCCAGTTGTCCGCGCAGCCAGGGGTCGTTGCAGGCCGAGTTGTGGGACAGCGTGAGGTACAGCCCCTCACTGGAGATCGGCGGCTCCAGGGCTTCGAGGTCATCGGCCATGCCGAGGGTGTCGGCCAGGGCGAGGCCCGGGTAATGCTCGTAGAGCACGTACTCGGTGCGCTCCAGCACGAGCTTCTGGTAGGCCTGGGTGAGGCTCGGCACTTCTTCGAGGGTGAGGTTCGCCTTGGCGAAGGCGTCGAAGGCCTGGCCGAAGCTGTTGTTCACCAGGGTGCCGCCGGTGTGGCCAAGCAGGTCTTGCCACTGGGTGTAGGGGAAGCCGTGGCCACGCTTGACCCAGACCACGCTGGGGGTATCGAGGAAGGCTGGGTGGACGTAGTCCATGGTTTCCAGCCGCGGCAGGGTGAGGAAGGCACCGGCGAGCAGGTCGACACGGCCGGTGCGCACCTCGTCCTGGGCGCGGGACCAGGGGCCGGTGTAGAGGATGTCGATCTTCAGCCCGAGTTCTTCGCCGATGCGCTTGAGCAGATCGGCATTGGCGCCGACCAGCAGCTTGGGGTTCTGCGGATCACGCCACAGGTACGGCGGGTACTCGGGATTGCCCGTGGCGACCAGGCGCTCGCACTTGCCGGCCGCATGACCCTGCCCCGACAGCGTGGCCAGGACCAGCAACAACGGAGCGATGAATGGGCGTATGTGCATCAGGGGCTTCCTGGACCGGACCTTGGTTTGGGCAATGCGCGCACGGCGCTGCATCCCTCTAGCGTCATGCTAGCTTAGGCGAACTGCAATAATTTTTTGCGATAAGGACGCGCCATGAAAAAACTGCTTATCGGACTTGTGACGTTGCTGGCAGCGCTGGCCGCCACCCTGTACTTCTCCCCTGCCGCCCTAATGGCCACGGCGCGCTTCGTGGAGTGCCAGCTGGCGGGGCTTTCCGCCCACAGCACGACGGTCGGCGACCTGGATATCGCCTATTACGAAGGCGGCCCGGCCAGCGGCGAGACCCTGGTCATGGTCCATGGCTTCGGCGCCAACAAGGACAACTGGCTGCGCATGGCGCGGCACTTCACCGACCGCTACCGCGTGATCGCCCTGGACCTGCCCGGCTTCGGCGACAGCAGCAGGCCGGCCGGCAGCTATGACGTCGGCACCCAGGCCGAGCGGCTGGCCTCCTTCATCGCCACCCTGGGCGCCGGCAAGGTGCACCTGGTGGGCAACTCCATGGGCGGCCACATCGTCGCCCTCTACGCCGCGCGTTACCCGCAACAGGTGCGCTCGCTGGCGCTGTTCGACAACGCCGGTGTCACCGCCCCGCACAAGAGCGAACTGTACGAGCGACTGGAGCGCGGCGATGCCAACCCGTTGATCGTGGGCTCGGTCGCGGACTACGACCAACTGATGAACTTCGTCTTCGTCGAGAAGCCACCGATGCCCGACTCGCTGAAGCGCTACCTGGCCGAGCAGTCGATGGCCAACCGCGAGCATTACCAGCAGGTCTTCCAGCACCTGGTGCAGCGCTATGTACCGCTGGAGCCGGAGCTGCCGAAGATCACCGCGCCGACCCTGCTGCTGTGGGGCGACCGGGACCGGGTGCTGGATGTGTCGAGCATCGAGGTGATGAAACCCCTGCTGGGCAAATCCAGCGTGGTGGTGATGAAGGATTGCGGCCACGTGCCGATGATCGAGCGCCCGGCCGAAACCGCCGCGCACTACCAGGCCTTCCTCGATTCCCTGTGATTTCGCAGGCAATAAAAAACCCGCTCGATGAGCGGGTTTTTCATGGGTGCGGAAAACTGGATCAGACCAGTTTTTCCAGCTCCGGTACGGCTTCGAACAGGTCAGCCACCAGGCCGTAGTCAGCCACCTGGAAGATCGGGGCTTCTTCGTCCTTGTTGATCGCGACGATGACCTTGGAGTCCTTCATGCCCGCCAGGTGCTGGATGGCACCGGAGATACCGACCGCGATGTACAGCTGCGGAGCGACGATCTTGCCGGTCTGGCCAACCTGCATGTCGTTCGGCACGAAGCCGGCGTCGACAGCGGCGCGGGAAGCACCGACGGCAGCGCCCAGCTTGTCGGCCAGGGCGTACAGGTGCTTGAAGTTGTCACCGTTCTGCATGCCACGGCCGCCGGAAACGACGATCTTGGCAGCGGTCAGTTCCGGACGGTCGGACTTGGCCAGCTCTTCGCCCACGAAGGCGGACTTGCCAGCGTCGCTACCGGCACCGACGGCTTCGATGGCAGCGGAACCGCCTTCAGCGGCAACCGGGTCGAAACCAGTGGTACGCACGGTGATGACCTTGACCGAAGCCGAGGACTGCACGGTGGCGATGGCGTTACCAGCATAGATCGGGCGCTTGAAGGTATCGGCGCTTTCGACCGCAATGATCTCGGAGATCTGGTCAACGTCCAGCTGGGCGGCAACGCGCGGCAGGAAGTTTTTGCCGTTGGTGGTGGCGGGAGCCAGGATGTGGCTGTAGCCCTTGCCCAGTTCGGCGATCAGCGGCGCGACGTTTTCCGGCAGTTGATGGGCGAAGGCGGCGTTGTCGGCAACCAGGACCTTGGAAACGCCAGCGACCTTGGCAGCGGCTTCGGCAGCAGCGCCGACACCGGCACCAGCGACCAGGACGTGGATGTCGCCACCGATCTTCTGGGCAGCGGCAACGGTGTTCAGCGTGGCAGCGGCCAGGGCGGCATTGGTGTGTTCAGCGATAACCAGGATAGTCATTTAGATTACCTTCGCCTCGTTCTTCAGTTTCTCGACCAGTTCAGCCACGGACTTGACCTTGATGCCGGCGCTGCGGGCAGCAGGCGCTTCGACTTTCAGGGTCTTGACGGTGGAAGCGGTGGAAACGCCCAGGGCGTCCGGAGTGACCACGTCCAGCGGCTTTTTCTTGGCCTTCATGATGTTCGGCAGCGACGCATAGCGCGGCTCGTTCAGGCGCAGGTCGGTGGTGACGATAGCCGGCAGGTTCAGGGCTACGGTCTGCAGGCCGCCGTCGATCTCACGGGTGACGTTGACCTTGTCGCCAGCAACTTCGACCTTGGAAGCGAAGGTGCCCTGGGCGTAGCCGGTGAGGGCGCCGAGCATCTGCCCGGTCTGGTTGTTGTCGCTGTCGATGGCCTGTTTGCCAAGGATCACCAGCTGGGGCTGTTCCTTGTCGGTAACGGCTTTGAGCAGCTTGGCCACGGCCAGGGAGCTGAGCTCTTCTGCGCTCTCGACCAGGATGGCACGATCGGCACCAAGAGCCAGGGCGGTACGCAGCTGCTCTTGAGCAGTGGCCGGGCCGATGGTGACGACGACGATCTCAGTCGCCACGCCCTTTTCCTTCAGACGGACGGCTTCTTCCACGGCGATTTCGCAGAAGGGGTTCATCGACATCTTGACGTTGGCGAGGTCGACGCCGGAGTTGTCCGCCTTGACGCGAACCTTGACGTTGTAGTCGACCACTCGTTTGACAGCTACAAGAACCTTCATGGATTCCTCGTTACTCTCCGGTGAATAAGAATGTCGCCAAGGACAAGCCTCTGGCGGGTGATGCTCGTCGGCCGGAACCGACGGTCAGCCCATACGGCGAGCGCAAAACCGCCCGTATCTTGACCGTAACGCCTATTCCGGTCAATACGGGAAAATACCCCGCCATAAGCCGCAGAGCCTTATCCTATCAGGCTTCTACAAAATTCAAACAAACGTTTGTATTGGACCCGCCAAAGGGTGTGGATATAATGCGCCAGCTCTGGCCAGGGATCGAGCCTAGCCCTCCCTTATAAAATATCGAAGAGAGCCTTGAGGAGAATGACTGTGGAACGCGAATACATGGAATTCGACGTCGTCATCGTCGGTGCCGGCCCTGCGGGCCTGTCCGCTGCGTGCCGACTGAAGCAAAAGGCCGCCGAAGCTGGTCAGGAGATCAGCGTATGCGTGGTCGAGAAAGGCTCCGAAGTCGGTGCCCACATTCTCTCGGGTGCCGTGTTCGAACCGCGCGCTCTGAATGAACTGTTCCCTGACTGGAAAGAGCTTGGCGCCCCGCTGAACACTCCGGTCAAGCGCGACGACATCTATATGTTGAAAGATGCCGAAGGCGCCATCAAGGTTCCTGACCTCTTTGTGCCGAAAACCATGCACAACGAGGGCAACTACATCATCTCCCTGGGCAACCTGTGCCGCTGGCTGGCCCAGCAAGCCGAAGGCCTGGGCGTTGAAATCTACCCGGGCTTCGCTGCCCAGGAAGCCCTGATCGATGAGAACGGCGTGGTCCGCGGCATCATCACCGGCGACCTCGGCGTGGATCGCGAAGGCCATCCGAAGGAAGGCTACTACACCCCCGGCATGGAACTGCGTGGCAAGTACACCCTGTTCGCCGAAGGCTGCCGTGGCCACATCGGCAAGCAGTTGATCAAGAAGTACAACCTGGACTCCGACGCCGACGCCCAGCACTACGGCATCGGCATCAAGGAAATCTGGGACATCGACCCGGCCAAGCACGAGCAGGGCCTGGTGGTGCACACCGCCGGCTGGCCGCTGTCGGTCATGGGCACCGACAACACCGGTGGCTCCTTCCTTTATCACCTGGAGAACAACCAGGTGGTGGTCGGCCTGATCATCGACCTGTCCTACTCCAACCCGCACCTGTCGCCCTTCGACGAATTCCAGCGCTACAAGCACCACCCGGTGATCAAGCAGTACCTGGAAGGCGGCAAGCGCGTCGCCTATGGCGCCCGCGCCATCTGCAAGGGCGGCCTGAACTCGCTGCCGAAGATGGTCTTCAAGGGCGGCGCCCTGATCGGCTGCGACCTGGGCACCCTGAACTTCGCCAAGATCAAGGGCAGCCACACCGCCATGAAGTCCGGCATGCTGGCGGCTGACGCCGTGGCCGAAGCGGTACTGGGCGGCAAGGAAGGCGGCGACGAGCTGACCACCTACGTCGAAGCGTTCAAGGCCAGCTGGCTGTACGACGAACTGTTCCGCAGCCGTAACTTCGGCCCGGCCCTGCACAAGTTCGGCCCGGTCATCGGTGGCGGCCTGAACTGGCTCGACCAGAACATCTTCGGCGGCAAGATCCCCTTCACCCTGCACGACACCGTGCCGGACTACGCCTGCCTGAAGAAGGCCAGCGAAGCGCCGAAGATCAACTACCCGAAACCCGACGGCAAACTCAGCTTCGACAAGCTGAGCTCGGTATTCCTCTCCAACACCAACCATGAAGAGGAACAACCCTGCCACCTGAAGCTCACCGACCCGAGCATTCCGGTTGCCCAGAACCTGCCGCTCTATGACGAGCCTGCGCAGCGTTACTGCCCGGCCGGCGTGTACGAGATCGTGACCCAGGAAGACGGCGAGAAGCGCTTCCAGATCAACGCGCAGAACTGCGTCCACTGCAAGACCTGCGACATCAAGGACCCGGCCCAGAACATCACCTGGGTGGCGCCGGAAGGCACCGGGGGCCCGAACTACCCCAACATGTAAACGCGACAAACGAAAAAGGCCCCTCGGGGCCTTTTTTGTTGCCTGCGAAAAGCCCCTGTCAGGGCTCCTCGCCAATGGGGAAGAACTGCCCGCCGGACCAAACGCCCAGCCAGTAGCGGCCGTCGATCTCGCGCACCACGGCCAGCTCCACCAGTTGGTAGAAGACATTGCGATGGATCAACGCTTCCAGGTTGGTGCGCACATGCACATAGGGTGCCGGCTCCTGGGTCACCGGATCGGTCTCGACACGGATCGGGTGCTCGGCGCCCGCCTCCACCTCGTCTTCCACGTTGGTGACGAAGCGCAGCACCTGTTCCTCGCCCTCCCCGCTCACCTCGACGCTCACCGCCACGAAGGGCGCGTCATCGACCGTGATGCCGACCTTCTCCACCGGCGTGACCAGGAAGTAGTCGTCACCATCGCGGCGGATGATGGTGGAGAACAGCTTGACCATCGGCTTGCGCCCGATGGGCGTGCCCAGGTAGAACCAGGTGCCGTCACGGGCGATGCGCATGTCGATATCGCCACAGAAATCGGGGTTCCACAGGTGCACCGGTGGCAGCCCCTTCTCCTTGGGGATCTGCGCCAGCAGGTCGCCGGCCTTGCCCGGGTCGTTCATCACATCCTCCTCAGCGGCCCAGCCCCATGAGGCTGCGCGCGTATTGTCTCAACGGCGGCCCGATCAGGTCTTCGGGCTTCTGGTCATGAAAGGTGAACAGGCCACCCCGGTGGGTGATCCGTGCCGTGTCCACCAGATAGCGGTTACCGGTTTCGATCAGCATCAACTGGATGACGCCGTTATCGACACCGAGCCGATCCACCGCCTCCTGATCCTCCCACTCCTCCACCGTGCCGATACGGTCATCGGCATCGGCGAAACGGCTGTAGAGCAGGTAGTTGGCACCCAGCGAACGCGCCTCGCTCATGGCCTGCTCGAGGCTCACCGGCTGGCTTGCACGACGCACCAGCGGGAAGTATTCGACGAAGCCCTTGAAGGCCTCTTCGGCCACCACGTTGGGCTTGGTGCGGGTCCCGCCCTGCGGGGAAAAACTGCTCTGGGCGATGTAGATGAACGAATCCGGCTGCAGCCGCCAGGACATGGAGCGATAGGTCTCGCTGTGGTCCAGCAGCCCGGCATCGCTCATCTGCTCGCGGGCGCCCAGGGTCATGTCGCTGACCTTCATGCAGCCCCCGAGGGCCATCAGCGCCAGCAACAGCATCAAACTACGCATTCTCGATCCTCCACGGCCGGCGACGAAAAACCGGCACTTGGCGCAACGATGCAGCTTCCGCGCCATCACGTACTCCGCCGCCAATCCGAGCTGCCCAGCAGCCCGGCACACGCCCTCGAGCGCCTGCCAGCGCGTCCGCGCAAGCAGCTCCCGCGCGTTGCGGCCCTGCGCCAGGGTGCGCAGCGGGCGTTCCATCCAGGGCACGGCACCGTCGAAACCCTGGCGCGAATCGGCGTCTGCAAGAGCTGACCCCGGGAGCCAGGAGAAATTCAGGCAGCACAGCCTCCATCAACCGCGCCTGAATGTCGATATCGCGCCCCTCAAATCCCTAGAGCTTCGGCGCGCGGAGTTAAGCTCCCAACGCCATCATGGACTTCATCATGCGCTACCTGTTGCTTCCCGCCCTGCTCATCGCCAGCACCGCGGCCCTCGCCTTCCCCAGTGCACCACCGCCGAACGCTTCACCTGAACAACTCCAGGCACAGCTGAAGGAACAGGGCTACCCGATCGACACGTTCAAGATCACGCCCGGCAACTGCTATGAGATCTACGGCTTCGACAAGGACAAGCACAAGGCCGAAATCTCTCACGCCCCGGTCACTGGCCAACCGGTCACGAGCCGGGTGGAAAACTGATGGGCGGGGCGACCATCCGGCTTTGGGGCCCCGTCGTCCTCCTGTTCCATGCCTCGGTCGCTGGCGCCTTCTTCGCCAACCACCTGCTCACCGGAGAGGGCAACGCCTGGCACACCAGGCTGGGCGAACAGCTCCAGCTCCTCGCGCCCGGGTACCCCTGCAGGTGCAGGTACGGGGAGGCGTGGCGCTCCCCCAGGCTGCCGAAGTGAAGCAGGAACAACGACTCCCATTGCGAATGGATCATGTCTGGCTGCCAACGTGCGTTTCGATGGGGCGAGTACTCGCAACCAATCGGAATGGAGCCTGAAGCGGGCCCGAGTCGACGGCAGGCCGGCTGCAGGCGACGTCATTCGCCGGGAAGCCAGGCCAAGGGCCATCTATAGTGAGGAGGCAACAGCGAGTCGGCGTCCTCTCCATAGAGCGAATGATGTCACCGTGATACTGGACATAAGTACGCTGGCGCCTTTACGGAAAAAGACAGGAAAGTCAGGGCTCGATGCGCGCCGCCAAGGTCGCCTCGACCTCCAACCGGCGTGAGACTCGAGTGGATGAAGGCAAAGTCATGGATTCACATCGCCATCTGGATGGCAGCGGTACTGCTCTCGGGCCTGCTGCTCAGCGCGCTGGCCAGTTTCCAGCAGGTCCGGTCCATCGACAACCACGTGCAGCAGGCCCTGAAGGATGAAAGCCGCGAGGTCGAAGGCGACCTCATGTCGCGCCTGCGCATCTACGAGTTCCGCCTCAGGGGCTGGCGCGGCGCCATCCACATGCTGGGCATCGACAACGTCACCCTCGACCTGTTCACCCGCTACAGCCGGGCCCGCAATCTCCAGGAAGAATTCCCCGGGGCCCGCGGTTTCGGTTTCATCCGCCGGGTAAAGGTCAACGAGGAGGCGGACTTCCTGCGCCGGGTCAGGGCCGATGGCCAGCCGAACTTCACCCTGCACCAGTTCGCCCCCTTCCAGGGCGAGCGCTACGTGATCCAGTACATCGATCCGCCGGAGGTCAATATCGAAGCCATCGGCCTGGACATCGCCTCCGAGCCCCTGCGCCGGATCGCCGCGCAGCGCTCGATGCTCAGCGGCAAGGCCACGCTGACCGCCCCCATCACCTTCGTCAACGAATCCAGGGAGGCCTATCGCTCCTTCCTGTTCCTGCTACCCGTCTACAGCACCCCGGATACCCCTGCCGATCTCCCGTCCCGCCATGAGGAAATCCTCGGATGGAGCTATGCCCCGCTGGCGATGAGCGAGGTGATGACCGACCTCGACCTGCCCGTGGACAGCCTCCACCTGGCGATCTACGACAAGACCGACGCCCCGCAACGCAAGCTCATCTTCGAGACCCACCACCAGAGCCCGGATGGCGAGCTGGTCCAGACCTACAGCTTCGAACGCGAGGTCTATGGGCGGACCTGGCTGTTCCAGGTCAGCGCCCACGCGGCGTTCGTCGAGTCCCTGGACCCCGTACACCCCGCCAGGGTGTTCGTGGTCGGGCTGCTGGCCAGCCTCCTGCTCACCGGCATGGTCGGCACCCTGCTGCTGTCACGCCAGCGCCAGCACCAGGTGATGGCCGGCCAGGCGCGGCTGGCGACCATCGTCGAGAATTCCAGCGACGCGATCATCGGCGAGGCACTGGATGGCCGGATCATCACCTGGAACCGTGCCGCCGAGCAGATGTTCGGCTACACCGAGGCGGAGATCCTCGGCCGCCCCCTCGCCCCCCTGCTGGTCCCGCAGGAGCGCCTGGCCGAGGACGAAGCGCTGCTCGAACGCGTGGCGCGCGGGGAGCGCGGCCCGACGCTGGAAACCCAGCGCCTGCACAAGG